>SVTY01000004.1 GCA_015063535.1 Oscillospiraceae bacterium
ATTAAGAATAACAGTATTTCCCAAAATTTAATGTTACAGAACAGCAAGAGCATTTGATAAAAAATGCTTGATTTCTGCGATAGTATTTGGGGATATACGTTGTATTCGGTAATAATTTGGAATTTTTTGGCGGCGAAAAATTGATACAAATATAAGAAGGAAGCGGAGAGAAAGGAGGATTTTATGAAAATACGAATTTTTTGTTTGCTGCTCGGGTGCTTGTTGTTGATGACGGGATGCGCAAGGACTCCTTCGGAGGAATTCTTCGCAACAGAGTCGGTTAGCGGTGAAAGCAAGGCGTCCGAAAGTGATGTGTCTACGACTGAGGCTGTGGAGAAAAGCCAGGACATCATGCTGGTGAAAGGGGGGGACGCGCAATTCATTGTTATTTGTGAGGAGAAGGATGCAACAGATGCTGCCGAATCCTTGGTGAAAGGATTGAATTTTAAGACCGGGGCAACATTTCTTCTTCGACGGTATATTATTCCGGAAGAGACATTGAAAAAGATTTATGTAGGCGTATCCTACAATGAGGTCATGAATCCCGAAACACCAAAGCTCTACGGTACTTACGGTGTATTCGAAAAAGACGGAGATCTTTATATTTGCGCAGACAACATGAACGACTTGACGGTTTGTGTGACGAATTTTTTAGCATCGATTTCCACAGATATGGTGGTTAAGGATGCGAATGGAAAAAACGAACTGATGCTTTCCGATGAGATGCTTTTTCTCAAAGAACCGCAGGTGAGCAAGGATATGGGAACATTGCTTGGCGCTTCCTTTGGCGATTACCGTATTGTCATTCCCGAGGGGGCAACACCGACAGAACGATATTATGCCCAGACCATCATGGAGTATATTCGAGGGTGGGTTTATATGGAGATTGCCGTAGTATCCGATGCCGCAGCTCCTGCTGAGCGAGAGATTGTGATTGGAAATACGGCGAGAACGGGCAGCTCTGATTTTTACGAAAGCGATCCCGATCCGTACAGCTATGCGATAAAAAGTAGTGGTGATGATCTGTATATTGGATATACCGATACCTACTGTCTTGTGGAGGCTGTTTCGAAATTCAGAGAACTCAGGATGAGCGATAATGACAGCGTGAGCATAGAGGGAAGCCTGATTGACGACGTGCGACTGCAAAGAGAGCAAGCGAATGACGTTCGTATCGTTACCGCCAATGTCCTAACGATGACGTATTGTGAAGTGGACGATCCCTTCTACATATTCTACGAAGCACGGATGGAATTAACGGCAAAGTATTTCAACATGCTTGATGCCGATTTCATCGGTGCGCAGGAATGTCAGCCTGTCATGCAGGAGGCGATCGATCCCTATTTGGATGAGAAATATGCTTGGGTGGACATTGATATTTCCCAATCCTCGAATAGTGCTTATTTGCCCGTGCTGTATAATGCAGAGAAATGGCAAGTAGAGGCAAGCGGAGCTGATCAACGTTCTTCGAGTAACGTTGGCAATTGTTGGAGCTATGTGTGGGTGACGTTCTCTCGCATTGATAATCCGAGCGAGACATATACCCTGATGAATTTGCACTATGTTCCGTTGGAATACACCGGGCGAAGTGCCAATCATGCCGCATCTCGAGTCCCGCTTGCCGAAGAGGTCAATGCCGCTATTAAAGCAAAGCTTCAAGAAAATCAGACCGCTCCCGTTTTTGTGACGGGTGACTACAATTGTCAACCGGGTGGCGATGTTTATGAGGCTCAGATCAGTGGCATTACGATGGATTCGACCTATCATTTGACAACAGATAACAATTCCGGTAATAGCATTGATAATATTTGCGTGACGACAAATCTTGTTGATGTGATTGCTCATCGAGTGAATAAGGATGCCAATCGCCCATTCATGTCCGACCATGCGTACCATTATGCCGATGTTCGGCTAAAATAATTTTTGATTTCTTACCCGCAAGGGGAGAAAAACAAGTGACAGATTTATCCAGGATCGACGTGGAAACACGAAAGGAAGGCTCGAGAAAAGGATAAAGAAGCTCTTGAGTTTATAAAAACGGAAAAATAATTGAAAAATTATCGAATGTAAGGAGTTTTTTATGAAAAATTTCAAAAGACTATTGTGTCTTTGCCTTGCTTTGCTGATGCTCTTGCCTGTGTTGGTTGCATGTAAGAAGGATCAACCCCAAAGCGATGGCGGAGAAACTGCCGCTCCCGGTGTCGCTTCTACAGATGTAGCTCCGATTGCAACCGATTCGGTGGGAACGGAAGAGGTTTGGGAGACCGACGAGAAAGGATATGTGAAGGACAGTCTCGATGGTGTCGACCTGGAGGGAAAGGAAATTCGTATTCTTTGTGGAAATCACGATGGTGATCTTGAATTTCATCTGGATGCCACAGAGGTGAAGACTGCGGTTGATACGGCACTTTTTACTCGGAATATGACGGTAGAATCCCGATTGAAATGTAAGCTTGTATGGATCGACCAGTATACTTTTTTTGAGGATACCGAGTATCCTGCCAAAGCGCAAGAATTGAGCACCACCGGAGCGGTGGATATATTCGGTGCATATTCCTTGAATTTGAGCACAATGATGTTGCAGGGACTTCTTGCTGATATGAAAAAATCGACAACCCTAGAGTTGGAGAAGCCCTACTGGAATCAAAAAGCAAACAAGAGTTGTACGATCTACGATAAGATGTATTTTACGGCAGGAGATATTTCTCTTTCTACGTTGCAGGACTCTTTCGTGCTTTCTTTCAACAAGGAACTGGCAGAGGCTGAGAACATTGATGAGTACGTAGAGAATACATTTGGTTATGAGAGTATGTACGACATGGTTTACGAGGGCGTTTGGACGATCGATGCCATGATCAACATTGCGAAGTTGATCACAGTCGATTCGGACGGACTCAAGAACGATGGAGATTCCTTCGGATATGCGGCTTACGTAATCGGAACTGACGGATTTTATACCGGTGCCGGGTTGAAGCAGCTTGAGACCGCTGCTGACGGCTCGATCGTAATTTCGGATGACATGTTTTCCGAACAAACGGGAGATTTTTGCCGTAAGATCACTGATTTCCTGAGAACCCCCTCTGCATGCGTCTCTGATTCCATCGGAGCAGGCTCCAACCACACGCTGCCAGAAATTTCTTGGAGAAACGGAAAGGTGCTGTTCTTCAACCTTGACGTGAATTACGCAATTAGCTACACAAAGGACACTCAATTTGGCTTTGAAACGGGTATCCTTCCCATGCCGAAATATGATGAAAATCAGTCCGAGTATTTCACGACTTTCGGCTTTACCGCTTGTCTGTGGGGGCTGGCTCGCAACAGCTCGAGCGAATATGAAGATATCTGTGCTGCCTTTGAGTGCCTGGCATCCGAAGGCTACCGTACTCTTACCCCTGTCTACTTCGATACCGTTGCGGTGGGCAGACAGGATTCTTACGATGATCACAAAATGCTGTATATCATCCGCGAGGCAATTGACGTAGAACCCGGACGAGTCATGGCGCTGGCATTCAACCAAAACACATGGATGTGTTGGAGAATTTCCATGAGAGCTCGTCAAGAGTATATCGACGAAGCGAATGCATGCAAGCAATCTTTGAATGAGCAGGCGATGGCTCTGAATGCATTGGTGCAACAGATGGAAAAAATTTATTCCTGATCTGTTCGTCGGAACGCTCGTATTTGACCAAATTTTTTGTGTATTTGATCCCGTAATGTGGGGAATGATTAAGATTCATTTAAGAGAGTCGAGAGCGAATGGCAAGGTTGAAGCCTTCCTCAACCAAATCTTCTTTCTCGTCTCTCTATTTGAAAAATAAATAAGGAGAATATTTTTTTATGAAAAAGAAATTGCTATCTCTTGTTTTGACCCTTTGTATGCTCTGCTCCTCTTGTGTGGTGTTGGGAACGACGGCATTTGCCGCTGCGAGCACTCCTACGGCGGATGACGGAGCTTTGACAGCAGAGGCGCTTACTTTTGCCGATACGCAAGGAGAGGGAACGATCAACATCAACGGCGCAACGGACTGGGCAAAGTTTGTCGAGGCTGCCCAAACGCTTGATTTTGCAGGCGTTGTTATCAAGCTGAATGCTGATATTACCTATAACGAGGGTATGACGGCAACGGAAATTACTGCTGCAACCGATACTTCGGGCTACACGAAATGGACCTCGATTCCTAAGTTTTCCGGTACCTTTGACGGTGGAGAGCATACGATCAGCGGATTGTATGTTCTTGGTGATGGCTTTATCTCTGATTTGATGGGCGGAGCAACCGTTCAAAACGTGACGTTCAGTAACTGTTATGTAAAAGATGTACCAAGTACTGTGCTTTGGAACTGCGGTCTTGTTGCCGCTCGGGCTACCGGTTCTGCCGGACAAACCGTTACTTTGTCGCATGTTACCGTAGAATCCTCTTCGGTATCCTCTGACCAGTGGTCAGCTTCGGGAATGATTGGCGAGGTTTGCTACGTTTCCGTAAATGCTGAATATTGTACAAACGGAGCCAACGTCTCCAATACGCAAACCGTAAACAAAACGGCACATTCGGCAGGTATTGTCTGCGGTGGCGCTAATGCCGGACCGATCACCTTGGATCACTGTATTAATACGGGAACCATTTCCTCGGTTTCAACCAGAAACTGGGCGAATCAAAGCAGCGGCGGCTTGGTTGCTTATGCGAAAACAACTGTGCTGATTACGAACTCTGAAAACAGAGGAGAGATTGCGAACGGAAGCATGGTAGGCGGTATCATCGGATCCATTCATGCCGGTTCCCTGACACTGCGCAACACGGGCAATAGCGGAAAGGTCAATTGCTCCTCGTACTATGCCGGAGGTATGATAGCGTATGCTTATGCTCCCGTGACCTTTGAGAATGCTTGGAATGCCGGTCAGGTTAACGGAGCATATTTCACCGGAGGATTTGGGGGACAGATGGATATGGCTGTAACCGTAACGAATTCGGTGAATTCGGGTACCGTTAACTCCAACGACTCTGCCGGCGGTTTCGGCGGACTCGTGAATTCAACGACGGAAAAGGTGACGCTTGAAAATGTTGTAAACTCGGGAGCCATTCAGTCGCGTTTAGGCAACGTTGGCGGATTGGTCGGTAACGTCAAAGCAAACGACAATGTTTCGGTGAAGAAAGCATTGAATACAGGAACGCTTACCGGCTTGGCCAGTTCTGCTGCCGTAGGAGGGCTTCTCGGAGGCTTCGTCGGCTCCAAAGCGCACTTGGAGGAGTGTATCTCGGTTGGAACCTTACAAGAAAATCTGGGAGCAGGAGGCGGTGCGTTCATCGGTTCGTCGCTTCCGTCTGCCGCATCGACAGAGAAATATATCCTTCTGAAGAACTGCTACTATTTGAAGGATATGTTCGAAAACGGATCCGGTGTTCCCCAGGAGAACAGCTCCTTTGCCATCGGTGTTACGGATAACGCCACCAATGTGAACTATATCCGTGCCGAATACACGGCAAAGAACTGCGAGCAGATGATTGTCGGAACCGGTGAGGCGGCTACTCTTTCTGTCATTCAGACTTTAAATACCGTATTTACGGACGGTACAACGGGTGCAATGCTCAGCTCGATCGAGGAGCTGAGTGGCTTGACCGGCGTAGCATTCCTGCAAAAGGCAGGTTATGACTTTACAAACGATTGGTACGTGACCAACAACATGCCCGTTCCTACCAAGCTTGCCTTGGAGAAGAGTGCAGTTGATACTACGGATGTTGCCTACAAGGGCTATCAGACCAAGATCGAGGCAGGCAATACCGAGACGTTCGGTATTCGCTTGGTTGCCGGTCTGAATGGTGTTGATTACGCCGATATGGGCTATGAGCTTGCTTTCATTGAAGCCAATGTAGTCCGAGTTCTGGAAGCTAAGAAGACCACGACGGTATATGGACAGCTCAACACCTACACCAATGAGGGTACTTTGAGTGATCCTGTTAAGGCAAGCGATTGCGGATGTACCTATCTGTCTGCTATCACGGTTTCGGATATTCCCAATACCGCATCGGCAGTGAGCCTCGTGATCAAGCCTTTCGTGACCAACGTGGACGGTTCCGTTACTTACGGTACGGCAATCGTGTTGGAGATCGTAAACGGTGCTGTTGTGGCACAGCGTACGCTGTAAGGAGGGATGAATGATGAAAGCTTATCAATCTCCCCTTGCTACGCTGTTGACCTTGGCAAAAGAGGATATTTTGAATGTCAGCGGTGAAATGCCGAAGCTGAACTCTATTTTGGCTGAGGGTGACTCTTCGGAAATCTTTGGAGGCTTCAACGCATATCCGTGGTGATCAAGACGAGCTTCTTTGTCAAGACCAATCAACGAAAGGAACTAAGTCTATGTTGAAAAAAATTCTTTGTATGACGCTGGTTTCTCTGTTGCTTCTCGCAAGCTTTACGGCTTGCGGGAAGGATGCAGAGGAGCCTGTCGCCACCGATGATACGGCGGTGACTACCGATGAGCCGCAACAGACTCCCCTTGACGAAACTCCCGAACAACCCGAGGATGGGAAAACGGAAGAAGAAGGAGAGCAGAAAGAAGAGGAGACCGAGCTAGAGAACGGCACTGTTCTGCTTAATGCTTCGACCAAGGGGATCAAGCTGATTGGCGGACGGCGTATTGCTTCCGATTCCTACATTGCCTGCGACTATTACCGTTCGGGTATTGAGTTCGTTCTCCATAATGCGGGTCTTGCCGTGACGATTCATGCGAAGACCTCTGCCCCCATTCGTTTTGAGGTCTATGTGGACGGTACTTTGAAGCAGTCCATAAACGGAGCCAACTTCTTTGAGGTGAACGGCGAGGGCATGATCAGCCTGGCGGGAGTGAGCGGCGGAATGCACACCATCCGTGTCGTCCGTATCACCGGACAAGAGGCGGGAACTGCAGAGCTGACTGCTGTGACCTATTCCGGTGTTTTGAGCACCACGGCTCCTGCCAACGAGGATCTGTACGTCGAATTTGTAGGTAACTCCGCAATTTCTTCTTATGCTACATCTGTGGTGGCAGAGCTTGATGCTGATTATTCGATCCTGTCGGCTTCCGATTATGCAATCGGTGGTCAGACGGATATGAGCACCGTTTACGGTCTGGCTTCTCCCGAAAGAAGCGAGACGACAGCGCATGATTTTGCCCGCAAGGCAGATATCGTCGTGCTGGATCTTCGCTCTGTTGCGAATACCGTAAATGCCGATGCGTTTACCGAGGCATATGAGACCTTGCTGGAAACCGTTCGCACAAAGAACGGCTCTGATGTCAAGATCATCTGTATCTACAATAATACGGATGGCGAGTATGCAACAGCGATTGCCGCTGCTTGCAAGGCTCTTGGCGGACAAGAGAATGCAGGAATCTATACCTGTCGGATGGAAAGTGGTTCTGACGGTCAAATGAGCGCTGACGAGTATAGTGCATTTGCCCAGACTCTTACTACCGTGATCGGTCATGCGCTGGATGGTTTGATTACCGAGCTGGATACCGAGACAAACGGTGACGGCTTGAACGTTTCTTATAACGATTTTACGGTTTTGTAATTACTTTTTTGGGAAAATCCCCCCTCTTGGCTTATGATGGAAGGCAGTTGGGAGGGGGGAATATTATAAAGGAGAATAAATTATGAAAATTTTACATGACCTCCATGTTCATAATATTCTATCTTCGTGTTGCGGACAATCGGGCGCAACGACGGAGAACTATATCAAACGGGAAATGGAACTGGGTATGAAAGTCTTTGGCCTTGCCAATCACGTTTGGGATGAGAGAGTTCCCACCAGTGATAGGTTTTATGAACCACAGACGATCCGTCATGCAGAGGAAGCAAAAACAGCGTTCAAATATGTGCCTCACGACGGCTTGCGTTGCCTGTTTGGTGCTGAGACCGAATACGACGGTAACTATGAGTGTCTCGGCATGACGTTAGAGGGAGCAAAGCATTTTGATTATTTGCTCGTTCCTACCAGCCATCAGCACAGACGGGGACGGACGTTGCCCGATTATCCCGAAGTGATTGAGATGAGAGCCGTTTTTCGTGCCCGTGTACGGGAGGCATGTCCCGAGCTGGCAGAGGAAGAGATCGATATGATGACAAACACGCTCAAAGAAAGACATTTGATGCGTTATGTTCCTGAATTCAAAACCGATCTTCATCGATTTTTTATCCATCATAATATTCAAAATTTGATTCAATTAACGGAAAACGAAACATTCCGACAGATCTGTAAAGCGGTTCCTACCTCAATTGCGCATACTCTTTCCTTTAATTTCAGAGGGAATGATTGCGCTGCTATGATTGATGATGATACGCTCAGAGATTGTTTCACGCGTGTAAAAAATGCGGGAGCTTATTTGGAGATCGCAACACAGTCCTTGCGAGCTGCTCAGCCCAATCTGAGCCAAAATAACATGATCCGCTATTTTGTGATCGCAAAAGAAGTGGGTTGTCAGTTTACCTTCGGTTCCGATGCGCATAGCTTGGAAAGCCTGTCAGAAGTTCTCACATACGGTGAGGAAATTGCCAACTTAATCGGTTTGACTAAGAGTGATATTGCGGAGCATGTGCGGGATTCGATTATAGAATAACGATCTGTATGCTGATCGCGTGCGTACAGCTATTTGTGGCTTTTTTGTGTGAGTTTTTTACTAACACACAGAGAGATACCTCTTACCGTTTTTAATTCAATGATTTTAATAGCCGTTCAATTGGAGGATAATTATGGCATGTGATATTTACTGCGGACGCGCGGATAAGCTTTCTTTTTCTTGTCTGATGAATTTTATAAATCTTTGTTTCAACACCCTGACTCCTGAGTCTGCGCTTGACAGGCTTCTGCCAAAGTGCTACCGAGATCATTACCGCCCGCAAGATCAGAATTACGTAATTACCGAGGACGGTGAGCCGGTTGCCGTTGTGGGTGCGTACGATCATGAGATATGCGTCTGCGGTCGCAAACTCGCCTGCCGGGGAATAGGTAACGTCGGTGAATACTTAAGTCAAATTTTATCGGCTGAAGATAGTGACTGTTCAAAAAAATGTAGTTAATTCGGCTTGACCACATCTTTGACCATCTACGGCTTCGGACTACGTGGAAACAGTGTTTGCAAGAGCACCCGAAAGCACCGTTTTCGGACTAAAAAGCACCAAAAAGTCAACAAAAGTAGTCGAAAAACGATGGCGTATTTGTTCGGGACGTAGAGGCCGCAGGTTCGAATCCTGTCACCTCGACCAGCGGCAAGTTGCCGCCCCCAATCATCGGGGACGTGCGGCAGTAATCCTTGCCATATACCACGACGGCGAAGTTCGGATTTTAACGGTTTCGTCCGACCAAAAACACACCGCAAAGCAATCACTTTGCGGTGTGTTTTTTATAAAGAGATTAAGAGCATGGATGATGCTTTGAGCGTCAAACGTAAAGTTAAAAATTGAAAATCTGTATATTTTACAATAATATAATAAATATAAATCCAAGCATAAGAAGCAAGGAGAAAAGGATGATACGACGGGCGGAAAGCAGGGATATTCCTGAAATCGGAAAATTATTGGAGCAGGTAAATCGGGTACACTATGAGGGACGTCCCGATATTTTTAAGCTCGGACGAAAGTATACCGATGAGGAGCTGGAGGAAATTTTAAAGGATGAGAGCCGTCCGATTCTGGTGTTCGCCGACGAGACGGATCGGGTCTGCGGCTATGCGTTTTGTGTGTTTCAACGGCATATGAACAGTCATTTGATGACCGATATCCGTACACTGTACATTTACGATCTGTGTGTGGATGAGACGGTGCGGGGCAATCGGATCGGACGGACGCTGTATGAGGCGGTGGTCGCCTTCGCACGGGAGAGCGGCTGCTATAATCTGACCTTGAATGTTTGGTCCTGCAACGAGGGAGCACTTCGTTTTTATGAGGCGTGTGGGCTGGTGCCGCAAAAGATCGGGATGGAGCTGATCTTATAAGGGGCTTTTACCGTTCTCTCCCTGTTTCTCTCTTTTCTTCCGGGTATAAGTCGGATTCGGTTGTAATACAATGGAATCAGATTCAGGAAGGAACGGAGGACGATAGAAATGCGGGAGCGGGATACAAAAACAGGAAGATATTGTGTAGAGGGAACCGAGGTGCTGCGGTATCGGATTTCTTTTCCGAATTGGGAGGAGAAGGGGATGCCTGCCGATTTCTACCGAAGGATCGCAACCGATACGCTGACCTTTTGTCAAGGTGCGTTGCGGGCGTATGCCGAAGGAGAGTATGAGAGATCGGAGGCAACCGACAAGCGTTTTCGGTTTCCCTCTTTTTTGTATACCTTGGTCGGGGAAGTGACGTATCGGGAGGAAGGGCTGCTTTCGATCCGTTTGGAGGCGATCCTGCGGCGGCGGGGAGAGGCGGCGCCGTGCGAGCGTCGTTGGGATGCGCATACATGGCAGCTTGGGAAGGAAGGGACGGTTTTGCTTCCGCCCGAACAGGCGGCACAGGCATTGGGCGGAATCTCGCTGACGGCAAGACAGAGACGGCAGGCGGCAGGCGTGATCCGAGAGGCGGAGGCGATCGTTCTTTATACCGATCGGGAGCGGTTGGTTTTATCTGATGGGACAAAAATACCCGAGCCGAGAGGAAAAAAGTAGAAAAGCTGTAAAAATATCCAACAAATCAGAAAAAAATCTCAAGTTAATCTTGTAAAATTAAAAAAAATATGATATGATATAAGATATGGATACTATGCTTTTCAGAATCAATGGAGGGAAAGGGAGGCGATAACAGTTGTCCAAGGAAATTATTGAAAAAATTAAGGAAGCCGAAGCGGAGGCGAGACGGATCCGTGAGACTGCCGCAGAGCAGGCGAAGGAACGGGTACGCCATGCGGAGGAGGTTGGTGTTCTGCTCTGTAATCGGGTAGAGGAGGATGCGGTACGGGAAAATGCCGAAAAGCTCCGTTTGACCCGCAGCAAGGCGGAGGAGCTTCGCCTGCGGACTGAGCGGGAGGCTCGGGCGGAGGCGGAGAATATGATCGCCGCCACCGAGGTCTATATGGCGGATGCGGTCAGAATGATCATCGGAGGAATGATGGAACAATGTCAGTAAGTACGATGAAAAAGCTGACGGTGTTTGCCCATCGGGAGGAAACGGACGAGCTGATCCGTCGATTGGTGCGCTTGCGGTGCGTGGATGTCAGAACCGCCGAGATCTCTGCGGAGCAGGGAATCGGACGGTATGACAGGGAAACGGCAGGTGTCGGGTCGGAGGATCGGGCGGCAGAGGTGGAGGCGGCAATGACCGTATTGAGTCGGTACGCCACACGTACTCGCAGTCTGGTTCGCCCCAAGGCAAAGGTCGATATGGACAACTTTTTATCCGACGGCTCTGCCGATCGGGCATGGCAGGTGGTCAAGCGCACCTTGGCGACCTCGGAACGGCAGAGTGCTCTTCGGAGCGAGATTGCCAAAATCGAGAGCCTGCGAGAAGCCGCTTTGCCGTACCGTGCCTTTGACGCACCGTTGGGAATGACCGAGACCGAACGCACCGATGTACTGTTGGGGGCGGTTCCCGCGGGAGTGGATATGGTAGCACTGGGCAAAGAGCTGTACGGTGCGGGTGCTGTGGCGGAGCTGTTATCCGAGAACGCTGCGGGTAGATATATTTCGGTCTTTTGCTGTAAATCGGATACCGAGGCGGTCAGCGGTGTGCTGTCCTCCTACGGATTTGTTCGGGCAACCTTCCGTGGCGTGGAGCAAGGAGCAGGCACATATTTGCGCCGCTTGGAGACAAGCCTGTCCTCCATGCGGGAGGAGCAGGAACGGCTGGAGCAGAGCTATGTGGCTTTGGCGGAGGAGCTGGAGTCGGTAGAGATCCTGTATGACGCAGTTCAGACCGAGCTTACGGAGAATGCCTGCAAGCAACAGATGGCATCGACAGAGGCGACGGTCCTGCTGTCGGGCTGGGTGCCCGAGCGGGCGCAAAAGCGGGTGGAGGAGCTGTTGGCGAAGCATGTTTGCGCCTATGAGCTGACCGATCCCACCGAGGAGGATAACCCGCCCATTCTGCTTCAGAACAACGGCTTTGCCGCCAATTTTGAATGGGTGCTGGGTATGTATTCCTATCCAAAGTACGGACGGTTTGACCCCACCTTTATCATGAGTATTTTTTACTTTATCATCTTCGGTATTATGTTTGCCGATGCGGGATACGGTCTTGTGCTGATCCTTGCTTGCTTCGGCGGTGTGAAGCTGTTGAAGCCGGGGCAGAGCATGGAACGGTTCTTGAAGATGTTTGGCTACTGCGGTATCTCGTGTGTGGTCTTCGGTGTGCTGTTCGGTGCATATTTCGGTGATCTGCCCTTGGCGATCATGCGGAATATGATGGGAATTCCCGAAGCGGAGCTTCCCAATCTTGCCCTTCTGGGCTCGTCGGCGGCAAATGTGGCGGTGCTGTTTGACCCGTTGCAGAATCCGATGGGCTTCCTTGTAGTTTCCTTGGGGATCGGAGCGATACACCTGATCGCCGGTATGGCGGTGAAATTTTATATTCTCTGTCGGGACGGGCATCCCTTGGATGCGATCCTCGATATCGGCGCATACTGGCTGTTGTTTGCGGGAATCGTCATGATCTTCCTGCTTCCGACGGCTGGCGTTTGGGTTGCGGTTGCTGCTGTGGTATTGATCGTGCTGACTCACGGAAGATCGGAAAAAAATCCTGTGATGAAGCTGTTAAAGGGCTTGTTGGGAATATATGATTTAATCAGTTATGTATCGGATTTGTTATCCTATTCCCGTATTTTAGCTTTGGGACTTGCTGCAGGAGTAATTGCTCAGGTGGTCAACATTCTCGGCACGATGGGAGGCGCATCAGTAGGCGGTTTTATTGGGCTGGTGATCGCATTTGTCGTTGGACATCTGTTGAATATCGCCATCAACGTACTGGGAACCTTTGTTCATACCTCTCGGCTGCAGTATATTGAGTTTTTTGGAAAATTTTATGAGGACGGCGGCATTCCCTTTGAGCCGGCGGTCCCGTCGGAAAAGTATACCGAGGAATAAACAACAAATCGAATCACTTTATGTATAATATAATTTTAAAATCATAAACAAAAAAGGAGATTGAAACAAATGACATTCGGGGAATTGATGAACTTGATCTTTACGGGAAACAACTTGGCTTTGCTGGGTGCGGCATTGGCGGCGGCTCTTGCCGGAATGGGAAGCGCTAAGGGAGTAGGACTTGTGGGAGAAGCCTCTGCGGGCTTATTGTCCGAGGATCCTTCCAAATTCGGTAAAGCACTGATTTTGCAGGCACTTCCCGGTACGCAGGGAATCTATGGATTGATCACCGCGTTTCTTATCATCTTCAAAATGGGTATTCTCAGCGGCTCTCCTGCGACACTGACCGTTGCACAAGGCGCATACTTCCTTATGGCATCTCTGCCCATTGCAATCGTTGGCTATTATTCCGGTGTAAAGCAGGGCAAGGTAGCGGCTGCTGGTATTTCGTTGATCGCAAAGCGTCCCAAGGAGGTCGGTAAGGCGATCACTTCTGCCGCTTTGGTTGAGACCTACGCAATCTTTGCCGTACTGGTATCTCTGTTGCTGGTTCTCTTTGCATCTGTCTGAGCGGACGTGAGAATTTACTATAATGAACAAAATGCCGCAGCTGCGGCAAAGGAGGACCCCTATGACCGGGTTGAGTAAGATTACGGATAAGATCCTTGCCGATGCTCGGGCGGATGCCGCTGAGCTGTTGGCGCAGGCAGAGAAAAAAAGCTCGGAGCTGGCGGGAGAGTATGCCCGTCAGGCGCAGAGCCGACGGGAGCAGATCGACGAGAGTACCAAGCGGGAGGCGGCAGAGATCGTTGCCCGTGCCAAATCGGGAGAAGCCGCTATCCGTCGGAATGTGATCCTGGAGGCAAAAAGCGCACAGATCGACCGAGCCTTTGATCTGGCAAAAAAGGAGCTGTTGGGACTTTCCGAGGAGCGGTATGCCGAGTTATTGCTTCGGTTGCTGGTCGCCGCTTGCCGCCGTCAGGCAGAGGATGAGCGTTTGAGCCGTGAGCTGTACGGCGAGGAGGATGCGCCGATTGCCGACTGCTATGAGGTGTTGCTGAATGAGCGGGACGGGGAGCGTTTTGGAGAGACGTTGATCGCTTCTGTGCGGGAGCAATCGGAGCTGTCTGCCAAGACGGTAGTCTTGTCCTCTCAGCGGGCACGTATTGACGGAGGCTTGATCCTTCGATGCGGCAATACGGAGATCAATTGCTCCGTGCAAGCTCTGATCGAGCAGATCCGTCCGACCTTGGAAGGAAAGGTCAGCCGTAAGCTGTTTCCCGAAAAGAAAGGGAGCGGCGTATGAGCGGGAAATATAAGGAGACGGACTATTTATATGCTTCCGCCAGAATCCGTGCCTTGGAGGCGGGCTTGCTGAGCGAAGAAGCTCTTGGGCGTATGGCAGAGGCGAGAAGCTCGGAGGAGATCCTTGCCACCTTGCCCGACTGGGGCTTTACGGTCTGCCGTGAAGGGGCAGACGGAACAGGGGCTGTGGATCGGGAGGCGACCTTGGTCAGTCTGTTGATCGACGGATATCGGGACATAGAGAGCATGACCGAAGAAAATGCCGTCCGCTTTTTGCGGTTTCCTTATGACGGCAACAATATCAAAACTCTCATCAAATGCTTTTCCAGAGGACTTTCTTCCGAGGGCATGCTGTTTGACGGCTTGGGGACATTGAGCGCCGAAGAGGCACGGCTTGCCTTTGAGCAGAAGGAGTATGACTCTTTTCCGTCTCATATGGCGAAGGCGATCCCGGAGGCGGAGCAGGTTTTTGCCGAGACGGGAAATCCTCAGAAGGTGGATCTGATCATAGACGGTGCCTGCTATGCTGACATGCGAGAGGCGGCGCAGGCGTTGGGCTCGTCCTTGGCGATCCGTTGGATCGAGACAAGGATCGACCTTACCAATCTGATGATCTGCGTGCGTCTGATGCGTATGGGAAAAAGCCCGTCCAATGCCGCCCTTTTGAGAGAGGCACTCCTGAAGGGAGGCTCTTTGGGAGTAGATTGGTTTGAGGAGGCGTTTTCTGAGGAAGAGGTGCGGCTGGGAGAGCGCTTGGCGCTTACCCGATATGCCTCGTTGGCTTCCTTGCTGGAGAGCCAAGCTTCTCTCGGTGCCTTGGAAAAGCAGACGGAGGATCTTTGCATGGAGGTGGCGCAGGCGGCAAAATGGGTGCCCTTCGGAATCGAGGTTCCCATCGGCTATGCGTTGGCGTTGGAAACGGCAGTGAAAAATCTTCGGATCCTGCTTGCCGGTAAGGATGCGGGCTTTTCGCCCGAGGTGATTCGGGAAAGGTTGAGGAAGAGCTATGTATAAGATCGGAATCATCGGAGAGCGAGACAGTGTGCTCGGCTTCATGGCACTGGGATTTTCGGTGCATGAGGCACAGAATGCGGAGGAGGCACTAATCGTTTTGCGCACCCTCGTCAAGAGCGGGGAATATGCGGTGATCTTTTTAGTGGAGCATTTTGCTTTGTCTCTTTCGGAGGAGCTTGCCGCTTACAAGGACATGCCGCTTCCTGCCATTACTGTGATCCCCGGTCATTCGGGTACCACGGGCTATGGAATGGCAAGCATCAAAAATGCAGTGGAACGCGCCGTTGGCGCAGATATCCTATTTAAGGAGGATTGAAAACTACGATGGTAGAAGGAAAAATTCTGAAGGTTTCCGGCCCCCTCGTCATTGCCGAGGGCATGCGGGAAGCCAATATGTTTGACGTGGTACGGGTGGGCGAGAAAAAGCTCATCGGCGAGATCATCGAGATCCACGGAGACAAAGCATCTATTCAGGTCTATGAGGAAACGGCGGGAATCGGACGGGGAGATGCGGTGGTATCCACCGGCGCCCCCTTGTCTGTGGAGCTGGGTCCCGGGCTGATCACCAATATTTATGACGGTATTCAGCGCCCCTTGGAGGTCATGCGGGAAAAATACGGCTCCAATATCATCAAGGGGATCGACGAGCCTGCGTTGGATCGCACCAAAAAGTGGCATTTTACCCCTATGCTGCGCTTTGGCGACCGTGTTCAGAGCGGGGATATTTACGGAACCGTGCAGGAGTCCGAGGTGTTGGTGCATAAGGTGATGGTCCCCCCCGGAAAGTCGGGTATGATCGTGGAGCTGAACGAGGGTGACTTCCGTGTGACCGAACGCATCGGTAAGCTCAAGCTGGAGGACGGAACCATTGAGGAGATCACGCTGATGCAGAAGTGGCCTGTCCGTGTGGCACGTCCCTATGCTGAAAAGCTTCCGCCTGTTGAACCGATGATCTCGGGTCAGCGTGTCATTGATGCGCTCTTTCCCATTGCCAAGGGCGGAACGGCATGCGTGCCCGGCCCGTTCGGTTCGGGTAAGACCGTGGTTCAGCATCAGCTGGCAAAATGGAGCGACGTGGATCTGGTGGTCTACATTGGATGCGGCGAGCGGGGAAATGAGATGACCGACGTGCTTCGGGAATTTCCTGAGTTGATCGACCCCCGCACGGGCAAGTCTTTGATGATGCGTACTGTTTTGATCGCCAACACCTCCGATATGCCCGTGGCGGCACGGGAGGCGTCGATCTATACAGGCATCACGATTGCCGAATATTATCGGGATATGGGATACTCCGTGGCGGTCATTGCCGATTCTACCTCCCGTTGGGCAGAGGCCTTGCGGGAAATGTCGGGACGCTTGGAGGAAATGCCCGGTGAGGAGGGCTATCCCGCCTATTTGACCAGCCGCTTGGCGCAATTCTATGAGCGGGCGGGTAAGGTCGTATGTCTCGGCGGAGAAGGACGGCAGGGCGCTCTGTCCGCTATCGGTGCCGTATCGCCTCAGGGCGGTGATATTTCCGAGCCGGTAACGCAGGCGACGCTGCGGATCGTCAAGGTCTTTTGGGGCTTGGATGCTTCCTTGGCATACCGCCGTCATTTCCCAGCTATCAACTGGCTGAACTCGTATTCCCTGTATCGGGACCGTCTGTCGGGATGGTTTTCCGAGCATGTTTCGAAGTCGTGGATGGACAATACCTCCCGCTTGCTGAAGATCTTGCAGGTCGAGAGCGATCTGCAGGAGATCGTGAAGCTGGTGGGTATGGATGCGTTGTCTGCCGATGACCGTCTGACACTGGAATTGGCGCAGTCCATCCGAGAGGATTTCCTTCAGCAGAATGCCTTTGAGGGCGATGACAGCTATACCGAGCTTGACAAGCAGGATGCGCTGATCTCGCTGATCTTCTCCTTTGGCGATAAGGCGGCTCGTGCCATTGAGGCGGGTGCCGATATCCAAAAGCTGTCCGAGCTTCCCGTCAGAGAAAAGATCGGACGGGCAAAGTCGGTGCCCTATGCCGAGTACAAGACGGCATATGCGGCGATCGATCGGGAGATCACCGAGCAGATCGATGGCTTGCTTGCCGCTGTGGCTGACTGAATCGGGAAAAGGAAGGATAGATCGTTATGATTAGAGAATACAGAACAATCGAAGAGGTCGCAGGCCCCTTGATGCTGGTGAAGCAGGTCGAGGGGGTCAAGTACGATGAGCTGGGCGAGATCGAGCTGCCCAACGGCGATGTTCGCCGTTGCCGTGTGTTGGAGGTCAACGGACGGAATGTGTTGGTTCAGCTGTTCGAGTCCAGTGCGGGCTTGAATCTGGCGCAGAGCAAGGTTCGCTTTTCGGGACATGGCGTGGAGCTTCCCGTATCTCCCAATATGCTGGGACGGGTGTTCAGCGGTATGGGGGAGCCGATTGACGGCGGTGCACGGTTGATCCCCGAGAAAAGCCTGGATATCAACGGAACGCCCATCAATCCCGCCGCACGGTATTATCCGTCGGAATTTATTCAGACGGGAGTTTCGACCATTGACGGCTTGAATACCTTGGTCAGAGGACAGAAGCTGCCGATCTTTTCGGGATCGGGTCTGCCTCATGCCAATCTGGCGGCGCAGATCGCAAGACAGGCAAAGGTGCGGAATTCGGATTCCAAATTTGCCGTGGTCTTTGCGGCAGTGGGAATCACCTTTGAGGAGGCAGATTTCTTTATTTCCGACTTTAAAAAGACGGGTGCCATCGACCGTACGGTGTTGTTTATCAATCTGGCATCCGACCCTGCCATCGAGCGTATCTCTACGCCCCGTATGGCGTTGACCGCCGCCGAATATCTGGCGTTTGAGTGCGACATGCACGTGCTGGTCATTATGACCGATATCACCAACTACGCAGAGGCGCTCCGTGAGGTTTCCGCCGCACGGAAGGAGGTTCCGGGTCGCCGAGGCTACCCAGGATATCTGTATACCGACCTTGCTACCATGTATGAGCGGGCGGGACGGAAGATGGGCTCGGAGGGATCCATTACGATGATCCCGATCCTGACGATGCCTGAGGATGACAAGACCCACCCCATTCCCGACCTGACGGGATATATCACCGAGGGGCAGATCATTCTGTCTCGTGAAATGTACCGCAAGGGCTATATGCCCCCTGTTGACGTGCTGCCGTCTCTGTCCCGTCTGAAGGATAAGGGAATCGGAGAGGGAAAGACGAGAGAGGATCATGCGGGTACGATGAACCAGCTGTTTTCGTCCTACGCCAGAGGCAAGGAGGCAAAGGAGCTGATGGTGGTGCTGGGCGAGGCTGCCCTGACCCCTATGGATCGGCTGTATGCCAAATTTGCCGATGCCTTTGAGGAGCGGTATATCAACCAGGGCTTCTATGAGAATCGATCCATTGAGGAGACGTTGGATCTTGGGTGGGAGCTGCTTTCAATCCTGCCGAAGAGCGAAATGAAGCGGATCAAGCCCGAGCTGGTGGAAAAATACTGGCGTACTCAATAAGAGCGTGAGGCTCGGAGAAAGGAACTACAAGCATGGCTGAGATCAGAGTCAATCCCACAAGAATGGAGCTGAAAAAGCTTCAGGGACGCTATACCACCGCCCGACGGGGACATAAGCTGCTGAAGGACAAGCGAGACGAGCTGATGAAGCAGTTTTTGGAGGTCGTCCGAGAGGATAAGCTCCTGAGAGAAAAGGTGGAAGCGGCACTGGAAAAGTTTTATCGGGGATTTACCGTAGCAAGTGCCTCGGGGCACCCCAAGATGCTGGAGGAAGCGTTGCTCTGCCCAAAAAACGAGGCGAGTCTGAAGGTCTCCTATAAAAATGTGATGAGCGTGACCGTTCCCGCATTTGAAATGAATCTTTCGGGAGACCGTCTTGGCGACGGCTTCAATTACGGTCTTGCCTTTACGTCGGGAGAGCTGGATGTGTCGATCCGAGAGCTGAACAGCATCTTGGGAGATATCCTGCGAATGGCGGAACTGGAAAAGACGGCGCAGCTTTTGGCGGAGGAGATCGAACGTACCCGCCGCCGTGTCAATGCCTTGGAATATATCATGATGCCGCAATATCTGACGGCGATCAAATCCATCAAAATGAAGCTGGATGAGAACGAGCGGGGCAATACCACCCGTCTGATGAAGGTCAAGGATATGATGCTCAAGGAGCAGCTTCAGAGCAATACCGAGGAGGACGAATAAGCGATAAAAAAGGATCTTTCTTCCGAAAGATCCTTTTTTGGGGGAGCGATGTTGTCAAAATCAACAAAAAAAGGCAAGATATTTTTACATATGTACTCTCAAAAACACAAAACGACCCCCTTGCATTTTCTTGGATTTTATTGTATAATAATTCTATGATGTGTCGTTTCCGACTGAACGGAACAGACCGTATAATTTAATAGCTTCCGCCGTGCGGAAGGAAGGAGGAAAGCCAATGGCTGTAGAAACCAAAAAAATCAGAAACATTGCATTGCTGGGACACGGAGGGTGCGGAAAGACGTCGCTCGCCGAGTCTATGATATATTTGACGGGGGGAACCGACCGTCTGGGAAAGGTTGCCGACGGAAATACCGTATCCGACTTTGATCCCGAGGAGACCAAGCGGGGCTTTTCGCTTTCCGCATCGCTGTTGAATATGACATGGAAGGACGTGAAGATCAATGTGATCGACACGCCCGGATATCTGGACTTTGTGGGCGAGGCGGCACAGGCTCTGCGTGTTGCCGACAGTGCCGTGATCGTGGTGGACGGAAAAGCCGGTATTGAGGTGGGAACCGAGCTGGCTTGGGGCTATGCCGAGGCGGCAGGTCTGCCCCGTGCCTTCTTTATCAATAAGTTTGACGACAATGAGGCTCGGTTTGCCCGTGTTCTCGATGCGTTGCATGTGACCTTCGGAAAGCATGTGTGTCCTTTGACCATTCCCATGGTAAAGGACGGCGTAGTGAAGGGCTGTATCGACCTGATCGACCAGACCGCACACGTTTTTGACGACAACGGACGGCACAGCGTGGAGATCATTCCCGAGGAGTCCATGGAAGCGGTAGAGAAGTACCGTGACATGCTGATGGAAGCGGTCGCCAGCACCGATGAGGATCTGATGATGAAATATTTTGAGGGTGAGGAGATCACCCACATGGAAGCCATCAACGCTGTTCATGAGGGTATCATCCACGGCGATATCGTTCCCGTATTCTGCGGAGCGGCTACCAAGCTGTGGGGCGTTTGGACGATGCTCGATAAGATCACCGAGTCCTTCCCCCGTCACACCGCCAAGAAGAATGAGCTGTTGGCAGACGGTGCCGACATGGAGATCAATCCCGACGGCGAGCCCGCCTTGTTCGTCTTTAAGACGGTCGCTGACCCGTTCGTGGGTAAAATGTCCTTCTTTAAGGTCATGAACGGTACCGTGAAGCGGGATCTGTTGGTACGGAACAATACCACGGGCGACAGCGAAAAGCTGGCGCACATCTATGTGATGAACGGCAAAAAGCAGACCGAGGTGGATGAGCTGTGCTGCGGCGACATCGGTATGGTGGCAAAGCTGGTAGGAACCAACACCAACGATACACTGACATGGAACAGTGAATTCCGTTATGCGCCCATCACTTACCCCACCTCCTACTATACGAAGGCAATGGTTCCCGCATCCGCCAAGGATGAGGGCAAGATCTCCCAGAGCATCGTGAAGATGTTGGAGGAGGATCTGACCCTAAAGTACGAAAACAACGCCGAGACCAAGCAGATGCTGGTATCGGGAATGGGTGACATGCACCTTGCCGTGCTTGCCGCCAAGATGAAGAACCGCTTTGGCGTCAGTGTGAATTTTGATACGCCGAAGGTAGCATACCGTGAAAAGATCACCAAGCGGGTGGATGTGGAAGGTAAGCATAAGAAGCAAAACGGCGGTTCGGGTCAGTACGGACATGTTAAGATCCGCTTTGCTCCCGGTGAGGAGGAGGGCTTGACCTTTACCGTGTCGGTTGTGGGCGGTACTGTGCCGAAGAACTTCTATCCCGCCGTGGAAAAGGGCTTGCAGGATGCTATGGTAAAGGGTATTGCGGGCTTCCCGATGGTGGGCTTGGCTGCCGATCTGTATGACGGCTCCTATCACGATGTGGACTCGGATGAAATTTCCTTCAAGACTGCCGCAAGCATTGCGTACAAGAAGTGCTTGGAGCAGGCGGCTCCCGTTCTGTTGGAGCCGGTGGGCAATTTGGATATTACCGTTCCCGATTCGCTGGTGGGCGACGTGATGGGCGACTTGAATAAGCGTCGGGGCGCTGTCATGGGAATGGATCCCGTAGAGGGCAAGAAGAGCTATACCGTTGTTCATGCTTTGGCACCTAAGGCAGAGCTGACCGAGTATCCCATTGCACTTCGGGCGATGACTCAGGGCAGAGGCAGCTTTGAGTACGAGGTGACGGGCTATGATACCGTTCCCGGCAATATTGCCGCCAAGATCGTGGAGGATTATAAGAAAGCCAACGCATAAGTATTACAAAAGAGGGGCTGAGTTCATTGTAACTCAGCCCCTTTGATTGGCAAATAGGAAAGATCAGTGGCAAGCTCCTTCTTCGGAAAGTGCGGCACCGATGACGGTGGCAAACTGAGAAAGCTCGGGGATCAGGAACCGAACGCCGAAGTTTTTCTCCAATCCTTCAAATACACGGATGATAGAAGAAATGGCGGTGAGATTTCCCGTAAGCACCACATTCTTCAGACCGAAGCTTCTGGCGGCAAACACCGACAGCATAGCGATAGTCTCGGCTACCATGTTGGAGATCCCCAAGGCAATGTCGTGCTTATTGGCGATGTCCGACAGCTTTCCGAAATTGGAGGCGGTCAGCTCCGCTCCGATCTGGAAGCTGTTGTCTCCCGAAATATCTCCGATGCGCAGATCGACCTTTCCAAGGTCTCCCGTGGCGGCAAGCTGTTCCAAATGCTCGATGGTATCCACGCCCAGCATCTGACGGGACAGCCCTAACAGGGTACCGCCTCCAACGCCTGTGCCGCCTAAATATTCGGTTTGCGTGCCGTCCTTGGTTTTGGTAGCGTGAATGAGCGCCGTTCCCGTTCCCATGCTGACGACGATTGCCTCCTCCAAACCGGACAGGTAAAGTCCGCCCAATCCGACGCACTGAAATTCCGATACCTTTCGGCAATCCAGCGCATAGAGCGGCTTGTCGATAAAGGAGGAGCCGACTCCTGTCATCATCACACGGTCGATATCGGAGAGACTCAGTCCGTTTTGTACGGTAAATTTTCCGAATGCGCCGTATACTGAGGTGATTGCATCGGTGGCACGCACAAAAATCGGATCAATGAGCCGTCGCTCACTGTCCGTCATTTGAAAGCCGACGATTTTTGTAGTACTCCCGCCTACGTCGATCCCGATTACATGTTCCATAGCTGCTCAGTTCCTCCGTTTTTTCAAAGCAATGAAAAATTTACAACTATATTATAACATATTCTTGAAAAAAATGCAAGAATATGCTATAATATTTCAGAGCAGATAAAAAATTAAAATCGGAAAGGAAGCGATCTCATGAATTTTATAAATCCCGAAGTGCGGCTTCTCAAGGAAAAAAAGCTGTTTATTTTTGATATGGACGGTACCATCTATTTGGGAGGGAAGCCCTTTGATTTTGCTATTCGATTTATTAAAAATCTTCGTGCAAACGGGAAAAAGGTTTTGTTCTTTACCAACAATGCTTCTCATACCACTGCGTTTTACAAGGAAAAGCTGACCCGTCTCGGGTTTGAACCTCGGGACGATGAGATCATGACGTCGGGAGATGTGACGTTTGAATTTTTAAAGCGCTTCCGCTCGGGAAAAACAGTCTATCTGGTTGCTACGGATGAGCTGGTGGAGGAATATAGGGCTAAGGGAATTCCCCTGTTGAGTGGGGAGGAGGAGCGTGCCGATATCGTGATTACCAGCTTTGATACATCGCTGACCTATGAAAAGCTGAACCGAGCTTGTCGGTTGTTGCGGGGCGGAGCGGAGTATCTTTCCACTCATCCCGACTTTAACTGTCCAACTGAGGACGGATTTATTCCCGACAGCGGTGCCATTGCCGCCTTTTGTACCGCCGCTACGGGAAAGGTTCCGACCTATTTCGGTAAGCCCTATCGGGAGACTGTTGAAATGATCGGTGAGGCAACCGGATTTTCCAATGAGGAAATGTGTATCTTCGGCGACCGTCTGTATACCGATATTGCCCTCGGAAAGAAATTCGGTGTGACTGCTGTGTTGGTGCTTTCGGGCGAAACAACGCCCGAGGATGTGGAGGCTGCCGCCGAAGTCGATAAGCCCGACTTTGTGTTTGATTCCTTGGATGATGTGGATCGTATGATGTTTGGGGAATGCCCTTACTTTTCTTTTAAAAAAGAAAAGTAAGCAAAAGAAAACCTTGAAAAAAGGAATTCCGAGAAATTGGCAAACAACAAAAGTAAGCAAAATATTTATGAAAGTTTTTGAAGAATCCAAAGAAACTTTTTTCAAAAAGTTTCTTTGGCAGCGATCCTTTGAAATCTCTGAAACAGGAGAAGGTCATGGCGTTTGATGCGGGAATGCTGGCGTGTACGCTGGCGGAAATACGAAAAACAGCCTTGGGAGCTCGAATCGAGAAGGTCTATCAGCCCGAGCGGGATGAGATCTTATTGCAGATGCGGAGCTTTGAGGGCGGGCGACGTTTGCTGATCAATGCGGGCTCGGGCAATCCTCGAATCGGATTTTCCGAGATTCCGAAGGAGAATCCGCAGAATCCGCCCATGTTCTGCATGCTTTTGCGAAAATATCTTCAGGGAGCCAAGCTCTCGGAAATTACGCAGGTATCCTTTGACCGCATTGTCTATATGGGCTTTGACACACGGGACGAGATGGGCTTTGAATGCCGTCGGTATCTGATCGCCGAGCTGATGGGAAAATACAGCAATCTGATCTTTGCCGATGGAGAAAAGAAGATCATTACCGCTTTGCGCACCTCTGATTTTTCCTTGGACAGTGTGCGGCAGCTATTGCCCGGTATGACCTATATGCCGCCTGCCACACAAGGCAAGGACGATCCACTGGTCTTGACTGAGGAGCATTTTCGGAAAATGCTTGCCGAAGCACCTATGGAGCGGAGCTGTGACAAGTTCCTTGTGGGGAGTCTGATGGGAATTTCTCCTGCGGTGGCAAGAGAGATCGTTTATCGGGCGACGGGGCACACGGATACGCCCTTACAGTACTGCTTTTTTGAGGATATTTGGCGTGAGCTTGTTGCTGTGTGCGACCGAATCCGAAACGGACTTTTTGATCCCTGTCTGATCCTTGACGGAGAGACCCCTGTGGAATATTCCTTTTTGCCTCTGACTCAGTATGGCTCCATGGAGTGCCGTTCGTTTGAAGGTGCGGGCAAGCTGTTGGATGCTTGGTTTGGCACAAGAGATCGGCAGACACGGGTGCATCAGCGAGCGGCGGATATTCTTCGCTTGGTGACCAATGCCGAGGCAAGGATCCGACGGAAGCTGGATGCGCAAAAAGCTGAGCTTGCCGAATGCGAAAAGGGAACTGACTATAAAAAAATGGGGGATCTGATCACCGCCAATATATACCGCCTGTCCCGAGGGGATCGGGTGGCGGAATTTGAGGACTATGAGAGCATGCGGGAGGATGGCAGCTTTGATATCCTTCGGGTCGAGCTGGACAGCCGTCTGACTCCAGCGGTAAACGCACAGCGGTATTATAAAAAATACAGCAAAGCAAAGACTGCCAAGGTGGAATTGACCAAGCAGCTGGCACTGGGTGAGGCAGAGCTTGCCTATCTGGACAGTGTTCTGGAGGCACTTCGGTGTGCCGAGACACCGGCTGACCTGCTGGAGATTCGGGATGAGCTGTATCGGTCGGGGTATGCCTCTCGGATGAAGACCTATACCGCCCATAAGGCACACAATCCCGTGGTGATGCAGTTTACTACGCCCGACGGTATGCGAGTGCTGTGTGGGAAGAATAATGTGCAAAATGAATATATTACCCATCGGCTGGCGGATAAGCAGGACTATTGGTTCCACGCCAAGCAGGTACCCGGCTCTCATGTGCTTTTGGTGACCGAGGGACGGGAGCCAACCGATCTGGACTTTACCACCGCCGCCGAGATCGCCGCTCACTATTCCAAGGCGGAGGGAGCCAATATTGCCGTGGATTATACCTTGGCAAAGCATGTCAAAAAGCCTGCGGGCGGCAAGCCCGGTATGGTGATCTATCACACCAACTGGACCGCTTATGTGACCCCCAACGGAGAAAAAATTGCTGCTCTGCGGTGTTGAATCGCAAAATTCAGAGGCACGAAGCTGTTTGTTACAGACTCGTGCCTCTTTTTTTATTTTTCTTGACAAATGAGAAGGAATATGGTATAATAAGGGGGTCATTATGTGGGAGGTTGCGTTCCCTCCCGATACTGTTGAGGAGACACACCCATATGCCGCTTGAACAGGCGGCTGAAAAAATGAGGATCGGAATAGCCGCACAGCACGGCGATCTGTTTGATACTCATATCGGTGATCTGTAAAAGCTCACAGGCACTTTTTATGCGCAGGTCGATCAGATAGGCGGTGGGAGACATCCCGAAGTGCCGCCGAAACAGCTCAATGTATCGGGAATGGCTCAGATTTTCCATGGCGGCAAGCTCGGGAATGCGAATACTTTGATGGTAGGCGGCATGAAGATGCCGGATGGATTTGGTAAAGGGCATGGCTGTGTGATCGGATACGGCTTCTCGTGCCAGTCGGATCAGCAAGCGCTCCAATCCGCAGGCAAGCTCTTGCTTTTGAAAGGGATGTCCCGAAGGAGCATGCTCCAGAAGCTGATGAAAATGCTCTGCCATGCTTGCGGTCCCGTTGACCGTGCGCAGAAGAGGAAGGGGGACAAGCTGTAGCTCCTCCAACAGCCGCTGCGCATAGGAGCCGGTAAAATGGATCCATAAATAGGACAGGGGCTCTCCCCCGTGATACACATATCGGTAAGGATAATGGGGCGGAAACAGGAGCATCGAGTCTGCTTGCACCGATCGGTCGCCCTCCGGCAGGGTGATGCTCAGCGTTCCCTTCAGTGGGATGAGCAAATAATAATCCTTCCGTCCTGTCGTGTTGTGGGTGGTGAAGGGAAAGGATGTGCGCAGCTCACCTGCGCAATTCACGACCAAAGGAGCTTCGTCCGAGGCAAGACTGCAAGCGTTGTGTCCCGGCTTATCTTCAAAGGAGTAATAGCTGTTCATCAAGGACCTCCTATGGAAAACAGTAAAAAAGTGCACCAATTCCGTAAATAAATCAATGGACAATTTCTCGGTTCTATTATATAATATTCTTCAGAAAATGTCAAGGCTCAAGCCGAATTTTTCGGATGAGCTCGGACAAAATGATGAGGAGGTATCATATGAAAAAAGTACTGGTGATCGGAGCAGGCGGCAGAGGACTGACCTACTCCCGATACATGGGGGAATTAAAGGACGATTTTCAGATCGTTGCCGTGGCAGAGCCGAACGACATCCGCAGAACCTACATGAAACAGACCTACGGAATCCCCGAGGAAATGTGTCACACCTCTTGGGAGGAGTTTCTCAGCCGACCGAAATTTGCCGATCTTGCGGTGATCGCAACCATGGACAGAGATCATTTTGCCCCTGCCATGGCTGCTATTGAAAAGGGCTATGATCTGCTTTTGGAAAAGCCTATGGGAGCGACCCCCGAGGAATGCGTTGCCATCGCCCGTGCCGCCAAGAAAAAGGGAGTTTTGGTGTTGGTTTGTCACGTGCTTCGCTTTTCTCCCTATTTCCGTGCGCTGAAAAATCTTATTGATACCGGCAGGGTGGGACGGGTCATCCACATCCATGCCGACGAGTGCGTGGGACATCTGCACCAAAGTCACAGCTTTGTGCGGGGCAATTGGGGCAACAGCGATCGAAGTACCCCGATGATCGTACAAAAGACCTGTCACGATATGGACATGCTCCAATGGCTCATCGGCACGGATTGTACCCGTGTACACAGCTTTGGCGAGCTGACCTACTTTAAGGAAGAAAATGCACCAAAGGGTGCTCCCGAGCGTTGCATCGACGGCTGTCCCCATGCCGACACCTGCTATTATAATGCGGTTAAGCTGTATCACGGAGAGAAGAACGGCTTTTCCAAGAGCTTTATCCGTTCGGCAACAGGCTCTCCCGTGGAGCCGGACAGCGAGACAGTGGATCGGATCCTTCGGGAAAGTAACTTCGGCAGATGCGTGTTCCGTTGCGACAATAACGTGGTGGATCACCAGACCGTCAATCTGGAATTTGAGGACGGAACGACCGTCAGCTTCTGCATGTCGGCATTTAATAAGGGCGGACGTCATATCCATATTATGGGAACCGACGGAACCATTACGGGAACGTCCTCCGAGGACTGTGTGACCTTCTTTGATTTCAAGACCGGTGTCTATGAGCAACTCAACATTCGGGATGCCATTACCGATGATAGTATCGACAGCGGTCACGGTGGCGGAGACGGCGGTATTGTCCGTGCTTTGCGGGATCGACTGAACGGTTTTATGAGCAATGTTGCGATCTGTACGATCGAAGAGACCTGTCGGAATCATTTGATCGCTTACGCCGCAGAGGAATCCCGTCTGACGGGCAAGGTCGTGGATATGAAAGAATTTGAACAGCGGGTGGGTGGCTTAGAGTAATTGACAGCCTGTGACCACCTTGAAGCATACAGTAAAAAATCTATTACAGAAAAGAGGAATTTTTCTATGACAAGAGAACAGGCGTGTGCCAAGATCAATGAAGCTCTGCAGGCGTATTTCGGCTACATCCCCGAGCAATGCGCTCCGTACGGGAGCGGTCACATCAACGATACCTTTTTGGTGGTGACAGACAAACGGTATATTTTGCAACGAATGAATACGACCGTCTTCCCCCATCCCGAGGAAATGATGGAGAATATCCACGGTGTGACGGGGCATATCCGTCAAAAAGCAGTGAAGCGGGGCGAGGATACCTCACGGGTCACGTTGACCGTTGTTCCCACGAAGGATGGAGCATGCTGCTTTGAGGACAGCATCGGTTCCTGGTGGCGTGTGTATGAATTTGTGGAGGGAACGGTCGCAAGAGATGTGGTGGAAAGTGCCGAGGATTTTACGATCTGCGCCGAGGCATTCGGAAAATTCCAGCAGGACTTGGCAGATTATCCCGCCGAAAAGCTACATGAGACCATTGTGAATTTCCATAATACGCCTTGGCGATTTGAAAATCTGAAAAAGGCGGTAGAGAAGGATGTCTGCGGCAGACGTGCCGAGGTGGAACAGGAGATCTCCTTTGCTATGGAGCGGGAAGGATTTGCCCGTATGCTGGAGGAGGCGCATGCTGCGGGTAGCTTGCCTCTGCGTGTGACCCATAACGATACCAAGCTGAATAACATTCTGTTTGACGCAACGACAGGTGCGGCGGTCTGCGTGATCGACCTGGATACGGTCATGCCCGGATATTCGGTGAACGATTTCGGAGACTCCATTCGTTTCGGTGCCAATACGGCAGTGGAGGACGAGACCGATCTGTCAAAGGTCTCCTTGGATCTTGCTTTGTTTGAAGCATATGCTAAGGGCTTTTTAAAGGGCTGCGGCGGTCGTTTGACCGACACGGAGCTGGAGCTGTTGCCCGTGGGTGCCATGATGATGACCTTTGAATGCGGGATGCGCTTTTTGACCGACTATTTGGAGGGGGATACCTATTTCAAGATCCACCGTCCCAAGCACAATCTCGACCGTTGCCGCAATCAGTTTGCTTTGGTTGCCGATATGGAGCGAAAGCTACCCGAAATGCAGGCAATTATCCAAAAGCTGAAATAACATAAGCAAAAAAGCTGTTCCGTGCGAACAGCTTTTTTGTTTTCTCTTACTTATCCAATTGTACAAAATGTGTATAATTACTTTAATTTTTTTTGTTTTTGTTAAATTTTGAGACTTGATAGAGAATACAACCGAGCAAAGAAAAATGAGCAACTAAAAGACCAAAAAGGAACATATAAGCAAAAAAACCTAAAGCCATATTCATAATAATCACCTACTTATTTTTGTTAAATTTTGAAACTTGATAGAGAATACAACCGAGCAAAGAAAAATGAGCGGCTAAAAGACCAACAATCAATATAACAGGAGCTACTACTGCCATCAAAATCACCTCCTTAAAGATATTCTAAACTTCTAAACATAATATATCATTAACTAAATTAAATGTCAAGACTTCTCATTAAAGAAAAAGAATTTTTAAAAGATTTTTCTTTCATAGCAAGATATTCCTCTTATGTACGGTACCGACTTCAATGGTGCAATCGGTCTGTATGACCGCTCCCTCCGAAATGATCGCTCCGATGCTGTCGGCACAAATTTTTCCCGAACGGGGATTTTTGACCGAAACAATGTGTCCCTTGATCCGAGCATCTACCTCCGAATATTCGAAGGACAAGTCGGTGTCCTCCATGGTACAGTCGATCAGACGAAGCCCCTTGCAGTAGCATAACGGTTGTGTTCCCACGATATGACAGCCGACAAGGGTGAGATCTTCCGAAAACCATCCCAAATATTCTCCCCGCAGCGTGGTGTTTGTCACCGTTACGTTTTTGGAATGCCAAAAGGCATCCTTGGTATCCAGTATGCTGTTCTCGATGGAGAGGTTTTCCATATATTGAAAGGAGTATTTTCCCTTCATTTGCAGGTTGCTGATCTCCACGTCTCGACTGTCAAAAAACAGATATTCCGATTCGATGCGGCAATTTCGTATATGCACGCCTTGGCATTTCCATCCGAACTCGGGGGAGAGGATCACCGAATCCTCGACGAGTGTGTCTGCGCATTCCCGCAGGCATTTGATGCCGTTGATGTGGCAATTACGGACGGTTCCTTGCTCGGTATACCAAATGGGTGCCCGTGTCGCTTCATCCATGGTCGAATCCGACAGGAGAAAGTCCTTGGCATGCCAAAGGGGGTATCGCAGAGAGAAGGTACACTGATGGACTCGCACCGAGCGGCATTCCTTCAGCACCGATTCTCCGTCGGCAGGTCCCGCAAAGGTGCAGCCCAGTACCTCGGCATTCCGCAAGCCGTACAAAGCTCTCTCTTCATCGTATTGTTGGTTTGAAATCGTTTGTTGCATAGGATCCCTTTCCGAAAAGCTACCGCAGGACGGCAACCGAATTTGTCTGTAAGCCTATATAATTATATACGATTTTTCTTCTTTGTTTGTGAACACACTATGAAATTTATGAGCTTTTTAAGAAAAAATTTGAAAAAAGATAATTTTTTAACAAATAACTCTTGATATCTTTTGCAATTTGTGGTATAGTATTAGATGGTGTATTTTGAAAAAAATATTGAAAGGTGGATATACAAACATGACCTACAACAAGAAAACCATTGAAGACATTGATGTAGCCGGCAAGAAGGTTCTTGTCCGTTGCGATTTCAATGTACCCCTGAAGGATGGCGTGATCACGTCCGATAAGCGGATCATCGGCGCACTTCCTACCATTAAGTACCTGCTGGACAAGGGTGCTAAGGTAATTCTTTGCTCCCATATGGGCAAGCCACATGCCATCTTTACTGAAGGCTTTGATCTGACCAAAAAGGAGAAAAAGAAGGTAGAGGATCTTCCCGCAGAGGAGCAGGCAGCCGCAACCGCTGAGCTGTTGGCAAAGGCACTGAAGAATGACAAGAAGGCATTCACGCTGAAGCCCGTGGCAGACAGACTCAATGAGCTGTTGGACGGCAAGGTGACCTTCGCCGAGGATATCATCGGTCCCGATGCCAAGGCAAAGGCGGAAAATTTGAAGGCAGGCGAGGCACTTCTGATCGAGAACGTTCGTTTCGATGCCAGAGAGACCAAGAACAGTGCGGATTTTGCGAAGGAGCTTGCTTCCTTTGCCGAGGTATATGTCAATGATGCGTTTGGCTCGGCACACCGTGCCCATGCTTCCACCGCAGGTGTGGCAGATTACCTGCCCGCAGTGTGCGGCTATCTGATCCAGAAGGAAATTTCCATTATGGGTAAGGCACTTGCCGATCCCGCTCGCCCCTTCGTTGCAATTTTGGGCGGTGCCAAGGTATCCGATAAGATCGGTGTGATCAACAATCTGCTCGAAAAGGTGGATACTTTGATTATCGGCGGCGGTATGGCATATACCTTCTTCAAGGCAGCCGGACATGATGTGGGAACCTCTCTGTGCGAGGAGGACAAGATCGACCTTGCCAACGAAATGGTAGCCAAGGCGGAGGCGAAGGGCGTGAAGTTTTTGCTTCCCGTGGACAACCGTGTCGGTAAGGAGTATGACGAAAATACCGAAAATATGATCGTGGATTCCGATGACATTCCCGCAGGCTGGATGGGTCTGGATATCGGTCCCAAGACCGAGGAGCTGTTTGCCAATGCCATTAAGGGCGCAGGAACCGTTGTATGGAATGGACCGATGGGTGTTTCCGAGTGGAAGAATTTTGCATCAGGAACCAATACGGTAGCGAAGGCGGTTGCTGAGAGCGGAGCGATCTCCATCATCGGCGGCGGAGACTCTGCGGCAGCCGTAGAAAAGCTTGGCTATGCCGACAAGATGACTCACATTTCTACCGGTGGCGGTGCTTCTCTCGAGTTCCTTGAGGGCAAGACCCTTCCCGGTATCGCTTGCCTGTTGGATAAGTAAGCTGGATAAGAAAAAAGATCAAAGAGGGGAAACCCCACTTGTGGTTTCCCCTCTTGCAATCTGCTTAGCAGATTGCAATTCACCCTTTCGGGCGCTTTGAACGAAAGGATTTTCGCCATCTGCGGAGGGCGACATAGTTCGCTAATGCGAACTTGCACGAACCGTAGGCTCGTGCCGTTTGCGAAGCAAACAGGCAAGCCTTTGAAAAGGCTTGACCGAAACTTTAAAAAAGAAAGAAAGGATAAAACTTATGAATCCCGCAAAGAGAAGAACCGTTATCGCAGGCAACTGGAAAATGAACTTTACGCCCGACGAAGCAACCGCATTTATCAATGAGATCAAGCCCATGGTAGCAGGTAAGGATGCCTGTGACATCATTTTTTGCGCTCCCTACGTAACCATTGCCGCCGCTATGAAGGCAGCAGAAGGCTCCAATATTAAGATCGGTGCCGAGAATGTACACTATGAGGAGAAGGGTGCCTACACCGGTGAGGTCTCCGCTAAGATGCTGAAGGCGATCGGCGTGGAATACGTGATCGTCGGTCACAGCGAAAGACGGCAGTATTTCGGTGAGACTGATACCACCGTGAATCTTCGCACAAAGGCTGCTCTTGCCGCAGGCATGAAGGTCATTCTGTGTTTGGGCGAGGTCAAGGAGCAGAGACTTGCCGGTATCACCAACGAGGTGGTTGGCATGCAGACGAAGCTTGATCTGGCAGATATCGACGCCGAGGCACTGAAGAATGTTATCATCGCCTATGAGCCGGTGTGGGCGATCGGAACGGGACTTACCGCAACACCTGAGCAGGCGGAGGAGACCTGCGGAGAGATCCGCAAGGTGCTTGCCGCTATGTATGGCGCAGAGATTGCCGAGACCGTGACGATTCAGTATGGCGGCTCTATGAATGATGCCAATGCCGCCGAGCTGTTGGCAAAGCCCAATGTAGACGGAGGACTGATCGGCGGAGCCTCTTTGGTTCCTGCCAAGTTCACCGCCATTGTGGATGCGGCTCAGTAATTGTAAAGAATCTGTTTGGGAAAGCTTCCTGTCGAGCTTTCCCAAGCTTTTTTTCATTTACCCTTGATTTTCCCCGCAAAAGATGGTATAATATCCTTTGAACAGTTTTTTTTATTTGAGAGGATGCTATGGCAAATTACAGAAGAGGACGGATCAACGATGAAATGCAGAAGGAACTGGCACTGGTTCTGCGAGAGGTGAAGGATCCCCGTGTGCGAGATGCTTTTATCAGTGTAACGGCGGTAGATGTTACTCCCGATCTGAAATACGCAAAGGTCTATTATTCCGCTATGATGGGCGATAAAAAAGAGGTGGCGAAGGGCTTGAAGTCCTCCGCCGGATATTTGCGCCGTCAACTGGCACAACGCATGAATCTGCGTATGACCCCCGAGCTTTCCTTCTATGAGGATCATTCCATTGCCCACGGTGCCCATATCTCTAAGCTGTTGGAGAGCATTGAATTTGCGCCTGAGACCGAGGATACCTCGGCGGAGGACAGCAATGAGTAAGTTTCGCACCTTGACGATGGTAGAGCTGTGCGAGCGGCTCTGTGAGGATCGGAAAACACTGATCGTTTATCATGTTCGCTCAGATGCCGATGCGGTTGGCTCTGCCTTCGCTTTGCGGGAGCTGTTGCGCATGATGAATATTCCCGCTATTTGCGCCTGTGCCGATGAGGTCCCCGAGCGGCTGCGCTTTTTGACCGACGGTGTGCAGGGAAGTGTGCTTTTGGAGGAGGAGCTTCGGTTGGATCACGATCGGGTGATCAGTGTGGATTCCGCTTCTCCCGCTCAGCTTGGGGAGCTGTATGAGAGGCTGCATCGCTATATTGACCTGATGATCGACCATCACGGATCGGGAACGGTCTATGCCGACCACTATATTGACTCTGAGGCATCGGCGACGGGTGAGATCATATATGAGCTGGCAAAGGAGCTGCTCCGACAGGGGAAAATCTCCGAATTGCCTCCCCGTGTCATTAACAGTGTCTATGCTGCGATCTGCTCGGATACCGGCTGCTTTCGTTTTGCCAATGCTACGCCCCGCACCTTTCGGTGTGCGGCGGAGCTGCTGGAGGCAGGGGCGGAGCAAGCTGCTATCAACCGACAGCTGTTTGAATCCAAGACTTTCAAGCAGGTCAAGGCGGAGGGAGAGGCGGCAAGCCGCATGCTTCTGCACGACGGCGGACGGATCGCCTCGGTGACCTTTCCGTATTCCTCCAAATTTGCGCTCAGCCTGTCTGATGAAAATTTGGAGACCATCATTGACATTCCTCGCTCAGTGGCAGGTGTGGAGATTGCCTTCTCAGTGCGTCAGCCCGAGGACAAGCCCTTTTTTCGGGTGTCCATGCGTTCGATGAGCGACTTGGATGTGTCGGCAGTCTGTGCCCGATTCGGAGGAGGAGGACATATGCGTGCGGCGGGGTGCAGTCTGGAAGCACCCAATATTCGGGAGGCGGAGGAGATCATTCTTTCCGCTATCCGACAGAGAATGGAATAAGAGCATTGGGCTGTTTGAGTTACTATCTCAACCAGCCCGATTTTTTTCGTTTGTCTCCAAGGATTCCTTTCCGAATCGGAGGTATTCCTTCAGAAGCATGGCTACGGCGGGACCCAATAGCATACCGGGAATGCCGAATAGCTGAAAGCCTGTAAACATGGCAAGAAGGGACAGCAGGGGGTGTAATCCTAAGTGTCCGCCCACGGCATGCGGCTCGACGATCTGCCGAACGACGGTCACGATCCCATACAGGATCAACAACCCGAAGCCTACGGAGTACTGCTTGAGGAGAAGAAGTACGATTGCCCACGGGATCAGTACCGTTCCCGCACCCAAAACGGGAAGGATATCCACCAGCGCAATAAGAAATGCGATCAGAAGAGCATACTTTTGTCGGAGAAGCAGCATGCCGATTAAAATCTCCAAAAAGGTCAACAGAAACAAAAGCAGATAGGCACGCAGATAACTGCGGATCGCCCGCCGCAGGTGAGGGCGGAGGGCATGCACTCTGTCGGCAGCAGTGTGGGGCAACAGACCGATCAGACGGTCTCGGATCTGTTGATAATCCATACTCAGATAGAGACACGCCATGACGGTTACCACCAAGGTGATGAGCATGCGGGGCAGGGCTTGCAGAAGCCGTCCTACTCCGGTTGTCAACAGTGATCCGATGTTGCCGATCGCAGCTTTGATCCAATCCGATGCCCACGCATCTACTGCTGTTTGTACCTGTTGCCCGTTCTCGGCAGAGGTCGGCGCGGAAAGAAAGGGAAGTCGTTGGGAGAGGGAGCCGAGTTGATTGAGGAAGGTATCGAGCTTTGACAATAGAAGCTCTTGATTTTCCTCGAAAAAATGCAACAGTTCTCGCAGCTCCTTCGTTAGCTGTCGAACGGCAAGAAAGCCGAGCAGCAGAACCAATGAAAGCCCCAGAAAAACATACAGAGCGGCGCAGAGACGGCGGGGAACATGAAGCACTCGGTGGGTTTTTTGTGCCAAGGGGGCGATCACTGCCGCCACACTCCAAGCGATGAGAAGCACCCAAAGCACCGCGCCTGCCAGACGGACGGTCAGCCAAAGGATCCCCAGCACCGCCAACAGGCAGAATAGCTTGGCGGCACGCCCTTGCCACCGCTCGTTTCGATCCCGCTCTTCCATGCCGTTCTCCTTTTCAGTATTCTTCTTATATAGTATGAGTTGAGAGCGCATTTTTATTGCAAAATTCAAGAAAAAACTTGACAAATTCGGCAGAATCTGTTACAATGATACCGTGTGAAAAATTTGATACCGTAAAGGAGAGCTTTATGAAAAAGTTGATTTGTTTGGTGATCGCTTTGGTGCTGATCGCCGTCAGTGCCGTGGCCTGTAAAAAGGAGGAACCCGATGAAGGTACGACTGCTCCGGTAACCGAAGCGGAAAGAAAGGCGCCTGCTCTTTCGGAGATCGATATGACGCCACTGTCCTCGCTTGACGGTGTGACCGAAAGCGAGGCCGAAACCGATTATGTTATTTTAACCGTTCGCAAATACGGTACCATTGTCATTCGTTTGTATCCCGATGTGGCACCCGAAACGGTGGCAAATTTCAAGAGCCTTGTCTCTCAAAAATTTTATGACGGATTGATCTTCCACCGTGTGATCAAAGGCTTTATGATTCAAGGCGGCGACCCGTTGGGAACGGGCAGGGGAGGCTCCGGAACGAATATCAAGGGTGAATTTGCACTCAACGGCTTTGAGAATAATCTGTCCCATGTTCGGGGTGTCATTTCCATGGCTCGTTCGGACGACCAAAACCCCAATACCACCGCCGATCTGAACTCCGCTTCCTCGCAGTTCTTTATTTGCCAACAGGATTATGCGTATGGCGACGGAAGCTATGCCGCCTTCGGCTATGTGGTGTACGGTATGGATGCGGTGGATTCCATTGCCTCCGTGCGAACCAACAGCAGCGATAAGCCTGCGACCGATGTGGTGATCGAATCCATCCGCTTTGCAACCGTGGCAGGCTGAACGTAACCTATGAAGCAAGAAAAAAAGAAGAGCAGCCTCGGGCTGATCAAGCGGTTTTTGCCCTACTATAAAAAATACAAATGGATCATGCTTCTGGATCTGTTCTGCGCGGCACTGACAACCGTTTGCGAGCTGGTTTTGCCGCTGATCGTCCGAGAGATTACCGACGCCGCTACCTCCGAGCCGATGGCGTTGACGGTGGAGCTGATCCTGCGGTGCGGTGTTCTGTATTTGATCCTACGTCTGATCGATACCGCTGCCAATTACTATATGGCATCGGTGGGGCATATCATGGGTGCCCGAATCGAGACCGATATGCGCAGAGACTTTTTCTGTCATCTGCAAAAACTGTCCTTTTCCTATTATGACAACGCTAAGGTCGGTACACTCATGTCCCGTATCACCAGCGATCTGTTCGATGTGACCGAGTTTTCCCATCATTGTCCCGAGGAGTTTTTCATTGCGGGCATCAAGATCGTCTGCTCCTTTGTCATTCTTTGTACCATGAGCATTCCGCTGACGCTGATCGTGTTCTCGGTCATTCCGCCGATGCTCATTGTGTTGACCATCTTCAACCGCAAAATGCGGGCGGGCTTTCGGGATTCCCGAAAGCAGGTGGGTGAGCTGAACTCGCAGGTCGAGGACAGCTTACTTGGCATTCGTGTGGTTAAATCCTTTGCGAATGAATCGGTAGAGGAAGAAAAATTCGACGAGGGAAATCGCAAATTTCTTTCGATCAAGAAACGGGTCTATCATGTCATGGGAGGCTTCCAATCCTCTACACGGCTGTTTGACGGCTTGATGTATATTGTGGTTGTGGTGGCAGGCGCACTGTTTATGATGAAGGGCGCCATCGGCGCCGCTGATTATATGGCGTATCTGATGTTTGTCACGACCCTTTTGACCTCCATTCGGCGGATCGTGGAGTTTGCTGAGCAGTTCCAACGGGGATTGACGGGTATTGAGCGCTTTTGTGAGGTCATGGATACCGAGCCCGAGATCATGGATGACAAAGCGGCGACCGATGTGGGACGTGTGGACGGTGCGATCGAATTTCGGAATGTGTCCTTCCGCTATGAGACCGAGAAAAAAGAGGTACTCAGCCGTCTGAATCTTACCGTGCGGGCGGGGGAGAGTATTGCGTTGGTGGGACCGTCGGGAGGCGGTAAAACGACCCTTTGCTCACTGATCCCCCGATTCTATGAAACCACCGATGGCTCAATTCTGTTGGACGGAAAGGATATCCGCACGCTGACCTTGCATTCTTTGCGGGAAAATATCGGCGTGGTGGCACAGGATGTGTACCTGTTCTCGGGCAGTATTCGGGAAAATATTGCTTACGGAAAAAAGAATGCCACCGATGCCGAGATCGAGGAGGCGGCAAGGCTGGCGGGTGCACACGACTTTATCTCCTCTTTGCCGGACGGATACCACACCTATGTGGGAGAGCGGGGCGTGAAGCTGTCGGGCGGACAGAAGCAACGCATTTCCATCGCCCGTGTGTTTTTGAAAAATCCGCCGGTGCTGATTTTGGATGAAGCCACCAGTGCGCTGGATAACGAAAGCGAAAAGCTGGTGCAGGAATCCTTGGAGAAGTTGGCGAAGGGGCGGACGACCTTTACCATTGCCCACCGTCTGACGACCATTCGCAATGCCGACCGCATTCTGGTATTGACTGAGCACGGTATTGAGGAGATGGGAACGCATGACGAGCTGTTGGCGAAGGGAGGCTTGTACGCCGACCTGTATCGGATGTACTCTACTTTATAAACAGCAAAAATCAAGAGCAAGCATACCAGAAAACGATCTTGTATGCTTGCTCTTTTTCTTTTTAAAAAATTTGTATCTCTCGACGCAAAGCGACCGATTTTTCAAGGATTGTGTGATACAATGAGAAAACAAACGATAACGGAGGTTGAAATGCTGCAACATAACTGTACCTTTGAGACGGAGCTGAAGGATGGGGTTTTGGAGCTGACGCTGCACGGAGAGATCGATCATCACAGTGCCGTGGCGATCCGAACCGAAATGGATTCCCAAATTTACGAGCTTCGTCCTGTCAAAACGATTCTGGATCTGTCGGGCATCGAATTTATGGACAGCTCGGGGCTGGGACTTATCATGGGGCGTTACGCTCTGATGCAAAAGCTGGGAGGAGAGCTGACGCTTCGAAATCCCAATGAACGTCTGGTCAAAATTTTTGAATTGGCGGGATTGGGACGGATGGTCAAAATCGAAGAATCCCAAAAGGAGGACAAGCAATGAAAAGAGAACCCAAAGAAGCAAGAAACAGGGCTGAGGTCGTCAATCAAATGAAGCTGCAATTGCCGTCCTGCTCTATCAATGAGGGGATGGCAAGAGCGGCGGTTGCGGCGTTTTGCGCCCAACTGGATCCCAATTCCACCGAGCTTGCCGATATCAAATGCGCTGTGTCTGAGGCGGTGACCAATTGTATCGTTCATGCCTATCGGGATACGGCGGGGATCATTTACATAACCGTACGCATCTATGAGGATCGAGAGATCCGCATCGACATTCGGGATAAGGGCTGTGGCATTCCCGATGTTAAGATTGCCCGTCAACCTCTGTATACCACCGATGCACAGGGAGAACGGAGCGGCATGGGCTTTACGGTGATGGAAAGCTTTTGTGATAAGGTCAGGGTCAGTTCGGTATGGGGAAAGGGTACGACCGTCACGCTGTACAAGCGGATCGGGAAACGATAATGGACGTAGCTACGTCAACAAAAGAAGTCAAGGAAGGCGCCGATTGGGATCATGCGGAAAATCACCGTTTGCTGGTATTGGCGCAAAGCGAAAATCAACAGGAGGCGGAGGCGGCTACCGAGGAGCTGCTTCTGCGCAATGCGGGATTGGTACGAAGCATTGCCTTGCGCTTCCGTGACCGTGGCGTGGAGGCGGAGGATCTGATCCAGATCGGCACTGTCGGTATGATCAAAGCTATCCGAGGCTTTGATATCGAGATGGGTACCTGCTTTTCGACCTACGCCGTTCCGCTGATCTTCGGAGAATTGCGCCGTCATATGCGGGATGAGGGACCTATCAAGGTAGGGAGATACTACAAAAAATTGGGCGTGTCGTTGATGAGTGCCAAAAGTGCCTTTTTGGTGGAGGAGGGGAGAGATCCGACGATCTCGGAGCTGGCGGCTCGGTGCCATGTCAGTGCCGAGGAGGCCGCCATGGCATTGGAATCTATGTCGCCCATTCTCTCACTGTCGGACAGTGCGTTTGGCGAGGAGGAGGGGGTAGAGCTTGGTTCCGTTATACCCGACGAGGAAAGCTCGCACGAGATCGACCGACTGTGCGATCGGATCGCACTGGGACAAGCGGTCTCCAAAATGCCACCTCTTTGGCAAAAGCTGGTCATGCTTCGCTTTTATCGCAACCGAACGCAACAGCAGACCGCCGATGCCTTGGGCGTGACACAGGTAAAGATATCGAGAGAGGAAAAAAAGATTTTGGATTTTCTGCGAAAAGAGCTGCTCCAATAAAGAAAACGGCTGTTGTCAACAGCCGTTTTCTTTATTGCTTCTGTTGTATTCTTTCCCACAGAGCATCGGAAAGAGCCGTAAATTCTTCAATGCTCAGCTTCTCTCCCCGAATGTCGGCAGAATGACCGCACCCGACAACGATCTCGGTCAATTCCTCCTTGGACAGTTCCCCAAAGACCGCCGAAAGGGCATTGGGCAGGGTCTTTCTCCGCTGCTCAAAGGCGGCGCGGATGGTACGGAACAGCGTTGCCTCATGTTGGGGCTTGCAGGGCTTGTCCCTATACAAAGAAATGCGTACCACCGAGGAATCGACCTTGGGAGGGGGAAGAAAGTTTCCGGCACTGACCTTGAACAGCTTTTCGGGCTGTCCGTAATAATTTAGTACGGCGGTGATGGCACCGCAATCCTTTCCGCCGGGCTTGGCGCAAAGACGGTCGGCAACCTCGGATTGGATCATAACGGTGATGGAATCAAAGGGAAGCCCCGATTCCAACAGCAGCATCAGGATGGGCGTGGTGATGTAATAGGGCAGATTGGCGCAGACAGAGACCTTTCCCTTTGCAAAATAAGGTGCCAACAGAGTAGGCAGATCCGCCTTCATGACGTCCTCATTGATGACCGTCACGTTGTGATAGCCGTCCAGCGTGTATTTCAGCACGGGGATCAGTCCACGGTCAATCTCCAGTGCTATCACATGGCGGTAACGATCGGCAAGCTCTCTTGTCAGAGAGCCGATTCCCGGGCCGATCTCCAAAATCGTACTGTCGGCATCATCGCAACACGCATCGGCAATATCCTCCACGACCATATTGTTGGTCAAAAAGTTTTGTCCGAATTCCTTGCGGAAATGAATGCCGAACATTGCCATGGTCTCTTTGATGGTCTTGATATCACAAAGATTCATGCTCTACCTCGTTTAACGTAAAAGTGAAAAGGTAAGCCCCAAGGACTTACGCCTTGGGGCTTGGAGCTGGTGATGTGACTCGAACACACGACCCGTCTGTTTACGAATCAGCTTGGCGAAGCCAATCACTACACGACTGTGGACAGCGACGGTGGGTCGATCCCGCCGTTGCTGTCAAAAAGCTTGGAGCTGGTGATGTGACTCGAACACACGACCTGCTGATTACGAATCAGCTGCACTACCGACTGTGCTACACCAGCATGATGACCCTACTATTATAAAGCATTTTTTTTCATTTGTCAAGGTCTTTTTTTGAAAAACAGAAAAATTTCATCAACATTTTTCGTTTTCGGTCGGTAGGCGGTCAGTTCTTGTTGCTGTATCTCCGATTTTTGGACGGGGTTCCCTCTGAACAAAGGAGCATACGGCACAAACGGGGATACAAAGTCCCATCCAAAGGAGAGAAAAGGGAAGGCAGATCTGTCCCAAAAAATTGTAGGGGAGGTGGGAATAATCCCATACCTTCAGGCGAAGAGACAGATTGACGATACAGCCGCATGCCAGCTCCACGGCGGTGATGATCCCGGAGCCTGCGGCGGCACGAAGACAGATGTTTTTATTCTTCAGCCGTCGATTCATGCGGTAAATGGCATCCAGACAGAGCCCGCCGCAAAGAGCCATGGACCAGTGGGAATAGCCCCGACAGGCAAGCTCCAAGGCATAATAGGCGGCACCGCCCACCGTCAGGCGGGTCAAAGTGCCGCCGAGCCGAAGGGAAGGACGGGGGAGAGAAGTGGGTACTTGAGTATTCATAGCGATTCCTTTCGAGTATCTGAAGTGTCGATATCTTCAGTATGTGCCAAAGAAGAAAAAAGTAACCCGAAAAAAGGGGGAATCTTTGCAATACCTCTTGTAAATCTAAGGAATATTTGGTATAATAAACATAATACCGTGCGAAGGAGATCGGATGCCAAAAAAAGCAATCCATCGTATCCAAAAGCATGGAATCTGAAAAAAGACGGAAAGCCGAGGATAGAGTATGAATTCTATCAAGCAAATCAAACCTGTTGCGGCGAAGCGTTTGGCAAAAAAGGGAAACCGTTTGCGCTTGGTCGGCGTGGGGATCCTGTTGACTTTTTCCGTAATGCTTCCCCTGCTTTTGAGCGCAAATCTGTCGGTTATTTTATTGGGTGAGGCAGAGATGGAGCCGATACAAACATTCTTGTTTTTCGGTGCGATCCTTGCATTGATCCTGTTGGGAACCGCCCCCGCCGTTTCCGCTCTGTATGGGATCGCATACAGAGGATATGAGCGGGCAAGAGACGGCATGAGTGCTTCCGCTCGAATGTCGGAGCTGCGGTACGGACAGTGCCTTGCTTCCGGCTTGCTTCTGATCCTCAGACCGCTCGGTGTGGTCGCCTTGTTTGTGGGAGCCTATGCGTTGGCGTCTCTTGGGGCGTTCTTACTCTATTTCCCCTTAGCCTGCGTGGCGATTGCTCTGTCCGTTCTTTGGATGTGGGCGACCTCGGGTGCCTTTCTGCTCCCGTACTATGTGAGCAGAGGAGAGACGGTACGGTCTGCTCTGCGTGCAAGCAGGCGGGCAATGAAGGGAAACCGCCGCCTGTACGGTGCGTATATGCTGTCTTTTTTGGGATGGGTTCTGCTGTCCCTGCTTACCGTCGGGGTGCTACTGTTGCTCTATGTTCTGCCCCTGATGCTCTTTACTTATTTTACGCTTGCCGACCGCATGGATCGGTCGGGTGGCAAGCAACGATCGGAGGATGAATCACGATGAACGAGACCAAGAAAAAATTTTATATTACCACTGCCATTGCCTATGCATCGGGCAAGCCCCATTTCGGCAACACCTATGAGGTCATTATGACCGATGCGGTGGCTCGCTATAAAAAGGCAAGAGGCTATGACGTGTTCTTCTGTACGGGTACGGACGAGCACGGTCAGAAGATCGAAAATCTCGCCGCCAAGGCGGGGATTACCCCCAAGGCATATGTGGACAACGTGGCAGGGGTGATCCGCGGTATTTGGGATAAGATGGGAACCGAATACGACTATTTTATCCGTACCACCGATGACGCACACGAGCAGACGGTTCGGAAGATGTTCACTCGGTTTTATAACCAAGGAGATATTTATAAGGGACACTATGAGGGATGGTATTGCACTCCCTGCGAGTCCTTCTTTACCGAAACACAGGTCACAGACGGCAAATGTCCCGACTGCGGCAGACCTGTTCAGCAGGCAAAGGAGGAGGCGTATTTCTTCAAAATGAGCAAGTACGCCGACCGTCTGATGAAGCATATCGAGGAAAACCCCGACTTCATTCAGCCCGAATCCCGCAAAAAGGAGATGGTCAATAACTTCCTCAAGGCGGGCTTGCAGGATCTGTGTGTCTCCCGAAGCTCCTTTACTTGGGGGATCCCTGTGGATATCGACCCCAAGCATGTGACCTATGTGTGGCTGGATGCACTGTCCAATTATATCACGGCGTTGGGCTATGATCCCGACAAGACCTATGAGGAGCAGTCCGAGCATTTCAAAAAATACTGGCCCTGCGACGTGCATATGATCGGAAAGGATATTTTGCGCTTCCATACCATTTATTGGCCTATCTTCTTGATGGCGCTTGATCTGCCTTTGCCGAAGAAGGTGTTCGGTCATCCGTGGTTCAATTTCGGTATGGACAAGATGTCCAAATCCAAGGGGAATGTGATCTATGCCGATCAGCTTGCCGAGCATTTCGGTGTGGACGGGGTGCGCTATTTCGCTTTGTCCGAGATGCCTTATAATGCCGATGGCTCTATTACCTATGAGGCGGTCATCAATCGCTATAATATGGACTTGGTCAACAATCTGGGCAATCTGGTCAAGAGAACCTTGGATATGAACAAAAAGTATTTTGACAAGATCGTGCAGGCACCGACCTGTCCCGATCCGTTGGACGAGGAGCTGAAGCAGGCTTGTGCCGCCGCTTATGCGGGAGTGCTGGAGAATATGGACGGCTATCGTATTGCCGATGCCTTGGAGTGCATTTTCACCATGCTCAAGCGAGCCAACAAATATATTGATGAAACCACGCCGTGGAGCCTTGCCAAGGACGAGGCGCAGACCGAACGGTTGGGAACGGTGCTGTACAATCTTTTGGAAACCATCCGCTGGGGTGCTGTTTTGCTGACTCCCTTTATTCCCGAGTCGGCAAAGGAGATTCTGGACGAGCTGGCAACCGAGGAGCGGAGCTATGATACCTTGGGCGATGTGAATGCGTTCGGAAAAATGAAGGCGGGCAGTGCCGTCGCCGATTCCAAGGTGCTGTTTGCCCGTATTGATGAGGCAAAGAAGCTGGCAGAGTTTGAGGAGATCCGCAAAAAGCAGATCGAGGAAGCCGAACGGGAAGCCAAAAAGGAAGAAAAGCCCGAAGGGTGTGCACTGATCGGCATCGAGGACTTCATGAACGTGGAGCTGAGAACGGCGCAGGTCGTTTCCTGCGAGCGTGTTCCCAAGGCAAAGAAGCTGCTTCTGTTGCAGGTCGATCTGGGCTATGAGCGGCGGCAGGTGGTTTCGGGAATTGCCAAATTCTACGAACCGGAGCAATTGATCGGTAAAAAGCTGATTTTGGTGGCAAATCTGAAGCCGGCTAAGCTCTGCGGTATCGAATCTCAGGGCATGATCCTTGCCAGCGGCGAAGAGGAAGTGCGTGTGGTGTTCCTTGCCGACGATACTCCCTTGGGTGAGCGTGTTCGATAAGGAAAGAGAGTAGAGATAAGAGAATGGTACTTTTTTTCTTTTGAAAAAGAAAAAAGTACCAAAAAAGAAAACAAAGCAAACAAAGATTTACGGTAGCGGTGGGCTTGAAGGGTTCTTCGCAGTAGCAGACGGAGCCAACGGTGATCTGTAAAAAGAGAGTTGCTTTGAACAGACGAAATCACTCAAAGGAGAGACACATGAAAATTACCGTCATCGGTTGCGGTCGTTGGGGATCACTGATTACTTGGTATTTGAACCGTTTGGGTCATGAGATGACTCTGTACGGCAGAGAAAGCTCTCCCCATATGCAACGCTTTTTGACGGAACGGAAAAATGATCTGCTTACCTTGGATGAACGGGTTCATATGAGTACGGACATTGCCTGTGTCAAAGAGGCAGACACGGTAGTGATCTCTATCGGCTCTCAGGGGTTGCGAAGTCTTTTGGAGGAGCTTCGTCCCTTAGAACTGAAGAATAAGCTCTTTGTTTTGTGTATGAAGGGGATCGAGGTGGGAAGCGGAAAGCGTCTCTCTGAGATCGCTGCTGAGCAGGTCGATTCCTCCAATGCCGTGGCGGTTTGGTTGGGACCGGGACACGTGCAGGAGTTTTATGCGGGAATCCCCAACTGTATGGTTATCGACAGCGACAACGAGCTTGTCAAGCGTCGCTTGGTGGAGGAATTTTCCTCCGATCTGATCCGCTTTTATTACGGCACCGATTTGATCGGCAATGAGATCGGTGCGGCATCCAAAAATGTGGTTGGAATTGCCGCAGGGATGTTGGACGGCATGAAGCTCTCCACGTTGAAGGGGGCTTTGATGTCGAGGGGAACCAGAGAGATCGCTCGGTTGATCGTCGCCATGGGTGGCAGTGAGTTGTCTGCCTACGGACTTTGCCACTTGGGAGATTATGAGGCAACCGTATTTTCTCCGTATAGCCATAATCGCTTATTCGGAGAGCGGTTGGTACAGGGAGAGACCTGCGATTTCCTTGCAGAGGGTTACTACACGGCAAAAGCCATGGTGGAGTTGGGACAGCGGTATGGGGTAGAGCTTCCCATTTGTCAGGCGGTATATGAGGTATTGTATGAGTCGGCGGATATTCACAAGACGTTGGGGGCATTGTTCAGCCGAAGTCTGAAGCAGGAATTTTAAGCAAAGGATAAACTTACGATGAACGAGCGAGCGGAGCGATCCCTCACGGGACTGTTCGATTCTCATGCCCATTATTTTGACCGTCGGTTTGAAGCCGAGGCGGAGGAGGGTGCCGACGGCATTTTGTGCCGAGAGGTGTTCGGGAAAGGAATGGCGGGGGTCATCAATGTGGCGACCAATCCCGAAAATGCCCGTGCGTGTATCGGGCAGGCGGCACGGTATGAGAGAATGTATGCGGCGATCGGGATCCATCCCGAGGATTGCCTGCATTTGGACAGTTCCGCCGAGGAGGAATTAGAAAAGCTCCTCCCATGGCTGGAGGAGTCGCAGATCAGAAAAGAAAAAAAGATCGTTGCCATCGGAGAGATCGGTTTGGATTACTATTGGCAGCCCTGTGACAAAGAACGGCAAGCTGCTTTCTTTGAGGCACAGCTATCCTTGGCGCAACAGTTGGACATGCCTGTGATCATCCATGACCGAGATGCCCATGGCGATTGCTTTGAGACGGTTTTGCGATATCCCCGGGTGATGGGTGTTTTTCACAGCTTCAGCGGAAGTGCCGAAATGGCAAAGGAGCTGTGCCGACGGGGGTGGTATCTTTCCTTTTCGGGTGTGCTGACCTTTCGCAATGCCAGAAGGGTGAGAGAAGTGGCAGAGATTGTTCCTGCCGAGCAGATGCTTTTGGAGACCGATTGTCCGTACCTTACTCCCGAGCCTTACCGAGGGCGGTTGAATCATTCGGGGTATCTGTGTCATACGGCGGAGCTGCTTGCCTCGGTTCGGGGGATGACCTACGAGGAGATCGTGGCTCAGACATCGGCAAACACAAAGCGGTTATTTAAAATCATGTAAAAAGAAGGGGTAACATGCCCCTTCTTTTTTATGGTTCCTGCGTATCGGAAAGATATTCCTCCAAGCACATGCCCGAAAAATAGATTTCGGTTGCCGCAGTTCTGCCGACAAAGCGGTAATGCCAAGATTCATAGTTGTACTGGGTAACATCCACTTTATTCTGCGGGTATCGGAGAATAAAACCGAATTTGTATGCGTTTTGGGAAAGCCATGCAAAGGCATCGGTCTTTTCAAAGGTGTTTGCTACATTGCCTCCAATGGATTGCGTTGTAAAGTCTACACAAAGACCTGTTTGATGTTCACTTTCACCGGGAAGGGAGGAATAGGTGGAAATTTGGGTATAAATTTGTTCATCTGACCAATCGGGGTGGTTGGCTTTTTCCACACCGTAATAGTAGGTATAATATAACCAGTTCTGATGGGCGTAATCCCGATAGGAGCTTGTCACAAATACATCGGTCACACCCTCTGCCTTCATTTCCTCCATCATGGCGAACAGAGCGCGCTCGGCATTTTTTTGCAACCGTTGGACTTCTCCGTCGGTAGCACAGGTCAGATCGACGACCTCCGGCTTGAAGTCCTCGCCGAGAGGAGTCTGCTTGTTGGCAAGCAGTAGATCCTCTGCCAAGATACTATCCAAATAAGGAGAGATATCAATGGTATAAAAATACTCGTATTTGGGCGGCTCAGTCTCGTCGGGGATTACGGAATATCCGTTGGCAACGGCAAACAGAATGCCTGCGGCTTTCTTGTTCTCCATGTCTCCGTCGTACACATGATAGACACGACGGATCTGAAGGGTATTGGTCTCGTTGTCCAAATGGAACAGCAAACCCTCGGACACCGAAGCCCTGAAAAATTCATAGGGGATGAGGCATTCCTCGGCGGTGATGATGGCTTTGGCGGAGACACGCTTTTCGCTGTGTATGGGAAGCACCAGCATTTCCACCTGCTCGCCGTTGATCCGAGCAAGCTCGCTGTTATTCTCGAAGATCAGAGAGCAGTCATTGGAGGCGGTAAATTTCAATTTGGTTTCAGAGCCGCTAACGATCAGGTCGGCAAAGGCGGCAAGCTTTCGAAGGTCGATGTAAAAAATACCGTCCCGCACCGCATAGTCGTATTTAACGGAGTACGGCTTCTCATCGCCCAGCTTGACGGTGAAATCATCGGTGTTGGGGCGGTTGCTCCACTGCCGATATAGAAAAACGCTACCAAAGATCACTCCTGCCACCAGTGCCGTTACAAGGATGATGACGGCGACGGCTAACAGCTTATTCTTTTTTGCGAAGCGCCATACATGCGCTCGATCTGAGTTGTCATGCGGCGGGAGCTGACTGCGATCCTCGCCTGCTTGGCTGACACTTGTGCGCAAAAGCTCCAGCTCCTCAAAGGACAGTGCATCTACCGATGCTTCCTCTGCGAAGGGCTCCTGCTTTTGTTTCTTTTTCTTTCCCATTCTATGAGAGAACCTTTCATTTTTTTGGGGGATTAGGGCTTGTTTTCAATGATGATGAAAAACGGGGAGGAGGGGGAATTGAGAATATTAATACGGGTACAGCAGACCCGATAGCGGGACAGGGAGGAAAGATATTCGCAAACCAGCTTTCCCTCTGCCTCTCCCTCGGCATGTCCCGGATAGACCGCTACCAGAATGATGGCATCCCGATCCATCAGCTCGATCGCCGCCTCAATGGCGGGAAGGGTGGTAGTGCGCATGGTGGTGACGGTCTTATCGCTTCCCGGAAGGTAGCCGAGATTGAACATCCCCGCCTTGATGGGAACGTCCACATATTTCTTAACATTATGATGGGAGTCAAGGATGAGGGTGCAATTATCGGGACATCCGCTTGCCCGCAGATGATCGGAGGTGGAGGCAAGCGCCTGCTCCTGTATATCGAAGGCGTACACATGTCCCATGGGTCCCACGGTCTTTGAGAGAAATTCGGTGTCGTGGCCGTTTCCCATGGTAAAGTCCACGGCGATATCTCCTTCCTTGAGGTGGGTGAGGATAAAATGCTTTTGAAGATCCAACAAATCAATCATACAGAATCCTTTTCCTGATAGCGACTCGGCATAGGACAGAGCGCAGGTATCATGGTCATTTCTTTTTTTCGGGTGGGCGGTGCAGGTCGCTTCGCAAAAAACGGATGGCTCGCTCTACAGCATCCTTGGAATCATACCACGGCTCGGCATCGTAGCGGTAATCAAATTTTTTGCAAAACCAACTGACGTCTCCGCTCAGCTTATCCAAATAGTTCTCTACAATGGGAGATACGGCACTTGCCAAATCCTTTAGCTCCTTTTTGGGCAGGCGCTCGGAGGCACAGGATAAGAAGCGGCGGTAGTGGGGCAGGCAGAAATAGGGTTGAGCGGAGAGCTTTTGGCGGAAATCCGGGTCGGATTCCCAAAGAAGCACTGCCGTTTCAATCATATGCGCAAAGTTGAAGTCGATGCGGCGGCAGACATAGCAGGAGCGCTCCAAGGCTTCGATCCGTTTGACGGGCTTTTGCGTGGGAGCCGACAAAAAGCCGCCTTCCTTGATCTCATTCTTCAGCTCATTCAGATGGCTTTCCAGCGTCAGAGCCATACCGAGACGGTTTTTGCGGACGAACATCATATCATAGTGGGTACGGCAAAAGCCTTCCTTATTGGTTTGGATCCGAACATCGGGCTCCATCATGGAGGCACCGAGGATCAGCTCCAGCTCATCCTGCTCCAATTTATTATAAAGTGTGCAGAAGGGACAGCCACAGGATGCATCATCCCGTGAAGCCTCAAATGCTTCGTTGACAGGGATGGTATAAATTTGTTCCATGGAAACCTCCGAAAAAGACTTGCAAAGTGCAAGGGGAATATGATATAATTATAGCATATCTTTGTATTTTTTTCAAGTGCTTTTTGAAGATGAAGGGAGAAAAGAGAAAGAAGATGGAGCCGAAGGACTATTTGGTAAAGAAGATCGAGGGAGAATATGCGATCCTTGCCGACATGGAATCGGGTGAGGAGCTGTTTATTGCCATGGCGCTGTTGCCCATAGGGGTAGATGTGGGAACACGACTTCACTATGAAATGTTGGAATACCGTATCGTTTAAGAAAAACGGGGAGAGGGATCTCCCTGTTTTTGCGTTGGGGACGGGAAATGCTTATCATGGACGGGAAAACTTTTTCATATAGTTTATCAAAGGAAACATTCGGGAACGAAAGGGAAGAAGTGATATGAAAATGGGGGAATCTATGCGTATGGGGGTCAAACCGACTCGGGAGAAAAAGGGGCTTTCTCGAGAGGCGGTAGCGGAGTCTCGGCAAGCTCACGGAGCCAATGTGCTGAGCCGAGGTGCCACACGGAGCTTTTTGCGGCATTTTTTGGGGAATTTGGGCGACCCGGTCATTCGGATTTTGCTCTGTGCTTTAGCGGTGAATCTGTTGTTTGTGTTTCGGGGCGGGGATTGGATGGAAACCGTGGGAATTGCTGTTTCGGTATTTCTTGCTACGTTGATCTCGACCCTTTCGGAGCGGGGGAGCGAAAAAGCCTTTCAGCGACTGTCGGAGGAATATGATCGGTCGGTGTTTCGCGTGTGGAGAGACGGGGTTTTGCAGGAGATTCCCATTGAGGAGCTGGTGGTGGGGGATGTTGTTCTGGTAAGTGCCGGAGAGCAGATCCCGGCTGACGGGTTTGTGATACGGGGACGAGTCGGCGTGGATCAGACTGCCATGACTGGGGAAAATCGGGAGATCGAAAAATGGGCAGGCGCCGATCAAAATAAAAACCCCAACAGTCGGTGTGCCGTTTTTCGGGGCTGTACCGTTCTGTCGGGGGAGGCGGAGATCGAATTGTTTGCGGTGGGCGATCAAAGCTTTTTGGGGCAGATCTCTCGGGAGGTGCAGATCGAAACAAGAGATAGCCCACTGAAGCTTCGCTTGTCAAAGCTGGCGAAGCAGATCAGTCGGCTTGGATATTGCGCTGCAATCTTGGTGGCATTGGCGTATTTGGTGAATACTTTGGTGATCGACAGTGGATTTCACTGGGATTTAATTCAAATGAAGCTGCGCGATCTCCCGTATTTATTGGAGCACGGATTACATGCATTCATGCTTGGATTAACAGTTATCGTGGTGGCTGTTCCTGAAGGGTATGCCTATTAAAACGAATTATCTTTTAATAGCTAACCGCCGAAGCGGTCTCTCATTTACTGTATATATTATACCACAAATTTCTTGATTTGTCAATACTTTTTTTAAAAAAAGTTCGGATTTTGTCGAAAAAAATTAAAACAGCAAAAGGGCATACGAATTTTTGCAGAAAGGTATTGACAAATTCACACAGTGATGATATAATAAGAACAGAGGAACACCGATGACGGTTGCTCCGGCAAAACGATTAAAGATAACCGCTCTCTCGGTCAAAAGTAGGGCGGTTATTTCTTTTTATGATCGTATCGGAGAGGAAGAAGCTCTCTGCTTTTCATGTGCGACATAGATATAGTTAAAATGAATTGAACCGAATGGAAAAATCGCCGTCGGGGGAGACGATGATCTGCTGTAAAATCCTTGACCAAAAGGCTTTTCGAGAGCTATCGGTTAGCTTATCGTAGGTATCGGAAAGATCGTCAAATATGCTTGTATCAATGGGCTTCAGTTCCATCACATCCTGCTGACGGTTTGCCTCCTCCAAGGCGGCGGAGAGGGCGAGATATTCGCGCTCATACATCATTTTTGGAAGAAGATCGGAAAGGTAAAGGTCCTTGAGCTTTTCGATCTTTGCCATGATCTTGGCGGTATCCACGGTTTTCCGTGGAGCCGCTTTTTTCTTTTTTTCAATATCGGCGTTATACCGATCCGCTTCGATGCGCACGTTCTTCAGAAGCCAGTCCTCCAGCTTGTCCTGATTGAGTTGCTTGGACATGTCGCAGAGGTGCATAGTTCGGGCGGGGCAACGATAATAAACGAAATTTTGACGGATGCTGCCGTCGGCGTTTTTATTGTTACAGGTGTAGGTGGTCATACGTCTGCCGCAGCAGCCGCAGGTGACAAGTCCCGTGAAAAGGTAAACACGGTCGGAGCGAGTGCCGCTGTGCCGTTCGGAACGGGTCAGCAGAATAGAATTTGCCAAACGGAAGGTCGGCTCATCCATAATGGCGGGGCACCAGTCCTTGATCCCATAGGCTTCCCCGATATACCACGTATTCATCAGCATTCGCTTCATGGTCTTGACATCAATGCTTTTTCCGTACTTCTCCAGCAGGTAGCGGGAGGTGGCTTTCATGGAGCGGCAATCAATATAATGGTGGAACATATCCCGCACCAGCTCGGCACCGGCTTCGTCGATCACGATCCGTTTGTTTTCGATGGCAAAGCCGATGGAGGTCTGCCCCGAGATCACCCGTCCCTCCTTGACCATATTCTGAAAGACGAACTTGATCCGCTCTGATGTGCGGTCAGATTCGTCCTGGGCGATGGCGAGCTTGATGTTCAGTGCCAGTCTGCCGTTGGCGGTGGTGGTGTCATATTCCTCCTCGGTGGTCAGCCACTGTACCTTGTGCCGATCCAAAATCGCCTGTACCTCATAATAGTCGGCGATGTTGCGGAACCAACGATCCAGCTTGATGAAGATGATGATGTCGATGCGTCCGCTTCTGACATCCTCCAGCATCCGCATGAATGCCGGACGGGCGGTGTACCGCTTGCGGGCGGAAATCCCCTCGTCCACATACAGATCAACGACGGTCAGACCGTTCTCTTTGGCGTATTGAGTTAATCGTTCCTTCTGTGCATCCAAAGAAACGCCGTGCATTGCCTGCTCCTCTGTGGAGACACGGGCATACAGGGCGGCTCTCTTGATGCCGTCGTCGATGCGTTTGATTTTCATATAACATCCTTTATGGTATATTTTAACCACCCGAGAGGGTGGTTTTATTTTTGATTTGTTCGGTTTTTTGCTTTCAGTATTTCTTCAATATACGGTTGGAATTGCTCGAAGATCTTCTGCTCTTGCGTGCTGGTTAGAAATTTGTTTCGCTTATATAAGGTTTGCATTCGCTTTGCCCGTTTCTCTGCGATGGATGGCTCCACGTCACAGATCTGTGCGATTTCTTCCGCCGTGTGCAATTGCAGTCCCCACAGGACACAGGCGGGACAGAGTAGGCGGTGGGCAAAGGAATCGGCTTGCTCCTCTGCAGGAGGTCTGCCTGCCCGAACGGGCGAATCAATATAGCGGACATAGTTGAGAGGGTGCCCCAAGAAGATATGCCCCAGTTCGTGAGCAATGGTGAAGCGGGACATGCAAATGGGATTGCGGTCATTATATACGATCATCCAGCGGGAGCCGTTGCAATAGGTCTTGCCGTTTTCTCCCTGCCGCAACAGACAAATATCGCTGTCCTTGACCACATGGATGCCCGCCCCACGGGCAATAGCCAAGACGTCTACGGGAAGTCTTTCAATCTGAAAATCGGCAAGGCAGTTCCATGCGCTGTCACGAACGTTTTGATAGATTCCGTACCACATAGTACCTCGGTTGATAATTGAATTTTTGCAATGAGAGGGCAAAACACCATGCCGCCGTCAAGCGGCACTGCGGAACGCCGATTGTTCTTTTTTGCTTGTACATAGCCTTGATATACTTTGAATAAACCATTATACAAGCTCAGTTGCGGAATTTATGAGGTTTCCAATCAGTTGCGTGCTGGAATTTCTATTCCATTCATTTCGATTACAAACAATTACAATTTTTTTCTTTGCTCTTGAAATGGCTGTATTGATGGTATATAGCCCTTGCGGCTTAGAGCTGTCGGTAAACCATTTGTTCCTGTAAGTATCAACGACACTGATGAAAACCGTATCCCATTCTCGTCCTTGCGAAGAATGGATCGTCAATATATTATCTACATCGGCGATAGCATGGAGCGTATCTATTATATATTTCCTTTGATCACGGTATGGCGTTGTGATTACATAATCACCAGCTTGCAAATTGTTTCGCTCAATATAGCTTCGGATCGCTTTTGCTTCTCCCGAACTTTGCCTTTTTTCATCCTTGCTGTCCTTCTCTGCATGAATCACCGCTATTTCGGTGTTAAAATCGGATTGTCCTGTAAATCCGTTTTGATATACAAAAGCATCGAGTATCTGAGCTAAATTGTTTCCAAAGCGGAATGTATGCGGTAAAAAGGCAACCGAAAGATTCGCAGGAAGCTCCAAAGCATTATTTTCGAATATAGAGAAAAGCATGTCTGTCGAAAAGCCTTTTTCAAAGATCATGGAAGAATAAATAGCAGATAAAGACCACAAAAAAATCTTTTGCTCTTGGTCATGAATGGTTTTCTCACCGGCTTCACAAATTGGCGGTAACTGCATATGATCTCCCAATAAAGTCACAGGCGCACCTAATGAAAACAAAATGCCTGCTTTAATGAAAGGGCAATAGGCAGCCTCGTCTAAAAAAACATGGGCTATCAAATTTGATTGGATACCGATTTCGCCAAAGCTTTTAAAATGCGAAAAAAAGTAATCGACAGTAAACGCAAAGACTAATTTCCCACTTACCTTTCTTGAAGCGTTTTCTTTTAAGGTCTGCAAACGTGATTCCTTTTCTTCGATGATCTGCGGCAGCAAGGGGTCAATTGTCACCTCGCTGAAGGTTGCGGCGATTTGCGTAAAATCCGTCATAGCCTCTTCTATTGTTCTGAAATGTTCGAGCACGGGAACGGCGATGCTCTTTGCCGATTCAAAGGTGGCAAGCATATCGGCTTCAAGCTCACAAGCAATTTGTTTTTTGTCATGTAAGGTATGATTTACAGCAGCTTGTTCATTTTCTTTCTCCGCAATGGTAGTGTTGCAAGAAGTGATTTTTGCAGCTACCAAATCTTTTTCCGAATGAAGGAAAGTGGCTTCTTTTTCGGTGAATAGTTTTTTTATCTTAAAAGAGAGGGATTCTTCACGCCGTTTGATTTGAATTTCTTTTTTGCAAAGGTCTGACAGGGTCTGACGGAATGCAGGTATCTCATCGGAAAGAAGCGCAGCTCTTTTTTGCAGTTCTTCGATGCTTTCTTGGCAATCCTGTTGCTCTTCCGTTTTTTCTCTGTATGTAAGAGCCAGATCATGAAAAGCTTCGTAAGCTTTCAAAATCTCTTGCGCATCGGAAAAGTTTTTTTGTTGGCGTTTCAATTCTTTGATTTCATTTGTCAATGATTCTATTTGCTCTTGGCGGTCGATCGTATCGCAAATTTTTCCATATTCATTGGAAAAAGATTGGGAAGAAATACCGGGACGATACAGGACGTCGATATCCTGTCCGGCTTCTTCCAAGGCGTGAATAACAGCACGAAGTGTCTGCTCAATGGCATTGTTCGTCGGAGCCAGAATGAAGACTTGCTTTTTCTGTTTTATGTAGGACATAATACAGTTTGCCAATACGATTTGTGTTTTTCCCGTGCCGGGTGCTCCCCAAATATAGGATATCGGATTGAATAAAGCCGTTTGCACGGCTTTTATTTGATCCTCTGATTCATATCCTCTTGTATAGATATCCTCTTGCGTGAGGCATGGTATGGAGGGATAGCGGATATGATGACCGTATGTGAGATACCAAGAGCGGACTTTTTCAATTAGAAATTTTAAATCGGAAACAAAAACAATATCATGAGGTGGTAATTGTGCAAATAAAGAAACCATATCAGATGTTACTTCTATGACAAGCTCTGCACGCTCATGATTGTTTTTTACGATTTTGAAATATTTGTTTGAAATGTATCGGTTTGGAAAATCTTCATACAGATCAGGGGGGATGAGAGACGAGTTGATACATAAACGAATATCATCGGTATGTTTTAATTTTTGCGAGAGGGAAATGCGCCACAGATTGGGAGCGATTGGCTGTATCCTTGTTGCATTGGCGGTGATTCTTGTATGCTTCGAGGTAATAGCACTTTGGTAATAATTGTCAGCACTTTTTGCGGCATCACAAATATATTGCTTTACCTCATCCGAATATATAGCCGCCATGATTGAACTCTCCTTGTTGCAACGATGTTTTTTTATAATTCTTTATCCCCCAAAGTTTTCGTCCGTTTCGGGAGCTTGTTGCATCTGCTCCCAGCGATCCTTTCGCATGTAGATAATTTCTTCGGGATGGTTGTCTGTCGATTGTGCTGCTGTGTAAAGGCGCACATAGCCCTCCATTTCAATGTCAAGCATACGGTCTACCGCCATTTGTATTTCCGATTGCGTACGATGTGCGGTAATTTTATGCGAATCAGGATTGTCCGTTCGTCCGAGAAGATAATCTACGGAACAGTCTAAATAGTCAGCAATGCGGGCGAGATTTTCACTTTTTGGTGTAGACCCACCAGACAGCATAGAAGAAAGTGCGTTTTTACTTAATCCACAACATACGAGCATATCTTTGATAATAATATTTTTGTTTTTGCAGAGTTCCTTTATTCGACTTGCGATATCAGAGGAAATATACATTTTTCAAATTCCTTTTGTTTGTGAAAAAATAAAAATCCAAAAAAAATTGGAAAATTTTTAAAAAAGCACTTGACAATCCCAAAATTTTGGGATATAATATAACCGTGGCAAGTTGCTAAGTTAATTTTACCACAAAATAAGAAAGATGTCAAGAAAAAGGAGAGGGAAAATGACTTTTTATGAAATGTTTACGATTGATATTGACATGTGTGTCAGCGGGGCGGTTGTTGGAAGCTATACGGTTGAGCATTATATCAGCTTGATGCAAGAAGCGATATGTGGTTTTAGCGCGAGTTTTTGCGGAGCCTCGCATGATATGACGGAAAAAGGCAGGAGAATAATCTTTGTGGAATTAAAAAACAGATATAACGTTTTTTATAAAATGGTTGAAAAAGAAAGAAAAGAAGCTGTTCGAGCATGGCTTGCTGAAAAAGTTGGGAAACAAACAAATTTTGAAAGAATCTCCGCAAGCAAGGAAGCTTATGCACGTTTTGCGAGCATGTTGGAGCAATATTACGCTGTCGAAGACTTTGAACGTTTGGAATCTAACTTTATGGAACTTTGCTCGGAGGTGTACACCGGTGATGAGTTGGAGTATTGCAAACGAATTTTTGACGCTTGTAAAGTAAGAATAAAATCGCCAGAGGTGTTGGAACAAATAGTACAAACAAATATAAGTCGTCACGCTGATATCGTTGACTTTCCGGAAGACTATATACTTCCGACAAGCTATGACCATATAAAGCCTAATTTAAGAAAAGATTTATATTTTTAAGTAAAAAAGGCGGTGAAAGTATGGAAGATAAAAACATTCGATTTATGATTCTTAGGGAGACGCTATTACAGCTACAAATTTGCTGCAATCTTTCGCCGGAAGAAATGAAGGATAGAAAAAAGGAAGTAGAAAAACTACTTCCTTTTGCGGGAACTCGGTTGGGATGGCAGATAGAATTGGAGCGTGAAGGTTTTGCACCTGTACCCTGCGCAGATGATAAAGAATATTGGCATTATGTTTGCTTTTGTTAGGATTTTATACGGGCATTGGCTTCTTTGATTATCAGTTCAGCCTCAATTAAATCGCATAAACTACGATACGTAATTATTGCATCTTTTACTGAAATGTTTTCATGGTGCGTAATGTGTATTTCACGATTGCCGTAAATTCGAAGCAATTGACTACATACTTTTGTGTAAGGTTGGACATTCATACGCTCAATTTGTTGGTCAAGTTTGAGCTTTAAGACATCTTTTTCATCTATCCCTTGTATTTTTGTTAAATAATCCAATACTAATCTTTCCAATGTCATACGCAGACCTGCACCAACGAGTGTATTCAGTCCGTTTGCGTGTGCTTGCAGTGTTTGTTCGAATATTTGAAAAGCATCGGGGGATAGCGTTTTTACATGAACAGGATATTTGATCAAATTATTGCAAGGATAGTATTGAACAATTATCTCGCCGGATGGAATGGTATTTTTCCAATGCTGCTCTTTGATTATAAAAATTGGCATACCACAATGTACGCAATCGTGGTGTTCGGCACAATACCCTATCTCACTGTTGATTCGTTTGAATATGCTTTGGATGCGTTTGGGGCTGTTATCTTTACCGCAATAAGGACACATTTCTGGGAATTTCATAAATTACCTCTATATACTTTGATTTTTGTATTTTTAGGGGATAAGTTTACAGTAAAGGGTGTGACGATACTCAGAGCTTCTTTCGTAGTAGAGGTTTTGGTCATTCGGCTTTCCAGTACTTTGAGATTGAGTTTATTAAGCTGTTTCATATGATTCTCGCTTTCTTTATCATGGAAACAGTATATCATAAAAAAAGTCAATTGTCAACTGAAAGGAGGAGGAAGCAATGAAATTCCGATTAAAAAACGATGAAGGCATAGAGCTGCACTTAGATTTACAAGAGAGGGAGTTGCTCTATGATGCACTGCGGCATTATTCCGCTTACGGAGAGAATCAAGATCGGATTCTCGATCAGATACCGAAATTATGCGAGATATTAAACGTATTGGATACCCCTGCGTTTTCTTCGCATAAAAAATATATCAAAAAAGAAAAGGAGTAAAAGAAATGGTAAACGGACAAAGAATCAAGGAGCTGATGCTGGCGAAAGGCATGGACAGCAGAGATCTGGCAGAGCGGATCGGAATCAGTGCGCCGATGATGAGCTACATCATCCGCAATCTGAGGGATACGAATGTGACGACGCTGGTGCGGATCGCACGGATCTTAGAGGTACCCGTAGACGAGCTGATCGTAAAGGAAGGATGAAAGGAGAAAAGTCATGACAAAAATGACAGTAGAAATAGAAGCAGCGGAGGGCTGCGTGTTGGACGTAGAGAAAATCAAGGACTATCTTGCGGATATTTTCAGAATGGAAGGCGTAGACGGTGTAAAAATTATAGGAAAACAAGAAGGAGAGGACGAATGAAAAGCAAATGGATGGTGCTCACCAATTATTTCGGAAACGAGGAGCGATATATCGTATATCGACTTCTGAATGAGAAGGATGTGATGCACGCAGGCAATGTGGAGACCCACGGTCGATATATGTTCGACCGAAACGAAGCCAAGAGCTTGGCAGATAAGCTGAATCGAATCGAACAATTGAGGAGCTTTCGGCAAGCCAAGGGGCTGACAAAGCCGGAGATGGCAGATCGACTCGGTGTAACGCTTTCTCTGTATGAAAAGGTGGAAGGAGGGCATGCGGGCGTGTCGGCGAAATTTATGCGCAAAATGAAAAGCGTTTTTCCCGAGGTGAATATTGATAAAATGTTCTTTTAGGGGAAAGCTGTTGGTTGTAGGACAAGTTCGGACAAACATATACTTCAATATCAAAAGAAAGAGAGGGAGACCGTATGGGAAGAAACACAAGAGAACCGAAGATCACGTTTGTCAATCAGCCGGATCCGAAGTACATATGGGAGGTGCTTTGCGATCTGCTGAATCGGCAGGATCCGGAGTATGAATATCGCTTGGTACCGAGGGACAGCAAAAAGAAAGAAAAGCAAGACGGATAAGAATAGCTTATCAATCAATAAGGAGGAACATCAAATGATGACGGAAAAAAGAAGGGAAGAACGCAGACTGGAGCTCATTGATGAGCTGAGAGAAGAGTTGGAGGTATCAGACGGCGAGCTGGAGCGCATCGTTGACCGTTTGGTTGACTCGGAGTACCGCAAAGAGAGGCACGGGGCGTGGATCTTTGACGATCACTATACGTCGCACAAATATGTGCGTTGGGTCTGCTCCGCATGTACGCATTGGCAGTCGGCGCAGAGGCATATCATGTCCGAGCAGATCTTCTATATGAATTACTGCCCGTTCTGCGGCTCACAGATGGACAAGCCGGAGAGAAAGACATCGGAGGACTCGCTATGACAGAGATGCTTGGCGGATTGATCCTTGGCGCCATTTTGGTCGTATTGATTGCGACCTTGGTACATAGCTGGATCGAGGACGGAGAAGAGAACGGCATTGTGGATCTGCGGGAGCCCGAGGATGCGGAGTGGGATGATGAAGAAGAGGAATAAAGGAAAAGGCATCAGGAAGCCTGCCAGCTTTCTGATGCCGATGGGTACGGTTGCACACCACGTAACCTGTCCTTATTCTATCACAAAAACAAAGTTTTGTCAAGAAGGAAGGAGAAATTTATGCAATACAAAATGGACGGCTACTACAAAAATGATGTAGCGTGTGTATACGGCTACGACAGCAAGGGGCATAAGGTGATGATCTACAAGGGATATTTCAACTACAAAAACAATACGGTAACGCTGTATCCCTTTTCCCGTCTGGCGCCGACCTCCGATCCCATTGCGAAGGTGACCATCCCCATGGCGAAGCTGCAACGGGAGGGCGTTCGGTAGAACGCTCTCCCTCTGACAAGTGCATGTACCGAAGGGTATATTTTCGGTCTTGTATTGTATCGTATCAAATCAACGAGATTGTTTGACAAAGACGTGAAAAGAAAAGGATTTTTGAGAAAGGAATTTTTTATGAAGGAGACACAATCACACGGAGGGCAACCGCAGGGGGGAGGTCCGTCCTGTCCTGTCCGTCCCGCATTTGGGGAGAAGCAGGCAGAAATACGGGAGAGGATGCAGCTGGGCACTTTTTCCCTTCGGGACAGAGCCTTAGCGGCGGAGCTTTGCTCGGTGATCGCCGAGGTATATACGTTGGCAGAGAGCGGAGAAGGAATGGTACGCATAGAGGGGATACCGATCCCCTTCGGATTGGTCAGGGATATCTATGAGTTTCTCACACCCGCCCATCTGGAGCATGTGATCGGACGGTATCGGCAGGTGGTGATCCCCATTCGCAATCCCAAGGCGTATCTGCGAACGGCACTGTACAATGCGGTGTTCGAGCTGGAGCACAGTGAGGAGAACGAATTTCAAAGCGACGGAGGGAGCGGGCGATGATCCGAGAACAGCACATCAAGTCGGGCAAGCTGCTGGAGGTGAAATTTTACCCGGTCTTTTCCGACGGTACTCCCATCCCGAGGGGACCGAAGAAAAAGCTTTCGACCAAGGCGCAGAAGGACTACAACGACCGACAGGCGATCAAATCCTTCGTTCGCCTGGTCAATGCCAATTTCGGAGAGAGCGATCTGCTGGCGCATCTGACCTACACGGTGGGACAAGCTCCCGAGACAGAGGCAGAGGCACGGCGGGATATGGCAAATTACATACGCAGGATCAAGACCTTGCGGGCATCGCATCTGAAGCGGGTGGAGGAAAAGCTGAAGAGGACGCCGAAGGATGAGGGGCTGAGGGCGCAAAGGAAATACCTGAGCGCCCCTTTTAAATACGCATACGGCGTGGAGACGGTGGAGTATAAGAGCGGAGCCAAGAAGGGACAGCGGAACTTTCACTTTCACCTGTTCATGACAGGTTGGGGCGGACGGGATCGAGACGAAGCAGAGAAGCTGTGGACGAAGGGAGAGCGGTGCAACTGCGACCGCTTCCGTCCCCGCACGTTTGGCCCAGAGGCGGCGGCAAAGTATGTGGCGAAATCCCCGGCAGGGGTACGTCGCTTTTCCTGCTCCAAGAATTTGGACAAGCCTGTGGCCGAGCCTCCCAAGGACGGCAAGGTCTCGGTAAGAGAGGTGGAGCGGATGGTGAAGCAGAGAAGCGAGGATCGGAGCTATTGGGAGCGGCGTCACGGTGGCTATGAATTTCTCGGCTTCGAAAAGCCACCCGAGGAGTGCTATAACGAGTACAACGGCTATTACTATCTAACCGTCAAGCTCTACAAAAAGGACAAGCCGCCGAACCGAAACAAGACAGAAATCAAGCGGCACAGATAGGAAACGCACGGAAGAAAAGTTTTATACCACAAGCCTTTTGAAATATAGGGAAAACCCCTTGTATTTTCCCGACAAACGTGCTAAAGTGTAGGTAACAAAAGCAATCGTCGAAGCTCGACGGAAAAACGCACAGGCGGAGGCGCACGTGCGTGCGGAAGGGAAAACAGAGAGGGAAAGCATGGCAAGAGGGCAGAAATACAGCGAGGAGATCCGAGAGAGGGCGTTTGCGCTGATAGCGGCGGGAGAAAGCTGTTCTGCCGTTGCCCGAACGCTGGGGATCCCGAGAACAACGCTGAAGGGCTGGCAGGACAGTCAGAGCACCGAGGAAAAGGAAAGTCGGGAGGAGCTGCACCGCCGCCACAAGGAGCGGTTTGCGGAGGATGCATGGCAGACCATTCATTTCGGCAACGAGATCCTGACACGGAGATTTGAGCGTGCCGCCCGCAATGAGCGGGAGATGGATCGTCTGCTGGAGGCATTCCTGGCAAGCGCAGAGACGCTCAGCGCCGAACAGCTCAAGGCTCTGCTGAAAAAATTCGGCGAGCTTCAGCTGATGGACGTGGGTAAGGTCGCCGTGGTGATGGGAACGCTCTACGATAAGCAAGCGCTGATCGCCAAGGAAGCCACTGCCAGAGTGGAGCTTGCCGAGCTGAAATTCGAGGAGCTGTGATGGCACTGACGTTGGAAGAGATCGTTGCCAAGCGGAAGGATCGATGGGAGAGCCTGCGGGATATCGAATACGACCGACGGCTGACCCGTGCGGCAGTAAAGGAAATTCTGCAAAATAAGGAGCTTCGGGATATCGTTACCCGCAAGCCCTATCTGCTCATTGAGGTTGCCTTCAGCGTGGTGGATAAGGAAAAGCATACGGTACCGTTTTTTCTCAACGAGGTACAACGGGATTTTCTTGCCGAGCTGGAGCAAAGAGGGACGGACAAGCCGTACTTTATCCTGAAGGGACGGCAACAGGGCTTTACCACTCTGATCACCGCCATACAGCTTGCCTGTTCGGTGGTACAAAAGAATTTTTCGGGCTTTACGATTGCCCATCGGAGGGACAGCACCAAGGCGATCTTCAATGACAGGGCGCGGGTGGTGTATCAACGCCTGCCCGATCAGCTGAAGCCACATGAGAAATACAATTCGGCGGACGAGCTGTTCTTCGACCGTCTCAATTCCTCATGGCGGGTCGAGACGGCATCGGAGGATGTGGCAAGAGGGATGACCCTGAATTTCGTCCACCTGTCCGAGGCGGCATTTTACAGCTGTGATTTTTCCCTCTTGCAGGCATCGGTGGGTGAGGCGGCGGCAGCGGGAGCGGCGGTGATCTACGAAACGACGGCGAACGGCTTCAACCATGCCAAGGAGCTGTGGGATAGCGGCGCCTGTCATACGCTGTTTTACGGCTGGTGGCGGACGGCGGAATACCGCAGACAAGATGCGCCTCCTGCCGAGGCGGTCGATGGGTGGCTTGCCGAGAGACTGCGGCTTCTTGCCGAGCGGGGGCTGGATGAGGCGCAACGGAATTGGTATGCGCACAAGTACGCCTCGTATCTCGATAAAAGTCTGATACGGCAGGAATATCCCTGTACGCCGGAGGAAGCCTTCCTTTCGGGCGGAGAGTGTATTTTCGACAAGGAGGCGATCCAGTCTTGGCTTCTGCGGCTGGAGCAAAAGCCGAAGGGGCGGACGGGATATTTTACTTACAAGAAAACGGGCAGGGAGATCCGCAATTCGGCGGGCGAGACGGTGGATGTGGAATGGAGCCTGACCGATATCGCCTTTGTTGAGGACAAAAACGGATATATCACCCTGCATGAGGAGCCCCGTATCAAGAAAAACGGAGAGGGGCAGACGGTCGCACTGGCACCGTATACCCTTGGCGGCGATACGGCGGGGAGCGGTACCGACTATTTTACGGGCAAGGTGGTGTGCAGTCTCGACCGCAAAACGGCGGCAACGCTCCGTAAGCAACGGATGGATGAGGATCTGTATGCCGAGCAGATGTACTGTCTCGGCAAGTACTACCACGATGCCCTCATCGGAATCGAGACCAATTACAGCCGTCAGCCCACCCGCCTGCTGGCATCGGTCTACCGCTATCCCCATCTGTATCTGAGGGAGCGGTTAGATCGGCTGTGCGAAACAGTAGAGCAGGTACCTGGCTTTGAGACGACCGCCAAAACAAAGCCCGTCATTATCGGGGAATTGGTCGCCGAAATGCGGGAGGATGTAACCCTTGAGTGTGACAGGGAGACCCTGAAGGAAATGACGGTCTTTGTCAAGAAGGACAACGGCCGCATGGAGGCGGTTCAGGGCATGCACGACGATCTTGTGATGGCGCTTGCCATTGCGCATTTTATCGGAACGCAGCAGAGACGGACATGGATCCCCGCCGATACGGGAGAGAAGGATTTTATTACCCGCAATTTCTCGGAAGACGGCGACTCGGATGCCTTTATTACGTGGTAAAACAGGAAGCAGGAGAGGATATGAGAAGAAAAAAGCGGATCGAGCTGTTGGAGGAGAGGGTCAGTGAGCTGGAGGTCCTTTTGGATGAGCTGGACGAACGCATCGACCGATTGAAGCAACAGCCGAACAAAGAAGAAGGAGCCAAGGGAGAGGGCGTGTCTACCTCCCGACTGCTCAGCGAATGGCTCAACGGAGAGGAGGGAGCTCATGGATGAAAGACAGGTCACGCAGCTGTGGGAGGATTATGAGAACGGTCTGAAGTATCAGAGTGCCATGGGGCTGGGGAGCAAGCTACCGCAGTTCGTGCGCTTCTATGAGGGGGATCAGTGGCCGCCTCCCACCAAGAATACCAAGAATCTGCCGCGCCCCGTGATCAATCTGATCAAAATGATCTGCCGCTCCAAAAAGAGCGCCATTCTGTCTACGCCCGTGAAACTGGTCTACACGGCAGAGGACGAAAACGCCGACACGGAACGCTTCAATCGGTTTGCCGAGTATATCGGCAAGGAGCTGGGGCAGGAGGGGCTTGACAAGCAAGCCATCCATGACGGCGTTATCAAAGGCTCTTACTTCTATCACTACTACTGGGATGCCGAGGCAAGAGGAAAGGACGGTGCGCGGGAGGGCGCCTTGCGGGGCGAGATCATCGACCCGCTGAATATCTTTTTTGCCAATCCCAAGGAACGGGACGAGCAAAAGCAGAAATGGATCCTCATCCGTTCGAGAGAGGAGGTTTCCTCTGTACGGAAAAGCATGGACGAGGGACTGGATGCCGAATCGATCTGTGCCGATGAATCCGAGGAGCGATACGGTGCCGTGGAGCAGGAAGGGGACAAGCTGTGTACCGTTCTGACTAAGTATTTCCGTCGGGACGGAGAGGTCTTTTGCGAAAAAGCGACCCGCTATGCGGTAGTCAACCGTCCCTTTCCCATCGCACCCGATATCGAGGCGGCATGGCGGGAGCTGGACGGAGAGGATGCTCCCAACAACAGCCTGCCCGACACTCCGAAAAAGCCCTCTGTGCGGACAGAAACGCTCAAGGCCCCTTTGTATCCCATTGTGGCGGGAAGCTATGAGCCGAGAAACAATTCGATCTATGGGCTTGGTGAGGTCGAGGGGCTGATCCCCAATCAGAAATCGGTCAATTTTCTGTTTGCCATGTCTCTGCTCAATGCACAGGAGACGGCGTGGGGCAAATATGTCGTGCATCCGCAGGCACTGGGCGAGCAGGTCATTACCAACGAGCCGGGACAGGTGCTGGTGGATCACAGCAAGACGGGAAGCGGCATCCGCAAGATGACCGAGCAGACCATGCAATCCTTTCCCATTCAGCTGGCAGATACGCTGACGCAGATGACACGATCGGTCACGGGAGCAGGGGAGATCATGACGGGAGAGACCGTGGGAGGCAATCTGTCGGGCGCCGCCATCGCCCAGCTTCAGGCACAGGCGAGGATCCCTACCGAGGAGCTGAAGGAAGCCTTTTGGCTGGTGAAGGAAAAGCAGGGGAAGGTCTTGGCGCAGTTCTTCAAGCTGTTCTATCAAAATAAGCGGTTCAGCTACACGGTAGAGGCACCGATCGAACACCAAGAGGCGGGTGATGTATCGCCCGCCCCGGGAACCGATCCGGGAGCGGTCAGACAGAGCGATGTCTTTCACGGTGCCGAGTATTTGGGTACCGAGTTTGATGTGGTGGTGGAGACGACGGGCGGAACCAAGTCGGGCGCCGCAGGGGATATTACCGTGCTGGACGCCCTCTTTGCCAAGGGCGCCATAACCCTGAAGACCTATCTGAATGCCTACCCCAAGGATGCGCTGTCCAATAAGACCGAGCTGATGCGGGGGATCGAGGCGCAGGAGCAGGAGGCTCTTCGTCAGCTGACGGCACAGAATGAACAGCTGACCGAGCAGAATCGGCAATATGTGGCACTGATCGAAAAGCAGAATGAGAGCGTGGAGGATGTCAACCGCATTATTCGGGAAAATATGGAGCTGAAGGAGCTTCTGGCACGCCTCAGAGCAGAGGCAGAGGATAAGATCCGAGCGGGCAATACCGCACTGATGCAGACCACAGCCGATGCACGAGAATTTGCTCAGACATTGGTAGCGAGACAGCAATGATAAAGTTTTTGAAGGTTCTCAGGAAACGTTTTTCAAAAAGGTTCCTGAGCGGGGATCGGGGCAGCGCCCCGATTCATACATACTACGCAGGAAGAGCGCAAAAATCCGAGAAAGGAAGAGTTCAATGGAGAACGAAACAATGACAGCGCAAACAAGCGACCTCTCCGAGGGGAGAGGCATCGTGGGAAACGAGGTCGCTGACGTTTCCAAGCAAGCGGAAGGAGAAGAGGCAGAAGCTGTCTTTTCCGAGACCAATCCTCCCGAATCGGGAGAAAAACAGCCCCAAAGTGCTGCGACCAATGCCGAATATGCGCAGCGGCGTCGGGCGGCGGAGCAAAGACGGGCAGAGCGAGAGCAGCAGACTCTTGACAGAGAGCGTCGGGCGGCAAGGGAAGCCGCTATCCTTGAGGTATTGGATCATATCAATCCCTATACCGGTGAGGAGATGAAGGATGCTCGGGACATTGAAGAGTATCTGACCATGAAGGAGATCGACCGAGGCGGAGGTGATCCGCTTGGCGACTTTTCCAGATTTCAGAAGAAACGTCAGCGAGAGCAGGAACGTACCGAGGAAGAGGAGCGAAAGCAGGCAGAATGGTACCGTACCGACAGGGAACGGTTTTTGACCAAATACCCGGAGGTAGACATAGAGGAGCTGATCGGGGATGAGGCGTTCCGATCCTTTGCCGAAGGCAAAACGGGAGAGCGACCCTTGACAGAGATCTATGAGGGCTATCTGTCCTTGCTTGAGGGACGGGACCGACAGGCCCGTCACATGGCGGCACATATGCTCGCCAACAAGAAAGCCTCCCCGGGCGCCCTGTCCCATTCCAACGGCGGAGAGAACGAATTCTTTTCGGCGGAGGATGTGCGGAAAATGAGCGCAGGGGATGTACACAAAAACTACGATAAGATCATGAGATCTATGAAAAACTGGTAAACAGGAAAGGAGAAACGAATGTCATATGCGAATTTTATTCCGACCGTTTGGTCGGAGGCGATCCAGAGAGAGCTGGAGCGCAAGAGAGTTTATGTAGAGGATTGCAACCGCTCCTTTGAGGGAGCGATCAAGCAGAAGGGAGATACCGTCCGCATTCTCGGTGTGGGCAAGCCTACGATCAAGTCCATTCTGAAGAAGAATGCATCGGGAGACATCGACGGACCTGAAGAGGTGGAGGATACCTCTGTGAGCCTGACGGTCGATCAGATCCGCTATTTCAACTATATGGTGGGAGACATCGACAAGGCGCAGTCGGCAGGCGGCGTGATGGAGGCACTGAACAAGGAATCCGCCGAAGGGCTTGCCAATGAGGAGGATACCTATGTATCGGGTCTCATTCTCGGCTCGGAGGTCAAGAAGCTGCACACGGCACCGAAAAAGATCGTGGTCGGTACGGCGGGTGAGGGTGAGATCAACGTCCTGCACGTCATCGACAATGCGCTGGAGGCACTGTATGAGCAGGATGTCAACCCCAACAGCACCATCGTGCTGACGGTCTCCCCCCGATTTTACACCCGCTTCAAGCAGGCGTATACCGACAAGGACACCGACAACAGTGAGATCATGAAGAACGGCCGTGTGGCACGGTACGGCAACGCCATCATCAAGATGTCCAACAACGTTGCCCGTTCGGACAGCGGAGCGGTCGATAATCTGATGATCCGCACCCAGCGTGCCATTGCCTTTGCCAATGCTATCGCTCATGTGGAGCCCTACCGTCCCGAACGGAAATTTGCCGATGCGGTCAAGGGCTATGAGCTGTTCGGTGCGAAGATCGTTCGCCCCAAGGAGCTGCTCAACATCAACGTGACCTATTGACGGCACGCAAAGAAAGGAGAATGAATCATGGCAAGAACTGTATTGACTGTCCGTGAATTGGACGCAAGAAATACCTTTTGCTCTTCCTTTACCGCCCTGACACAGGCGGTGGATGCGGCAAACGGTGCAGAGTTTGAAATGGAGGGACAGGACGATAAGCACCTGATCCTGATACAGAATGCCGCTACCTCCGCAAAGACGGTGACCGTCAAGGCGGGCAACGGCTTGCAGGGCGTGTGCGATCTGTCCTGCGAGGTGGCTGCAAGCGGATACACCTGTGTAACGTTGGAGTCGGGGCGGTTTAAGAATGTCACCGGCGACGACAAGGGCAAGGTCATCCTCACGGGTACCGATGCCAATATCAAAGTAGCAGTATTCAAGCTGCCGTAAAAACGAAGGGACTGTTGCTTCGAATCGGATGCGACAGTCCCTTTTTGCAAAAAAGGAGAACATATGAAACTTGGCGAGATCAAGCTGGAAGCATTGAAGCTGATGTGGACGAACTACAATGAGGATATCGGGATCGAGCAGCTACCCGATCTGATGGGAAGCGAGCGGTACGGAGATTATCTGGTCGCCATGAGCGGTTCGCTCAGCCGTTGCTTTGCCGATCTGGAGGCAAGGGGGATCCTGCCGGTGAAGAGCTTTGCTCTTGCGGCTCCCTTGCGGGAGGAAAAGGGAAGGACGGCGGCGTACGATCTGAAGGAGCTGATCGGAGACTATCTGTCCTTCGAGCGGCTGATCTATGAAACGGAGGGAGACTCCTATGAGGATACGGAGATAGGAGCACAAATAGAGGAGGATATCCTGCGTCTGCCTTGGTTTGACGGCGAAAAAGAGGGGTATCGGGTGATCTACCGTCCCCGCCTGCCTCACATATTTCCGTATACGAACGACGAGACCGAGCTGCCGATCCCCGACAGGATCGCCGCTTTTATCCCCTATTGGATCAAGGGAGAGCTGTATCGGGAGGAGGAGCCGAATGAAGCGGGGGAGGCGAGAAACTGGTATGAGGCACAGATGAGTGCCGTGGCATCCGTATCCTCCCGACGGCAGGGAAGCGTACGGTCGGTCTATTCCATGACGGAGGTATAATATGAGGGCAAATACGAATCTGACCCTTCGGGATCGCAGTACGCTGACCCTTGGCGGCTTTACGGGACTTGACGTCACCTCTGCGCCCACCGAGGTCTCTCCCGAACGGGCGACCGATGCGGTCAATATGATCTATGAGAACGGAAGCATTCGAAAGCGAAAGGGATGGAGGCAGAAGCAGGATGTTTCTACCTTCCATGATTGGGTCTATAGAGATACGATCCGATCATTTTATTCTTACCGAAACGGAAACTATCAGGAGATCTTGATTCAGATAGGGGGATATTTGCTGTATCACGAGGGAGCTGTCGGTACTGGCGAACACTCAGCATATTATATCGGCACGACACCGGCGCAGTTTTTTCAAAAGGATGGCAAGTGCTATATCGTGACAGGTGTTGAATATTTGGTATACGGAAGCTGGGATGAGGGAAAGACCTATGAGCTGAAAAAGGTGTCTGATGTTGCTTATGTGCCGACGACGACTACGGGAATCGGATACAAGGAATTAGTGGCAAAGGAAACGGAAGACGGACAGAAAATAGCGGTATGGGAAGAGGTGGGAAAGCCCGAACTATGGGAAGCAACGAATTTATTAACACGCCGTCGAAAAAATCTATTGAACGGTTCGCAGCTTGTCAGCGATCGGTGGACATTGGATGCAGCGATAGAAAAAAACAGTATCGTTGATATAAACATCGAAGAAATCGTGGGAACAAATATCAACTCTATTTTTTATCAGAATGATTTTAAGACGTACGAGCCTGCAGTGGGTGAAAGTGCGACATCTGATGAGAGGGTCTATCTGAACGAGCAGACCGAGGGAGAACTTGAGCAAGGAGCTTATAGAGGAAAGATCCTCAACTGGGGTAAAGATGCTTCGGATACGAATATATTAATTGGTGCGCAGATCATGTTGAATTATGCGTTCCCATCGAACAAAGGCTATCCCAACATCACTGTCGAATTTAACGCCGCAAGCCTGTCGGATGAGGATCCGGCGGATAAGATAAGAGGCTGTACCTTCGGCGTGCTGTTCGGTGTGAACGGCGGAAGCGATCGCCTGTTCCTCAGCGGCAATCCCAAGTATCCCAATACCGTCTTTTATTCCGCCTCCGATGATTTTACCTATTTCTGCGATAACCAGTATTTTTCGGTGGGAGATGAGAGTGCGGCGATCACAGGCTTTGTTCGGGTTGCGGATGGAACACTGGCGGTGCTGAAGGAGGAAAGCGATCGGGATGCGGCGATCTTCTATGTGACGGGAACGCAGCAAAGCTTCTTTGATTCGAAGGGAAACTTGGAAAAAACCTATGCGATATTTACCGTATCCAACGGCGGTGCGGGAGAGGGCAATCTGCATCCGTATGCCACGGCAAATCTGGCGGGAGACGGCTTGCTGCTGTCCCGAAACGGTGTGTTTGCCATCGTTCCCAACCAAAGCGGTTCCACAAATGTACGGCATGTGAAGGAACGGAGCTACTCGATCAATCGCAGACTGCTTGATGAAGATCTGTCGGGTGCTGTCGGGATGGTATACAACAACCGATATTATCTGAGTGTGGGCGGTCATTGCTACGTTGCCGATGCCGGACACAAATATTACCGAAGCGGAAACGACATGGATCAGAGCTTCAATTATGAGTGGTGGTATTGGGAGAATGTTCCCGCAACGTCATGGTCGGTCATCGACGGCGTGCTTTGGTTCGGTACCGCAGACGGACGGCTGTGCGCCTTTGATACCGAGGAATTTTTTGATACGACCGAGCATTCCATGCAATTCGGAGAAATTACGTGGGATGGAGGGGATCGCACGAAGCTGATCTACGGCTGGTCCGTACAGGATCACATCTGCGAGGGAGATTGGATTCGCCTTTTGCCGGAATGCGGTATGCTTGCCGTGATAGCGGAAGCGATCGCTCCCGTGGAGGATACTGTATCGTGGTATGTAACCGATGAAGAGACCTGTGATCGGTTACGGGAAGGAATGCAGCTGATCGCAGGAAATTATGATGCCGGACAACACCTGACAGACAAAACGCCGGTTATGGTGACCGATGTGGATCGGGGTGCCTGTAGGTTTCGACTGGACCGAGTGCCGGATGCAGGCGCATATGATACGGGTACCAACGAGGGAAGCTTTTGCTTGTTTTTTGAGCTGCATAACCGTCCCTTGCTCATTGTCGATGTGGACGAAAAGACCCAATCCTTTTCTCTGAAGGAAACGCAGAGCGGAGAGATATTGCGACTATCCATTGAAGGAAACGGGTTGATGGATGGATGCTTCTATCATCACAATCCCATCGAAGCCCGATGGATCACCCCGTATTTTGATATGGGAAACGTTCTGTACGGAAAGACCCTGCTTCGTCTTTCGGTGACAGCGAAGGAGGGAAGCGGTCGGTTTCTGTTCGGTTATGAGACCAAGGGAACGGCGGCAAGCTACGCCATGCAGGGGATCGAATCCTTTACATGGGAGAACTTTTCCTTTGAAAGGCTCAGCTTTGCCAATACCTTTGCTTCCTCCTATACACTGAGGGCAAAGAGCCGCAATTTCAATCTGATCCGATTCTGTTTCCGATCGGACACGGCGGAGGACATGCTGCCCGGCACGCTTACCGCCTTATATAAAATCAATAAAATGAACAGAGGAGTGAGATAATGAGTATAGAAAAACGGGTGGCGCCGATCAGCGAAGAGACACGGTATGCCATCAAACGGAAATCGGCATACGCCTTACCTTCCAATCCGAGTGAGCGTGGCATGAGTGCCGAAGAGATCAAAAAAGCCTTTTATGCACCGGTGACCGAGACGGCAGCCTCGGTGCTCTCGGAACTGGATCGTGTGGTAGCCGAGACCAATGAGGTTTTTGAGGAGGCACAGGGCGACCGTGCGGATAAGCTGGCGGAAGCCAAACAATATACCGATGAAAGAGAAGCGGCGGTACGGAGCTATGCGGATGCGGAAAACGCAAAGCAGGATGATGTGACCGCACAATTGGCGCAGGAGCTGGGGCAAACGCAGGGGGAGGTAGGCGAGCACGGCGAACGTCTGAACACGGCGGAACAGATTCTGTCCAATACCGTTCTTCCCGGAATGGATTCCTTGGAGGAACGGAAGGCGGAGAAGATCAGCCCTACGACAGCGGGAGAGCTGGTTCATACGGGAAGTGCCCGCATTACGGGGCCCACCGTGCTGTCGGATACGACGGTAGAGGGAACACTGTCCAATGTCCGTCTGGATACCGCCTATGGAGAGATCGAGCAAAGCAAGCTGGATATCCTTCAGCTACGTGCCGAGCTGTCGGGAAAGGGAAGGATCTTCTCCCTGCCGGACTTTTCTTCGCTGATCAATTTTCTTCAGTACGGCGGAAAGGATACGGCACAGATCTTTCTGATGGAGAACGGAACGGCGGTGTATTATACTGCCTCGGATCTCAAAACGGGAGATGTGATCTATATCAAGGAGGTCAACGTGCCAGACGTGTGGTGGATCGCCACCGATTCGGAGGAGGGGGCGTATTCCTACACCTATAACGGGACAGACCATGTATTGATAGGGAGGAGCGAATACGGCGGTGCGATCGTTGGTCAGGTGCAGCCCTTGGAGACCGATTATATGGTGATCGAGCAGCATGCCACCTCGGCTTCGCTCTCGGCGCAGCAGGCGGCAAGCCGTGCATCGGAAGCCGCCACTTCCGCAGGACAGGCGGCAGGGTATGCGGCAGAAGCGAAGGAAGAAAAAGAAGGAGCCAAGACGTGGGCGGAGGTAGCTGAGCAGGCAGCGGCGGAAGCCAAAGGCTTTGCCGAGACAGCAGCGACCCATGTCCTTGCGGCAGAAGAGCAGTCTGCTTTGTCTGCCGAAGCCGCCGAGCGTGCGACGGCAGAGGCAGATCGGGCGCAGAGCATCGTCGAGGTATCCAATGAGCACTTACGCCAAGAATTGGAGCCGAGAGTGGATCGCAATACCAAACGGATCACCAATTTGGAGCAGGGCTTGACGCCCGATCCCTTCCTGACCGATTTTTCTGTTGCTTATGTGAAGGATGTCCCCGCCAATGCTTTGCCGTATGCGGAGGTGACGAAAGTGGGGGGGATGACTCATAAAAGTAAAAATTTATGTATTCCAAATAAATTGGTTCAAAAACAAAATGGCTATATATTTATGACCAATGAGGACGGGTCGATAACCGTTACAGGTTCAGCTACCGAGGCAAAACAAGTCGTAGTAGATATGGCACTTGCTGTTAATGCTGGCACTCGTACAAGTATTGAATTAGAGGCAGGAGTGAAATATTCGATACAATGTACAAGACCATCTAATTCACCACAAGGTATAGCTGAAAAAATTGTGTATACGGACGAGGAAGGTGGAATTTGTTGGGGATGGAGCGGACAGGATATTAGCCGTCCACGAAAAATAGATAAACTTTATATGCAGTTTACACCTGTGGTAGGACAAACGGATGTCTGCGGAACCTATAAAATCATGATTAACGAAGGCGATACCAATCTGCCTTATGAGCCGTATTTTGAGGGACTACGAAATGCAACAGTGACAGAAATAAGTAGCAAAAATGTGAATCAAGAAGAAATCAAAAAAGTGGTGATCTCCACAGAAATTCAGTTGCTTGCCGGCTACGGTGAAAGCAACCCTGACAATGCGGAGGAATATAACTACATTGACTTTGAAAAGCAGAAATTCGTTGCTTACGGGTATATCGTGGACGGAGCATGGGTTGCTTTTGATACGGTGAAGGAGACAGATATTTCCGACATTCTGTCGGCTGACAATCTCATTGAAGTCGAAGCCGGCGGAACCGTGACGATGATCAATGAATACGGCTTGCCTGTGCCGAGTGAAATTACATATATGCTGAAGGAGGAGAGCGAATGAAGCACCTGAGATTGGCAAAAAAGATCAAGGAGCAAAGCCCCGATGCTTGGGACAAGCTCTATGAGGGGCAGATCATTGAACGTATCCGGGCAAGATATACCGTCAATCAGGAGCTTGCCATTCTGCGTCAACGGGACACAAAGCCCGAGGAGTTTGCGGCATACAACGCCTATGTGGAGCAGTGTAAAGCCGAAGTAAAAAAAGAAATGGAGGTATACTCATGAAACGAATCGTATGGCTATTCACCCTATGTATGGCACTTCTTTTGTGCTGTATCTCGGTCGGAGCGGAGGAGATGCCGCCTGTGACCGAGATCACAGACGTTGAAACAGAGCCGAGCGAAGATTTGCCGACCGAACAAACCGAAGCCGAGCAGGCACTGTCCGCCGATCCCGTGGATTGGCAAACCTACATAGAGGAGGAGCTGCTGCCTCTGATCACCATGGTGCTGACGGTCATTGCGGGCATTTATGTGGCGATCTCTCCGATCCTTGCCAAGATCAAAAAGGCATCGGAGAAATTCAAGAGTGCCACTGAGGACGTCAATACAGCAACGGGAACGGTGAAGAGCAACGAAAAAAAGATCGGCGAGCTGGAGGAGGTGCTTTCCCGAAAGATTGAGCAGATGGAGCAGGAGAGTGCCGCCAACCGAAAGACCATGCTGGAGATCGAGCAGATGCTTCGGCTGGGCCTTGGCAACATGAATGAGCTTGTCATGAAAGGGTGCGCCCGTTCCATCGTACAGATCGGACAGGATATTGAAGAAACACTGGGTACCGTTGATACGGTTACCCCGCAGGAGGAGACCGATCATGAAGCAAAAGGTTAACTATGCACTGATGTCGGTGTTGGGCTTCCTTGTATTGATCGCCCCTATGCTGACGGTGGTGATCCTGAACTGGGAGGAATATACCGCTCACAGCTACGGCGGAACGATCAAGCTGACGGCAGGCGGCGTGATGGCGGCGGTCTTTCTCTTTCTTATGGTTCTCGGCAAGCTGAAGATGCCTCGCGGGATCATCATAGCGGGAGTAATCTTCGGCTTTGCTTGGCTGTTGGAATCCATCCTTCAGGATCTGAAGCTTTTGTCCGGCATGTTTTTGTTGGGGGAAACTCTGTACTATATCTTTTTCCAAACGATCCTGAAGCGCATGCGGGATCAGCTCAAGGAAGGAGCGCCGAAGAATGAATGAAAAGCTCAAGGATTTTTTAAAGAACAGCACCGGGTACGGCATCATTCTGCTGATCTCTCTCGGATATATCGCCACGGCATTCATTACCGTGGAAAAATCGGGTAAGAGCATCGGGCGGATCATTGCCGACGGGATCGTGATCTTCCTTATCGGGATCATGATCAACCGTGCCTATGAGCTACAGGGTATGTCCGAGGGAGACAGAGACAGCCGAGTGCAGACAGCGCTCGATCGGCATGTGGAAGCGGTGGACGAGGTGGCACCCTATATTGACCGTCTTGACACATGGTGCGACAAAAAGAACCGTGAGGCGATGCGGACTCAGCGGGTACGGATCCTTGCCGAGCGGGGGATGCGGTATACCGATTATTTCGACGAGGACGGCATGAGCAAGGAGTTTTCGATCAATGAAGCACACCTGAAGAATCGCCACATGCGAAAGCTTGAGGTCAAACGTATTCGGTGTTACTATAAAGCGCTCTCTCTGCGTCTCACACCGCTGACCTCTGTGGCACTCATCAGCGAAGGCGATCGCTTTTGGGACCCCTATTATCTCGGCCGCTCCAAGCCCGAATACGCCAAGGAATCGGGCAGGAGCGACGTGATCACGAAGATCATTTTATCCATCCTGTTCGGATATTTCGGCATCGCTCTGATCGCCGATTGGAGCATTGCCACCTTGATCTGGAAGACCTTGCAGGTGGCGGTGTTCGTTGTGATGGGAACCTTGAAGAAAACAAGATCCTATCAATTTGTCACCGAGGAATATCGGGGCAGGATCATGAAAAAAACCAACATTCTGCGGATGTTCATGAACGATATGGGCATGACATCTGCTACGGAAACAAAAAACAGAAAAGGAGAATCGGAATGACGAACAAAGATCTGGATCAATATATCAGCACCAATAACGGATACAGCCAACAGAAGAAGCTGATGGATCAACAGCGTGCGGCAGCTAACAGAAATTTGGAGGTACAGAAAAAGCAGGAGCAGCAGGCGGCGGCGATCCAACATCAGAAGCTGATGAAGTATCTGCCCGAATACCAGAAGTCCATGGGGCTGAAGGGAAACGGCATGTCCGAGACAGCGCTCTTGGATGCCAACGCCCGTTACCGTTCCGAGCAGGGACGGATCCATTCGGAGTATTCCTCACGGCAGGATGCCGTTAATGAGCAATATCGGCAGAATCTGTTGGATCTTTACGCACGGGCTGGGGCAGAACAGGAGCAGGACAGAGAGGAGCTGTACAATAAGGCAAAGGATGCTATTACGAATTGGCAAGGAAGCTCGGAGGAGCTGACAAAGTACGTCGATAGCTTGGCAGGTCAGTTGGATGATAACGATTATGCCATTTTGAAAGATGTGTATACCGGCGTGAACAAGGCAATCATCCAAGCGAACAACGATAAAGAAAAAGAGGATGCTATATTGGCAATTCAAACGGATGATTTGGGAGGTAAAGAGATTAGTAATTCAATCCCGACAGAATATTCCAATGGAAAAAATTTCGTAATTAAGTTTGACGGTAAACCATACAAGGTACAGATCGACACAGAGGTTTCCGACAAAAATGCGAAAATAGCTGCTACCAATTCCAATATTTCTGAAGGAGAAGTGTTTGTTTACGATGGAAAACTGTATTTAAAAGGACCTAACGACGCAATTTACAGCATAGAAAGCCGGTTTTGGGATAGCGGAACAACTAACGACTATTACAACTTGGCTTCTAAATTTAAGAAAAAAGAGAATACTCCCACTACCACGGATCGGGAAGGCGATTTTTCTGTCGGTACACAAAATTTTCCCACCAGTTTGTAAGATAAGGTAAACAAAAAAGGAGAAAAGCATGGCATATAAAACACGGCAACAGATCTATCAAGAAAATCTGGCAAGGAGAGCCGGATATCTGAAATCTCCCGCGCAGCGCAGAGCCGAAGCGCAGGAGCGTCTCAGAGCGGCGCAAGCCGCCAAGCAGGCACAGGCGCAGGAGGTGGAGACAAAGATCAAGGCGGCATCTGAAAATGTCAATCCGATCTGGCGAACCTTATCAACGGTAAATCGTGTTCATGGCAAGGTCGCCACGGGTGCGTTGGGGGCGATCGAGGGCTTGGTCGATACGGTGATCGGCATCGGCGGAGCGATCGGCGGTGTCTTTGACGACGACATTCAAGAGGGGGCGCAGAAGATCATCGCCTACAACGCCACCGAGGAATGGGTGGGCAAGCACATCGACGAGCTGACCAAATATTCCTATACCGAAGGAAACAAGGTCGGCGAGATCATCGAGGGCGTGGCATCGGGCGTGGGTCAGATGCTTCCCACTGTGGCGGCGGCAGCCATTACGGGCGGCGGCTCGTTGGCAACCACAGCGGCAACCAAAGCCGTCAGCCTTGGCGTCACGGCAACCAGTGCCGCAGGCAATGCCATGCAGGATGCCTACAACGAAGGCGCCGACTACTATCAGGGTCTTGCCTACGGCGCCACCAGCGGTGCTTTGGAGGCGGTCACCGAAAAGCTCTCGGGCGGAACCATCGGAAGGATCACAGGCGTGGGCAAGGGCTTTGCCGATGATGCACTGAAGAACGTGGGCAAAACGGGCATTGCCCGCATTGCCAAGGAAGCCGTCGGCGAGGGCGTGGAGGAAATGATCACCGAAGCGGCAAGCCCTGCCCTGAAGAGCATTTACAAGGGAAGAGAGGGGCTTCGGGAATACGGCACGCTCGAATTTTACGGACAGGTGGGAGAAGCGGGCCTTGTGGGTGCTCTGACCTCCGTGGCATTCGGACAGACGGTCGGCAGAGCCACTCTGCGGGGCGGCAATGCGGACATCAACGAAGCATTGGAATCCATCCGAGAGATCGACCAAAAGACCGACAAGCGGATCATCACCTCCGATCTGACCGAGCGGGATATGGAAAGCATATCCCGGGCAAAGGGAGAAAACTATCGGAATATCGAGCAGGTGCTGAAGAAGATGGACGGCGAAAAGCGGGCGAAGATGATGACCCGCTACGGCTTTGACGGTATGTTCGATTCCGATGGCACGCTGAGAGCTGATTTTGCCGCCTCCAACGGCTTTTCGGTATCGGATGGGAAAGTGGTCGCCAACACGCAGAACCGTGTCACAGAGGCAAATTTACGCTATGTGGCACCGTCTCTGCGGAACAACCGCACCCGCATTGCCGAGGACTTGGCGGCGATCAATGAACGCCGCAGCGAGGGAAGCGCTCCTGTTGCGGTGTTCGGCGGTACGCTGTCCGCCGAGGGCGAGCAGGCATACAGCCGCTTGAAGGCGGCTGTGGCGAAGCTGAACCGCAAGGCGAACAGCCGTATCAATGTCACCGTCGTTACCGCCAACCCCGATTTCCAAGGCGTCTCCGTGCAAAAAAATAACATCTACATTGCTGCAGATGTGTTGGAAAACACCGCCCTTGCTGAACAGCTTGCCAAGCAAGTCGAGCAGACGGAGCAAACCGAGCAAGACACAGCTCTTGACAATTTCGCCGAGGTGAGGTATAATAGAAAAAGCGATACCGAAGATTTATATACCGCTACGGATGCTTTTGTAAAAGAGGTTCACTATGTGGACAGGCATTCCTTCGCACGAAGTCTTGCCAATAAAACCTCCGATATCCAAGAGGGCGAAACCAAGAATTTACATATTTATTGTGCTAAGAATATTTATGTATTTGAAGCAGTCGGATACATGCAGGGTACGATGATTTTTTCGGTAAGTACGGATGCAAAAAAACAAAAAGAAAAAGAGAGAGGGAGATTTTATTATGGCACTGACCGAAACCGAAAAGAAACTGATTTTGGAGCTGGCAGAAACCGTATTGAGCGAGGACGATCAAATCACTACACTGACAGTTTTGCAAACAGAGGAACAGAGAAAGCAAATGATTCGCTTCTTGCAGGAGAATCCCAACGCAACAGAGCAGGAGATTTTGAAAGAAGAAGTGAGGCTAATCAAGATACACGGGAAGAAGTAGATAGAATTGTTCATGAACTTCGGAAAAAATATGGAGAGGATTCAGCGCAAACAAATAAAATAAGAGATACCGCCGACCGAATTAACGGCCTTGAGCGCCCCAAACCAAACGAGGGTTACGCTCTAACAAACGGTATCTCTGATGATAGTATATCAGATTCTTCCGAAAAAGTCAATACCGATTCGAAAAAAATTTCACATACCCCTATCAACACCGACCACGCCGTGAAAACGCTGATCCACGAAACGACCCACTTTGAAGAGGGAACGCCCGAATATTACGAGTTCATTCGTTTCCTTGCCGAGGATGAAAGTCTGATCGAGGAAACGATCCAAATGCTTACCGAAGAAAAGACAGGGTATGGCTTTACCAAGGAGCAGGCGAGTGTCGCCATGCAGAAGTTCGAAAACGGCGAGAAGCTCACCGAGGCGGAGCGGGAATTTATTTCCGAGCTAAACGCCCACGCCTCCGAGAAGCTGCTGGGCGGCAGTCAGGCGTTCATTGAAAAGTTAATACGGGGCGACAGCACACTGGCAGAGAGGGTGCTGGGCCGCATCACCGACGCTAAGGCGGCATTGGAGAGCCACCGTTCCCCCACCGCCCGAGGGCAGTATCTGCGCCTGAAGCGTGCGGAGCAACTCTATATGAAAGCCATTTCCGCCGCCGGTATGGGGTACTACAATGGTAAGATTACGGTGAGGGAAGAAGAGGAGCAGAAACAGTACAATAGAAAAACTCAGATAGATGATCGGTTACAAATAGAAGTTTTGCGATCTATTGGCAGAAAGAGTATCAATGATTTTACATCGGAGGATATTCAAAAGACAGAATATTGGGCGAGAAAGTTCTATGCGGAGCTTGGAACAAAATCGCCATTTTTCCGTGCGCAGTTTGGTGATTGGAGAGCACATGATGCGACACCCATTCAATTGATACCGATCACCACTATCAACGTAGAAAATGCTCTTTCGAATATGCCAACAGGAATCTTTTCAAATAATGATGCTGGCTGGAATATTTCTGTTGGTAGTCTTGGGAAAAATGATACCGTCAGCCATTCAGGCAGAGAAAAGATTTCTGTAAAAATGCTTTCGGAAATCAAAAAAATTATTGAAAGTGCTGTCCTTCTCGATACCGAAGTATCTGTAAAGGATAGTTCTAAAAAACACAATGAAACTGCTTTTATGCATAAGCTTTATGCTCCTGTTGTCTACAACGGACAGCACTACATTGCAAAAGTAACAGTTGAAGAGTATGGAAGCAATGAATCAAGCAAGCGTTTTTACAACCTTCGAGGCATAAAAATAGACCTTGCCGGCGGTACCCCGAATGCAAAAGCATCCTACGGCACAGTGCCAAACACAAGGTCTATAAATAGTATAGCAGACCTGTTTGCCTTTGTCAAGGAGTATGATAAAAAATTTTCTCCCAAGCCTGTCAATAAAATGCTTTTGAATGTAGATGGAACACCCAAGGTGATGTATCATCAGACGGAAGAGAGATTCGATGGTTATAATCCTGATATCAAATTTTCCCGAAAAGAAACTGCGGAAACCGATTTCTTGGCAGAGGCGAAACGTTCCAACGAGAAAGTCACGATGACCAAAGGACAGTTGGAAAAGCAACGTGCCAATCTGTATGGCGAAAAAGTATTTAGCAAAAAGGATGTTGCCGAAGCGGTGAACGACATTGAAATTTTGGAGAAAATCGGAAAGAACATTGCCGATCGGAAAAGACCTGAGCTTGAGGCACAGCTGGCGCAAGCGAAAACACAAAAAGAAAAAAGGGCAATTGAAACAAGAATAAAATACTTAGAGCAAAATGCGATTGCTGAAATGCGGAACAGATTGACTGACCATTTGTGGACGGGCTTCAACCAAAGACGAGATTCGCAAGCATATGAAAACTACGCCGAGATCATGTATAAAAAAATACATGCCGAATTTATGAGCGAAACAAACCATGATATGGATACCGATGAAGTTTGGGAGATGGACAGGCAGATCGGACAGGCATTGCGGACGATCATCAAGTCCGGCAAGCTTTCCAAATATGAAACCAAAATGCTGGAAACAACGGCGGCATATTGGCGAGATCAATACAGGCAAGGTCAGGAACGCACCAAGCTTCTCGGTACGCTGATGAATCAAACGCAGAAGCTCAAGGAGCTGAAATCGGGAGCCTTTCTGAATGCCTCCGTGTACAAAAGCGACGTGTTCAAGTCCACCGTCGAACAGCTATCACGGATCAATTATCGGGGCAATCTGAATGTCATGGGTACTCGGAAGCTCATTGCCGATCTGCTTGACTGGTATCAAAGCGATAATCCAATGCTTGGATATGTGGACGAAGCGAACACCGGCTATTTCCGACAGGAAGTGGCGGATGCCATGCGGATGATCGCCGAGGGCGATAAGGGCTTGAGCAATCAGGAGTTGCAGATGCTCGGTGAGGTGATCCTGCCGCATTGCATATTCATTGTGGAAAATTTCAACAAGGTCTACCGAGAGGGCAAATACATCGAAGCCATGCCCTTGGCAAAAATGTACGTCAAGAAGCTGCAAGCCATGAAGCATCGAAAGGACGGCTTGACCAAAAAGTATCTGCGTACCTTTGGCGATCCCGCCTCTCTGATGCGTTATGCCGACGGCTATGACCCGAACGGATTCTTTACGCAAACCTTTGAGGAGCTCCGAGAGGGAGCGATCGGCGCCTCCGTGACAGAGAGGGAGCTGTTGCGGGAATTTGAAGCCTTCCTCCATGGAAAAGGGAAGGGGGACTATCGCAAGCATCTGGAAAAGGATACCGTCACCTATCTCGGCAAAGAGATGTCTGTCCGCCATGCCATCTGCCTGTATATGACACACAAGCGAAAGCAGGCGGTAAAGGGATTGTGCCTGTCAGGGATCGAATTGGAGATTGACGGCAATCGTGTGCGCCTGCCGGCATTGATCGCAGAGGATGGAAAAAAGCATTCTGCGCAAGAAATGCAGGCAACGGTGGATGCCTCCGCTGCGAAACTGCTTGAACAGTTCTCGGAGCAGGACAAGAAGCTGATCGAGATCATGGAAAAAAGCTTTGCTCGGAGCTCGACTTTAAAAGAAAATACCGATAGGAAGCGTTTTGGATTTTCCAACGTGTTAAAGAGTGGCTATTATTTCCCAATACGTCGGGCAAACGTAGCGCATAATGTGGACGAGAGCTTTTTTGCAGAGGTCGACCGTGTGACGCATCTCGGATTTAATAAAGATACCGTGCAGGGAGCGGCGGGAGCTTTGCTGATCGAACCGATCGACACAGTATTTACCCGCCACATGAGAGGAATTGCTATGTATGCGAACTTGGCGATTCCTACCGACAATTTCAACCGCTTGCTGAACTTGAACACGGAAAGCAATCACAATCTGCCGATCAGTGTTCTTTCCGAGATTCAAAGCACAGCCGTAAGCACAGAAATGTTCAAATACCTCAAGGAGCTCAAAGAGAGCATTGAAGGGGTCAACCGCTCCGAACAGAGTGCCAAGTGGTTCAACCGTGCTGTCGGTCATATTCGCAGCGGCTTTGCCAAGTTCCAGCTCGGCGCCAATGCGAAGGTGCTCATCACCCAAACATCTTCTTTATTTGCCGCAACAAGTGTGCTGGACTATGATTGTGTCGTCAAGGGACTTGCGATCCAAAACGCCTATGCCGAGGTCGATACATACTGTCCGCTTGCCATGGTGAGAAATTCGGATAATACCGTTGCGCTGGCGCAGGGTGTTTTGGATAAGACGGGGAAGGTCGGAGATATCATCATGAAGCCGATTGGTGCTGTCGATCGCTTGGTGGTTACCCGCTTATTCGGTGCTTGCCAATATCAGATCGAAAAGAACGGCGGTGCCAAGGTCGGAACGGTGGAAAACAAGCAAGCCGCCGGAGAACTGTTGAAAAAGGTGATTTTGGAAACCCAGCAGAATGCCTTGGCAACCGAACGCTCGGCGGCAATGCGGAGCAGCAATGAGCTGTTGCGATCACTCCCCATGTTCACGGCGGATGCTATGAAGGTATTTGGTCGTGTTCTCGATTCGTTCGGAGAGGTCAAAACACTCCGTGCGCTGTTGAAGAATCCGAACATATCCGAGTCAGAGAGAGATGCCGTGCGCAAGCGTCTGAAAGAAGCTGAGCGGAACCTGAGAAAATCGGTCGGCGCATTGATGACAAACGCCTTGTATATGGCACTGATCGCATATTTCTTTCAATGGCTGTACCGAAAAAACAAGGACGAGGAGCCGGAGGAGCAGGTATTGGCTGTGGCGTTGGATTTTGTGGGAAATATGATCGGCGGCTTGCCGATCCTCAACGATGTGTATTCCTACTTTACCGACGGATATGAGGTGAGCAATTTCTTTTACAGTGCGCTGAACGATACGCTGGAGGGTGCAAACGCCCTCAAGGAGCTGGCAATGGCGGCGGCATCGGGAGAGGAGATATCCAAGCAGGATATCGCATCGAGTGCCCGCAAAGCGATCTATGCCGCCTGTCAGCTCTTGGGACTCCCCGTGAGAAATGCCTACAATCTGACGGCAGGAATCATCGGACATCTTTCTCCGTCTGCCGGCTATTGGCTGGATGACCTCTTTTACAAGCAAAGCTACCGTTCCGATCTGAAGGAAGCCATCGAAAACGAGGATGAAAAAATGATCGCCACGATCGCAGGACTTCTGACCGATGCGAATATCGGCGGACAAAGCAAGACCGTTCGTGCGGAGGTCAGCGGCTTGGTCGCAAAGGGATATACGGGCGTTCTGCCCCGAAGCCTTGGCGACACCGTGACCTATGACGGAGAGCAGATCGAGCTGACAAAAGCGCAGAAAAAACGATTCAGGGCGATCTATGACATTGCCGATGAGAGCGTTGAGACGCTGGTGACGCTGTCCTTGTATCGGGAGGCGGAGGATTCCGTCAAAGCCAAGGCGATTCGCTGGATCTATGACACTTACTATTTTTTGGCGATGTCGGATGTGCTGGGGATCGAAAGCAGTAAAAATGTTCTGCTTGCGGAAGCCATCGACATAGAGAAGCTGGCGATTATCCTCTGTACCGCCCGAAGCATTGAGGCGGACAAGGATCGCTCCGGCAAGTCGATCCAAGGATCGAGAAAGAAAAAGATCATTGCCTATATTGAATCCATGCGGCTTTCCGCCGCACAAAAACACATTGTCCTCGGTAGCTTGGGATACAAGCAGACACAGGGAAGGGATAAGGTACAGGCGTATATCAACACACTGAATCTGACTGCCGACGAGAAAAAAGAGCTGTTGAAATACAGCGGATACGCAGCGTAAAAAAGGGGGAACCGTTCAGGTTCCCCTCACTTTATCCTTGTAAATATACTATATGATATTGAATTGTGCGGAATTTTGCCGAATTGTACTTTTTTTCTCAAAATGTATTGACAAATTCACACAGTGATGATATAATTAAAAACAGAGGAGCACCGATGACGGTTGCTTCTCCAGTTAAGTTAAAATAACCGCCTTGGTTCGAAGCAGAGGCGGTTATTTCTTTTTATGATCGATGTATGTGAGTAGGGCAAGTATAAATCCTGCAATCAGGAACAACTGCTCGATCGTCAAGTACATTGGCATCACCTCCCCGTTTTGTCGGGAAGGCAAAAAGAAATCTGCGTTCCCGAGAATCGGGAAGCAACCGCCACCGAAATTTGGTGTCCCTCTGGGCATTACTGCCATTCATAGTATAACACAGTCAAGCGGATTTGTCAAGAGAAAACCGCACAAAAGGGAGGGGGAGCTTGAAGCTCCCCCTTGGGTCATACAGTTGGCACAGCACACTCGACCAGAAAATCTTCCAGTACATCGGGAAGTTGGTTCGGATCAAGCTGCTTTGCGGTGCAGAGGTCGGCAAGCCGTTCGATTTCCTCGAAGTCGGTGGAGACATCTGACACAAAGGCAATTTCTTCCTCGGTTGTTCGAACGCTGATGGCGTATGACACGTAGGTGCCAAGCTCGTCCGAGTGAAGTGTTTCCTGTACCGGGACATACCGGTAGTGCGGCGTGCGCCGGAAAACAAGGTTGGGGTGTGAAGAATTGTGTTGTTTGGACATGAGTGGTCCCTCCTATAAAAATATATATTTGAGAACGCCTTGCGGCGCGGTCTCCATACTTAACAGCTATAAAAGAATAAACCTGAAGGATTACCTATGATGATAGCTGTCGTGCTTTCTTCCAATATTCGGCGGATGATCCGAGACCGTGTGCTGGTGCGAAAGCCGGTCGGGATCGAGGCGGCTGGTAGTATGGATCTGCTGTTCACCGACAAAACGGGTACACTTACCGAGGGAAAAATGAGTGTCGGGGGAATTGTATTGTCCGACGGAAGCCGCTATGATTCTTACCGTGCCTTGCAAAAAAACGCCAAGGAGATCGCTGAATTGTATGCTCGCTCCTGTCGGCTGAATACAGCCTCACAATGGTCGGAGGGGGCGGTTTTGGGCGGAAATGCTACCGACCGTGCCCTGTTGGAGTCGGTTTCGGCGGGAAAGGGAGAAAGGCTCCCTCTTGTCCGAGCCCGCATTCCTTTTGACAGCACAAAAAAATTTTCGGCAGTTTCGGTGGGAGACGGTCGGCTCACCTTGGTTAAGGGAGCCCCCGAGCGTTTGCTACCGCATCTGCGGTACGCCTACGATCGGGAGGGGCGGATCGGTTCCTTTTCCGGCTGTGCCTATGAGCTGATGAAGCAGGTCAATGCCATGACCGCTTCCGGCGGACGGGTCATTTTTTTGGCAGAAGGCGATCATTTGCCGGATCAAGCCGGCTTTGGAGAGTTGACTTTTCTTTGTGCCGTGCTTTTACAGGATCGGATCCGACCCGAAGCCAAGCGATCGGTCAGAGAGCTTCAGGGAGCGGGTGTTCGGGTGGTCATGATTACAGGAGACAATCGGGATACGGCAGGAAGCATTGCCAAGCAGTGCGGGATATTAGAGCACTCCACCGATCTGATCGTCACGGGAGAGGAGCTTGCCCATATGTCGGATGAGGAGCTGAAGCGATGTCTTCCCAGACTTGCGGTCGTAGCTCGGGCACTGCCTACTGACAAGAGCCGATTGGTTCGGGTAGCGCAGGAAATGCAGCGTGTAGTGGGAATGACGGGAGACGGTATCAACGATGCCCCTGCCCTGAAGCGAGCCGATATCGGCTTTGCTATGGGAACGGGGACCCGTGTGGCACAGGATGCGGGGGATATTATCATTTTAGACAACAATCTGTCCTCCATTGCCCGTGCGGTATTGTATGGACGCAATATATTCAAAAGCATCCGTAAGTTCATCACCCTACAACTCACCATGAATTTTTGTGCTGTGGGTGTATCCATGATCGGACCCTTTGTGGGCATTGATGCGCCTGTGACGGTGGTGCAGATGCTGTGGATCAACATTATCATGGACACCTTGGGTGGCTTGGCATTTGCGGGGGAAGCACCTCTGCCGTCCTGCATGAAGGAAAAGCCGAAGCGGCGGGAGGAGCCGATCCTGAATCGTTACATGATCAATCAGATCGTTCTGCTCGGCGGCTTTACCATCGGTTTGTATCTGACCTTTTTGCTCTCTCCCACCTTTACCGTTTTATTTCGGAATACCCCCGATCAGCTCTGTCTTCTGACTGCCTTTTTTGCCCTTTTTATTTTTACCTCCGTGTTCAATTGCTTCAATTGCCGAACCGACCGCTTGCGGCTTTTTGCGGGGATCGGCGGCAATCGTACCTTTTTGCTGATTATGATCTTGGTCTGTGCCGTTCAGCTTTTGTTCGTCTATTTGGGAGGCACGGTGCTTCGCACCATGCCTCTTACCGCCGACGAGCTGGGGTATACCTTATTGACGGCACTGTCGGTCTTTCCGGCAGAGCTTCTCCGCAAGCTCCTTTGGCGCATACGGGGAAAAAAGCAAGGTTTTTGACCTCCATGTTACGAAATTTCACCTTCCGTGTTACTTTTTTGCTTACTCCGTTGACAAAATCGAAAAAACATATTATAATTATGGTAAGATCAAAAAACGGAGGAAGCTTCATTGAATTTCAAAACAGTTGGAAAATTGACAGGAGTCCTTCTGCTGGCACTGCTGTGTCTTGCTGGCTGTAACCGAATGGGGAAGGGCACAGAGACCGAGGAGGAAACAGTCGTATATTATACGGTGACCTTTGATTCTCAAGGAGGAAGTGCGATTGACGCCGTACAGGTTCAGGGGGATCTGGTGATGTCAGTGCCGGCAGAGCCGAAGCGAGAGGGCTATCTGTTCGGCGGATGGCAGTATGAAGGAAGGATATGGGACTTTTCCTATGAGACCGTGGAGGGAGATATGACCCTGACGGCAAAATGGATCGATCCCGCTACCGTGTTTATATATGAAACAGTGGAGGGCAGTGAGGATGATATTGTACTGACTGAGGTCAAAAAGACCGAACTGACGAAGCTGGAGATCCCCAAAACGATCAGCGGAATGACGGTAGTTGCTATCGGAGACGGCGTGTTTGAAAAATTTACGTCGGAAACGGTGGCAAGCATCACCGTGCCCGAAACGGTCACCTCTGTGGGAGACCGTGCCTTTGCAGAGCTTGGCAGTGTGGAATTGGAGATCAAGGGAGCCTTGACCTCTGTCGGAGAGAGTGCGTTTCTCGGCTGTACGGGCTTAAAGCGGATCACGCTGGGTGAGGGCTTGACCGAGATTCCCGTGGAGGCGTTTGCCGATTGTACGGCACTGAAGGAATTTGTGTTGCCCAAGAGCGTGACCGCCATTCGGGAAAATGCTTTGGAGGGCTGTACTTCGGTCGTCACGGTTTTGCTGTACAGCGGCGTGACCGAGATCGAGGACAGTGCCTTTGATGATTGTACCGCACTCAAAACCGTCCTGTATGGCGGCAGTGAAGAACAGCTTGACGAATTGCTGGACGGAACACAGATTGCGGGTAAAAACGAGGCGTTTGAGGAAGCGGTATTTTTGCTGTATTCCGAGCAAAAGCCAACTGAAAAGACTGCCTATGACGGATATTGGCATTGGAATGAGAACGGAAAGGTCACCAAGTGGAGCACTTGAAATGAAGCAGGAGAGAGCAAATCATGAGTAAAACGTGTAAAAAAACGGCATGCGCCAAAAAGACCTCCATCGGAGGTCAGGCGTTGATCGAAGGAATTATGATGCGGGGTCCCAAAAAGACCGCCATGGCGGTACGGAACCCCGAGGGAGAGATCGTCCTTGAACAATGGGAAACCAAATCGGTAACAAAGGCGAAGATCACCAAGCTTCCGATCATCCGAGGGGTTTTTGGATTTATCAACTCGATGGTGTTCGGCTATAAGTGCCTGATGCGGTCGGCAGAAATTGCGGGGCTGGAGGATGCGATTGCAGAGGACGAAAAAAAAGCCCCTGCCAAGCAGGAGCCGAAAGAGAACACGACCCAACAGATACAGGCAGAGGTTGCCGAGACGGTGGAGGAGCCACCTGCTTCCGAAGCGATATCGGATGAGACAAACGGAGAAGAGGTGCCGATGACGGAGACCGTGCCAGAACAGAAAGTGGATGCAACCGAGAAAAAAGAGAGCTCGGCACTGATGACGGGGGTTATGATCGTCGCCACGGTGCTCGGTGTTGCCTTGGCGGTGGGGCTGTTTATTATGCTTCCCACCTTTCTGTACGGCTTGCTGGAGCGGTGGCTGCCCTTCCTGTCTCCCGACAATGCCGCCTTGGATTCTCTGCTCAAATCGGTCTTTGAGGGCATTTTGAAAATTGCGATCTTAGTAGTTTATATGCTGCTTGTATCCCGCATGAAGGAGATCAAGCGAACCTTCCAGTATCACGGAGCAGAGCATAAGACGATCTTCTGTTATGAGCATGAAAAGGAGCTGACTGTGGAGAATGTTCGGAACGAACGGCGCTTCCATCCCAGATGCGGAACCTCCTTTTTGATCCTGATGCTATTGGTTGGCATCTTTGTGGGCTTCTTTATTGACCCTCTGTTTATTCTGATCGGCGGTGTCGAGCTTTTGGAAGCGGGTTGGGTGTATACGGCGATCCGTGCGGCGGTAAAGCTGTTGCTGTTGCCGCTGACCATGGGGCTTGGCTATGAGCTGATCAAGCTGGCAGGAAGACACGACAATCTGTTCACCCGTATTATTTCCGCTCCCGGTATGTGGTTACAGCATCTGACGGTGCTGGAGCCTACCGACGATATGATCGAATGCGCCATCACGGCATTCCGAGAGGTCATTCCCGAGGACGAGAGCGATCGGTATTAAAGACAAAAGAGCCGATGGCTTACAGATGTAAGCCATCGGCTCTTTTGTATGGGATCAGTGATCGACGTGACCGTCGTCAGAATCCTCTTGCTTGGCTTCGTCCGAGGTGCCTTCGGGGGTGATTTCCTTCTCGGCTTGATCCGTTTGCTCGGAGGTGTCATCGGTGCCGGCAGATTCAACAGATTCGGCAGACCGTTCTGCCTCTTCCTGCTTTTTGCGCTCGGCAATTGCCTCCTGACGGCGACGTTCGTCATTTTCCTCACGGCTCTTCCGCTTCTTGGATTCGGTCATTTCCTCCAATTCCTCAAAGGTTGGATCACCGTTCATGGCGGCTTCGAACTGTTCGCCGTCCATGATCTCATTCTTCATCAGGAAATCAGCGACAAACTGCATCTTATCCCGATACTGGGTCAGAACAGCCTTTGCCCGCTCATACGCCTCAGTGATGATGGCATGGATCTCCTCATCAATCTTGGCGGCGGTGGCATCGGAATAATCCTGCGAGCTGGAGAAATCCCGTCCGAGGAATACCTCACCCTGACCAGAGCCAAAGCAACGGGGTCCCAACACATCGCTCATACCGAGCTGTGTCACCATCTTCTTGGCAATATCGGTAGCACGTTGAATATCGTTGGAGGCACCGCCCGATACATCGCCGAATACCAGCTCCTCTGCGGCACGGCCGCCCAGCAGCATGGCGATCTTTTCCTTCATTTCTTCTTTATATACGCTGTATTTATCCTCCTTGGGGGGGTTCAGCGTATATCCTAAGGCGTTGCCGCTGGGAATGATCGAGATCTGCTGTACGGGATCCATAGAGGGAAGAACATGAGCCAAAATCGCATGACCTGCTTCGTGAATGGCGGTCTTACGCATTTCTTCTTCCTTGCGGACACGGGTCTTTTTCTTCGGGCCTGCAATGATCTTGATATACGCGTCCTCAATATCCTCCATGCCGATCAGTGACTTTTTCCGCCGTGCCGCCAAGAGAGATGCCTCGTTGAGCAGATTGGCAAGATCGGCACCCGTAAAGCCCGCCGTGGTCTTTGCCACACGGGACAGGTCTACAGTTTCCTCCAAGGGCTTGTTTTTGGAGTGAACCTTCAGAATTTCCTCTCTGCCCTTGATATCGGGGTAGTTGACCGTGATCTGACGGTCAAAGCGTCCGGGACGGAGCAGAGCGGGGTCGAGAATATCGGGACGGTTGGTTGCGGCAATGACGATGATACCGTCATGCGAGCCGAAGCCGTCCATTTCTACCAACAACTGATTCAGTGTCTGTTCCCGCTCATCGTGACCGCCGCCCAGTCCTGCGCCTCTGTGGCGTCCCACGGCGTCGATCTCGTCAATAAAGATGATGGAAGCGGGAGCCTTACGGGCGTTTTCAAACAGGTCACGCACACGGGAGGCACCGACACCGACATACATTTCCACAAAATCTGAGCCGGAGATGGAGAAGAAGGGAACTCCCGCCTCTCCCGCAACCGCCTTGGCTAGCAGGGTCTTACCCGTACCGGGAGGGCCGACCAACAGAACACCGTGGGGGATCCGTGCACCCAGCTTGCAGAAGCGAGCGGGATCCTTCAGAAATTCCACGATCTCCTCCAGCTCCTCCTTTTCCTCGTCGGCACCTGCCACATCACGGAACAGCACCCGATCCTTGTTCATATCGGCGGTCTTGACCCGTGCCTTGCCGAAGTTCATCATCTTACCGGCACCGCCCTTGCCGCTTGCCGCTTGCTTGGCAATGACAATATAAAGCACCACGATGATAACAATGACGATGATATACGGCAGGAATGCCACCCAAATGGGCGTGGTCGCCTCAGGCAGGATATCGCAATCTTCCAGATTGATATTTTGATTGGTCTCGTAATATTTGCTGAACTCATCGGTGAAGTCGATATAGGTGGGAAGCTGGAAGCCGATGGTCTTAGTCGCCGTATCGGGAAGCAGAGCACCCTCCCCGTCAACAGGGAGCTTTCCGTTTTCGTCCAGCGTATAGACCTTCATGGTGATGTAATAGCTGTCATCTACCACAAAGTCGATCACCGCATCCTCTTGAAAATAGTGGACTACATCGCCATAGGTAATGATCTCTTCCTCCTCCGCCTGACGGAACATAAAGGACAGAGCCACAAAGATGGCGAGAATGAGTACAAAATAAAAGATCAGAATTTTAAAATTACTTTTTTTCATCAGGTTCCTCCGCAAAATAATAAGCGATTAGCGACCGCCCCAAACCTCAGGCTTGAGGATCCCCACAAAGGGAAGATTTCGGTATTTTTCGTTATAGTCCAAGCCGAATCCGACCACAAAACGATCGGGAATGACCGCACCGCAATAATCGGGTGTAAAGTCTACCGTGCGGCGGTCCGGTTTATCCAAGAGGGTACAGGTCTTAACGCTTGCTGCACCCCGCTCGGCAAGATAGCGGGTTAAATGAGACAGTGTTCTGCCGCTGTCCACAATATCCTCAATGATCAGAAAATCGACCTCGGCGAGATCGTCCCGCTTGATGTCCAAATGGATGTTGATGACACCCGAGGAGGTGGTTTTTGCTCCATAGGAGGAGACCTTCATAAATTCGATCTCTGCCGGGAGCGTGATTTTCTTCATCAGCTCGGAGGTGAACATCAAGGAACCCTTGAGAATGCAGATCAACACCAGTTTTTTGTTGCTTTCTGCATAGTCACGGTTGATCTCGTCGGCAATTCGTGAGGTGATGCGGTCGATCTCCTCAGCGCTTACCAAAACGCTTTCAATGTCTTGTATCATACTTGTTAGCCTTTCCTTTTTCTTTTTCGGTCATTCGCTTTTTTCGCGGAAAACGATCTGTACCGCAAGGACGGATGAATTTCCATGTGGCACACTACTGTCCCGTATTCCGATACAGGGAACGGCAACGATGCCGCAATCGTCACAGAATACGGGAAGCCGAGTGCGGAGCGAAAGAGGGATCTTTTTTTCGCACATCAGCTTTTTGACACTCTTGTGCATTCCGCTCATTTTGATTCGGTCACCTGCCATTCGATTCCGAACGAACAGATTCCCCTCTATTGTAGCAGAATCAAGAGACATCCGTATTGAATTTTTGTAAATATTTTTCGTTTTATGTGAAGATTCTATGATAATTTCGCAGTTGGTCTGTGAAATCACCGTTTTCTCCTCCGTCAAAGGAACAGAATAGGGAATCGGCTCCCACTGCTCGGCGGCGTTCCGAAACGCCAGCCAACCGTCCTCGATCACCGCTTCGATGCCGTGAGGCAAGGAAAGGCGGGAATGGGGAACCGCTTGCTCGGACAGACGGCACAGCGCCAAAACATGAGTGTCCTCCAAGGCACCTCCACCCGAGATCTCCCGATACAGGGACATCAGCGCCCGATGAACGATGGCGTCGGGAGAGCCGTTCAGCTTTTCGATCTCCAGCGCATTCCCCCTTCGCAGCTCCTCCAAGAACATGGTCGCCATGCTGTCCAAACACAGCGCATCCGAACGAAGATGTCTTGACAGACGTGCGGCGCTTTGCGCCGCCTTTGGCTGAATGGCACGCAGAGCGGGAAGAACCTCGGCACGGAGACGGTTGCGGGTATAGTCGGTATCGGTATTGGTGCTGTCGGTTACATAAGACAGACCGTATTTTTTACAATAGGAAAGAATGTCCTCACGGGTCAGAGACAGAATGGGGCGAACCAATACGCCTCCCTCACAGGTGCGTGTGACGGGGATCCCGCAAATTCCGTTGAGCCCGCTGCCCCGAAGCAAATGGAACAGCATCGTTTCCAAATTATCCTCGGCATTATGCGCCGTAGCCAGCAGAGGAATCCTATGCTGTTGCATGATCTCGTCAAAAAATCGGTAACGAACGGCTCTTGCCGTGGTCTCAATGCTCTCGCCGCTCTCCTTTGCCAGCTTGGGAACCTCTGCATGAAGAACAAAAAGGCGAATGCCCAAGCCATCGGCAACCGTGCGGCAAAATTCCTCATCCCGATCGGCTTCTGCTCCCCGAATGCCATGGTTTACGTGAGCGGCATAGAGTTCTGCTCCGTGCCGATGGGCATATCCGCAAAGCATATGGAGCAAAGCGGTGGAATCGGGGCCGCCCGAATAGGCGACCAAAAGGGGAGAGGTCTCGGACAGTCCCGTCAGTGTAGCGGGAGAAACAAAGCCCGCTGGGAGCGAAGAAGGAAACAACTCATTCATGAACAGCTATTCCTCTATGTTGGTTTCAATAGAGCGGAACTTGGTATACCGTCCGATCCATCCTACCTTTACGGTACCTTGGGAGCCGTGACGGTTTTTGGCGATGATGATCTCGGCAATATTTCCTTCCTCATTGCGGGCATCAGCATCGTAATATTCATCACGGTACAGGAAGATGACCGTATCCGCATCCTGCTCGATAGAACCCGATTCACGCAGGTCGGACAGCATAGGACGCTTGTCGGTTCGGCTTTCGGGACCGCGGGAGAGCTGAGAACAGCAAATGATCGGAACATTCAGCTCCTTTGCCATGATCTTCAGTCCGCGGGAGATTTCCGCTACCTCCTGCACACGGTTGTCGGTGCGGCGATCGCTCTGCATCAGCTGAAGGTAGTCGATCACGACCAGCCCTAAGTTTTGGATGCGGCGCAGCTTTCCCTTCATGCCCGAAACAGTGATGCCGGAGGTGTCGTCGATGAGCATATTACAGCCTGCCAGCTTGGTGGTAGCCCCCGCAATATCCTCCCACTGCTTGTTATCCAGCTTTCCCGTGCGCAGGGCATAGCTGTCTACCATTGCCTCACTGGAGATCACACGGGTGACCAATTGCTCGGCAGACATTTCCAAGGAGAAAATACAGACATTTTTGCCGGTCTGCAACGCCACATTGGTGGCGATATTCAGACAGAAGGAGGTCTTTCCCATACCGGGACGTGCACCCACCAAAATGAGGTCAGAGTTTCCCATCCCGGCAAGCACGTTGTCAATACCCGAAAAGCCGGTCTTGGTTCCTTGTGCGGAGGAGCCTTCCTCTGCCAGTGTATGCAGATTGCTGTACACATTCCCAATTACCTCCCGAATATGGCGGAAGCTCTTGGTATCCCGCCCTTGGGCAATATCGAAAATGGTAGCGGAGGCGTAGTCGATCAGCTCCTCTGTGGAGCCCTCCTCACTGTATGCCTTCTCCGAAATATCGGTACAGGCACCGATCAGCTGACGCAAACGGCTTTTACTCTTGACAATGGCAGCGTAGTCCTTGACGTTCAGCGCATTGGAGACCGACCGATACAGAGAACGGATGTAATCCTCTCCCCCCGATTTGCTGTAGATGCCCTTGGTGACCAGCATATCGATCAGCGTGACCACATCGATCTCCTTGTTGATGAGAAAAAGCTCCTGCATGGCGGTGAAGATCTGGGTATGCTCGCTCAGATAAAAATCCGAGGGAGCGATCAGCTCGGTGATATCGCTCAGTGCTTCCGGATCCACCAAGATCGAACCCAAAAGCGATTGCTCGGCGATCAGTGAAAAGGGAAGCTTCCTTGTAAGTTCGTCATTCATGACAGTTGAGTTTCCTTTCCTTTTATGGTTTTTCGGAAATCAGGATCATTCCTTGCCGCATACCTCAATTTGGATCTTTCCCACCACATCGGTAAACAAACGCACCTCGGCAGAAAAGGTACCGAAGGACTTGATGGGGGTGGCAAGCGTGATCTTTCGCTTGTCGATCTCAATATTGTGTTCCTTTTTCAAGGTCTCGGCGATCTCCTTGGAGGTAACCGATCCGTACAAACGCTTGTCGGGACCTGCGGCATAAACGAATTTTACTACAATGGATTCCAGACGCTTGGCGATATCCTGTGCGTTCTGCTTCTCAACCTCCAGCTTGTGCGCTTTGGAGGCTTCCTTGTTCTTTACCTCATTCATAGCTTTGGAGTCGGCGATGATTGCCAGCTTCTTGGGAAGAAGGAAGTTGCGTGCGTATCCGTCGGATACCTCTACGACCTGATCTTTCTTTCCCTGTCCCTTTACATCGGCTGTTAAAATTACTTTCATGGATATTTTTCCTTTCTTGCAGCCGCAATTCTGTGCGGCAGTGGTTTTCTAATTTTTTTCTTCAAAATACGTGTCGATGGCTTGCAGAAGCATTTGCTCCGCTTCCTTCAGCTCACTTTCGGTAATGGCGGCACCCGCCACGTCAAAGTGTCCGCCTCCTCCGATCTTTTCCAAGATCAATTGTACATTGATGCTTCCGTCGGAGCGTGCCGAGATGTGTACGACATTGCCCATGCGGATCAGCGCAAAGGCGGCATGAACATTGCGGACGGTCAACAGCTTATCCGCCGCCTTTGCTGCGGCGATTCGTCCGCTGCCGCTTTCGCCGCCCTCAATAGAGGTAATGGCGATCCGCTCCCGATAGATCTTTGCCTCGGAGCCAAACTGCGCCTCTGCCCGATAATCCTCAAACGCCTCTTCAAAAAAGGTTCTGGCGTATTCGGGGCTGGCACCTGCGCCTCGCAGATACAAGGCAGCCGCAAAGGTACGGGTACCCACGGTACGGGTAAAGTTTTTGGTATCGACCATGATTCCCGCCATCATCAGATTTGCCTCCTCCTTGCGGAGAACACCCGCCGGCAGACTCTGCTCCAAAATTTCGGAGATCAGCTCACAGGCAGAGGAGGCGGAGGGGTCGATATAGGTCAGCTGAGGCTCATTCTCAAACTCTTCTTTTTTGATATGGTGGTCAATGACTGCTGTTTTAAAGGAGTGATCGGCAATTTCGGGAGCCTCCAAAATCGAGAAGTTGTTGGCATCTACGATGATCAACAGGGTTCCAAAGGAGCTTTCTCCCAACCCCACAACGCCATCCACAAACATGCTTTTATAATCGTCAAGCTCACAAAGACGTCCCGTGCAGGCACGAAAGTTATCGCATTCGGTATCAGTGACCACTTTTACATCCACGCCCAGATGCAGACAAAGAGCTGCAATTCCCACGCAAGCTCCGATAGAGTCAAAGTCGGGATTGCTGTGCCCCATAACGATGACATTGGAGGAGCCGGAGATCATGGAGCAAAGACGACCCGCAATAATACGGGAATGTCCCCGTGTTCGCTTTTGCTGACTTTTTGTTCGTCCGCCGAAATAGTCGTTTCCTTTTTCATTTTTTAGCACCACCTGGTCACCGCCCCGCTGTAGAGCCATATCCAAAGCGACCAAGGCATCCCGCTCCCGACCCGCCAAGGTGTCGGAGGTGGTGGCAATTCCCATGGAGACCGTGACGGGCATATTGTCCTCGCCGATCCGAACCTCTCGAATGGTATCCAAGATCTCAAATTTGTTTTTGATACAGGTGGACAGCATCTGACGGGTGAACAGAAGCACATATTTATTGCGGTCGTATTCCCGAAGAACTCCGCCCATGGAGGCTGCCCATTCCTTTAGAATGGTCTCCACTTGATGCGCTTCGGACTGATAGCTGACCTGAACGTACTGGGCGATCTCCTCCAGATTGTCCAAAACGATATATCCGATGGCGGTTAGCTCATCGTGGTATCGTTCCGAGATCTCGGTCAGCTCGGTAACATCCCGAAATACCAGCATATAATAAGGCTTTCCTTTGGATTGCAAGGGGTGGCAGTCCACCTGATACAGCCCGTTGCCAAGATGTGCGACCAAGGGCTTTGGTACGGCACTCGACTGTTCCTGCGCAGGATCCTCCTCTGCGGCAGGGAGAAAGGAAACAGCGGTATCCACGATCTTTTCCATGGAATGTCCGCAGAGTGTGGCGATATCGGTATTAAATACAGATTCCTGTAGGTCTGCTGCTTGCCGCATAGCAGCATTGACGGTCACGATCTTCCCTGTTTCCGTGACGACGGCGTAGGGAACCCTCAGATGATTTCGAAAGGCATAGATCACGCTGTGATTTTGTTCCTCAGAGGCATCCGATTCGATCTTGTATTGCTTGATCTGACGGCTGCTGAAGCCCCGAATAATCAGCGCAAGCAGACCGTACAGCACGATCATGGTCAATCCGACGATGGCAGGATCGGCGCCGGTGTAGGTACAGATCGCCACGTGGATCGCCAAAGCAAGGATCGCAAAGAGTACATACAGACGGGAGGAAAGCGACTCCGAGCGTCGGAACAGATCCGAATTTTTGTTGGACATAATGAGTCATCCTTTCATAACTTGATACAAGACATGATCCGATCAGGTCTTTTTTTGGGCAAGATAGCGGCGGATGCTTCCCACAAGGATCACCGTAGCACCAAAGGCGGCGATGAGCGGAAGCATGAGCGTTGGAATAGTAACGGTCAACAACAGGATCAACAAGTATAAGATCACCGACAGGCATGAGGGGGCACGGGTCAGCAAAAGTGTCTGAATGGCGATCCAAGCGGTGACCAGCATACCGGGAACCAAGCAAAGACAAAGGTTCCCCGCAACGGTACCGTACAGTGCGGTTTTTTCGGAGGCAAGCATCCAAGAGAGAAAGAGTGCCAAAAAATACACAATGGCAGAGAGCCAGCTCATGTCAAAGGACATCATGCGTGCGGCTTTCTGAGGAGGCAGACCTACCGCCAAAGCGACCCGCATGACGGCGGTGTGCAGGATCCAACCGAACAGACAGCAAAGCACCACCGGCAGGGCGGGGAGATAATTGATCACCGTGTTGACGGTCTGCTCAGCATAGCTTACGGAATCTATATTGTGACTCACCGTTTCTCCAATCTGCTCCAAAGAGGCACTCAGTGCCCCGATGGCACCCAACCGAACTTCTTCGATCAGCTCCTTTAGGATAGACAGATTCAAGTTGCCGTACAAACGGAGGATCCCCACCGCTAAGGAAATGGCAATGACACCGCCCAAGATCAGAGCGATCCGACAGATCGAAGACACTCTTGCCTGTTCCTTCTGAAGCAAATATGCCGTGACCCACCCGCAGGGGAAGGAGATCAGACAAAGTGCCGCCGAAAAGGGAGAGTGCAGGATGCCGAAGGAAAGTCCGTATGCGGCAAGGGGTAGAAGAAAGAGCCAAAAGGCGGGCTTGCAAAGAAAAAGCTTGGCAAGTGCGCTGACCGAGGTAATGAGTGCCCCCAGCAAAGCCGCAAGAAGCGGACTGTCAAACAAAAAGGCAACGACAAGCAAGGTCAGCGTATGTCCCAGTGCGGCGGAAAAGGAGCCGAGCATCCGTGTCTGCGCCGCAATGCTGAGCAAAAGAACTGTTCCCGCACACACGAAACGAACAAGCTCGGACATCGGTAACAGGGGAAGAACGGGAAGAAAGACCGATCCCGCTATATAAAATAAACAGAGCAGCAGAAGATCTGCCGCCGAAAGTCGGATCTCCTTGTAGTCGAATACAGCTTGTTCTGCATCGGTCGCAGAAAATGAGTGGGCTTGTTTCACGGTTACCTCATAAGCATATGCACATGCCGAAATCGGGCATCTCCAAGATCTCTTGGAGAGCGAATTTCGGCATGCCGAAAATGGGAATTATTACCCTATTATATAATTATACCATAAAAAGCTCTCTTTGTAAACAGGAAAACAGAATTTTTCAAACTTTTTCCTCATTCTTTTCGGAACAAAAACAGGTGTTTGCCGCTGCCTGATCAAAAAGAATGAGGAAATCATGAAAAAATTTCAAAAAAATATAAAAAAGCCCTTGCAATCCGTTAAAAAGTGTGATATAATATCATGGACGATGAGAGTGGGTTTGAAAGAACCCACTCTTACTTGTTAATTTTTGCCGACAAGACTCGGCACGGAGGTACAAATGGCAAAGGGCATGAGTGTTGCCGAAACGGTCAGAGGCTTGGCAGAGCCTATCGCCGAGTCGATCGGCTGTTGGCTTTGGGATGTGGAATATGTCAAGGAGGGTGCCAGACGGATCCTGCGGATCACCATTGATTCGGAGGAGGGCGTAACCATCGACGATTGCGAACGGATGCACCGTGCGATCGACCCCGTTTTGGATGAAGCAGATCCCATCGAGGAGCAATATTATCTGGAGGTCTCCTCCCCCGGCATCGAACGGGAGCTGAAAACCGAGGAGCATATTCTCGCCTGTGAGGGGTGGGATGTAGAGGTGCGGCTGTATGCTCCCTTGAACGGCTCCAAGCTGTTTCGGGGTGTGCTGATGGAGCCCGCCGAGAACGGAGATATCCGCATCGAGGCATCGGGAGCGGTGATGACCTTCCCCCGCAATACGGTTGCCAAGCTGCAAACCTACTTTGAATTATAATTTTTGTCAAACATGAAAAACATAAAGGATGGATGCTTAAAATGAACAAGGAATTTTTTGTTGCTTTGGATCTTTTGGAAAAGGAAAAGGGAATACCCAAGGAATATATGCTGGAGAAGATCGAAGCGGCGTTGCTTTCCGCTGTGAAAAAGGAATACGGAGCCAATACGCTGATGCGCGTGGTCATTGACCCCGTCAAGGAGGATGTCAGGGTGTACCAGCAAAAGGAAGTGGTTGAGGAGGTCACCAATCCCCAGTGTCAGATCTCGTTGGAGGATGCCAAGGCGATCAGCAAGCGGAATACCTTGGGAAAAATGGTAGAGACCGAATTAAAGACCAAAAATTTCAGACGTCTGAGTGCCGCCGCCGCCAAGTCCGTGATCATTCAGGGCATTCGCGAGGGCGAGCGCAAGGTCATGCAGGAGGCGTATGAGAGCAAGCGGGAGGAGATCATTACCGCTACCGTCAGCAAGGTGGATTCTGTCACGGGCAACGTGATACTGGAGACCGACAACGGCCGTGCCGTGTTGCTGAAGGGCGAGCAGATCCCCGGTGAATATTTCTATGTCGGTCAGAAGGTCAAGGTCTTTGTGATGGAAGTCAATAAAGAGAGCAAGGGACCGCTTGTTACACTGTCTCGGATCCACCCCGGACTGGTTCGTCGGATGTTTGAGCTGGAGGTTCCCGAGATTCAGGACGGTATCGTGCTGGTTAAGGGTGTTTCCCGTGAGGCAGGCTCCCGAACCAAGATCGCCGTATGGTCGAGAGATGAGGATGTGGATGCCGTCGGTGCCTGCATCGGAAATCACGGCATGCGTATTTCCGGTATTGTAGAGGAGCTTGGCGGAGAGAAGATCGACATCGTCAAGTATAGCGAGGTTCCCGAGGAGTTTGTCGCCGCCGCCTTGGCTCCCGCCGAGGTCAGATCGGTCACCTTTACCGCCGAGCGTGCCTGCCGTGTCGTTGTGGATGCGGATCAGCTTTCCTTGGCGATCGGCAAAGAGGGACAAAACGCCCGTCTTGCCGCACGGCTGACCGGAATGAAGATCGACATCAAATCCGAATAATGCCTCAAGGGAGGAAGGTATGCAACCGCAAAAGGTAAGAAAGATTCCGCAACGGCAGTGCCTTGGATGTAACGAGCACAAGCCAAAAAAGGAGCTTCTTCGGGTGGTGAGAAGTCCCGAGGGAGAGATCTCCTTGGATTTCACGGGCAAAAAATCGGGAAGAGGCGCATACATCTGCCCCGATCTTCGTTGCCTGAAAAAAGCGAGAAAATCCCGTCGGATCGACCGCAGTCTGGATTGCACGGTTCCCGATGAGGTGTACGATCAAATGGAAAGCGAGCTTGCCGCACATGAATGAAGCAGAGAGCGGCAACGAAAAAAAACTGCTTGCCTCCTTGGGACTTTGTGTTCGGGCGGGCAAGGTGATCTTCGGGGTTCCGATGATCTGCGAGGCGATGCGTCGAGGCGGAGCGGGTACTCCCGTTACCGTGTTTGAGGCATCGGACACCTCGGAAAATACAAAAAAACGAATCCGTGATAAATGCAGTTATTACGGAATCAAGCACATCACGCTCCGCATCGACGGTACGGTTCTTGCGGCGGCGTTGGGAAAAAGCGCATCCCTTGGTGCCGTTGCCGTAACGGATCGACGGATGAGCGACATGGTAGAACAATATCTTTGAGTACGGATCGCTGTGACAGTCCGAGCTCAAACCTTTAAAACCAATCGAAAGGAAGTCCTTCGCCGACCACGGAGGACACGGTATGAAGTATGGCAGCAAATCAAGTATCCAATTCGCTATTAAAGGTGACGCAGTTTGCCAAGGATCTGAATATGAAAACAAAGGATGTTGTGGCGATCTTGGAGGAAAAGGGGGTTGCGGTCAAATCGCAAAAGCCCATGGATCCGAGTGAGTTCGAGCTGTTGTTTGAAGCACTGACCAAAGCGAATCAGATCACCAATATCGAAGACTATCTGGATGGGGTGACCTATATTCCGTCCAAGAAAAAGGCGGCAAGCACCGCAAAGGCTGCCAAAACGGAAGCATCGGCAGAGGAAGCAAAAGAGGCAAAGGGTGAAGCGACTCCTTCGGAAACGGCTGAGCCCAAGGAGACCGTAGCTCCGACCGCCAAGGAGGAAACACCTGCTCCCGTTCAGAAACAGGAAACAAAGAGCGAGCCGACAGAGAAGAAGGAAACGCCCAAACAGGCAGAAAAGCGTGAGCCTGCGGTGAAAAAGAACGATGCGCCTTCTGCGGCGGTAAGTAAAGCACAGACGGCTCCCAGACCTCAAGGGACAGATATAAAAGTCCAAGAAACCGGTGTGCGGAGTGGCGATCGCCCTGCGCAAAACGGCTTCCGCCAAGGACAAAAGGACGGATATGCCCCCCGTCAGGGTAGCTATGACAGAGGGACGACGAGACCCGAAACAAGAGGAGCGCAGTCGGGCGGCTTCGGTCAAAAGCCACAGAATGACCGCTTCTCCAATCCCTTCGGCGGACAGCAGAGACCCATGGGCGGGTCGCAAAGACCGCAGGGACAAGGACAAAAGAACGACCGCTTCGGCGGCGGACAGTTCCGTGATAAGGACGAAGGAGGACGCAGAGGGCCCGTTACCTCCTTTAAGCCTCAGGTCATCGTCCGCAGTCAGACTGCCAAGGGCGACGAGGCACCCAAGCAGAGAGGGGCTACCCGTGTGGTGGATATGCGGGCAGGAACGGTGGATCTTTCCAAGTACGATGAGCGCTTGGATACCTTTATTCCCGATTCTGTCGGCGATGTCCGAGGCGGCAACCAAAAGGTAAAAAAGCAGGCGGGCAACCGTCCGATGCCGAATGGTAAAAACAATAAGCTCAATAAGGGTAAAAAGAGCACCCAGCCCGTAACCAAGGCACCCACCAGCGTAACACTTCCCGAGGAGATCATGGTCAGCGATCTGGCTTCCCGCCTGAAGGTTACGGCGGCAGAGGTCGTCAAGCGTCTCATGATGCTCGGTATGATGGTGACCGTCAATCAGACGGTGGACTATGATACGGCGGCGATCGTTGCCGAGGAAATGGGCATTTCGGCTACCAAGGAGGTGGTCGTCACCATTGAGGAACGCCTGTTTGAGGAAGAAGAGGACAGCGAGGAGAACCTGATCCCCAGAGCGCCCGTTGTCTGTGTCATGGGTCACGTTGACCACGGAAAGACCTCCATTTTGGATGCCATTCGTCATACCCGAGTTACTTCGGGCGAGGCAGGCGGTATCACTCAGCATATCGGCGCATACCGTGTGAAGGTCAACGGACAGGATATTACCTTCTTGGATACCCCCGGACATGAAGCCTTTACCGCAATGCGTGCCAGAGGTGCGCAGGCGACCGATATTGCCATCCTTGTAGTGGCGGCGGATGACGGCATTATGCCGCAGACCATCGAAGCCATCAACCACGCCAAGGCGGCAGGCATTGACATCGTGGTCGCTATCAATAAAATGGATAAACCCACCGCCAACCCCGATCAGGTCAAGCAGGAGCTGACCAAGTACGACTTGGTTCCCGAGGAATGGGGCGGAGACGTGATCTGCGTTCCCGTATCGGCACTGACGGGTCAGGGAATCGACGATCTGTTGGAAAACGTCTTGCTGGTTGCCGAGGTCAAGGAACTGAAGGCAAATCCCAAGCGCCGTGCCAAGGGTATCGTCATTGAGGCAAAGCTGGATCGTGGCAGAGGTCCCGTGGCAACGGTGCTGGTTCAGAACGGTACGTTGCATAACGGAGATATCGTAATTGCGGGAACATCGGTCGGACGTGTCCGTGCCATGACCGACGATAAGGGCAGAAATCTGAAGGACGCAGGGCCTTCGGTTCCTGTGGAGATCATCGGTCTTGCCGAGGTTCCTTCCTCAGGCGATGAGTTCAATGCCGTAGAGGATGAAAGAATGGCAAGAACTCTTGCCGATCAGAGACGTGAAACGGCAAAGGAAGAGGTGTTCAAGGCAAATGCCAGAGCCAACCTCAACGACCTGTTCGCTCAGATCTCTGAGGGTGTCAAGGAGCTTAATATCATCGTCAAGGCAGACGTGGGCGGCTCTGCCGAGGCTGTCAAGCAGTCTTTGGAAAAGATCTCCAACGAGGAGGTCAAGGTTCGCGTCATCCATGCGGCGGCAGGCGGTATCCGAGAGGGAGACGTTATGCTGGCGGCGGCATCCAATGCCATCATCGTCGGATTCAACGTCCGTCCCGATAAGGGTGCCATCGACAGTGCCGAGCGGCAGAACGTGGAAATTCGTACCTACCGTGTCATCTACGATTGTATCAACGAGATCACCGATGCCATGAAGGGTATGCTTGCGCCCGAATATCGGGAGAATCTGCTGGGACACGCTGAGGTCAGACAGACCATCCATGTACCCAATGTGGGAACCATTGCCGGTTCTTACGTTCAGGACGGTAAGGTGGCACGCTCCGCAATGATCCGTGTCGTTCGTGACGGAATCGTGATCTTTGAGGATAAGATCTCCTCCTTGAAGCGATTCAAGGACGATGCCAAGGAAGTGGCACAGGGCTACGAATGCGGTATCGGTTTGGAACGCTTCAACGATATCAAGGTAGGCGATATTCTCGAAGCCTATGTGATGGAAGAGATCGAACGGTAATACGAAACCAAAATAAAAAGGGAAAAATTTCGAAACGAAATTTTTCCCTTTTTCTGTTCAGTTGCTCCGTCCTACCAGATAATCCAATGTCACATGGTAATAATCCGCCAGTTGGATCGCCGCCCATAACGGCAATTCTCGCTCACCCCGCTCATAGCGTTGATAAACCGTCAGTTGCATGTGCAACAGTGCCGCAATCTCCTTTTGTGTTTTGTCATGATCTTCCCGTAGGTCACGCACTCTTTGATAAACAAACATAACTTTTTCCTGCTTTGTTTTCTTTTGGTCCTTTTCTTTTTTAAAAGAAAAGGACATCCCATCCATTCTTTCTAATTTTTCTAACTTAAGATCTCCTCAATCAACCTCTGCGACTGCACGGCGGCACGGCGGCACAGCTCGGGATAGTCCATGCTTCCCGCCTTGTCATCCGCATTGTCCGAGATACAGCGGACAACAACAAAGGGGATCTGATTTACATAGCAGACATGACCGACAGCGGCGCCCTCCATTTCGCAGGCGACGGCATCAAAGGTCTCGTGAATATATTGCTTTTTTTGCGGATCGGCGATAAATTGATCGCCCGAGGCGATCACTCCTTGCACACAGGTCACGCCCAACTGCACAGCGGCACGGCAGACAAGATCGCAAAGCGCCTTATCGGCGGGGAGCTGAACGATATTGATCCCCGAGATCAGTCCCACAGGGTCGCCCAAGGGAGAGGTGTCCATATCATGCTCCACCACGGCGGTGGATACGGCAACATTTAACAATCCCAATTCTTCGCAAAGGGTTCCCGCTACACCCGTGTTGATGATGCGTCCCACGCCGTAGCGCAGGATCATGGTCTGTGCGCAGAGGGCGGCAAAGACCTTTCCGATTCCGCATTGCGCCACGACGACCTCCTGCTTGCCGATATAGCCTCTGACAAATTCCACTCCGCTGACCGTTTCACAGATTGGCTCCTTGACCATTGCCTTCAGCGCATCGGTTTCGATCTGCATAGCACCGATAATTCCTGTAATCATAGCTTCTCTCCTTTTATATTTCCTCATATAGCTCTAATAAACGCTCCTCTATGGCGTTTTTTCGGGTATCCAGCTCCGCCAAACGCACATAATCGGTGGCGGCATCTCCCACCATTTCCGTCTCAATGGCTTCCAATTCGTCCTCCAATTTTGCTGCCTCTGCCCGAAGCCGCTCCAAGCGGTTTCGTTGCTTGCGTGCCTCTGCCTGCTCCTGCTTGCTTTTCAGATATTGCTCCTTTTGAGATGAGGCTGTGGCAGGGACGGCTTCTGCTTCTGCCGTGACGGCGACACTTTGCCGTTGCCGTTCCCGACATAGCTCCTCATAGCCCTTACCCGCTTTTCCCACACGGATATCCGATATGCCACAGGAGGTGAAGTCCAGCAGGCGGGTCGCCAGCTTGTCGATAAAATATCGGTCGTGGGAGACTGCAATGACGGTTCCGTCAAACGCCGAAAGAGCCTCCTCCAATGCCTCCCGTGAGTCGATATCCAAGTGGTTGGTCGGCTCGTCCAGTACCAATAAATTCATATCGGACAGGATCAGCTTGGAAAGCGTCAGCCTTGCCCGTTCGCCGCCGCTCAGCTCTCCCACCGATTTGTACACATCCTCACCGAAAAAGCGGAACCGTGCCAAGGTGCTTCGGATCTCCAGCTCGGTCAGCAACGGATAGGCGTGCCAAAGCTCCTCCAAAACGGTGTTTTCAAGGGTCAGATTCTGGTTTTCCTGGTCGTAGTAGCCCACCGTCACGTTGTAACCCGCTTCAATATATCCGTAAGAGGGGCTCAGCCTTCCCAACAACAGCTTCAATAGGGTGGATTTTCCGCATCCGTTGGGACCTGTCAGAAACAGCCGATCGCCTCGTTTTACCAAAAACGAAAGCCCCGAAAACAGCGGCTTGTCGGTATACCCGAAGCGGACATCCTTCACGGTCAGCACATCGTTTCCGCTGGTAATGGAGGAGGAAAACCGAATGCTGATGGGACGGAGCGCCTCCTTGGGGCGTTCCAGCTTCACCATTTTATCCAGCATCTTCTGTCGGCTTTCTGCGGCAATGATGTTCTTCTCCCGATTCCATGCCCGCTGTTGAGCGATATATGCCTCCTGTCGGGCGATCTCCCTCTGCTGATTTTTATAATGCCGCTCCTCGATCTCCCGATCGATCCGCCTTTGCTCCATGCTTTGGGTGTATCCGCCCCGATAGAGCTTGCCCCGTCGAAATTCGATGCAAAGGGTCTTGTTGGTGATGCGGTCAAGAAAATATCGGTCGTGGGAGATGACCAGCACGCACTTTTTATAGGAAGCCAAAAAGCTCTCCAGCCAAAGCAGCGTCTCCATATCCAAATGGTTGGTCGGCTCGTCCAGCATCAGAATATCGGGCTCCCGACAAAGCTCTCGGGAAAGCGCCAAACGGGTTCGCTGTCCGCCGCTCAGAGAAGAGAAGGGACGGAGTTGAGCTTCCTCGTCAAAGCCCATTCGCTTCAGTGTCGATGCGCAACGGCTCCGAAATTCCAAGCCGCCCCGCTCAATAAATGCTTCATTCAAGGCGGTAAATTCCGCCGCACAGGAGCTTTTTTGATCGGCAGCTTCGGCAAGCTCGGCCTCCAAAGCCTTCAGTCTTTCTTCCATTGCCAAAAGCTCGGGAAAGGCACGGAGCATGATCTCCAAGGCGGTCGCCTCTCCGTCCTCCCCGTCCAAATGGCGCAGGGCATCATCCTGTCGAAGAATGCCGACCGTCTTGTTTTTTGAAATATAAACGGCACCGCTGTCGGGCTCCTGTTCGCCGAGGATCATCCGAAACAGTGTGGATTTTCCGCATCCGTTGGCGCCGATGATCCCCAACCGATCTCCCTCATCCAGCGAAAAGGTCACATCCTCCAACAGAGGCTTGCTTCCGAAGGAAAGGGAAAGGTGATCTACAGTTAAACAAATCATACCGATATCCTTATTATAGCTTGATCTTTACTTCTCGGGCAACGCCCAAAATGCGAGCCTCTCCCGATTCAAAATCGTCGGTGCTCAGACGGATCGGCTCATAGTCCTCATTTTCGGGAAACAGGTAAATGGCTTTTCCCGTGCGTCGAAAGCGCTTTACCGTTGCGCTGTCTCCGCCCACAAGACACGCCACGATCTCGCCGTCCTCCGCATACTGCTGCTTGTGAAAGAGAACCAAGGAGCCGTTTACCATACCGATGTTCTTCATGCTGTCGCCGCAGACCTTCAGATAGAAATATTCCTCCTCATTATCCACCTCGGCTTGCTCATAGCCCAACAGCGTTTCATTGGTAATGATGGGCGAGCCTGCACGGATCTCTCCGATGATGGGGAGCTTTTTCTTTGCCTTGGGGGCGGCTCTGTCGCCCACGCCCAACAGATCGTCCAGCGATATATCGAAATAGGCGGCGATCTTTCTCAGCTTTTCGGTTTTCGGGACCGAGCGACCGTTTTTCCAGTCGGTAAAGGTACTGGCGGGGATCCCTGTGGATTTTGCCACCCGATACACGGTGGTCTGTCTCTCTTTGAGTAATTGTTCGAAAATTTGAAAGCTCATGAGATACCTCCTTGTGAAATACGACGAATATTTCGAAAATCCGAAATAATACTTGACAACAGTTCGGAAATCCGATATAATAATAGCATAGTATTATTATATCTCAAAATTCTCGATTTGTCAAGGAATTTCGCAGAATTTATCAAAAGTGCGGCAAAGGGGAAGGGAGAGAGAGGGAGGTGAGAAGGAAAACGGATGTGTGAGCTTTGCCAAAAAATACGCTGTCCTGCGGCGTGTCCGGGCTATGAGCCGTCGAAGCGGAGCCGTGGGAGGTCGCCGAGACGTAGCATCTGCCGATATAGACGATGGCGGACGATAGACCGAACCAAAGAAAAATAAGGAATGAAACGATACAGGAGACGATTCGAAGGAATCGGATCAAAGAAAGGGATACGCAAAGGAGGTGTGCTATGCAAAAGGAATCGGTTTCTGAGACGGAAATCCGAATGATGGACAACTATTTAAAGGGATATTGCCTCAACCGCAGACTGTTGCGGCTGAATCGGTATGAGCAAGAATATTTCGGTTGGCAAGCCACAGAGGAGGATCTTCCGGGGGAGGAGCCGCTGGCACGGGCGAGGATGTTTGAGATTCGTCATTTTATTACGGACATGAACAACAGCACGGAAAAGCTATTGCTTTACTATCACTACATACGGGGCGAATCGGTGGAACGGTGCGGGGAGCTGTTGAATATTTCAAGGGCGGGGGCATACCGCCTCAAAAAGCGGGCGATCACCGCCGCCGTGCGGCACGCCAAGGAAAGCGAACGCCGAGTGCCGACAGAAGGGTCACAAAGCACCGAGGAAAGTGCATAAACGTACAAAAGATAAAAAGCCCGCCACAGAGCGGTAGAGCCGAGTGGCGGGGAGCTTTATTGCATTTCAAGTGTTCCCAACAGCTCTTGGGGCTGTTGGTTCAGAACCTGACACAAGTACAGCAATTCAATATCGGTGATAAAGCGTTGCCCCGATTCCATACGCTGCACGGCGTTCTTATCCACATCCAAGCCTGCCAGCTGGAGACGGTCGGCAAGCTCCCGTTGGGAGATCTTCAGTTCGGTGCGGAATTGTTTGAGCTTGACACCGCAAATATTGTTTCGTCCGCTTGGGGTTTTGTTGATAAACATGTTGATTCCTCCGATTTTTTGACATTCGGTGCTTGACAATGATATCATTATATAGTATAATATATCCATATATGACACTCAGTAAATGTCAAAAATCAATTTAAGAAACAAGTGAGGTAATAAAAATGAACTTTTGCCCGAACTGCGGTCAACCCATGCAAGGACGGTTTTGTCACAACTGCGGCTTTGACAGTGAAAAAGAGAAGAAAAAAATGACCCTTCCCGAGCCAATACTTCGAATTTGGAAAAAGGTTAAGGCAAACTGGAAGGACTATGTTACGATTGCCGTTACATGTGTGGCACTCCTTGCTTTTATAATTGCTTTGATCGTTGTTATTTCCAATAAATTCCGTTACAGGGTAGTAAAACAAATTACCTTCGATATGCAGAAGGAACAAGTGGAGGAGCTTTTGGGTGAGCCAGACGATATCTCCTCAGAGGAGGATACATGGTATTATTACGAAAAGAAATTCAACAAAAAATTTCAAAAGGCGGAGGCTCTGCTGAATTCCGAAAACGAATCCGATTGGGAAAAGGGATTGGTTTTGTACGATGAACTGATGACCAAATATGAATCCGAAGATTCTTTTGCCTGTATCATGGTTCGCTTCGGAACCGATGGCGTGATCGAGGTAATGCTGGACAAGGAGCATCATTATGTGGTGGATGAGGATTATTCCACCGAAGCAAAGGTATTGAAAAAAACCGAGCTGATGCTGGAATCCATTGAGTATAAGATACAGGTTGCCGCCGACGGAACCGAGCAGGGAACCCTTGCCACGAGTACAAGTAAGCTTGGCTACACGGCACGTTTTAAGGGTGGCAGCTATAGGATGAATTATACCCGTAATCCGAAATTTGAGCCGGATGAGAGTTATACCAATGTCACCGTGACATGGGAGGATGAGTGGAAAGAATATACTGCGACCAAATCGGCGACGGCAATATGTGATTATACGATAGAATCCGGCACGCTGGTTTCTTGGAAAAATCCACAGGGGGAGATCGTGATTCCCAACAAGGTTATACGGATCGGTGCAGAGGTATTTGAAAACTGTACGGAGATCACTAAAATTGTGATACCGCCGACGGTAACGGATATTGACTCAACTGCTTTTTCTGGATGTACCGGTATTACCGAAGCTATTATCCCTACGACCGCTATTAAATGTATTCCGAAGGATAATTTAAAATCGGTTACAATTAACGGTGGGAAAACAATTGATGGGGGTGCATTTGACGATTGTGTAAAATTGACGAGCATTACGATACTCAACAGCGTGACGAAAATTGGCGGTTATGCCTTTGACGGTTGTACAGGCTTGACGAGTATCACAATACCCGACAGCGTGACGGAAATTGGCAATGGTGCATTTAGAGATTGTACGAGTTTGACGAGTATCACGATACCCGACGGCGTGACGGAAATTGGCTACAATGCCTTTAGCGGTTGTACGGGCTTGACGAGTATCACGATACCCGCTGGCGTGACAAAAATTGGCGAGCGTGCATTTTACGGTTGTACGAGCTTGACGAGTATCACGATACCCGACAGCGTGACGGAAATTAACTGGAGTGTATTTAGCGGTTGTACGAGCTTGACTAGTATCACGATACCTGACAGCGTGACGGAAATTGGCGAGTATGCATTTAGCGATTGTAAGGGCTTGACGAGTATTACGATACCCGACAGCGTGACGTCAATTGGCGGTGGTGCATTTAGCGGTTGTACGAGTATTGTTGAAGCAACTATGCCCACCTCTGCCATTTCATCTGTTCCGAAAGATAATTTAACCTCGGTTACGATTAACGGTGGGGCATCAATTGGCGGTTTTGCCTTTAGCGGTTGTACGGGCTTGACGAGTATCACGATACCCGACAGCGTGACGTCAATTGGCGATAGTGCATTTAGCGGTTGTACGGGCTTGACGAGTATTACGATACCCGACAGCGTGACGGAAATTGGCGGTTTTGCCTTTGACGGTTGTACAGGCTTGACGAGTATAACAATTCCCGATAGTGTGACGGAAATTGGCAATGGTGCATTTAGAGATTGTACGAGTTTGACGAGTATCACGATACCCGACGGCGTGACGGAAATTGGCTACAATGCCTTTAGCGGTTGTACGGGCTTGACGAGTATTACGATACCCGACAGTGTGACGAGTATTGGTTCTTCTGCGTTCGAGGGTTGTACAAATCTTGTCTTTAATACATACGATAAAGCAAAGTATTTGGGAAATGAAACCAACCCTTATTTTGTACTGGTGAAAGCAACCGATACCTCCATTACATCATGTACCATTCCTTCGAATATGAAGGTTATTTATGGTTCTGCATTTGAAGGTTGCACGAAATTGACGAGTATCACGATACCCGACAGCGTGACGGAAATTGGCAATGAAGCATTTAAATCTTGTAGGGGCTTGACGAGCATAACAATTCCCGACAGCGTGACGGAAATTGGCGGTTCTGCATTTGAAGGCTGTACGGGCTTGACGAGTATTACGATACCCGACAGCGTGACGGAAATTGGCGGTTCTGCATTTGAAGGATGTACGGGTTTGACGAGTATTACGATACCCGACAGCGTGACGGAAATTCTCAATAATGACTTTAACAGTTGTACGAACTTGATGAGTATTACCATACCCGCTGGCGTGACAAGAATTGGAAGTTGGGCATTTTACCATTGTACGAGATTGACGAGTATTACCTTCCAAGGAACAAAGGCACAGTGGAATGCTGTTTTTAAGGAACAATATTGGGATTCCCGGACAGGCAACTATACCGTTCACTGTACCGACGGCGACATAGCAAAATCATAAAATATTCCGCCCGACACATGCTTTTTTACGCAAATGAACGAAAAAAGCCTTCCCCAGCGGGGAGCATAGGTCGCAAGCGACCTTGTCGAATTTGCCGAAGGCAAATGTCGAGGGGACCACGAAGTGGGGGATGAGGAGAGCACCAAATGCAGGGTAGATTAAGGTGTTGGTATGCTTGTTTCTAAACAGAAAGATTCTTTCGAACTAAAATAAACGGTTCGATTCTGTATTTTCTTTTGTACCGCAGGCGATCTCCTCATCCGCCTCACATCCGTTCGGCACCTTCCCCGCTGGGGAAGGCTTAGCATGTAAGTGCGAACATAATCCTTTTTCGATAGACTGTACCGCCCGACAAAATCGGGCGGATCTTTTATGTCAAGGTCATTCCCGTCGGGATCCTCTCGCCCCGCAAAAACGCTTGATAAGCGGCGTCGCCGAACCAGTCAAGGCGGGCGCCTTCGATGTGTAAAATCCGAAGGGAAGCGTAATTGTAGGTAGAGAGAGGGCGATCCAGTGCATCATCCGACTGGGCGCACACCAAAATATCGTTGTCGGTAAAGCCGCTGATGAGAAGCGTGTGATAGAAAACACCCTCCGCATTGGCAAGCTGAACCACATCCCCCCGTTCGATCTGCCGAGAGGTGCGGGCATCGGTGGCGTAGGGCCCCACCTCTCCGTTGACCGCAACAAAATCGGGATTCCCCGTCAGAAAGCGAAACAGCTCATTGACCCCCGACCAAGCAGGCGCGCGGTCATCGGCAGAGCGGTAGTACCAGCCGAAGGTCGGCGTGTAATTCATCACGCCGCAGCCGGCAAAGAGACATTGAGAGACAAAATTGGTGCAGTTGCCCCCCTGTCCCGTAAAATCAATAAACAAGGGATTGCGGGAAAGCGCCCATGCTCTGGCGTATTCCACGGCTCGGTCACGGTTGTAGGGAATTTCGATCAACAAAACGGGTTCCTCCTTGCAAGATTCGTATTCCAGTATATGCGAAAAATGCGTGCGGTGCTTGCGCTTTGCTCCGACTTGTGGTATAATAGACATAGAACCGAAACAGTCGATCAAGAAAGAACGGAGGACGGAGCAATGAAATTGCTGCATACGGGAGACCTGCACTTGGACAGTGCCTTTTGCGGAACCGATTCCCTGCGGGCGGAGGACCGCCGAGAGGCACAGCGACAGGTGCTGATCCGAATTTTTGAATGTGCCGAACGGGAGGCATGCGACCTGATCCTGATTGCGGGAGATCTGTTTGACAGCGTGTGCGTAACACCCGAGACCGAGGAGCTGTGCCTGCGGCTCTTTCGTCGGTCTGCCTGTCCTGTCGTGATCGCCCCGGGCAACCATGACCCCTATACAAAAGGCTCCTTTTACCGTCGGGAGGATCTGCCCGAGCAGGTGTACGTGTTCAATTCGCCCGAGGTGCAGTGCTTTGAATTTCCCGACCTTGGCGTACGGGTATTCGGCTATGCCTTCCTTTCCGCCGTTCTGCAAAAAAGTCCGTTGGCGGGAGTAGCGCCGCCCGAGGCGAACGGTATGCGGAATCTGCTGTGCGCCCATGCCGATCTGTCCGATCCGCTGTCCCGCTCCTGTCCCCTGACCGTGGGAGATATCGTTCGCTTCGGCATTGACTATGCCGCCTTGGGACATATCCACAACCGGCGGCAGGAGGATTCCTTCGGCAATACCTGTATTCGCTATTGCGGCTTTGCCGAGGGGCGCAGCTTTGACGAGCTTGGCGACGGCGGCGTGCTGATCGTGACACTGGAGGAAGGACGGATGCCGTCAGTGGAGCGGCGGATCGTCTCCGAGCGTCGGTATGTGATCGCCGAGCTGGCGCTTGACGGATGCGCCGAGGCGCAGGAGGTCAGACAGAAGCTTAGCGAGGCGATCTCCTCCATAGATGAGCCAAAGGGAACCAATCTGCGGCTGGAGCTTGTGGGTGCGGTGGACGCCGATTGCATCGGCGACCCCGAGACACTTTCCGCCGAGCTTCGGGGAGAGCTTGCCTCCTTGGAGCTTCGGAATATGACCGTTCCTACCGCCGATGGCGCTTATCTTGCCAAGGATCCCACTCTAAGAGGGGCGTTTTATCGGGAACTGCTTCCCGGACTTGTGGATGCCGATCCTAAGGTGCGTGCCAAAGCGGCACTTGCTCTGCAGATCGGACTTGCCGCCATGGAAAACCGACGGATCCCCGGACAGCGGGATGAGGAATGAGGGGGACACGATGAAGATATTGGAATTACACATCACCGAATTTGGGTGTCTGACCGACCGCCATCTGATCCCGGACGAGGGAATGAATCTGCTGGTGGGAGACAACGAAACGGGAAAAAGCACAGTCATGCTGTTTATCAAATTCATGCTGTACGGTCTGCCCAAGCGGGGAACTCCCGAGCGGGAGCGGTCGGTCAGCCGTCTGGGACATCGGGCGGCGGGAAGCATGACCGTCTCGCACGGCACAGAGACCTATCGGATCGAGCGAAGCTATTCCGACGGTGGACGGGGAAGCGACAAGCATACCGTGATCCGTATGAGAGACGGAGAGACCGTATTTGCGGGCGAGGAGCCTGGGCAGGCACTGCTGGGCGTACCGAGGGAGGTCTTTGAGAGCAGCTGCGGCATCGGACAGCTTCAGTGCGCCGGTATCGGTGGAAAGAAGGAAGCGGCGGCGATCCGCAATCTGCTGACCTCCGCCGATGAATCGGTGGATATCGAGCGGATCGAAAAACGCTTGGAGGCGATTCGGGTGCTGTATCGCCATAAACGGGGCGAGGGCGGCAGACTGAACGATCTGGACAGCCTGATCGCCGAGGAGCAGCAACGGCTGGAAAAGGCGATAGAGGGGCGACTGCGTATCGAAACACTGGAAGCCGATCTGCGTGCCAATGCCGCCAAGATCGAAGAAAAGGAACAACAATTGAAGCGAGCGGAGCTGTTGCTGACCGAGATCCATAAGATCGAGGTTCTGCGTCGCTTTGATGCTTTGCGGCAAAACAGCGAGGAATGCGCGCATCTTCGAGCACAGACGGAGCGCCTGCGAAAGGAAACACTTCAAACGGAATATATGCCCGTGAGTGCCGATATAGCCCGTCTTACCATGCTTTCCGATAGCCTGAAGCGGGCAGAGACCGAGCAAGCAGAGGCGGAGGAAGCCTGCCGAACCTTGCAGACCTCTGCCGCATACAACGAGGAAGCGGCGGCTGTCGGCGAGCAGCTGGAGCGGTCGGGCGGTGTATTTGGGGTGCTTGACCCTCTGCGCCGTGCGCTTCGCCTTGCCAAGGTCGGTGCGGTGTCGGGACTGTGCGGCGTGGGCTTGCTGTTGGTGGCAGTCGGACTCATTTTTTTCTCGTACTATGTATTCATCGGCTTTGGCTTGGCGATCGTCGGAATTTTTTTGGCGAGCTTGGGATTGACACTGTCGCTTCGGGGACGGAAAACCGCCAAGCGCATTGCGGCAATGTTCAACCAAAGTGTGTTTGACCTTCCCGCATATTTGAATGCTTGTGCCGAGGCATGGCAAGCCAAACGAGAGGCTCAGACGATGCTGACGGCGGCGCAGACCAAGGCGGACAGTGCCGCACAGCATGCGGCGCATCAGCAAGCGGCACTTCGTGCGGCACTGGATAAGACAGCACCCCGCACCGAAGCAACGGTAGAGGCAGGCTATGAGGAGGCCCGTCGTCTGGAAGCCTTTTTGTCGGAGTATGAGGCAGGGAAAAGCAAAGAAAAGACTCTGTCGGAGCTGGTGGAAAGCGATCGCCGCATCCTGTCGGTACACGACGAGGCGGCGTTGCGGGACAGTCTGACCATCAGCCCCGAGAAGATTTCCAGGGAAATGACCGAGCGGGCAGCACAGGAGAAGCAGTTCTACGGTGCTCAGCTTCAGACCTTGCGGATGCAGGAAAGCCGTTGGCGTACCGAATTGATCAATTGCCGTGTATCGACACAGGAGCCGTTGGTACTGTCCGATCGGATCGCATCGCTGAAAAAGCAGAGAGAAGAGGGAGAGGCGTACTATGATGCGCTGATGACGGCAATGGAAGCCGTCCGCCGAGCGGGCGAGACGATGCGGGGCAATATTACGCCCGCCATCAGCCATCGGGCAAGCGAGCTGATGCGAACGATCAGCCAAGGAAAATATGCCGATCTGCGGATGAACGGAGAACTGGAACTCTCGCTGTTTGAGGAAGGCGGTCTGTCCTCCGATGCATCCACGCTCAGCGGCGGAACGAGAGATGCCGCCTATATTGCCTTACGGATCGCTCTGATGCAACAGCTGTTCGGAGAGGAAATGCCGCCTTTGTTGATGGACGAGACCCTTTGTCAGACCGATGACAGCCGTTCGGAGCGGATTCTATCCTTGCTGAACGAGTTGAGCCGACAGGGCTTGCAGGTGTTGCTTTTTACCTGTCACCGTCGGGAAGAGCAGATATGCAAAAAAATGGGCATTTCTGTAAAATTACACAGATTTGACCGTTTTTGAAATGATTTTCTAAAAAATAGCCAAAAATTTTTTAAATCTTTGGCTATTTTGCTACTGGAAATTTTTTTGAAAATATGATATAATATTATCCGGGAAACTATGGCTTCTCGGATAATGTTTTTTGTGGATATTATATAAGAGAAAAACTTCCCGAAAATGAACATGACAACGTGTGGTTTACGCCGCAGAAATGTCTCTGACGGCAATTGCACGATATTTTTATGAGAAAACGGAGTACAAATCAAATGACAGAAGAGGCAGTAGCAACAATCGAAACCAATGAAGAGTCGGCAAACGCCACAACGGCGGCACGTCCGGCGGATCGGTGCATTTTCCAGGGAGCAGACGGAAAGTGCGAAAAATTAAACAATACGGAGTGCAGAGAAGGGGGTTGCTCCTTCTTGGTGTTGCCGGGAGAGGAAGCAAGAAAGCAGGAGATCTGGGCAAAGCGCCTTTGCGGCTTGGATGAAGCAAAGCAGAAGGAGATCTCTAAGAAGTATTACGGCGGCGGAAGACCTTGGCGTTTGAATAAATAAGGACGGTGTAAGAATGTTTGAAATCGGAAGCTATGTGATCTACCGTGCAGAAGGTGTCTGTAAGATTTCCGATATCAGAAACGAGAGCTTCGGTGCAGTTGGCGGAGAGAGTCGGTACTATATTCTCTCGCCCTTGAACGACGAAAAATCCACGGTATTTGTACCGACGGACAACAACGCGCTTCTCGGCATGATGCGTCCGCTGATGTCTGCAGAGGAAATCTGCCGATTGGTCATGGAGTTGAAGAATGAGCGAATGGAGTGGATCCCCGAGAGCCGTGCCAGAAACACCAAATTCAAAGAGGTGCTTTCGTTAGGCGACAGACGGGAGTTGATCGTTTTGGTCAACACAGTCCATGAACATATGGAGGAAGCGGTTAAGTGTGGGAAAAAGCCCACGGGAACTGATGAAAATGCCATTCGTCGGGCGATCAGACTGCTGTATGAGGAGTTTGCCGCCACCACAGATCTGAAAACAGAGGAGGACATCATTCCTTTGCTTCGGGGCGAGCTTTGCTTGCATAATAAATAACAGAAAACAAAAACAGGATCATTGCGATCCTGTTTTTTGTTTTAATAAAGCCCGAAGTACAAATCAATATCTGCCGTACTTTTGAATAGCAGCCATCACACAGCGCATGCTGGTAAGAAGCGAGCCGTTATTGATAGAGCCTGCCGTAGCAAGATTCAGTCCGCGGGCATCATTTTCCTTAGCTGCCTCGCAGTCCCGCTTGACCTCGGCAATGATGTCCGACTCCACATTTTTCATAAAGGTAAAGGGAGCAAGCTGACCCTCGATCTGCGTATGGGGCATATGCTTTCGGATCTCCTGAACTGTTAGGGTCGGACCGAAATTACATGCTGTCAGATTGAAATCCGCAAGCAGAGGAAGCAAGTGGCCCATGGCAGAATCGGAATGCTGATAGCGGAAATCCTCGGGATTCGGACAAGCAAAATCAAATACCCGTTTCAGTACAGGATACCCCGATGCACGGTACATATCGGGTGTGAGAAGATAGCAATCGTCATCAAAGAAACGAAAACGGTGTTGGAAGGTTTCGTATGTATTTCCCGATTCGGTGATAAACAGCTTGATGTAAGCCAGAATGACATCACCAATCACGTCGAAAAATTCGGAGAACAGCTCTTCATCGTCATAGTACAGATACGTAAGCTCCTCAATTCCGAAAACAGATGTTGCCAATGTCACGGGACCTCTGACTGCTTTGAACTGAGAAGGCCGTTGTCCGTATAGCTCATACGCTGCCTTACAACGCTCATCCCAATCCTTGGGCAATACGAATTTTCTGAATGCCTCGGGGTCGTTCGCCATTACACGGACAGAGGCAAGGAGCTTTTTTAACTCTTCTGGCTCCTTAACGGTTCCGTGGAGCCATGTTGTTTGTCCGTTAAATACATATTCACCGCCAAACACCTCACCGATCATGCGATACTGGGGAATGGTTACCTTGGGTTGTTTTTCGGGGGGCAATGGCTTGTTTTCTTGAAGCAGAGGTCTTCCCACGATTTTTTGTGCTTTTTCATTGTAACGACAGTTCAGCTCGTAGCGACGCTCAGGCGGCGTATATCCCCACGGTTCGCCTTCCTCCCCAAGCTCCGCAAAAACACACTCGTCACTCATACGAATACCGAGAGCCACCTGCGGTGCTTCCTTGGAAAAACAATTTTCCTTGTGAGCAAGCTCATCATCCTTCCAAAATTGATCTGAATCTAAGTCTAACAGTTCCTGCATAAATTGATCCTCCTTTTTGATAATTGGAATACTTGAAATTCTTTTTAAACCGGCAAAAATTCTTACCAGTTTGTATCCCAACGTTTATTGTACATTGCTTCCGACTCATGCACCGAAGCAGACACATGCTTCGGTTGAGAGGTATGGATTCGTTTTTGCAGCTCCGCAAAATATTCCGCATCGTCAAGGGGGAGAGAAATCGGACGACCCTGCCATGCAGACAGATAGGCGGCGTTCGAGAGCGTCAGCTCCTTCAGTGCTTCTTCTCCCGAAGCAACAAGAGGATCTCCGTAAAGGATCGCTCTTCCGAAATTCTCCAATACTCGGTGATGCCCCTGATAGGGTTCATCCTCCCATACGGTCGTCTCTACCGACGGAGCAGATGAGTCCGAAGAGAAGCAATACTCTCGCTCATCCTTAGAAAGACGGTGCAGAGTCAAGGTCTTATGCTCCAGCAGAAGGGTTCCCTTGGTTCCCGTGATCTCCAAACGGTTGGTTCCGGGCAGATCACCGGTAGAGGTGATAAATACGCCGCTTGCCCCGTTTTCATAACGGGCAAGGATCGTTGCCTCATCCTCTACCTCAATAGGGTGAAATCGTCCGGTGTTGCATTGTGCGCTGATCTCCGTGGGCATGCCGCAAAGCCATTGCCACAGATCCAAATTGTGAGGTGCTTGATTCATCAAAACACCGCCACCCTCGCCCGCCCAAGTGGCTCGCCAGTTACCCGAATCGTAATATTCCTGTGTGCGATACCAGTTGGTAACGATCCAAACCGAGCGTTTTAACTCTCCCAGCTCTCCCGCCTCGATCAAATCCTTTGCCAACCGAAACAGCTTGTTCGTCCGTTGGTTGAACATCATCGCATATATTTTTCCGCTTTTCTTAGAAGCTTCGACCGCTTTTCTTGCGTTCTCGCAATACACGCCAATCGGCTTTTCCGAGAGCACATGAAGCCCACAGGAAAAAGCTCGAAGAGCAAGTGTAGGATGGTCGTAGTGCGGAGTAGCGATGATGATCGCATCCAGTGTTTCGCTTTGAAGCATGGTATCAGCATCAGCGTACATGTGAACGGTAGGGTAGAGCTGTCGAAGCTTCTCAATACGCTTGGGGTCGATGTCGCAAAGTGCAGAAAGCTTCAGAAGGGGAATTTTGTTTTCATAAATAGCGGTGGCATGGGCAAAACCGATATTGCCGACGCCGATGATTCCGACTCGTATCATAGAGTTACGAGCCGAAGGTGCTGTTCATATCGGCGGCAACCGTAGTAGCAGCGGCAGCCTTACGGCGCGAGGTCGCAACTCGTTTCATCAGCTCGGTGCGGAACAGCTCATGGTCGAAGGAAGAGATGTCAATCATCTTGCCCGTCCAAGCGGACAAATGCATCGCATTGGAAAGGGTCAATCCGTTGATGCCTTCTCTGCCGTCTGCGACCAGCGGCTCGCCACGAAGGATATTGGCGGAAAATGCCCGAAGAACCCCCATGTGCTGAGTATTTTCTCCGTCGGTCTCTACGGCGATCTTTTCATAGCTCGGATGCCCGAAGGGCTCTTGATTGGTAGCGGAAAATTCGGGTTCTCCGATATCGGATCGCCACATGGTAAGGGTGGATTTCTTATCCTCAATTTCTGCGATCAGCTTTCCTTTTTCACAGGTGATCTCAAAGCGATTGGTACCGGGGGTATCGCCCGTGGTCGTGATAAAGGTACCTGTCGCACCGTTTTCGTATTCCACATAGGTGGTTACATCGTCCTCGACCTCAATATCATGCCATTTGCCGAAGTGCAGATGTGCCTCGACGGTCTTGGGCATGCCGCAGATCCACTGCCACAGATCGAGATTGTGAGGGCATTGATTCAGCAGAACGCCGCCGCCCTCGCCCGACCAGGTTGCACGCCAATCGCCCGAATCGTAATATGCTTGCGGACGGTACCAGTTGGTGATGATCCAGCTTGTACGTCGAATGGCACCCATCTCTCCGCTTTGAATGATCTCTCTCATTTTTCGGTAAATGCAGTTGGTACGTTGATTCATCATGATGGCGAAAACAACGCCGCACTCATTGGCAATACGGTTCATTTCCAGAACCTGTGCCGTATACACGCCTGCCGGCTTTTCGATCATGACATGAATGCCGTGCTTCATTGCCTTAATAGCGTAGGTGGGGTGGTCATAGTGAGGAACGGCGACGAGTAAGGCATCGATCTTGCCGCTTTGGATCATTTCATCTCCATCGGAAAAATAGGAAACGTTCTCGCCAAACAATTCCTTTGCCCAATCCAAACGATCGGGTTTGATGTCACACACCGCCGTCAGTTGAATTTCAGGACACTCTCCGTTAAATAATTTTTGAGCATGGGAGGATCCCATGTTTCCCAATCCCAAAACACCGATTTTTACTTGCTTGCTCATTTTTGATCTCCTTATTCGTAAAAAATTATTGCAGACCAAAAGAGGTCAGATATTGATAGCTTTCCTTCAAACAATCAAAGGGGTCTTTGTCATAGCAGTTATCCTGCTCAACAAGAAGATATTCTACACCGACGGACTCGGCAACCTTCAGGATCTTTTCAAAATTCAGATTGCCTTGTCCTACGGGTGCCATCCGTTGTTCTTTTTCCACAATGGCGAGATCCTTGAGGTGAATACATTCCACTCGTCCTACCAATTTTTTCAGATATTCGGACGGCTCCACTCCGCCGATCTGCGCCCAGTAGGTGTCATAAGTAATGCCCAACAGCTCGGGGGAGAAATCCTCCAGCATGCGGTCAAAGTACAGCATTCCGTTTGCACTTCTGGCAAATTCGATCTGATGATTGTGGTAAAAGAGCTTGTGTCCCTCTTGTCGGAATATCTTGGCTACGGGCAAGAAATTCTTGACGAATGTATCATAGCATTCGTCATCTATGCCCGAATTTCCTTCCTTGCGGGGCATGGCGCCGATGCCGATGTGCTTGCAATCGAATATATCGTGATTGCGGCATACCTGCACGGGGTCATCGAGGATTTCTTGCGGCTTGATATGGGTCAGAACGCAGGACAAGCCGTTCTTGTCCAGCTCTGCCTTCAGCCAATCTGCCTCATAAGCACATGTCCCCGATACTTGTACGGTGGTATAGCCGATATCGGCTATTTTTTTCAAGGCTTCGGAAAGACCTTCTAAGGTTTTGGTTGAACGGTGAACGGTATAAAGTTGTGCGCCGATTTTCATGATAGGGTCTCCTTTTTCTTACAAAATGATAGAATTGAGGGCGGCAACGGCGGCATCGAAGGACTCGTCGTTGTTTTTGTAAACAGTCAGACCGGGCTTGAGGGATTCACCGTTTTCCAGCTTATCCAGTCCCGTAAAGGCGTTCAGGTGCGGCTCTAAGGTCATGACCTCGCCGCCGCTGGCAAGATAATCCGCTATGATTTCGGGCAGATGTCCCTCGCCCTTGCCTGCGGGAACGACGACACCGTCAAACACGGCATCCTTGATATGCAGATATTCCACATGTTCTTTGAGCATCGCCCAAGCATGGAGGGTATCTACGCCGCATTGAACGAAGTTTGCGGGGTCAAAGACAGAACGGATGCGGGGAAATTCCTTGTGGATCGTCAAGCAGATATCGGGAGTTTCTCCGAAAATGTGTTTTTCATTCTCATGACAGAGAACGACGGAATCGGGGGTGTTGTCGCAGAGGATACGCAGACGCTCGAAGACCTGTTCCTTTGTGGCTTCGGGGCTTTCCTCCGCTGTGGGGAAAAAGCTGAACATGCGAATGTGATGACAGTTCAAAATATCAGCAAGCTCCACGATTCGTTTGTGGGCTTCCAGATGCTCTTGAAAGGGATCCGACAGCTTATGCTTGCCGATGGGGGAGCCCATGGACCAGACCGAAATGCCCGCAGAATCCAATTGCTTCTTGACTTGACGGGCGGTGGTGTCGGAAATGTTGCTGATATTGACGCCGCCTACGCCTCGGATCTCCAGTTGTGTGATCCCGTTGCGCTTGAGAGCTTCGATCTGCCCTTGGACGGAGGATGATGCTTCGTCCGCAAATGCGCAAAGCTTTATCATACGAGTCTCCTTTTTGTTCATAGAATAGTTTCAATTTGTTGATTGTTTTGTTATGGTTTGGTTATGGTTCTGTAACCGATCTTGGCAAATTACACGCCCGAATAGGCAGAAAAACCGCCATCTACGGGGATGATCGTGCCGGTGACGAAGCCCGATGCCTCCTCGTCGCAGAGAAAGCGAAGAGTACCCAGTAATTCCTCGGGCTTTCCGAAGCGTCCCATGGGAGTGGCACGAAGAATTTTATCGGTTCGGGGTGTGGGAGTGCCGTCCTCACGGAACAGAAGGGCTTGGTTTTGCTTGGTGACAAAAAAGCCGGGGGCAATGGCATTGACCCGAATGCCCGCGCTTGCGAAATGAACCGCCAGCCACTGGGTAAAGTTGGAAACGGCGGCTTTTGCTCCGCTGTAAGCAGGGATCTTGGTCAAAGGACGGATGGCATTCATGGAGGAGACATTGATAATGCTTCCGTTCCGATGAAGCATATCGGGGGCAAAGACCTGTGTGGGGAGCAGAGCACCCATCAGATTCAGCTGAAATACGAAGTCAAAATCCTCTTTCTGAAGATTGAAGAAGGTCTTATACTCCTCGGTCAGCTCGTCGCCCTCCTCATAGGTCTCGTGCTGAGTGGTACAGCGGGGATGGTTTCCGCCCGCACCGTTGATGAGAATGTCGCAGGCACCCAGCTCCTTCAGAATGCGGGCATGAAGCTCCTCCAGACAGGAGCGATCCAGTACGTTGGCACGATAGGCTTTCGCCGTTCCGCCGTTTTCCCGAATGGAGACGGCGACCTGCTCGGCGGCTTCTTCATTTAAGTCCAGAAGGGCTACCTTGGCACCGTGCTTTGCCAGCTCCTTGGCAAAGGCGGAGCAGAGAACACCTCCGGCACCTGTAATAACGGCAACTTTGTTTTCGAATTGCATCAGATGATCTCCTTAATTATTATATTTGTTTTTGCAAGGCGTTGCCCTGCACAGAGCTGTAAACAACTCACGTAAAATCTCTTTCAAATTGGATATGATATGATTTGTTGGGAAATCAAAGTGTTTTTTCGATTCCCTCAAACAGTCCGACGATATAGGCGGCACCCAAGGCTCTGTCATACAGTCCGTAGCCGTACCGTCCCGTTTCTCCCCAGATCATGCGTCCGTGGTCTGGACGGACATAGCCGTCAAAGCCGCTTTCGACCAGTGCCTTGACAATGCCGTACATATCCAAGGAGCCGCATTCGGTGGGATGGGCAACCTCATGGAATTGGCGATCGTCGGTTATCAAAATATTCCGCAGATGCAAGAAGTGGATACGGTCGGCATATTTGCGAGCCATATGCACCAGATCGTTGTCACGGGAAGCACCCAAGGAGCCTGTACAGAAGGTCAGTCCGTTGGCAGGGGAATCCACAAGCTTCAGGAAACGGTCATAGTGCTTCTCACAGGTGATGATACGGGGCAGACCGAACAGACCCCAAGGCGGATCGTCGGGGTGGATCGCCATGTTGACCCCTGCCTCCTCGGCAACGGGGATCACGGCGTGCAGGAAGCGGGACAGATTCTCCCACAGCTTCTCTTCGGTGACGGTGCTGTAAATATCCATCAGGCGGTTTAGCTCTGCCTTGGTATAGCTTTCATCCCAGCCCGGCAGAGAAAGCTCGCTCTTGGTGGGATCCATGGTTTGCAGGGCGACTTCGTCATAGGCAAGGGAATGGGAGCCGTCCGCATTTTTGTGCTCCAGCTCGCTTCGAAGCCAGTCGAACACGGGCATGAAATTGTAGCAGACACACTTGACGCCCTCGGCACCAAGGCGGCGGATATTTTCGCAGTAATTGGCGATCAGACGGTCGGCATTGGGTCCGCCGTATTTGATCTCCTCGGGAACGGGAACGCTTTCGACCACCTCGAAGGCAAGTCCCGCCTCCTCGGCTTTTTGCTTGATGGCTTGGATGCTTTCCACGCTCCAGATCTCTCCCGGCTTAAAGCTGTATACCGCCGAAACGATACCGCTCATGCGGGGGATCTGACGAATGTGAGACAGGGTAACGGGGTCATCGTCCCCGTACCAACGAAAGGTAAGCTTCATTGACATTCTCCTATTCTTTTTTTAATATTTTGGTAGCAAATATTTTCGATCAATGTGGGCAACGCCGACGCATCCGGCACTTCGCCTCTCTCGTACAGCTCGGCAACAAAGGAGCAAAGCAGACGGCGGAAGAAATCATGTCTCGGATAGGACAGGAAGCTGCGGCTGTCGGTCAGCATGCCGTAAAAGGCACCCAAATAACCGATGGAGCACAGGCTGTTGAGCGCTTGAACGATCCCGAAGCGGTGATCGTTGAACCACCATGCCGCTCCGAGCTTTACGCCACGGAAGCTGCCCGCAATGGAGGCGAGCTGGTCGTTCATGGACGGATTCAGCGAATACAGGATGGTTTCGGGAAGACCGCCCGAACGGTCAATTCCGTCCAACACACGGATCAGATCGGCACCGTTTACAGTCTGTCCGATACAGTCACAGCCACAGTCTGCGCCAAGGGTGGCGAACAAACCGCTGTTGGGGTTTCGATAGGCACCAAGATGGAGCTGCATCACCAGCCGATACTTACGGTACAGATTGCCAAGCTCCACGAACATTCTGCCAAGGAAGCCCATATATGCCTCACGGTCAACCGTCTCGCCTGCCAAGACTCGACGGAAGGTAGTGTCTGCCTCCTCACAATCGGCAATGCGATCGGGGAAATCGGTAATGCCTACGTCGGTGAATACGCATCCATGAGCCTTAAAGAAGCCGATCCGCCCTTCTACCGCCTCCAGCAGGGTGGAAAGGGAGGTGATCGTTACTCCCGATACCTTGCTCAGCTTTGCAATGTAATCGGTATATCCCGCCCGCATGATACAGAGCAGATTATCGGTGCGGAAGGAAGGGGTGACCTTTACGGGAAAGGAGGCATCCTCCGCCAGCAAACGGTGGTATTCCAAAGAGTCGCAGGGGTCATCGGTGGTGCCGATGAACTCCACGCCGAATTGTTGGATCAGCTTACGGGGGGACATCTTGGTCGTGCGGATGTATTCGCCTGCCCGCTCCCAGATCTCCTCCGCATTCTCTGCATTGATAGGGAGATCGACATGAAAGCAGGTTTCAAGCTCTACCTGAGACCAAAGCGACAGGGGATTTCCCACTGCTCCCGACAACGCTGAGGCATATGCCAGAAATTTTTCCTTGTAGGAGGCGTTTCCCGTGATCCGCTCCTCCTCGATGCCCGCTCCGCGCATAAGCCGCCATTTGTAATGATCGCCGCCCAGCCAGATCTCGCCGATGTTGTCAAATACCCGATCCTCCCAGATCTCCTTGGGATTCAGGTGACAATGGTAGTCATAGATGGGAAGTGTCTTGGCATGCTCGTACAATTGGCAGGCAAGGTCTCCGTTTAACAAATAGTTTTTTCGCATGTACAGCCTCCTTTTTTCTTATATTATAGATACTTATATTATACAGGAATTTTCTTTGCAATGGAATTGAAAAAATAATCATATGATATTGCATTTATGAGCATTTTGTGGTACAATGAGTACAGCAACACAACGGAGGTGAAAAAATGACGATCGAAACCTATCAGCTGCCGGGGGTATCTTTGAGTCACAGAGTAGATGAAAACCCGAATGATCGGGATTATTATCTGCATGTTCATGATGATTTTGAACTGTACTGTGTGGCATCGGGGAACGTAGGATATGTGGTAGAGGGTCGTACCTATCCGCTTCGTCCGGGCAGTATGATGATGATGCGAAGCTCAGAAACGCACCGCTTGTTGGTATACGGCAAGGAGCGGTATGAACGGTATACGCTGAATTTTCAACCGAGCTTTTTATTGGAGCACGGATTCTCGGAGGTGTTGCTTCGCCCGTTTACCGAGCGGGATCTGGGAGAACGGAATTTGTATCTTCCCGAGGAGCTGGAGGGAAGTGAGCCGTTGCCGATGTTTCGGCGCATGTGCGCCGCCTGTGCGACGATTCCCGAGCAGGATGCTATTTTGTCACATCTTTCTTTGCTTTTGTGCGGAGTGTATACGGCGTTTTTGCGCCAACCGATACAGGAGCTGCTGCCCAAGGATGAGGTGGGCAGGGAGTTGATCGAATATATCAACGGGCATCTGACCGAGGAGCTGTCTTTGGCAGGGATCTCCGCACAGATCCATATGAGCCCGTCTCAGGTCAATCGGATCTTTCGCCGTTCAACGGGAACCTCGGTGTATCATTATATTTTGTCCAAACGGCTATTGGCGGCGCAGGAACGGATCCTACAGGGGGAAAGTGCGATGAACGCAAGCCTTGCGTGCGGATTTCGGGATTATTCCGCTTTCTATCGGTTGTATAAGAAGCAGTTTGGGTGTGCGCCGACGTCTGTCAGGAATCGGTAGAAGTAGAGAGGTGGGCTTTTAAGAAATCTTTGGATAAAAGTGTCAGGTGGGCTTGACTTTTTCTTAAAAATCTGTTATAATAAAAAATACCGAAGGGGGGTGCCCTTTCGGTGCTGTTTACGGGTATCGAGAATATCGGGGTGTGGCGCAGTTGGGGACGTTTCCGAGCGCCGCCCAAGGGCGGAGAAAGCGAGGAAAAAGGAGTGGCAGTAACACGGTGATTGGCGAGCGAGTGATGTGAGCGATGACAGAGCCGATGTTACAACAGGAAGCGCAGCGGACAACTGCGAGAAAATGAAAAAGAATATCGGGGTGTGGCGCAGTTGGTAGCGCGCGACGTTTGGGACGTCGATGCCGCAGGTTCGAATCCTGTCACTCCGACCAGCGGCAAGTTGCCGCCCCCAATCATCGGGGACGTGCGGCAGTAATCCTTGCCATATACCACAACGGCGAAGTTCGGATTTTAACGGTTTCGTCCGACCAAAATCGCGGTTTTGACCGCAAAATCAAAGCCGTAATGAGCAACCTTACGGCTTTTTAACAAAAATATATTTGGAGGAACTCTTATGAAAAAACTCGTGTATGTTGCGGTTAGCTTATTGTTACTTTTAACACTTACTGCATGTGATGTAGGTGATATCAACATCAACTTTGACGATGCAATTTTGGAAAACGCAAACATAGATATCAACGCTCCCACCAGCGAGGAAAGCTCAGATTCCGAGAACTCCGCAAACAGCAATAATAACAATGATAGCAATAATAACAGCAATAACAGCAATAACAGCAATAACAGCAATAACAGCAATAACAGCAATAACAGCAATAACAGCAATAATAACAATAACAGCAATAATAACAATAACAACAATAATAACAATAACAATAATAATAACAATAACAATAACAATAATAATAACAATAACAATAACAATAATAATAACAACGCAATACTGGCAGGAATCTCCACTGAAACCATGCGTGTTCCCGTGAATATTCAGAAATTGGGAACAACGAACATAAAAGAGGAAAACAATGCAGAAAATATCACCGCTACGGCAGTCCTTTACACACTTGACGGGAACGTCGTCAACTGGGCATCGGAAAACGATATTATTTATGCCATAACCGAGGGCAACAACAGACTTGTCGTTATAGATTCAAAGAATATGAGTGCTCTTTATAACGTACCTCTTTCAGGCGTTCCCGCAGAGATGAATATAATTGATGATAAAATATATATTTCCCTTCCGGACCTGTGCAGAATTGACGTCTTTTCAAAATCAAGCTGTCAAAAAGAATCCTCTATTTTCTTTGACAGTGCGGTATCCTCATTCTGCTTCGACGGTGATTATATCTATTATTCCGAGCACGACCAACACTGTAAGGTATTTAAGAAAAATCTCGTGACAAACGAGAAGACACAGATAAGAACCGATAATATACGCAGTTTCTATGAGCCCAAAGTATCCATAAACAAAGAAGACAGAATCTTATATGTCGGAGAATGTGGAAGCAGCGGAAGTGGTATTTATTATTTCGATGCTGATACCTTAGCACTGAAAAGTGTATTTAAGAAAGACAACTACGGTATATTTAATCACACTCGTGAAATTTTCCATATAGGAGATACGATCTTCTGGGGTAACTATTGTTTGTCGGATACGAACGCAAATCAGCTGATAGCCAGATACGGAACGGCTGATTATGGTAGCGTAGTATTTGCATCGGAAGAGCTTGTTGCAACCTATGAGGGAGTTTTCCTCACCGACACGTGTGAGTGTATCGTTAATTATTTCGATGCTGATTTTGAATTTGAATATGTACTCGTTTCAAATTCCTATAACGTTTTCTTCAGAGAACGCGGTTATGGGGTAAAGACCATTCTCGGCATTAATTTCGAATTGTAATAAAGCTTTTGGCTCTGAAATGTTATTTCAGAGCCTTTTTGTAAACGAAAACCCCGCCATAGTGGCGGGGTTCAAAAAAGGTTAACCGGTGAGAGGAAATCCTCCAAATATGATATAATTAGTTCGACCTGCCAGTCAAAACTAAGAAAACATATTTGGAGG
>SVTY01000016.1 GCA_015063535.1 Oscillospiraceae bacterium
TTATGGGTAGTAAGTAACAATTGCATGGCTGGCAGGCCAATCTAAAACGCACTTGTGCGTAGCCAGTAGTATTAGGGCTATGCCCGAAACTGAAATACCCCCCGTTTTACGGGGGGATATTTATTCTTTGCCTTGAATGCCATAAATTTTGAGGGCTGACGATTGATTTCGTCAGCCCTCATTATGCTTAAGACTGATTTTTCGTTTTTTCTTTGCTATATCTGCGTGGGAAAGAAAAGGGGCGATGGGCTTTATTCCTTGTTCTGCTCGGGTGTTGGCAGAGAAGCGGCTTGTCGCTCTCTTTTTTTGATCTCACGGGTGACGCAAAGAAGCAAAATGCCGCCGAGGATTGCTGCCAAGAGATTGACTCCGACAAAGTTCAGCCAAATTCCCTCCAAGCCAAGCTGCCACAGGGCTCCGAGCATGACGATGGGAAATATCAGCGCAACCGCTACCGACATGGCGGTTGCCAATGCGGGCTTTTCAATGGCACTCAGGAAGCTTTGTGTGGTGACGACAAACCAGCGGAACAGGTAAGCAAAGCAGAACAGGCGGATCGCATCGGTCGAAAGTGTCAGCAGTCTTGTATCTTGGGCGTTGGCGAACAGGGAAGCGATCTGATGAGGAAAGAAAAACAAAATGGCGGTGGACACCAGCCCGATGATCGAGGTTCCCGTATAGCCGCACAGGACGATCCTTTTGACTCTGCCGTATTGCTTCGCTCCCCAGTTGTATCCGATCGCCGGAGCAAGAGAATCGGCAATTCCGTATAAAAGAGGCCAGCACAGGTCGCTTGCGTACATCAGGATGGCATATACGGCAACGGCGGTGGTTCCGCCTCCCGCACCGAGTACACTTGCTCCCAGTGTCATCAGAGAGATATTCATGACCACGGAGGTGATACGTCCGGCGATGTTGCTCAGAAAAATGGGAGAGCCGCAAGCGGCGATCTCCTTGAACATTGCTACATGGAACCTTGGACGTACAAACTTCAGCAGGGCTTTTTTTATCAAAAACGGCAGCATGGCAATCAGGGAGCAGAGGCACATGGAAATGCAGGTTGCCAGCGCAGAGCCCACCACATCCATGTGTAAGCCGAACAGGAAGAAGGAAAGAAGTCCGATGGTGAGGACGTTGGAGCCGATATTGATGAGCATGCTCGATTTGATATATCCGCTGATCCGCAGGTAATTATCCATGGCAAAAAAGAGAGTCGTCAGAGGACTGCAGAGGGCGTAGGTACGCAGATATCGCACCGACGTTTCGAGCAGGGCATCGCTGGCGCCCATCAATCTTGCCAGCGGCTCGGCTGCGAAAAACATGATACTGCCCATAAAGAGTGATGAAAGAAAGATCATCACCACAGAACAGGAAAACACGTTGTTTGCCGTATGATGCTCCTGCTTTCCCAGCGCAATGGAGATGGGCACGGAGGCACCGACACCAATCAGGTCTGCCAAGGAAAAATTGATCATGACCAAGGGAAATGCGATATTTACGGCGGCGAAGGCACTCTCACCCAGTGTGTGCCCGATAAAAATGCCTTCTATGATGCTGTAGACCGACATGGCGAACATGCTGACCATGCCCGGCAGGGCTACAACAAAAAACAGCCTCCACGGCTTCATGGAAGCGTACATTGCTTCAGCTTTGGTTTTCATTTGAACGTCTCCTCAACGTATCAACAGACGGTTTTTAATCTGCTATACATTATAGTACGAAATCACAGAAAAGTCAAGGGCTTTCTCCAAGATTTGACGGCTTTTGCAAGCTCTTGGGACAAAAGAAAGGGGCTGACGAAACTGTCAGCCCCTGATGGCTTGAATTACGCTTTGTCGTAGTTCCGAACTAAAATGCCGTAGCCTGCACCCATGCTGTTGCCCTTCTTTAAAAAGGCATGTAGGTTTCGGTGGAGCGTGGTTTCCAACGGGAGCTTATCAAGGTCGTTTTCCATGGTGCCGAACACCCGCCAGCCGTCCTCGGAAAAGGAGGATTCATGTTGCTCGACCACATCAAACAGCTCGTAGAAGCGGCGCAGATTGGAGTTTTCGGGGAATACCTCCCGATAGAAGGGAGGATAGAGCAGCCAAGAATGGCAGACCAGCACCAGCGGTCCGTTGGGGCGATAGAAGTCATAGGCTCCCCGCAATGACCGCTCCACATCCTCGGTCAGCAACGGACCCATGGAGGGAATATGGCAAGCGAGAACCTTGTCGCCCTTTTTGCAGATATCCTTATAGTCGAACGGAGCATGGCGAGGCTCAAACTGCAAGCGTCCGAAGGCGAAGCGGGTACAATCATAGAAACCTCTGTACCAGCCGAACACAAAGGTTCCGATGATGCCGTGTACCTTGCGGCACTCGGCAATCTTACAGCGGATATCCACAGGCACCGTGCTGCGGAACAGCTCCTCGGAATAGCCGTGCGCCGCATAGAGACGGCGCAGGCGCAGGCAGGAAAAAAGTAAAATGAGAAGATCGATGGTGTAACGGTGTAAATTTGATTGTTTTGCCAGTATTTCGGCTGTCTTTTTGGGAGTAAATCCCTTGCAGTATTGCCCCTCGGCAAGCTGTAAAAGGTCGAATAAGCCTTGATCTGCCTTGATTTTCGCAAAGCACTCCTCGCAGTATGCCGCCGCATCGGCGGGCATCTCGGTCATTGCGATGATTTCGGTAAGTTCGCTCATCATACTACCTCGTTTCATTTGTTTATTGAATCGATATGGGTTTTTGGTCGTATTCTGCCTGCAAGACCGTCACGGTGGCTTCCTTCTCGGGAAGATAGGTCAGGCTTTCGATCTCTTTTTCGGGATAGGGATTGAGAAATGCCGTTTTATAATAGGTCACGCCGTCCACAGACAGAGGAACGGTAGAATAGGAGACCTCGTTGAGTGCGGCATCGCACAGGGTATCGGGGTCAAATGCCAACGGATCGGAGCCGAAGGCGCACGCGATCCTGCCGCCGGAGATATTTTCTCCGTAGGTCACGTCGAAGTATGTCTCGGTTCCGTCGGTATACCGCAGACGGTACTGTCCCATACGGTAGATCTCTGGCTCGATAAAGATTCCGTCCACAAAGCCGTGATAGGTCAGAAGCATATCGGTGGTGTGTGTTACGGTGATATACGGCTTTTCCGAGAGATTTCCGTATTTGCGGTGGAAGCACTCGAAAAAGACCTTTTGCCAGACCTCGATGCGGCGGTCATCGTCATAGGTGCTTGACCACATGGCAAAGGCGGCAAAGGCGATATTGAAATACTGGGTATTGCGCTGCATGTAGATGGGCTTGTTGGAGCCCCAGTTGGATACGGCACCGCCCTTGGCTCCCATCTCTTTGCGCTGTCTCCAATGGTCTACCAGATAGGCTTTGAGATTGCCATAGACCATGGGGAAGCCGTTGCGGTGGAATACATAGTCGTATTCGATGCCGAAGGGATAGTACCAGTGGAGCATAACGATATCCTTGGGAAGCATGGTCTGGCAGTAGAACAGAACGGGATGAGGCTCCAGCGCAACACCGTCTCTGTATCGGATGCCGCCCGCACCGCCGTAATTTTTGCCGGTCGGCAGGATAACGGGCAGGAGCTTATCACCCCACATCATGGTGCGGATGCCTCGCTCTGCCAGCCAGTCGTGGAGTGTGACGATATCCTTGGTATAGACATCCTCGGGGCGGAGATCCCGACAGCGTTCGCACCGACAGACGGTGTACAGCTCATCGTGTCCGATATTGACGACCTTGGGTTCAAATACCTCTATGATCTCCGACAGGATATCAAATACCAGCGGATAGGTATCGGGATGGTTGGGGCAATAGGCATCGGGATAGGGATCCTCTGCCCGCTCCCGAATTTCGGGGTGTGCCAAACAGATATAATCGGAATGGGAGAGGGAGGGAACCTCGGGGTAGACCTCCAAGCCTCGGCTGCGGCAGTAGGCAATGACCTGTCTGACCTCCTCCTGCGTCAGAATATCTCCTTCGGCATTGTCCGCATGGATGGAGTTCTTTGACCATCCATAGACGTTTTGAATTTCCTGCGCCCGACCCGAATGGCTTCGGATATCTGCGGCGTAGGTACGCCATATTTCGTTGATCTCGGGATGACGCTTGTATTCCATGGCACCGCCGATCTCCAAGGAGATAGCGTTGTATTTGTAGTATACGATGGTATCTACCATGTCGTAAAATTCCTGCATGGAATTTCGTCCCGGGAGGTATGCCCGATATGCCCGAAAGGCGCAATCGGGAGCATCAAAGAGCCGTCCTGTAAAGAGTCCTTCATGATTGCGCATCTGAACCAGTGTAACGGCGGCATACAGGCGCGCCCGCTCGGTCTCGCCGTATAGGGTGATCCGACCGTCCGCAATGTCGATGGCATAGCCCTCCTCCCGATCGGGTAGCGTGTAAAAATCGGGAAGGGAAGGGATCATTTCGACGGTGCGGATCCTTCCGTCGGGCGTTCCGTATGTGGAGATCAGTTGAGTCAGCAGCTCTTCGGCATATCCTTGGATGCCGCAGAGGGTACACCGAGAGGAAAGCTCGATGGGAGCCTTCTTCTCTTGGAAGATGGGTTCAAAAAACATGGTAGTTTCCCTTTCTTTTTATTGTATCAAAGTTTTCGGCAAAAGAGAACGGTTTTGTTGATCCTTTTTGTGGGCTTTTCGATACACGTTACAGGATCATTGCCTTGACCGCTTCGATCAGAGCCACGGCACGGGGGCGATCGGTCGCTTCGGCGAAGATACGCAACAGCGGCTCGGTTCCCGAGAAGCGGCAGATGACAAAGGCACCGCTTTCAAAGTAGATCTTACAGCCGTCCTCATAGCTTACGCGGGTGACGGTTTCGTTTTCAAAGAAGGGAATCTTTTTCTCTACCATGACCGTTTGTACGATCCGAGGCTTGTCCTCGGGCGCAAAGTGCAGATTATCCTCTGCCATAACGAAGCTGCCGTATTTGTCGGTCAGCTCCTGCCAGATCTCGCTCGCACTCTTGCCGAGGGCGCAGAGCATTTCCACAAAGAGCATGGCGGCATAGATGGAGTCCTTGCCGTAAATGTGACCTCTTACGGTCAGTCCGCCGGAGGATTCTCCGCCCAGAACGGCATCCTTCTCGTCCAGCTTGGCGGAGATATACTTAAAGCCCACGGGAACCTCAAAGCATTCCTCTCCGAAGGAGCTTGCCACGGCATCCAGCATGTGGGTAGTGGCTAAGTTCCGTACCACGGGACCCTTCCAGCCCCGATATTCATGGAGATAGTAGTAGAGCATGACGAGAATTTGATTGGCTTCGATGTAGGAGCCGTTACGGTCGATGATACCGATGCGGTCGCCGTCACCGTCCACGGCAATGCCGAGATCGTAATGCTCATCCACCACGTGGCGGCGCAGGGAGGCTAACTGATGCAAGCCGGGGGCGGGCATGGAGCCGCCAAAATAGGCATCCTTGTTGGAGTGCATCAGGTCAACGGTGCATCGAGCCGTATAGAGCAGTGTCATCAGCGGATAGGTGCCCGATCCGTGCATGGGGTCGAACAGAATACGCATGCCCGCATTGCGGATGACGTTCATATCCAATTGGTTGATGATCGAATCCAAAAAATCGTTGAAGGGGGTCTTTAAGAAGGAGATCAGCCCTGCCTCTACGGCACGGTCGAAGGGCATGGAGCGCACCTCTGCCCGTTCGATAAAGCCCTCCAGCGCTTGGGTGCATTCCACAGAGGCATCCCGTCCTTCCTCTACGATCAGCTTGATGCCGTTGTAGTCGGAGGGGTTGTGGCTTGCCGTGATCTCGATACCGAAATGGAGCTTATCGTGTTTGACGATGAACATGACCAGCGGGGTGGGGGCGCTTCGGTGCATGAAGCGAACGGCGATTCCATTGGCGCAAAGAACCTCGGCGACCCAACGGGCGGCACTGTCCGACAAAAAGCGGCGGTCGTAGCCGATCATGACGGGAAGCTCGGTCTTGTTCTCCGATGCCATATAGTCGCAAATGCCCTGCGCCACACGGCAAATATTCTCCTTGCAAAAATCATCTCCGATGATGGCTCTCCAGCCACCTGTTCCAAATCGAATCATGGCGTTAACCCTTCCTTATACGATATAGTTTCTTGAAACTACATTATACAACAGAATCGGGAATTTGTCAATAAAAAACAAAAAAACTGTGCAGATGAGTCTGCGGTAATTTTGAAAAACGAAATAATGAGGTTTGTTTTTTGTAATGAAGTAGTCAAAAAGATAGAAAATCAATTGCAAAAAGCAATGAAATATGGTATACTGATGGAAAGATGTTTTTTGCAATTGCGAGTAAAATTTGCAAACGGAGAGGTTGATATGAAAAAATTTTTTACATTGGTTATGGCGGTTCTACTGTGTGGAATTGGTTTTACGTCGTGTATTCGAAAAAAATCCGCAGTAGATTCCGTAAGTTCAGGTGATATATCAAGCGAAGCAACAAATGCGTCTGTTCAACAGGAAAACAAAGATGCTTGTATACATGAGGATTTGACAGATAAAATATCGGTTTTGGCAAATACCGTTGAGTTTGATGTAACTTGCAATGCTCCCATGTTGGTTGTCAGAGATCAGAGGGGACTTCGTTTGCGAGAGGAAGGACTTCGCCATACGATACTATACGAGTATGATAATCTTGGGCGAATGGAACGGCTTATTGATACAACCTTCGGGTACACGCAAACGTGGATATGTGATAACACAAAACATGGAAATACTGTCAATGCGTATCTTGACGGGGCAGATGCCGATTCCGAAAAATCGTATTACACCTTTTTCTATAACGAACAAGGAAAACTGATAAAAAAACAATTTACAGATATTGCCGACAGCGGCACCAAATTTTATGAATATGAATACGATGAAAACGGTAATCTCATCTGTGTCAATATGAATGATGTTAAATATCATTTTGAATACGAAGATGGATTGGTCACGGTTGCCTATTTGTTATTAAAGAATAGCGATGAAGGCTCAAAAAGGGAATTTCAGTATGATAAAATCAGACACTCCGTGACTGTTTCGGTCTATGATATATTAGACAATATATTAGACAATACATTAGTTCTTTTGGATTATTATTACGTAGATACAGAGGGCTATCATACAATGATCAGCAAGAGCAACGAGCAAAACAAATTGGAATTGTGTCTCATCGCAAAATATAAGGACGACGGTCGGGATACACGGGTAATCGGATATGAGGATGGAAAAATATATACATCTATCTTTTTACTACGCGACAAAAACGGCAATATATATTACAAAGAATATGAACAGTATGAGAAAGACGGCAGCGGGATCAAAGAAATATACCGATTGGATCAGACATCGGGAGAGCTTGTTTTGCAAAGGAGAGAGGTCATCGGTTAATAATATTCGCACTATTTTGAGAGCAATATAAAAGAAATTGTTATCATTCACTGCCGCTCCCCTTCGAATCCTCCCCTGCCGCAATCCCACCAAACAAAAAGCCCGTCGCTGCTGCGACGGGCTTTTCTGTTTGTGTATGGGCTATAAAAAAGATATTTTCCGTTATTTTGATATGGTCTTGAACCCGTGTGTAAAATAAATGCTTTTCGACCGACGGGAGAAAAGCTACATCAGATACCTTTTCACTATTCACTATTACTTATTACTTGCCAAAAATCGACAAGGGAATTTTAGTGAAAAGTGAAGAGTGAAGAGTGAAGAGTGAAAAAGTAAAATCGACAAGCTTCTGTCGAAACTTGTCGATTTTTGGCAGGGGCAGGAGGATTCGAACCCGCGACCCACGGTTTTGGAGACCGGTACTCTACCAGCTGAGCTATACCCCTGTATCACACCGCATTATTATATCACATTTTTTTTTGTTTTGCAAGGGGTTTTTGAAAAAAGATCAAATATTTTTTGTTTGCTTGGGTAGATTTTGACGGTTTTCAAAAACTTACGGGGGAATTAGGGCATCGACATTGACTTTTGGAGGAAAGTATGGTAAAATGATACTGTCATACAAACAGTATAAGACGGAGGTATCATTATGCTCGGAGATATGGTCCCGTTTCGATTGGCGGGAAATGTATATTTTGTAGGCACCTACAAGGCATCCTCTCATATGATCGACACGGGGGACGGATTGATTCTGATTGACGTGGGCTATGAGGAGACTGCCGATGTGGTGATCGAATCGCTTGCTACCCTTGGCTATGATGTGCGGGATGTGAAGATCATCCTTCTGTCCCACGGACACGGCGATCATTCGGACGGGGCTCCCAAAATTGCCGCCCGTTCGGGAGCGAAGATCTTCCTTTTTGAGGAGGATGTACGCTATTTGAAGGGGTATCTCCCCGATGTATATCTGCACGACGGAGATGTGATCCGATTGGGAAATACCGAGATCCTTTGCCTGCATACGCCGGGACACACTGCGGGAACGGCTTCCTTCTTTTTTGAGACCGAGGAGAACGGCATGCGCCTTCGGGTCGGCATGTTCGGCGGAGCGAGTGCCAACCAATTGAGAAAGGACTATCTGGATCAGCGGGGACTGCCTTACAGCCAGCGAGATCAGTTCTTTGAATCGGTGGAGCGGCTGAGAGAGGAGCATGTGGATGTATTTCTCGGCAATCACTCCTGGCAGAATCAAACACGGGAAACGTACGAAAAGAGCCTGACCTGTGCCGAAAATCCCTTTGTGGATTCGACTCGCTGGGGCATATTTTTGGACAAATGCAAGCGGCATTTGGAGCAGGTGATTGCGGAAGAGGCGGAAGCCGCCAACGAATAAAAAAGAGGAGAGAATAGTATCATGAAAATTGCATTGATCGCACACGACAAAAAGAAAAATGAGATCATCGAATTGGCGAAGACCTATAAAGAGGTTTTGGAAAAGCACGAGCTGTATGCCACGGGAACGACGGGAACCCTGATCATGGGAGAAACGGGCTTGCCCATCCACCGCATGAAGAGCGGTCCCTTGGGCGGAGATCAGCAGATCGGAGCCATGCTGGCAAACGGCGAGCTGCATCTGATCATTTTCTTGCGTGACCCTCTGACCGCACAGCCCCATGAGCCGGACGTGTCCGCCCTGCTTCGCTTGTGCGATGTGCAGAGCATTCCGTTGGCAACCAATGCCACCAGCGCCACCATTATGCTGGAGGCATTGAAAAACAAGGTATATTTTTCATAAGATACAAAAGCGCAGTGTCGGCAGACACTGCGCTTTTGCGTTATACGCCATATAGAATATGCCGAGTTCGAAGCTCTCCGTCGGCGATGTGTGCATTGACGGCATAGGCGTGAGCCTCCAGCTCCGATGCTTCTCCTTCGGAGAGGGCTTGCGCCCGCAATTCCGACAGAATGGCGGCACCGATCTGTTCGATCAACCCTTCCTTTTTGGCAGCTTCTTCTGTGCCGTTGCCGGAGGAGATCAGATATTCCAACGGCTCATGCAGAGAGGAGAGCAGGGGAAGGGTACGGAGCGCATGAAAGCGCCACTTATAATAGGAAAGATAGCGGCGGTTTAAGAGAAAGACCGCATGCAACGCACTGTTGACAAATTCGATAGCGGCAAGCTGGGCGGCGGCGGTCTCGCCCCGCAGGACGCAGCGACGGTAATTGTACTGTCCCGCCTGTCCCATGAGCAGCAGATGTCCCGCCAGCTTTTTGCGACGCACATCCTCGGGTAGATAGGCGAGCCGCTCCCGAATGGCGGTCATTTCCCCCGAATCATCCCGAAACAGCGCACCGTTGGTTGCCTCGGCAAGAGATTGCTCCGAAATAAAGAACCAATCTTCCATTGAAAGTTCTCCCTTGGGATCTCCTGTTTTGCTTTGGAAAAAGTCGCTCATCCGCAGCACGCCGTGGCGGTTTCCGCCTACGGGGCTCAGGGGACTGCGCCGATAGCCCATAAATTCCTTGGGAAGCTTGGCGTAAGCACGCTCCAGCGCAAATGCCGCTTTTCGGTCAACGGTGTCCTCATCGGGCAAAAACAGACAGAAGCCCGGCTCAAAATCGTGGTCCTGTGACAGTGCATCATCATACCCAAAGCACTCCGAGCCGCTTCCGGCAAGTCCGACGGCGATCAAACCCTCCAAAGCGGGGAATTGTTCACGGAGCATGGGCGCACCGTATTCCTCATAAAACCGTTTGGATAATGCCAGTCCCTTCATCCCTCGTAAATTCTCCTTGCCCGTTCCGTCAGCTCTTTTTCATAAAGGAACCGTCCGTAATACCCAAAGACCGAGGCGCATTTTTCACAGACGAAGGCATAGTAGCCATCCCGCACGGCAGCTTCCTCCAGCAAGCGTTCGGCTTGATCCAGATAGGCTCCGATCTGCTCCTCGGCATCCAATGCGCCAAGCTCTGCCTCAACGGCGTTCGCCATATTGAGATAGGTAATGGCGACCTCGGGTGCTCCGTTTTCCTGCTCCCGCATTACCGAGATCGCTTGCTCATACAGCTCCTTTGCCTCGGCAAAGCTTCCCACATCCACCAACGCCAACGCCATATTGTTATACAGTCCTCCCAGCCGCCGATCCTTCTTGTCCAGCTCGCTTTCATAGACTGCTTTTGCCCTCCGAAAGAGCGGGAGTGCTTCTTCCGCCATGCCGAACGCCTTGTAGACGGTGGCGCAGTTGAGAAAGGTAGTTGCCGCCCCTACCTGATGCCCGATCTGTTCTTCTTCAATGGTTTTTAAAGCGGCATGAACGCACGCCATGGCCGGCTCCTGCTTGCCCAGCTTGCGGTATAGCCCCATCAATTCATTGCGTATGAGCAGCTCGGTGCGTGTGTCATGATTGGCTGTCGTTTCCGAGAGCCAGTACAGCAGATGACGCTCGGCGGCTGCCGTATCGTTTTTATGTAAATGCTCGTCCAGCTTGGACAGGATCCGCTCCATGGAAATACATCCGTTCATAAAAGCCTCCTTGCGGTTTCTTTTGACATTATTATATCATAAAGTTCGCCGTTTGTCTATCCGCATTTTCATAAAATTCGAAAAAGCCTTGCATCTGCAAGGCTTTTTCATCGGATGCCGTCAGGTAGTCTGCTTGTTTTTTGCCCGATATTCCTGTGGTGACATGCCGAATTTTTTCTTGAACAGGGCGGTTAGGCTGTTGCGATGGGTATAGCCAAGCAAAAAATTGATCTCTTCGATGGAATAATTGGTCACAGTCAGGTAATGCTTGGCGATTTCCAGCTTGGTGTTGAGGATATATTCCTTGGGCGAGATACCCTTGACGGAGGAAAACAGGCGGGTAAAATATGTGTGCTCAAAGTTAGCTTGCTTGGCAAGCTCGGCTACCGTTACCGTGGAGAGATTGGTTTCGATGTACTGCGTGGATTGATGAATGATACGCCGCAGACGTTGCGGGATCGCTTCCCCTTCTGTCGGTTCGGGTGCGTTCTTGGGGATCAAAAAGGAAAAAAGCTGTGGGAGCATTCCCTCATAAAAGTCGTATGTGGCAGCGGTGTGGGGCATGTCGTATATCCAAAAGCGAACGAGCTGAAGCAAGGCGTCGGGATCGGAGATGGTCATCATTTGGTTTTCCGCCATTTCATCCAAGGTGATCGAAAGCTTGTCTGCCTGTAAGCCGTTAATGGCAAACCAAACCAAAAACCAAGGATCCTCCGAATCAACCGCCAAGGTATACGGGATATAGCGTTTGGTATAAAAGGCAAGACCTCGGCTGAACGGCTTTCCGTCGAACGTTCCTTTGCCGCCGATCACAAAATGCAACAGCAAAACCTTACTGATTTTGTTGCGGATTATCATGCCGGGGTGGGGGCGGTCGATGCCGAGCTGGATGGATTTTTTGGAGTTTAGATAACAGCTCATGATCTGACTGTAATATTCATCGTCGGCGGGCTGCGTGAGCTGATTGGTGGGAGTGTTGTCCATGTTCGCATATGTTTTCAGGTCTGTTTCGGTCATTTCCAAACGTTTTTCGCTGAAATGAAGAGAAAATGGCTGTTGCATGGCGGTCTCCTTTTTTTTTTGCATGGTTTTTGTGAATCGTTTTTGGGGATTCAAAAGTATCTTATGGTAGATTATAATAGAAAATAGACGTTTTGTCAAGGGTTATTGCAAAAATAACAAAAAAATCGGCGTTTTTTCGTCATTATGATGAAAAGCGAAAAAACAAAGAAAATGTGCATAGATACAAAATGCGTTTGTTGCAATTTTGAAATAAGCATGCTACAATAATGACAGAGGGACGGAAAAAAGGCGCCTTTTTTCGAAAATTTCTCTCGTTTGTTTCGCAAATCAGCGACAAAACGGCAAAAAAATTCAATACCGAAAGGAGACTTTTTACGTATGAAACAAACAGTTTTGCGGATCATTTCCCTGATCCTTTGTCTCTTGCTTGCGGGGACGATGCTTCTTGCTTGTAAAAAGGAGGAGCCGACCGAGGAGACACAGACCGCTGCCGACGGAGGAGATGTGCAGGGAACCGAAGAGGAAAATTCCTCCGCAGAGGAGAATTTGGATGAAGAAGCAAAGTATCGCCCCGAGCAGGTCGATATGGGAGGCTATGAGCTTCGCATGTATTCCTGCGCCGACCAAGACCGTTGGTTTGAGTATCAGGAGGGCTTGGTGGGCGACCCCGTTAACCGTGCGCTATACAACCGTCAGCAGTTTATGGAGCAATACTTCAACATCAAGCTATCCATTGAAAACATTTTTCCTTCCAAGGATCTGATGACCGATCTGGATAAGAATTTTACGAATGCGCAGGATTTTGCCGACATTCTGTTTATCAAGTCCGAGGAGGCACTGCGGTACGCCGCATCCAAGGGACAGATCATGCAGTTGAACAATAAGGAAGGCTTCCATTTGGATGCTTCCTACTGGGATCAGCGCATTCAGACCGAGCTGAGTATTAACGGCAAGCTGTTTTTGCTGGAAGGGGATTTCAGTGTCTATGACGAGCTGAGAACCGACGGCATTCTCTACAACCGAGCCATGTACAAGAGCCTCGGTCATGAGGAAAAATACGGCGATCTGTCCGACGTGGTGTTGGCAGGCGACTGGACCTTTGAACTGCTACAAACATTGATTAAGGACGGCTCTGACGATGTCAATGGCGATGGGTTGGACAAAGAGGATACCATCGGCTTCTTTACCAATGAGGCTGCTCCTTATTGCTATTTCTTGGGGTCGGGACAGAAGATCGTCTCGACGGTAGAGGGACGGATGGTATCCCATTTGGAGGAGAGCTACGCCGCTGTGACCGAAACCCTGAGCAACACCCTGACATTCTTTTCGACCTCTCCCGATGTGGTCATTATTACGAATGAATTCTTTGGCGTAGCTTCCGGTGGGTATGCGGAGGCTGACAAAATGATGATGGCGGGAAAGAGCTACATGAAGGGATGTACGCTGTTGGATGCCATGAATCTGACCGATATGAAGGAGGATTTCGGACTTTTGCCCGTGCCGAAGTACACTGAGGATCAAGACGGATATTACTGCTGGTTGGGTGACGGCAATGCGTTGGTCATTCCCTCAACCGCACATGCTCACACCGAGCAGATCGTGAAGCTGGCAGAGGCACTTGGCTACTTCTCCCGTTACATGGACGGAGACAATCTTTCTTTGTACAATGCCTTCTTCGATCAGCTTTCGACCACCTCTCTTTGCCGCACGGCGGCGGACTACAAGATCATGGAGCTGATCTTTGCTTCCAAGACCTACGATCTTGACCGTGCATGCGCCCTGACAGGTATTTATTCTTTGACGACCAAATTAAAGCCGACGACCTTTTCTTCGGATATCGCAGAGCTGAAGGGTGTTGCGGGCAATAATCTCAACAGCTATCTGGAATCGGTCATGACAAATGCCGTGAGCTGAGAAAGGGAGGTGTGAATGAAGCAAATTTTTAAGTTACTTTCTCTTTTGCTTTTGCTTTGTATGTGTATCTCTCTGTTTGCCGCTTGCGGAGGACAGGATGTGGGGGGAGAGGAAAGCTCCGATACGGAGCAGATACAAGCCCCCGCAGTGACACCGCCAACCGAGCAGGAGACGCCTCCCGCCGAGGAGCCTCCTATTATCGGAGAAGGCATTTCGGTAGAGGAGCTTTCAAAATATGCCATCGTCTATCCGCAGGATGCGAGTGAGAGCTTTTTGCAGATCATTCAGCCCCTGTCAGCGGCGTTTAAGACCCGCTTCGGGATCCTGATGGAGAGCAAAAGCGATTTTGTCAATGAGCTTAGCTCTACATACCGTGTGGGCGAGTATGAGATCCTTGTCGGTGACACCAACCGAGAGGAAAGCAACGCCTTTGTGGCAGAGCTGAAATATAAGGATTACGGATATCAGCTGGTCGGTAAGAAGATCGTTATTTCGGGATTGACCGAGGAGAGCCTGAACCAAGCCGTGACTGCCTTTATTTCCAATGTGGTGCTGGGTCATCTGGATTCGGAGCCTATGTTTATGACCGTGGCGAAAAACAAGATGGTGGCGTATGACTACCGTCACGATGCCATCACGCTGAGCGGTGTTTCGGTTTCGGAGTACCGTATTGTGTATCCCGCAGGGGGAACAGCGCTTGAAAAGCATCTGGCACAAAATCTGAGCAATGCGCTGACCGAGGACTGCGGCGTGCTTCCCTTAGAGATCGTTTCGGACGCCACCGCCTATGCGGACGGCTATGAGATCCTCGTGGGCAAGACCAACCGTCTCGGGGACTATTCCGCCGAGCTGGCGACGGGCGAGGGCTACTACGGCGGCAGCGGCAAGCTCATCAGTCTGTGGGGCAATACCGCACTTGGCAATGTGAGCGCCGTGCAGACCTTTGTGGATTCCTTTGAAAAAGCCGAGCCTTCCGAGACACTGGCACTGACACCTGCGGGCGGCAAGACTGCGCCAGACGACGACAGCACGATGCGTGCTATGAGCTACAATGTGTTTGCGGGAAAGAAGGATGGCTTTGGACCTCCCGAGGAGCGGAAGGAAGCGGTTGCGGCGGTGATCGCCCGCTATCTGCCCGACATTGCGGGCTTGCAGGAAATGCACAATGATACCAATTGGAAAACCATTTTGACGGAAGAAGGCTTCTGCGGGTTATTGGATTATTATGATTATATCGGCTATTCCTGTCCCGAGGAAGCAAACGGCTTTGTGAAGCTGGCGAATCCCATTCTTTACGCCAAGGAAAAGTATACTGCGGTAGAGTGGGGCGTGAAGTGGCTGACCGATACGCCCGATGTTCCCAGTCAGCTGCTCGGTTCGTATGAGGCACGTACCTTTGTATGGGCAATTTTTGAGAGAAAGAGCGACGGCTTGCGGTTTTTGGTAATCAATACGCATTTGGATACCGCAGGGCAGTCGATCCGCCTGCAGGAGCAGGGGATCCTTTACGACTTTATCAAGAAGTATCCCGATCTTCCGCTGATGCTGATGGGAGATTTCAATGCGAACTATCCAAGACTGTATCCCTTGTTGGAATACGGCGGACTGACGGATTCCAAGGATATGGCGAAAACGGTAGACAATCAACATACAACGGGCATTGATTTTATTCTGTTCCGAGATGCGTATGCCGATGTATCGGCATATAGGACGAACAACTGGAAGCCGTGGGATATAGAGCCGTCCGATCACAAGGCGATCTTTTGCGACTTTTCGTTGGATGCCGAGGGAGACAGCGAATTATCGAAAAAAACTCCCATAGCTTTGCAGACTATCGAGCTTAGCTTTGATATAGAGGGAGCGGAGTTCGGACGACCGACATGGCTCGAAAAGGATGAGACAGAGGAATTTGATCCGATCTATCCTTCGGTACCCGAGCCCGAGCCGGAGCCTGACCCCGAGCCTGAGCCCGAGCCTGAGCCCGAGCCGAGCGATCTTCCCGAAGGAGAAGACGGCAATGAGGACGGCTTTGGAAAGCCGAATTGGCTGGGGAAGTGAACGGACAGTCGAGGACGCCTGTCCCTACGATAGGAAAAAGAAGCACCCACCAATCGTAGAGAGGTGTATCTCTTGCCGCAACTTTTATTTGACCCTTTAAAAAAATTTATATAAAGAAAGGAAAGAAACAACATGAAAGCGAAAACCAACCTCAAAAAAGCGTTATCCCTTTTGCTGGCGGTCGTGATGGTATGCGCCACCTTGACCTTCGGCATCCTTGCTGCTCCGTTGTACGATACAACGGGGGACACCGTCACGGTGACGGTACCCAACGGGACGGATACTCCCGATTCTTACGTCTGTACGGTGGTTACCACCGCAGATGCGTTGCAAGCGGCTCTTGCCAATGGCAAGAGTGTTATTCTCGGGGAGAACATTGACATGGGCGGCGGAAAGATCTCCTCTGCCATGAGCATGGCGGACGGTACTCTTTTTGAGGGGAATGGCTATTCTCTGTACGACTTTTCTCTTGGCTCGAATGCCATTCTTACCTTCGCCGGTAGGGCTACTGTGCAGAATCTGACGATCGGTACCGACGAAGAGGGCGGTCTCATCCAAGGCACCAAGGGGATCTTTGCATCTCCTGCCAGTACGACGGTAACCTATAACAATGTTGAGGTCTACGCAGATATTGACGGAACCCATTCGATCGCCGCATGGGGTATTGAGTTAAAAGGAAACGTATACATGAATGGTTGTACCGCAAACGGAACGGTTACATCGACCCGTACCGCTCCGGTAAGCAATGCCAATCAAAACAGAGGTTTTGGTGGCTTCTTCGGCTGGTGTGAGGGCGATGGTACGACTGTTTCCATGGTCAACTGTGTCAATAACGTTGACGTAGAGGGATTAAACTCTGTGGGCGGCTTCTTTGGCTTGATGCAAAAAAAGTCGATCGTTATGAAGGGCTGTGTGAATAACGGAACCATCACCGGTAAATCATATTCCGGTAACACGGTTTGGGGCTATTTCGTTGGCGGTATGATCGGTTCTTTGTATGATGTGAACGGTACCAATCAAAGCATTTTACTGGAAGGCTGTAAAAACAAAGGGGCTGTCTCGGGCTTGGATTCAGTGGCAGGTATGGTCGGCGGTACGGCGGTGAATAACAATCAGCTGTCGTTTACTGTCGATATCAAGACGTGTCATAACTACGGTGCTATTCAAGGAAATGCCAATATTGCAGGTCTGTTGGGTTACATCAAAAAGAACAACTTTACGGGAAAGATCAACATTGACGCCTGTGCCAACTACGGAGAAATTTCCGGCAACAAGAGCTACGGTACGGGTGGATTTATCGGAAATGTTGAGCAGAATACCGGAACGATTACAATTTCCAACAGTGAAAATGTTGGCACGGTTACCAATAGCGTCGGCAATGCAGGCGGTTTTGTGGGTGACTGTGGTGCTACTACGCTGAGCTTGAAGAATTGTCTGAACAGAGGTGCGGTCAAAGCGAAGCATGCTGTTGGCGCAGTAATGGCGGGCGGCGCAAAGCTGACGATTGACGGATTTATCAATATTGGCGCAATTACGGCAAGCGGAGACTATCTTGCCAATGTTACCGGAAACGGTACGATTGCTTCGGTGAAAAACTCGTATGGGTTCGGTAGGCTGAGCGGTACGGCAAACAAAAACAGCGCATATCTTTGTGCACAGGGGGCATTGGAATATGCGGACAATAAGTATTTGTCGGTGGATGGCTTTACGCCCAAGCAGAAGGTGGATGCTGATGCAGGAATCGTTGATGAGACGACCCTCGGCTTTGCTATTGCCGATATGGCTGCCGCAGTTACGCTCTTGAACACGAAATATACCGATCTGGATTTTGCCGTCGGAACTGACAAAGCCATCTATGTGACGACCCCCGTGCTTCGTGCGACGCAGGAGACCGCTCCCGCAGAGGGGTTGCAGAAGGTACGCTTTATTGCGACCATCAATGCCGATGCAACTGCGCTCAAGAGCGTTGGCTTCCGTGTGTCGTATACCTACAACGACGGTACGCAGGAGGTGGTGAAGGGGCTGACCGAGGGTGAGCCGACACCTGTTGCTTGCGAGTGGATCTACAAGAGCATTAAGGCGATCGAAGGCGGTAAGACCTATACGTATACGGCGGCTTCGATGGGCGGCGATTACGTCTATGCGCTGAGCGTGGCGGGTGTTCCCACCAACGTGGGTGACGTGACCTTCACCGTGACGCCCTTTACCGTCGATCAGAACGGCAAAGAAGTGACGGGACAGGGTTGGACCGTTGTATATAACGGCGGTGAGTTTGTCAGCGCCGCAGAAATTCCGGCTGTGAGCCAGTGAGGTGTGAGATGAAGAAGAATTATGTAAGCCCCGAGTTTGAGCAGCTCATGCTTCTTTCTTCGGACGTGATTACTGCTTCGATCGGAACAACGGCAAGCTTTGACTACAAGGAGGTCGGCGACGACTTCGGTGTGGATGAGATCACATTCTAACTAATTAAAACAGGGGGCGCCTTGCGCCCCCTTCACTTGGGAGAAACTATGAAACTGACGATTGGAACGTATAACATTCAGCATGCCCGCCACTATGGGCATTATTTGGCAACAGGAGAGGAGATCCGCTCTATCTCGGAGATCGCAGAGGTGATCCGTACCGAGGGAATGGATATCTGCGGCTTGCAGGAGGTGTTTCTGAACGATCACACCAAGGCATGTGTCGAAGGAGTGCCCCGCCATCAGGCGAGGGGGATCGCCGAGCTTTTGGGGTACTCCTATGCCTTTGGGCTGGCGCACGACAGGGCGTTGCACAAGGACGGTGGGTACGGTGTGGCGATCGTCAGCCGCTATCCCATTGTCGGGAAGCGGACGGTGGCGATCCCTGCGCCGGAGCCGCCGGAGCGGAAGTATACCGGCTATTATGAGGATCGGGTTCTGCTGATCGCCGAGATCGAGATCGGGGGCAGGATCCTGACGGTGATCAATACGCACTATGGCTTGAATCCCGATGAGCTGGAGCGGGCAGTGGTACTGACCGAGCGGGAGCTGCGGCATATTGACACGCCCGTGTTGCTCATGGGCGACTTGAATATGACGGCGGAGAATCCATTGTACGAGCGTTTGGCGGCGGTTTTGCGGGACACGACGCACGATCCGATGGTACCGCTGACCTTCCCGAGCAACACGCCCCGCACGAAGATCGACTTTATTTTTGCATCGGAGGAGCTGAGTACTGCCGATCCTCGGGTTCCCGAGACCTTGATTTCGGATCATAGCCCCTATCTGATCGACATGGAATGGTAAGGCGACAGGGAAGCCGAAAATAAAAAACGACCCTTGACCGTTGCTTTTGCACACGATCAAGGGTCATTTCTGTTCACTCTTGATATCTAACATCCTTTGTGATCCTCTCTTTCCTCGTCTCTTTTTGCCGTATTCGCACCGCATAACCTCTTTTTTCTTCTTTTTCTCTAACGAGAATACCGTTGTTTTGCTTGTGTCCTGTCAGGCAACAGACGAATTATTATGTTGAAAACGATCGGGCGTTTGCCTCCGAGCTCCGAACCGAACAGCCTTGCTTCCGCACCCTCTTTTCTCTCTTTGCTCTTCCGTCATATGAAAAGCAACGGTGCGGGGACACACTTGTGATACACGCCATGTTTATATTTTGGTTCGGATCCATGCATTCGGTGCTTTTTGACCCGTGGGAAGAGCGTTCCTGTTTTAAGCTCTCATCGGACCGTACCTCCTTTTCTTCACCTATATTATATCACATTCTTTTCGGTTTTGCAAGATGGCAAACTGTAAAAACTTTACAAGAATTTTTTGTATAAATAGAGGAAATTTGAGCTTTGCCACAAGTTTTTCTTGACAATAGCGGAGTTTTGTGATATAATGATTTTATGGGCGTGCTTGAAGCACGCCCATTTTATATTGGATATCGAAGAAATTATTCTTGATCGGATACCTGATTTGTTTCGGCAACTTTTGCCGCTTTTTTCTTTTTACCTGCTTTGACTGCCGCCACCACGATGCCGGACAGGGCGAAGAGCGCCAACACGTTGGGAATGACCATGATGTTGTTGAACATATCCGCCAGCTCCCATACCAGATCGTTGGGGAAGAGAGAGCCAAGGAAGATAAACGCAATGGCAAGCACCGAGTAGACCACGGTGGCGACCTTTGCTTTCTTGCCGAACAGGTACTGTACGTTCTGCTTGCCGAAGAAGTTCCAGCTGATGATGGTGGTGAAGGCGAAGAAGGTCAGGCAGATGGCGATCAAAATGTTTCCGAGGGCTGAATTGCCGAAGGCTGTACCGACTGCGGTCTGCATCATGTTCGCTTTGGTGATTCCTTCCGCCGTGCCGTCTGCCAAAGGTCCGTTTCCTGCATAGAGGGTAGAGATAACAACGAGAGCGGTAATGGTGAGCACGACAAAGGTGTCGATGAACACACCGATCATGGCGACCACGCCCTGATCGTGGGGCTTTTCTACCTTAGCCTGCGCATGAGCATGAGGGGTGGAGCCCATACCTGCTTCGTTGGAGAACAATCCGCGCTTCACGCCTTGGCTGATCGCCGCTTTGATTGCCGCACCGAAGGCACCGCCGATGATGGCTTGGGGCACAAAGGCATATTTGAAGATCATGCCGAAGGTTTCGGGAATCTTGGTGAAATTGATACCCAAGATCACGATACCGATGAGCAGATAGACAACTGCCATGATGGGGACGATCTTTTCGGCGACCGAAGCGATCCGTTGAATGCCGCCGATGAAGATAAAGGCGCACAGAGCGGCAAGGATCAGACCGACCACCCAGGTAGGAATGTGGAAGGCGGTATTGGTAGCTTCCGCAATCGAGTTGGACTGCACCATGGAGCCCATGAAGCCGAGTGCCAGTGTGATGGCGATGGCGAAGAATACAGCGAGGAATTTGCCGAATTTGTTGTTGAATGCTTTTCTGATGTAATAGACGGGGCCGCCCAGCACCGAGCCGTCCGCTCCGACGATCTTGGTCTCCTGTGCTAAGGTCGCCTCTGCGTAGATGGTTGCCATGCCGAAGAAGGCGATGATCCACATCCAGAAGATGGCACCGGGTCCGCCGATGAGGATGGCGCCGCAGGCACCGACGATGTTACCCGTACCGACCTGTGCGGCAATGGCGGTGGCGAGTGCTTGGAAGGAGGAAAGACCGCCATGCTGCTTTCCGCCCTTGAGAGACAGACCTCCGAATACCCTTTTCATGCCCTCGCCGAAGCAACGAACCTGTACAAATCGGGTACGGATGGAATAAAAGAGTCCCACGCCGACCAGCAGGAAAATAAGAATGTAGTCCGAAAGATACGCATTGATCGTTTGGACGATGGGGAGAAGAAAATCGGTAACTGCTTGCATAAAGCCTCCTTTGCCGTCATGCGGCATTTAAAAAGTAAAAAATGAAAAAGAAAAAACCACCGAATCTTTTTCAGTGGCTCCAAAGAAAACAAAACACGCCTTTTCTTGACGCTGTCTCTGTCCTTTTGCCTGAGAGATTGGGCAGAACGCACGGCGTTCCGCTTTGCACCTTCGGCACTCCTCTGCGGGAGATTCTCCAGAGCCCCTCCATTCTCGGTTTCAGCCGACGGCGATCCCGAGAACTTCAACGGTTTTCAAATTAAAGATATTATACCATATTTTTCGACATTTGGCAAGAGAAAAAATGCTGAATTTTCAAGAAAAAACAGACAAAATATGTATAATAATAACAATCAAGGCGTCAATACTGCTCCAAAAGCTGCTTGCGGTATTGAATGGGTGTGACACCGACCAGTTGCAAAAAGACCTTGTTGAAGTGGGATTGAGAGCAAAAGCCCTCCTCCAATGCGATCTGGAGCATGGTCAGCTCTCCTGCCATGATGAGCCGCTTGGCATCGTTGATCCGTTTTTGCATGGCGTAGGCAAAGGGGGTCATGTCCATATCTCGGGTAAAGACGGTATGGAGGTGATTGGCGGAGATGTTGACTGCTTTTGAGAGGATTTCCAAGGAGCAGGACTCCTTGTAGTGTTCGTTGATGTATTCATAGACTTCTCTGGTGATACGGCTGACGCTTCGTTTGGAGGTATCCTCGGGGGTCTCTCGGATGAGGCGTACGATGCGGTAAAGAATGTGCAACAGCTCCGCATTGATACGGAGCATGTTCTGCTCGGGGGGAAGGGAGGTGATCTGATGGGCGCTAAGTCCCGCAAAGAGTCCGAGAAGCTCCTCAACCGCCTTGGGATCCGTCAGATAAGTGCATTCGGGAAGGGAGGCAAGGAGGGCTTGCAGCTCCCGATCGTCTCCTGCGTTTGCCCCTATGCGGATGAAGCTGCACCGCACGGGAAATTCGCTGTGGCGGATCTGCCCCGGCTTGGCGCACAGTAGCATGCCCCGACGGACGGGATAGCGATTGCCGTCCACATAGCTGACACCGCTTTCCTCATGAAACAGCTCCAATTCGTAAAAGACGACCCGACGGTCGGTGCTTTTGGCACTTCCTTTTCGCAAAATGCGGCTGTCAAAGATGCCGCAGTACAGCTCTTCCTCCTGTCGTAGCATGAGCACCTCCGAAATCGTAAGATTGTGACAAGAAATCGGTAAAATATGACTATACTATATGGGGGTTGTCGTGATATAATTAAAACATAGCAATATCATTATAGCAGATCGGTTGCCAAAAGTAAAGAGATTTTTGAAAAAAACGAAAAAAGGAGAAGAAATATGAAACAGTATGAAATAATGGGTCATGCACCCAGCCTGTTGCCCGACGGCATGGACTTTGAGCTGGTGTGGTCGGATGAGTTTGACGGAGATACCTTGGACAGCACCAAGTGGGATTATCGCCTGTGTATGATGGGCAAGCGGCATCCCGCCTGGACCGACAAGGGCGTGAGAGTGGAGAACGGCTGTGCGGTGTTTACGGTGTTTGAGGAAAACGGAGAGGTAGTCTCCTCCCAGCTTCAGACGGGACATAATTTTATGGATGAGCCTGTGGTTTCCACCAAGTTCGGCAACGATCATCTGCAATGGCAGATCGGGAAGCTGCAAAAGAACAAATTTACCCACGGATACGGCTATTATGAGTGCCGCTGTCGGTTGCAGAGAGCGGAGGGCTGGTGGAGTGCCTTTTGGCTTCAGTCGCCTATTATCGGTGCCTCTCTTGACCCCAAGCTGACCGGCTCTGAGGTGGATATCATGGAATGCTTCCATCCGGGAGAGATTGCCGCACACAATGTCTTTACCGGTGGGTACGGTCTGGATATGCAACAGATCAAGATCGGCGGCATGGAAGGGCTGTCCCGTGAGGAGTTCCACACCTTCGGGCTTCTGTGGACACCCGAAAAATATGTGTTTTATGTGGATGGCGAGGAGGACGGTACCGTAACAGAGAACGTGTCGGGAATCCCCCAATTCATTCTGATCTCCACCGAAACCAAGGGATACCGTAAGGAGAATCACCGTCCCATCGAGGAGTCGTTCGGTGCGGCACGGGCAGGGGATACCTTTCTTGTGGATCATGTACGGGTGTTCGATATAAAATAAGGAAAAAACAAGAAGGTAACAGACGTAAAAATATTGGTGGTGGACGGAGGAAATACCGTCCAGCTCTATCCCATTATTCCCAAGGAATAATCCCCATCGGCATGCGGCGTGCTCCGCATGCCGATGTTTGTCACAATCCACAAGGTGAAGATTTTGAGAAGAAGATGGGAAGACAATTTGCCGAAAAATAATTTTTTTGAAAAAATTTGAAAAAATCTCTTGACAACGGTGTGAAAAAGCAGTATAATTATCCATGGTTAGCATGTGCTAACCGAGATCGGTTTGAAAAATTTGCGAGGGATAAGCTATGAATTTGCGTGCCGCAGAGGAAGGAAAGGAATATATCATTCGGGAAATTTTGACCGATGATGAAGAGCTGGATGCGTTTTTGTTTTCCTTGGGCTGTTACAGCGGCGAGCCGATCACCGTCGTTTCCCACCTGAAAAAGGCGTGCGTGGTTTCGATCAAGGACGGCAGATATACCATCGACCACGATCTGGCAGAAGCGATCCTTGTAGAGGACTGAGCAAAAAAATAATCCGAGGATTATTTTTTTGGGCAAAGAGTTAGCTTTGGCTAACCGAAAAACATCATTCATTTTGTAAAAAATTTAATATATCATTCAGGAGGATGCAAAATGAGAATTGCACTTGCGGGAAATCCCAACAGCGGGAAAACGACCATGTACAATGCTCTGACCGGCAGAAACGAAAAGGTCGGAAACTGGGCAGGCGTTACCGTTGAAAAGAAGACCCACGCCATCAAAAGGAGCTTTTACAAGGGCTCGGAGGAGCTGATCGCAGTTGACCTGCCCGGTGCCTACTCCATGTCGCCCTTTACCTCAGAGGAAAGCATCACCAGCTCGTATGTGAAGAACGAGAATCCCGATGTGATCATCAACATCGTGGATGCGACCAATCTGAGCCGCAGTCTGTTCTTTACGACTCAGCTGTTGGAGCTGGGGATCCCCATGGTCGTTGCGCTCAACAAGACCGACGTCAACAAAAAGAAAGAAAATAAGATCAATGCGGCGGCACTGTCCGAAAAGCTGGGCTGTCCCGTGGTTGAAACGGTGTCTACCTCCTCGGACGGGCTTCAGGAGGTCGTGGAAACGGCGGTTTCTTTGTTTGGCAAGCGGCAGACGGCGCCGTACCGACAGATGGATGTCAACCTGAATGATAAAAGAGCAGTGATCGCCGCAGACAAAAAACGCTTTGAGTTTGTCAATCGGATCGTAAAGGACGTCGAAACGAGAAAGGTTCTTACGAAAAATAAGAATCGTCAAGATAAGCTTGATGCGATTCTGACCAATAAATGGGTAGGGATCCCGATCTTCGCCATTATCATGTATGCCGTGTTTTGGCTGTCGCAGGCGGGACCCGGCGTATGGATCGCAGAGGGCTATGAGTTTGAAAGCGGTCTGGTCATTCCGGGTCTTGTGACCTTCATCGAGATGTTCGGTGAATGGGTCGGCGGGCTGTTGGAATCGGCAAATCCGCTTCTGACCTCGATCATCGTCGACGGTATCATCGGCGGTGTGGGTGCCGTGGTTGGCTTTTTGCCGCTTGTCATGGTCATGTATTTTCTTATTGCGCTCCTTGAGGATTGCGGATACATGGCTCGTGCTACGGTGGTGCTGGATCCCATTTTCAAGAAGGTGGGGCTTTCGGGTAAATCGGTCATTCCTTTTGTCATCGGTACCGGGTGCGCCATTCCCGGCGTGATGGCATGCCGCACCATTCGGAATGAGCGGGAGCGTAGAGCGACCGCTTTGCTGGCACCCTTCATGCCCTGCGGTGCAAAGCTCCCTGTGATTGCTCTGTTTGCGGGTGCCTTCTTTGCCGAATCCTCTTGGGTCGCTCCCTTGATGTACTTTGTCGGCATCGTTCTGATCCTTTTGTGTGCTTTGCTTATCAACAAGCTGACGGGGAACAGAAAGAAAAAATCCTTCTTTATTATGGAGCTTCCCGAATACAAGGCGCCCAGTGTGAAACGGGCTTGCCTGTCCATGCTTCAGCGGGGGTGGTCGTATATCGTCAAGGCGGGGACGATCATTCTTGTTTGTAACTTTGTTGTTCAGCTGATGCAGACCTTCGGTTGGAACCTCCGACCGGTTGAGAATGCGAGCGATTCGATTCTTGCGACCGTGTCCTTACCCTTTGCCTATCTGTTTGCTCCCATCGTGGGTGTGGTGGCATGGCAGCTTGCCGCCGCAGCCATTACCGGCTTTATCGCAAAGGAAAATGTAGTTGGTACTTTGGCAGTTTGCTTTGTGGGACTGGAAAACTTCATCAATACCGAGGAGCTGGCGATGATGGAGGGGGCAGGTGCCGACGTTGCGGGCATTATGGCGATTACCAAGGTTGCCGCTCTTGCCTACCTGATGTTCAACCTCTTTACACCTCCTTGCTTTGCGGCGATCGGTGCCATGAATGCTGAGCTGAAGAGCAAAAAATGGCTGTTTGCGGGTCTTGGCTTGCAGCTTGGAGTCGGATATTCCGTTGGATTTTTGGTGTTCTTCTTCGGAACGCTGTTTATGGGCGGAAGCTTTGGCTCTGCTTGGATGCCCATTCTCGGTTGGGCGGTTGTATTGCTGTTTGCCGCTGTTCTGACAGTGCTGATCGTCAGAAAAAACAGACTGCTGAAGGCGGAAGATGCAAGGAATGCCAAGGCAACGGTTCAGACAAAAGAGACGGCAAATGTATAATACCGTCATACATATAGGAGGATAAAGATGACAGGAGCAGATTGGATTATCGTCGGCGTGATCGCCGTGATCGTCGGCGGTGCTATGGCGTATATCATACACGCCAAGAAAAGCGGGAAAAAATGTATCGGCTGTCCCGATAGCTGTTCCTGTCAAAAGGGGCGGGAACCGAAGGACGGAGGCTGTGGCAATTGCGGCGGTGGCTGTCATTGCCGAGAGGAATAAACAAATGATGGGGCTGTCTTACCGAGGTAAGACAGCCCCATGTGTTAAAAGTGCATTGTTCAAAATGATGAAATGCAAAAAAATGGAATCAACACCTTGACAGAAGAAGGAAACTGTGATATACTTACTTTAACAGCTGTTGCTGAATTACCCAATGGGAGGAAAAATAATGAAGGTTTGTTGTGAAAAGTGTGGAAAGCCCTTGGAGGCGAATGAGAAGTTTTGCTCGGAGTGCGGTACCGAAAACCTGCAGTATGAAGCAATGACGGGGGTGCGTACATACAATACCGGCTTGATGGTCTGGTCGATCATCAACCTGTTTTTGTGTAATATTTTGGGATTGATTGCGATGATGTTTACCATGTCTGCTCGCAATGCGGCAACGCCCGCACAGGCGACAAAAGACTTGAAGGTAGCAAAGATTCTCAATATCGTAGCTACGGTGGTCGGTTGCGTTGTTATCATTCTCAGTGTGGTGTTTACTCTTGTTACCTTCCTGACCCTTTTTGGCAAAAACGGCATTTTTACAGAACTGTTGCAGGATCTGTTGAAGGAGTACGAGATCGTATTCTGAGAGCGACATATGGAAAAAGTCTCAAACGCAGAGATGCGTTTGAGACTTTTTCTATTCGGTTTCGGTTTTGAGATCAAACAGCTTCAGTGCTTTGAATGCCGTCCCCTCCGGGTATTCCCGCACCTCACCGAGGGCAAAAAATGTGCCGTTCTCATCGCAAAGCCGTACCCGCTGTCCTGTTGCGTGGGCGGTTCGGAGCTTTTTCTGATAGATCTCACAGCCGCTGCGGCAGAGCCGTTCAAAGAAGGCGGGGAGCGATACGGCGGGCAGAGAGGCGAACAGCGATTCGATGGGAATGAGGCATGCGGCACGCTCCTCGGCACACATGGCTTCCAGCTCGGCGACCGTATGCGATCCCTCCAGCGAAAAGCTTCCCGCACGGGTGCGCTCCAATGACGCCATCACGCCGCCACAGCCGAGCGCCTTGCCGATATCGGCGCACAGGGTTCGGATGTAGGTTCCCGCCGAGCAATCGACCTCCAGCCTGTATTCCTCGGTAGCTTGCGTAGGTGTGCAGGTCAGCGTATGAACGGTGACAGGGCGGGCAGAGCGCTCGACAGTGATACCCTGCCTTGCCAGATCGCACAGCTTCTGTCCGTTCTGCTTCAAGGCGCTGTACATGGGGGGAATCTGAAGAAGCTCACCCGTAAAATTTTGGCAAACGGCTTGTACAGTCGCCGCATCGGGCAGAGCTTCGGAGCGGGACAGGACGGTTCCCGTGCTGTCCTCGGTATCGGTCGTCAGCCCCAAACGCAGAATGGCTCGGTAGCTCTTTCGGTCGGCACCCAGATATTCCGCCGCCTTGGCGGCACGTCCCACCAACACGACAAGAACGCCCGACGCCATGGGATCCAGCGTGCCGGTATGACCGACACGGCGGGTTCCAAACAGACGGCGGACCTTTCCCACAATGTCGTGGGAGGTGACCCCCGTATGCTTATTGACAACAAGAACACCCGACGGCTCTGTCATAGCGGTTCTCCTTTCGGCTCGGATTTCAGGAAACGATCAGCTCCTCCAAGAGGCGCTTGGGAACGTAATGTACATTGTTTTCATCTCGGTGATACTTGACCGATCCGTTTTCGGCATCGGTCAGCACGACCGTTTCATCGGGCACGCCCAGTCCCAGCACAAGGACGGGAATCAAATGGGTCGGAAGCTTCAGCAGAGCGGACAGCCGTTCCTCGCTTGCAGAGCCGATGATACAGCCGCCAAAGCCCTTCTCTCGGGCGCCCAGCATGATGGTCTGCGCCGCAATGCCCACGTCGATGGAGAAGATGGGCTTTTGCGGAGCGATGGTCGTATCGTGGCACAGTACGATATAGCCGCTGGGCTCCCGTCCCTCGGGCGGAAGCTTTTGCGAGAGGGAGGATGCCCAACGGGTCTCCTTCAGCAGAGCGGCACACTCGTCTTTTTTGTACACAAGTCGGTATTTCAGCACCTGAAGATTCATGGCGGCGGGGCAGAGACGGGTCAGAGCGACCAGCTCGGTCAGCGTATCGGCAGAGATCGCCTCTCCTGCCTTGAAGCTTCGGATGCTTCGGCTTTCTGTTAACAGATCCTTTAACATACGGTTGAATTCCTCATTTCGGTAATTTTACCCATGCCGAGCAGATGGCAAAGCCTTGCTCGGAAAAGTTTTTTTCGTATTCGGTCATCACATTGTCGGCGTTTTTCTCGCTGTTGTGCAGATCCCGTGTCTGCCATAGGATCTCGGCACCGTATGCCGCAAACTCCTCCAGACTGAACTCAAACAGCCCCACATTGTCGGTCTTGAAGCGCAGAATGCCGTCCTCCTTCAGCAACAGACGGTAGATATCCAAAAAGGAGCGGTGGGTGAGCCGCCGCTTGGCATGTCCCGATTTGGGCCAAGGGTCGCTGAAATTCAGATAAATGCAGTCCACCGAGTGGGGAAGAATATTTTCGGCGAGGAGCTTGGCGTCTCCGATCAGAAAGCGCAGATTGTCTGTCGGTCGCTCCTGCTTACTTGCCATGGCTTTTTCCAAGGCAACACAGCAGACGTCGGCGACCCGCTCCATGGCGACAAAATTGATATCGGGATATTTGCTTGCCATGCCCACGGCAAAATTTCCCTTGCCGCAGCCGATCTCCAAATGAACGGGGCGTCCTGCTCCAAAGGCACCGTCAAAGCCATCCTTGAGGGAGGAGATCTCTCGGATCAACAGCTCGGAGCAGGCTTCGATTCGCTCGGCTCCGTGCTTTTTCTTTCGCATTCTCATGGCAGACCTCTTATACGTTGAAGCGGAACAGCACGATGTCGCCGTCCTTCATTACGTAGTCCTTGCCCTCGGAGCGGTACAGACCCGCCTCCCGCACGGCGTTCATACTGCCAAGACGCTCCAAGTCCTCGAAGGATACCACCTCCGCACGGATAAATCCACGCTCAAAATCGCTGTGAATCTTGCCCGCCGCACCGGGAGCCTTCGTGCCCTTGGTGATCGTCCAAGCACGCACCTCGGTGGGGCCTCCCGTCAGGTAGCTGATGAGCCCCAGCAGAGAATAGCTTGCCTTGATGAGACGGTCAAGCCCGCTTTCGGCAATGCCCAAGTCCTCCAAAAACATCGCCTTTTCCTCTCCCTCCAGCTCGGCGATCTCCGCCTCCAGCTGAGCGCAAACGGCGATGATCTGGGCATGCTCCCGCTCTGCCTGCTCCTTCAGTGCCATGTAGTTCGGATTGTTCAGCGGCTCCTCGCCCACCTCGTCCTCACTGACATTGGCGACATAGATAATGGGCTTCATGGAGAGCAGAGGCGTGTCGTAAAGATACTCACGCTCGGTCTCGTCCAGCTCTACCTCGCGGGCGCTCTTGCCTTCGCTGAGGGCGGCATGGAGCTTTTCAAACACGGCAAGCTCGGAGGCAAGGGTCTTGTCTCCCTTCATTGCCTTCTTGGTTCGGTCGATCCGCCGCTCCACCATTTCAATATCCGAGAAGATCAGCTCTAGATTGATGGTTTCCAGATCCCGCAGGGAATTGATATTGCCGTCCACGTGGATGATGTTGTCGTCCTCAAAGCAACGGATGACATGGACGATGGCATCCACCTCTCGGATATGCGATAAAAATTTATTGCCCAGACCCTCTCCCTTGGAGGCACCCTTCACAAGTCCCGCAATGTCCACAAATTCGATGACGGCGGGGGTGTATTTTTCGGGATTGTACATCTGCGCCAAAAAATCCAAACGGCTGTCGGGCACAGCTACCACGCCCACATTCGGCTCAATGGTGCAAAAGGGATAGTTCGCTGACTCTGCCCCCGCATTCGTCAGCGCATTAAATAAAGTGCTTTTTCCCACATTGGGAAGTCCTACGATACCAAGTTTCATTTTTATCTATTCTCCTTTAAAAGTCTTTATTTTTCAAGGGTTTTCGAGGTTACGGGATAGCGGTTACTCCACCATTACTCCACCAAACCGTACACCATTAATGAGTTCTTCCGACAATCTTCACTTTTGAGGTACACCATTTAAGTGAAAGCGTCTTCCCAAATCTCGTCGATTTCAGACGAATTTGC
>SVTY01000005.1 GCA_015063535.1 Oscillospiraceae bacterium
CACCCTCATAATACTTGAGAAGTCGCTCGCCTACGTAATCAAAAATCGTCTCTACCAGCTTCGGCTCCTCATAAAGCATAAAGCACAAATTATCATAGCCAACAAGTTCTATCACGTTTTCCAAAACACCGCCCGGTCCAAGACACATCAGCTTCATCCCTTCCGGCAGGTAAGGTTTGATTTTTTCCAAAGCAGAGGTATCGAAGTCCTCAGGATCCGACCACGGATATTTTTCAAAGGACTCCCAATCCGTAATAAACGCATCCGCATTAAGAGATTTTGAATCCCCCTTCCTTTTCGGCTTGGGTAAACAAATTTTATAAGTAGAGGCATAGCAAGGTGCAAAATCATAACCCGCTTTTGCAAGCGCTTCTACCTCCAATCGGAGTGCCCCCAATTCCCCTTCCTGCTCTTGCTCATGCTCCGCTAAAATCGGGAAAAATTTGGGGTGAATAATGATCTCAAAAAGTGTTGCCCGTTCGGGACGTTCTCCCTTCAAAATGCGTAACAGATTGTTTTCAAAGTCCGGCTTTCTCATGTTTTATTCTCCTTGTTAAAAATTTAAGATCGATAATAAAATTATACCATAAAAAATCTTGACTTTAAAGTATCTTTTATGATATAATATATACAAAACTTGATATTTGGGAGTATTCAAATGAAAAGTTATCAGGAAGAACTCAAACCGATTCTAAAAACATATAAGGCTCGTTTTTCTCAATGTTATTCTCGGGTTGCCACTCATTTTGTATCCGCACATTGGCACAACGCATATGAAATTTTATATGTTCGTCGAGGATACGGAAAACAACAGTTGAATGCTGAAATAGCAGACATCCGTCCCGGTGATATCGTCATTATTTGTCCGGGTGATGTGCATGCAACGGAGGCAATTTCCAATGACGGCTGTGACATAGATTATGTGCAGTTTTCTGTTGACTTAATTTATAACACTCCAAAAACTCTGCAAACACTTCATTCGGGGATCGTACATGCTGATGATGAATCCATCAAAAAATTATTTGATGCCTTGCTACAAAACAATCACCAAGATTACAACGGAAAAGAGTTGATTACCACAGGTCTTATCTACACGCTTTGCGGTTTTTTGGTTAGAATGTCATTCAAGGAAGTACCTACAAAGCATTCCAAAATGATCGAAAAAGTATGTGCGTACATAATGGAAGAAACAGATATTCGTTTAGAAAAAGTCTCCGCACATTTTTATTATTCACCGGAGCATTTAAGCAGAAAATTCCATAAAGAAATCGGAATATCCTATCGAGATTGGTGTAAGAGGATCATTATGGATAGAGCTATTAATTTGATGAAAGATGAAGATAATACGATAGAATTCATTGCCGAGACTTTGGGATACAGTGACAAAAGCAGTTTTATTCGTTCTTTTAAACGAATGTTTGGCATTACGCCAAATGCTTATCGAAGCTGTGAAAACAATGTTGATTCACCTGTGTAAAAATTCCATTCGTTTTTGAAATATTCAAACCCAAAAAAGAGCGGTCATATGACCGCTCTTTGGTGCGTTGAAGCCTTATGTTTATTGACTTTTCAGAATTACTTGAAGTATCTGTTCAGCAGTCCCTCGAACGCCTTGCCGTGACGGGCTTCGTCTCTTGCCATTTCATGTACGGTGTCATGGATGGCGTCAAGATTCAGTGCCTTGGCACGCTTTGCCAGATCGAATTTGCCCTCGGTTGCGCCGTTCTCGGCGGCAACACGCATTTCCAGATTCTTCTTGGTGCTGTTCGTTACGACCTCACCGAGCAGCTCTGCAAACTTTGCCGCATGCTCCGCTTCCTCGTAAGCAGCCTTTTCCCAGTACAGACCAATCTCGGGATAGCCCTCACGGTGTGCCACTCTTGCCATTGCCAGATACATACCGACCTCGGAGCATTCGCCCTCGAAGTTGGCACGAAGATCCATGAGGATATCCTCGGGTGCGCCCTCGGCAACGCCGACCACGTGCTCTGCCGCCCAAGTCAGCTTATTCTCTTCCATCTTGTTGAATTTGTCCGCAGGAACCTTGCACTGAGGACACCGTTCGGGAGCACTGTCTCCCTCGTGAACATAACCGCATACAGAACATACAAACTTTGCCATAACCTTTTTCTCCTTTTTTAATAAAAATTTTTTTAATTTTGTTTTTGATTGCGACAGTCCTCGCAGACACCCACAAACTCCACATGGCAATCCTCCACAAGGAATCCCTCATATCCTACTGCCTGCTCCGTCAGTGCGCTGTCGTCTACGGTCGCTTCCACATCTGCCACGGCACCGCAACAACGACAGACCACGTGATAATGCTTTTTCGTGGTAATGTCGTAGCGATCATTGGCATCGGTGAGCTTCAGCCGTTGGATCTTCCCTTCCTCGGCGGCTTCCGCCAGCAGACGGTAGACCGTGGCTCGGCTGATGCCGGGGAATTTGGCTTGCACCGCTTCATACACCATTCCGGCGGAGGGGTGATTGTTCATGCTGCAAAAGACTTCGGAAACGATTCTCTTTTGCAGGGTATTTCTTTGTTGTTTCATAATACTCTATCCTTATTGAGAATCATTCTTTGTTGTGACTATATTATATCATACTGTTTTTCCCTTGTCAATAGGTTTTTGAAAATTTTTTTGAATTTTTTAAAAAATTTTCAGGCATGCCCGTTTTATGAGCATGCCTGTGTGAAATCGGTTATTTTCCACCGTAATCAATATACATATGGGCATCGGCAGGAGGTGTGACCTCGTTCACGGTAGTCCCGATCCCTAAGTACTTCTCTTTTCCGCTCGCCGTAAGCTCCATCGTTCCATTCTCGGTTTCAAGTGTTGCCGTCATGGCAAGGATCGCATTTTGCAATCTGCCCATGACATTGAATTGCAGTGTAAAATTCATCGTTGCCTCATTAACGGTTCCCAATGTATCCAATCCAAACGATGCCAAAAATTTGACTGCTTGCTCCTTTGGCACGCTGTACTCGATCACATAGTGGGAGCCGTCCCATGTAAAATAGTCGTTTTCGAATATAATATTCTGAGGATAGCTTCCAAAGTCATCCACTCCAACAGTAACGTGGTTGAAGTTCAAAAACGAATCCAATGTCCAGCCTGACTGCATGATCTTTTGCTCGACATCCGCATCATCATAATACCGTTGATAAAAGAGACCGTCTATATACCATGATTCGGTAGGATCACCGTCAACAACCGCTTTATGATAGGCATTTTCACCGTCATTGCGGATCGTTTGCGAAATTTTCATGTCCATAGTTATTCCCGCCATAGACATCTTAAGGTTCGTTACGGCTTCAATCTCGTATTCTTTCATTGCCAGCAGCTGCTCCTGTGTGGCAGTATACATCTGCATGGGTGTTTTTCCCGCAACCGTTTGGAAGATACGGTTGCCGTCCGCATCTGTTTCGACGGGCTTTTGGGTCTCGGTCAGCTTTGTTCCCGTTCCCGCAGAGGAATGATCGTCGGGAAGATATTCTTCCTCTTCCTCAGCTTCGGCAACAGGCTTGGTATCGCTTTCCGTACCGCTCTTTTTCTGAATGCGGAAGCAGGAGGTGAGGAGCATGGACAGGCAAAGCAGAAGGATCAGCAACAGCCATGCTGTTTGCTTATGGCAATAGACATGTTTCATAGCATTCTCCTTTGTAAAATGCCCCACTGCATTCATTTACAGCGGGGCATTATTCGGTGGATTTGTTTGATTTATGCGGCGTTGGGGCCGTATTCGGCGGCGTATCTTCCCCACCAGTACGGTACGGTAGTATTATCCCATGCTCTCAAAATCTGATCTGGGTTATTTTCCAAATATGTGATATCGTCACGGTTTACCACGCCATCGCGATTTTCATCACCCACATCAACCTCAATCATCATATACCAGTCAAATTCCGTAGTTTTTCCATCACCGTCTAAATCACCGCAATTACGGCTATCAACAGGCTGAGGAAGAGGTCTGTCATACATCCAGTCAGCACCCCATTCATCATCCGAAACGCCACTGTTACCGCCGTTGCCGGAGCCGCCTTCGAAGGTACCCGTTACGTACTCATCGGCATCCGCAGGGGCGGAGACGGTCACAGGCTTATTGATGGAGTTGTATACCGTTGCCTGCTCCAAAGTATGATCCATGCCCGTATCGGCATCCTTAAAGTTCACCGCAACCGTGTGCGCAGTGATCACGCCGTTTTTGTCATAGGTAAGGATCAACGAGCCTTCCACAGAGGTAACAAAGTCCGAAAGCTCCTCAGCGTAAGTTGTCGCTACCTCCGTACTCATGGGAAGAGTGGACGTAAAGCCGCTATCGGTCTTTTTGTGGTCTGCCTTCGTCCAGTCGATCTCTTCGGCGGCGACCCAATCCTCGTTCTTCTCGAAGCCGACGATCATAATGTCGGCGAAGGTGTCAAACGCCACACCCTCGAACTTTTGCTTGGTCTCGCCGTCATAGGCATATCCCACGCCGTTTGCATACCACACCTCGGAGATGCTTCCCGCAGTGAAGTCGGTTGCGGGCGTGTATATTTTTGTGTAGCCGGAATCGGTTCCCTTCTTCGCTTCGATCGTCGATTGAACCGAATAGGGCTCTTGACCCATTGACATTTCTATCGTCATCGTTGATACCACATCGTATTGGGTCATATTGCTGAGCAGGGCGAACGCCTCGTCATAGAGCTCCTGGGCGGTCTTTTGGTCAGCGGTCTTGACGGGTTCGGTCGTTTCTTCTTCTTCGTCGTCATCGTCGTCGGTTTCTTTTTTCTGAGTGACGGGCTTGGTTTCTTTTGTGTCCTTGTCGTCCTCCGTATCGCATGCCACAAGGGCAAAAGCAGAGAGAAGCAAAAGCAGGGCAAGTATTAAGGAAAGTAATTTTTTCATGTGGATTCTCCTTTGTGTATTGAATTAGGATAGTTATATTATACCATACTCTGCCCCAAATGTCAAGGAGCTTTTGCAAAAATTGGGGCTGACGTTACCCGTCAGCCCCAATGCGTTTTATTCTTCCGTGTTCTTCTTTCGCTTTTTGCCGCTGAAGATCTTGTTCATCAAGACCACCGAGCCGATCAGAATGGCGATCACAAGGAAAATACCCAGCATTCCCTGCCACATATACTGCAAGGAATACAGAAAACGATCTACGTTAAAATTCTCAATAAAATTCATGGTTTGCTCCTTTCCGTCCTTAGCCCATAAAGCCGGCAAAGCTGCCTGCAATGGCTAAGATCAAGCCGCCTGCGATGACCGAGGCGATCTGTCCCGATACGTTGACGCCGATGGAGTGCATGAGAAGGAAGTTCTGAGGATCCTCCTTCAGTCCCATTTTATGCACCACACGTCCCGACATGGGGAAGGCGGAAATGCCTGCGGCACCGATCATGGGGTTCATCTTCTTCTTGAGGAAGAGGTTGAGGAACTTGGCGAACAGCACGCCGCCTGCGGTATCGAAAATGAAGGCAAACAAGCCAAGTCCGAGGATCAGCAGGGTCTCGGGTACAAGGAACTTGGATGCTTCCATTTGAGAAGCAATGGTGATTCCGAGGAAGATGGTGACAAGGTTTGCCAGCACCTTCTGCGCCGTTTCGGAAAGAGAATCCAGCACGCCGCACTCACGGATCAGGTTGCCGAACATCAAAAATCCGACGAGTGCCACCGATGCGGGAGCAACCAGTCCTGCAATCACCGTAATGATAATGGGAAACAGGATGCGGGTAGTCTTGGAAATATTCTTTCCTTCATAGGGCATGCGGATCATGCGCTCCTTTTTGGTGGTGAGGAGCTTGATAACGGGGGGCTGAATGATGGGTACCAATGCCATATAGGAGTACGCCGCCACCATGATGGCAGGCAGGTACTTGGAGCCCAGCTTCTGCGCCACGACGATCGCCGTGGGGCCGTCTGCCGCACCGATGATACCGATGGATGCCGCATCGGGCAGATCAAAGAAGAGGGATGCCAAGCAGAAGGTAAAGAAGATACCGAACTGTGCCGCCGCTCCGAAGATCATCAGCTTGGGGTTGGCAAGCACGGGGCCGAAGTCGATCATCGCTCCGATACCGATAAAGAGAATAAGGGGAAACAGCTCGTTGGCGATGCCCGCGCCAAAGAGGGTGGTCAACGGCCCTTCCGCACCGATGGCACCCGAAAAGGGGATGTTGACCAAGATCGTTCCGAAGCCGAGGGGCAACAGGAGCGTTGGCTCCATTTCCTTTTTGATCGCCAAGAAGATCAGCAAGCCGCCGATGAGCCACATAACGAGGTACTTCCAGCCGCCGTTTTCGAGAAGTGCCATGATCCCGTCTACGAGAAATTTGAGATTTTCCATGTCTTTGCCTTTCTTTGTTTATTTTGGGGAGAGATTGCTGTAAAAAAAGACCTTTACCGCACACAAACGGGCGATAAAAGTCTTGTTTTAAACCTTCGTTCAGGGGCGATCCGGATCTGACAATCGTTCTGACGAACCGTCCCACACGGCAAGCCGTGCAAACTACTCCCTTTTATTCCTTATTATTATACCTTCTTTTTTTGCGTTTGTCAAGGGAAATCGGAAAGTTTTTTCAAAGTAAAAGGGGAAACCCCACTTGTGGTTTCCCCTGAGCCGAAAGAACCTGTTCTTTCGGCTCTACCCCTTCGGGCGCTTATGAACGTTGGGAAGTTTCGCTCGTTGCGACGAGCGACCAAGGGCTTTGCCCTTTGGATACCCACAAGCTTTTAAAAAAGCTTGACCAAAATTTTTGACGGGGTCTGCTTCAGCGATATCAGTTAAAGTAGCCCTCTCTGTACAGAAGCTCGGCAATGAGCACGGCACCGCCTGCGGCTCCTCGGAGGGTGTTATGAGACAGTCCGACGAACTTATAGTCGTACAGCGTATCCTCACGCAGACGTCCGACCGTCACGCCCATACCACCGTAAATGTCACGGTCCTGAGCCGCCTGAGGACGGTTATCCTCTTCAAAATAGGTAATGAACTGTTCGGGAGCGTGAGGCAGATTCAACTCTTGAGGCTTGCCCTTGAACTCTGCCCAAGCCTTGAGGATCTCCTCCTTGGTAGGCTTTTTCTCAAACTTCACGAACACCGCCGCCGTATGTCCGTCGGAGACGGGGACACGGATGCACTGGGTGGTAATGACGGGAGCGGTTGCCTTGACGATCTCACCGTTCTCCACCTTACCCCAAACACGCAAGGGCTCCTGCTCGCTCTTCTCTTCCTCGCCGCCGATGTAGGGAATGATGTTGTCGATCATTTCGGGCCACTCACGGAAGGTCTTGCCCGCACCCGAAATTGCCTGATAGGTGGTGGCGACCACTTCCTTGATACCGTACTTCAGCAGAGGCGTCAGGGCGGGTACATAGGACTGGATGGAGCAATTGGGCTTTACGGCAATGAAGCCTCTCTTGGTTCCCAGTCTCTTTCTCTGTGCCTCGATCACCTCCAGATGGGCGTCGTTGATCTCGGGGATCACCATGGGCACATCGGGCGTCCAACGGTTGGCGGAGTTATTGGAGACCACGGGGATCTCTGCCTTGGCATATGCCTCCTCCAACGCCTTGATCTCGTCCTTTTTCATATCCACGGCACAGAATACGAAGCGGCAGAGCTTGCCCATTTCCTCGATATTTGCCGCATCATGCACGATCATGCTCTTGTATTGCTCGGGCATGGGCGTTTTCAGCTTCCAACGGTCGCCAACAGCCTCCTCATAGGTCTTTCCCGCAGAACGGGCAGATGCCGCCAGTGCCGTGACCTCAAAATAGGGGTGGTTCTCCAAAAGGGTCAAAAAGCGCTGTCCGACCATACCAGTGGCACCGACCACGCCTACCTTCATTTTTTCCATAGCTGTTCTTTCCTTTCACTACATATCTATAATGCTTATATTATACCATAAACCGAAAAAAAATCAAGATTGTTTACGCAAAAAAATTTGCAGAATGTACGGGAATTTTTGCGGGTTCTTTTGTATATTGCCGATAAAAAGCACTTTTATTCGGTCTTCATCCGATCGTACACCTCGCCTCGGGACAGCCCCAGTGCTTTTGCCGCCGCCTTGATCGCCTCGTTGCGGCTCATCCCCTGTGCCAAGTAATCGGCGACCGCCTCCTCGGGGGTCAGGTCGCAGATCTTGTTTTTTCCCTCGGCGGCACTGCCGCCCTCGACGACAAGCACATATTCCCCTCTCGGCTCTCTTTCCTCATAATACGCAGTGGCTTCGGAAAGTGTCATTCGGAGCACCTCCTCATTGAGCTTGGTCAGCTCTCGACAAAGGGCGATCCTCCGCTCGCCGCCCAGTGCCTGCTTCAGATCGGCAAGGGTGGTTTTCAGCTTGTGGGGAGCCTCGTGGAGGATAAACGTGCGGGTCTCTGCCGCAAGCTCCGCAAGACGTTCCCTTCTCTCCTTTTTGGGAACAGGCAAAAAGCCCTCGAAGGTAAAGCGACGTGTTGGCAGTCCTGACAAAGTAAGGGCTGTAACCATGGCACATGCCCCCGGCACGGAGGTCACGGGGATGCCTCGCTCGGCACAGAGCGCCACCAAGTCCTCTCCCGGATCGGAGATGGCGGGAGTTCCCGCATCGGTGATGAGAGCGCAGGATTCGCCCGCCAAAAGGCGAGTTGCCAGTTCCTCTCCCCGTTCCCGACGGTTGTGCTCATGATAGGATACCATGGGCTTGGAAATTCCGAAATGGGTCAGCAGACGCAGAGAATTGCGGGTATCCTCGGCAGCGATCAAGTCCACCTCGGACAGCACCTTTCTTGCCCGCTCGCTCAGATCGGCAAGGTTGCCGATGGGTGTGGCAACAAGATAGAGCGTTCCGCCCACCACTCGGTTTTTGGTGTCATCGGTATGTTTCATCGATCTTTCCTCGTTTCTTTGTTCGTTTATCGGTTTTTTTGCACCGATTGCCCTCCTTCGGAATATTCTGCTTTTAGAGACAGACGATTTGAAAGGATGGAATTATGGCTATTAAAATTTATATCGACCAAGGTCACAATCCGCTCAATCCCAATGCGGGAGCCGAAGGAAACGGTCTGCGGGAGCAGGATATCGTGTTTGCCGTAGGGCTGGAGCTGGCAGAGCGGCTGAGAGCCAATCCGAATTTTGAGGTACGGCTCTCCCGCCCCACAGCCGACACGCAGATCGGTACCTCCAATTCCACAAGCCTTCGCCTGCGGGTGGAGGATGCCAACGCTTGGGGAGCGGATTATTTCATCAGCCTGCACACCAATGCCTCGGAGATCGCCGCCGCTACGGGCAGTGAGGCGTTTGCCTTTTCCGCACCGTCCGCCGCCTTTTCTCTGGGAGAAGATATTCTGTATTGGCTGAACCGCACCACGGGGCTTCGCAATCGGGGCATGAAGGTACGGAGCGGCTTGTACGTTCTGCGGCGTACCGCCATGCCTGCTGTCCTTGTGGAGCTTGGCTTCATTACCAACTACAACGATGCCATGCTGATGTCGGAGCGACCCGATCTGTTTGCGGAGGGGATCTATCAAGGGATCCTCGAATATACGGGCGTTTAAGCGTTCAGCATTTGAAGCAGTGCCGCTTCGTCGATGACCGCAACACCCAGCTCCTTTGCCTTGGTCAGCTTACTGCCTGCCGCCTCACCTGCTACCACATAGGAGGTCTTTTTCGACACGCTGCCGCTGACCTTGCCTCCCTTTTTCTTGATCCGCTCACCGGCTTCCTCACGGGTCAGGGTGGGCAGGGTTCCCGTCAGCACGAAGGTCAGCCCTTGCAGGCTGTCACCCACCGGCTCGGATACCGATTCGGTCAGCACGCCCGCCGCCGCAAGACGCTCGCAAAGCAGGCGGTTCTGCTCCTCGGCAAAAAAGTCGATCACGCAATCGGCGGTGATGGCGCCGAAATCGGGCAGAGCGCACAGCTCCTCCGCCGTTGCCGCCATGAGGGCATCCAGCGTGCCGTAGCGCACGGCAAGTGCCGTTGCCGCCACCTCGCCCACGTTGCGGATGCCAAGGGCATAGACCAAGCGTTCCAATCCCGCCGACTTGGAGCGTTCGATGGCTCCGATGAGATTTTCGGCGGATTTTTTGCCCATTCGCTCTAAATTCTCCACCTCCGAAGCCTGTAAGGTATACAGGTCGGCGGCATCGTGAATGCGTCCGTTTTCCAACAGCAGATCGACGATCTGGGGGCCCAATCCGTCAATGTTCATAGCCCCCTTAGAGGCGAAATGCTCGATGCGGCGGGACAATTGGGCGGGACAGGTGCTACTCGTACAGCGCACTGCCGCCTCGTCCTCATCGCAGACAACGGGATGTCCGCAGGAGGGGCAGACCGTGGGCATGAAGAAGGGGCGTTCGGCTCCCGTCCGCTTGGCACTGACCGCCGAGACGACCTCCGGGATGATATCCCCCGCCTTTCGCACCACCACGGTATCCCCAATCATGATATCCCGCTGACGGATAAAGTCCAGATTGTGCAGAGTCGCACGGCTGACGGTGGTTCCCGCCAGGCGGACAGGCTTCAGCACAGCGGCGGGGGTCAGCACGCCTGTGCGCCCCACGGCAATTGTGATGTCCTCCAGCAGAGTCTCCTTTTCCTCGGGGGGGAATTTATACGCCACCGCCCAACGGGGGGTGCTGGTTCCCTCTCCCACACGGCGACGGTCGGACAGGCTGTCCAGCTTGATGACCACGCCGTCAATGTCATACGCCAACGTGTCCCGTGCCGCTCCGATCGTTCGGATATGCTCGGTCACTGCCGAACGAGAGGCAGTAGCAAGCCGCAAAGGGAGCACCTTAAAACCAAGCTCGGCAAGGCGGTCAAGCGTTTCGGTATGGCTCTCGGGGGCATGTCCGTCGGCGTACAGATCGCCGCCCTGAAAATTAAAAACAAAAATATCCAGCTTCCGCTCAGCGGTGATCTTGGGGTCAAGCTGACGCAGAGAGCCTGCCGCCGCATTGCGGGGATTTGCCATCAGTGCCTTTCCCTGTCGCTCTCGTTCGGCGTTGATCCTTTCAAAGACGGCACGGGGCATATAGACCTCGCCTCGCACCGTAAGCGTAAGCGGCTCAGGAAGGGTCAGGGGGATGGAAAAGACCGTCTTGAGGTTGTTTGTGACGTCCTCACCCACCGTTCCGTCTCCTCGGGTCGCTCCTCGCACGAACACACCGTTTTCATAAGACAGAGAGACCGAAAGTCCGTCGATCTTCGGCTCTACCGAATAGATGGGGGTTGGTACCTCAATCTCCATCCGTCCGCAAAACTCGACTACCTCCTCAAAGGAAAAGACATCGGCAAGGGAGTCCATGCGTGCGGTATGAATGACCTTTTCGAATTTGTCCAGCGCCTTTCCGCCTACCCGTTGGGTGGGAGAGGCGGGATCGTACAGCTCGGGATACTCCTCCTCCAGTCGCTTCAGCTCGGCAAACAGCATGTCGTATTCATAATCGGATATTTCGGGGGAATCCTCCACGTAATACCGCTCCGAATGGTATGCCAGCTCCTGTCTGAGCTTGGCAACCCGCTCCTTCACTTCCTGCATCCTTCTTTCTCCTTTTCCGCATTTTCTCAATGCGCTTCCTATTTCTTTATATTATACCACATTTTTCCCCACTTGTATAGCCCTTGCCGAAATTTTTTCAAGTTGTCCTCGCCTGTCCTTCGGAATGATTCCTCCGCCGCTCTCATAAGAATACCATAGCGGGAAATTCCGAGGAGGTGTGTCATGACCGTTCTGTTTACCGTTCTGATCCTGCTGGTGATCTTGGTCAACGGCTGGACCGATGCGCCCAACGCCATTGCCGGCTGTGTATCCACGCACTCGCTTTCCCCGACACAGGCATTGCTCCTTGCCGCTATCTGCAACTTTGTGGGAGCGGTGGGGATGGCGTTTCTCAACCCCGGGGTAGCCATCACGCTATTCGGTATTGCGGACTTCGGATCGGATGAGGGGGCGGCTCTCTCCGCTCTGTGCGCCGGGCTGTGCGCCGTGATCCTTTGGGCAACGGTGGCACATCACTTCGGCATTCCCACCAGTGAGAGCCATGCGCTGATCTCGGGGATCACAGGAGCGGCATTGGCACAACGGATGAGCGGCGATGCCATCAACGCCGAGGAGTGGCATTCGGTGCTTCTCGGACTGTTTGCCACCACCCTTCCCGCCCTCCTTTTGGGCGCTGTATTTTACAAGCTGCTGCTTGGCTTTTTGGGCAATCGCTCCCGTCGGCGGGTCATGCAGTATTTTCGGCGCACGCAATGCATCAGTGCCGCCGGCAGTGCTCTGCTCCACGGCGCTCAGGATTCCCAAAAATTCATGGGCGTGTATCTGCTGGGACTTTCCTTTGTCCATCGGGAGATCGACGGAACAAGGCTTCCCCTGTTCGTGGTTCTGAGCTGTGCCGCCGTCATGACCCTCGGAACTATGCTGGGCGGTGCCAAGATCATCAAAAAGGTAGGCTGCGACATGACCGATCTGGATGCGGCGGGGGGAAGTGCCTCCGATGCCGCCTCCACGGCGATCCTTGCCGTCTGCTCCCTCTTGGGGCTTCCCGCAAGCACCACTCACTCCAAGGCGTGCGCCATTATGGGAACGGGGCTGTGCAAGCGAGGCGGCATTGATCTACGTATTGCGGGGCAGATGCTTGCCGCTTGGGCACTGACCTTCCCTCTGTGCGGCGCCATCGGCTTCTTTCTCTCTTTTTTGATCGGTCGGCTGTAATATTGACAAACTTCATCCAACAGAATTCACACAAGGAAAGGCGTGATCGTATGGTCAAATATCATTATTTCGAAACCTTGGAACAGCTTGGGGCGCTTGCCGCATCGGCGGTCTGTCTTGCCTGCGGCGCCGCTTCCGCTCAGGAATCGGGCAATTTTTCGTCTCTGCGGCGCTCCTGCGACCGATTGGTCTGTGAACTGGAGGATGCCCTGTTCTCGGACTTTCTGCCCCCCTTGGAGCGAGACAACATCGCCGCCTGCGCTCACGGGCTTTCCCGTGTGGTGGATCAGGCATCGGAGCTGTTTTGCCACGGTCTGCACACACCGTCGGGCGGAAGGCAGAATGAGGAGGGACGGATCTGCGTACAGCTGGCATCGGTTCTGTGTGACTCGGTGGCACTGCTCCCCCGTATCCGCCGTCCCGACGAGACCCCCGACGTACAGGGCTTTCGCAAGCTGTTGAACGACGGACGGAGCGCCCACAATGCCATGCTATCCAAGCTCCACTCGGGCATTCTGCCCCGATCCGCCGCGCAGGGGATCATTCTGACGGGCAGACTTCGGGGGGAATTGTCCCGTGCCTTTGACGAGCTGGTGGAAATCATGCTCAACAACATATGATCTGCTCCCGATACGGAAAATTTACAGAAAACTCAAAAAATCCTGTCGATTTTGGCTTGAAAAAAGTTCGCATATATGGTATAGTATAAGGGTATACTACCGAAAGGATGAATCAATATCATGGATCTCAGAAAAGTTTTTAAGAATATGCTGACCGAGTCCTGCGTGTATTTTGCGCTGATCAGCGCCCTGTATTGCGTGCTCATGCTGATCGTCAATGTCAGTGAGCAGGAGGTGCTTCTCTCGGCACTGACCCTGCTTCTCATCTTTGTGTTTTCAGTCTTGGCAATGCTGGCACAGACACTGTATCGCTACAAGGCACTGAACGGAGCGGCTCGGCTCTTCCTTCACTATGCCATTCTCGCCCTTGCCTTTTATCTGTGCTTCCTGCTTCCCGCCTCCATGACTGCCTCTCAGGTATTGATCGGGCTGACCGTCTTTACGCTGATCTACGCTCTTGTTATGGGGCTTTCAGCTCTCTTTTTACGGCGGCTCCGCAAGAATGCTGCCCGTGAGGAGATCTACCAAAGCCAGTTCAAAAAGGCACGCTGAATCCACGGATATTGCCGTCCGACTACACAAACGGAAGGCGGTACCCACATGAAACGAAACCTGTTAAGCATATCTCTGTCGCTGTTGCTTCTGCTCTCTCTGTCCTCCTGCACCGAGCCGCCCTCGGTGACGGCAGGGCTGACCGAAGAGTCGGACACGCAAGCAACTGTATCCTCGGTTATTTTAAAGCAGACCGAGGATCGGGGACAGGAGTATCTTGACAGGTTTATTTTTTTCGGAGAATCCACGACCTATCATCTGAAGAATCGGGGCGTTCTGTCGGGGGGAACCGACACCAAGCAGGTATGGGGCCCCGACAATGGGACGGTGAATCTGGATACTGCCATCCGCTCTCTGCGTATCCGCTATCCCGAAACGGGGGAATATCTGACGGTGGGGGAGGCACTCCGCCGCAAAAAGCCCGCCTATCTGCTTCTCTGCTTCGGGCTGAACGGCGCCGTGCAGAAGGTACGGCAGGGGGAGGCGTATTACAAGGACTGCTACCGTCTGCTCCTGGATGAGGTGCGAGCCGCATCTCCCGATACCAAAATCCTTCTGCAAGCCTGCTATCCCGTATCCGCCAACATGGACATGAGCCGTTACACCTGCACGGTAGACGAGCTAAATGGGTATATCCGAACCATCAACGGCTGGACATTGGAGCTTGCCGAGGAATACGGAATCCGCTATCTGGATACCGCCGCACTTCTTGCCGACAGCGACGGTTTCCTTCGCTCCGAGTATCAAAACGGCGACGGTCATCATCTGACAACCGCCGCCTATGAGGCCGTTTTACACTACATCCGTACCCACGGATATCAATAAGGAGGTTCTATGAAGTGCTATCTGCTTTCCCTTTTGCTGACCCTTTCGCTCTTGCTTTGCGCCTGTACCAAGGCGGCCGCCTATGCCGACAATGTTCCCTGTGCGGAGCTTGCCGACACCGCCACCGATCAGATTCCCGTAAACTTCGGCTATGAGACCTACGGCGGCGAGCATTTGCGGTACTACTTTGAGGACACCGAGCTGCCCGACGATACGTGTCTGCGCTACTCGGTTCTGTCGGAGGACATCAATGAGCTTGGCATTTTCCATGCGCCCGATGAGACGGTACGGGCGGAGCTGGTACGCCTGACCGAGGACTATCTTGACCGCTTGTTGGAGGAACAGAGTGCCTTTATCGCCGGCTATGCCCCGAAGGAGCTGACCAAGCTGGAGCATGCCGAGGTGCGAACCTTCGGCAACTATGTGGTATACGCCATTTTGGATGACAACGACCGAGAGCTGGTATTTGAGACGGTGGAAAAGGAATTGAAGGAATAGAAGACAGGCGGTTCTCGTTAAGAGAACCGCCCATTTGTTGTAAACGAAAACCCCGCCATAGTGGCGGGGTTTTCGTTTACAAGAAAAAGCATGCCCTCGCAGTGTTGAACTGCGAGGGCATGCTTTCGTTCTTACAGCGATGCTTCGTACTCGGACATGGTAATGATCTTATCGGTACAACGAGATTCCTCTGCCGCAAACGTGGTCAAGTGATTCTTGATCGACGTGGAAATGTCGGTGATAGAATTGCCGGTATAGGTACCTGCCAGCATCTGACAGAAGGAACGGATGATGCCTCTGTCTCCGCCGCCGTGACCGCCCGTAATCTCCTCGTCCCGAATGGCGTCGGCGATCATGATCTTCTCAATCTTACGAGTCAGGAAATCAAACACCATTACGTGGTCGTCCGACATCTCGGCGTAAAGCTCGCCCTTGGTTCCCATGATACGAATCTTGCGTCCGCCCTTGGAAAAGGCACTCATGGTAAAGGAGACCGTAGCACCCGATGCATATTCCAAATTGACGACCTGGTGATCGACCACGTCGTTGTCACATTGGAACACGCACTTGCCGTAGTTGGTCTCGGTGATTGCCTTGCGGATATCCTCGTCGGTGGGGTCGTGCTTCTTGGTCGCCGTCTTGACAAAGGCGGGGAAGGTGCGTTGCTCATAGATCTTTAAGGCACTGTACGGACAGTCCGCTTCGGCAGGACAGCCCTGATAGCAGTACTCAGGTGCTCCCTCTGGCATATTCTCCCGACAGAAATAACGCAACGAGCCGAAGCTGTGGACACGGGTGCATTCCTCCCCCAACAGCCACTGGATAATGTCAATATCATGACAGCTCTTGGCAAGGATCATCGGAGAGCTGTCCGCCGTCTTGTGCCAGTTGCCGCGCACATAGCTGTGGCTCTGATGTACGTTGCCCACGCACTCAATATGAATGATATTCATAACCTTGCCGATTCGTCCTTCATCAATGATCTGCTTAAGCAGACGGAAGAAGGGGGTAAATCGAAGGACATGGCAGACCACGACCCGTACTCCTTTTTTGTTGGCGGCAACGGCGATGTCATTGCACTGCTTGGGTGTGGGTGCCGCAGGCTTTTCCAACAACAGCTCATAGCCCTGCTCGATTGCCTGAAGCGCTAGATGGTAGTGCTTTTGATCCTGTGTGGCGATGATAGCGGCATCTGCCATCTTGGGCAGCTTTAACAGATCCTCGCCCCATTCAAAGCAAGCACTGTCGGGCAAGTTGAATTTTTCTTTGATATAGTTCCGTCTGACAGGATCGGGGTCAGCAACGGCGACCAGTTCCATTTCCGGACAGGCTTCTGCGCCGAAGTCGGCATAGGTGGTTCCTCTGTCTCCGGCTCCGATCAAAATCAATTTTACTTTTTTCATGGGATAGCTCCTTCATTGCTGATGTTTGACAACGTTCTCCGTTCCCTAAATATATATTATAACGTTTTTTGAGAGGCTTGTCAAGATTATAGGCGAACATTTCGACACGTCCTTGCGAATTTTTCTTTTCCGATGGAGAATCGTGCATAAAAATACAGGGTGAAAGCTGTTCACCCTGTATTTTTCGGTTAGATCTTTTCCTTAACCTTGGAAGCCTTACCAACTCTGTCGCGCAGGTAGTAGAGCTTTGCTCTTCTGACCTTACCGGAACGGATCAGGTCAACCTTAACAACGTTGGGGGAGTGGATCGGGAAGGTCTTTTCGATTCCGCAACCGTAGGAAACACGCCGTACGGTAAAGGTCTCGGAGATTCCGCCGCCGTGCTTGGCAATGACCGTACCCTCAAACATCTGGATACGCTCGCGGTTGCCCTCCTTGATTCTGTTATGAACGCGGATGGTATCACCTACATTCACGACCGGCATTTCGGTCTTCAACTGCTCGTTTGTAAAAGCCTGAAGTAAATTCATGATTCAGTCCTCCTTCAAAATCCGGGCATTCATGCAGAGCGACGCAGCGGACTGCCCTTCTATTCTTGCTTTGTCGATCGCTCGACACACATACGGATGATATTATACCACATTCTTTTTTATTTTTCAAGTGGTTTTTTCGATTTTTTTTGCTTTTTTTGAAAAATTCCGCCAAGAAAACGCCGAAAAGTCGCCACAAGCCCCCGTCCGTTGAAAATCAGAAGGAAAGCAAGGAGGGCAAGCTGGGCATATTTCCATCCACGGAACGCCCCTACCATAATCACGATTTGTATCAGCAATACCGCCGTATTGATGATGACACGGGGGATACACAGACGGAATTTCAGATAATGAGAGGTATCGTAAGCTCGGATGACAAAGACCGCCAGATAGCTGAGGAAGGTCGCCACCGCCGCACCCATGGCACCGTGGTCGGGGATCAGCACGAAGTTGAGAATGACATTGATCGCCGCACCCGCCATAGCGGTCAGCATGGACAGCGTGCTTTTTTTCTCAAGGAAATACACGCTTCCCAAAAAAGAGACCAATGTGGAAAAGACGGTCGCCGCCACCAGCATGGGAACGTACTGCCATGAGGCGTAATAGGAATCGGAGAGCAGAATATCCGTAAAGATCTTTGCCCCCGCCACCAGCACCGACGCACCGATGAACATAATGCTCATGAAATGGACATAGACCGTTCCGAAAAAGGAGGAGCGTTCCTCAGGGGCAGCGTCCTTGACAGTAGAAAAATGCCATGCCTCTACAAACACACCACTAACCAAAGACAGGAGCGTGGGCAGCTTATACGCCGCCGCATACAGTCCATTTTCGGTCTCTCCGCAAAAGGCGGTGACGATATAGCGATCGGACACTGAGGTGATGAGCCACATCACCGTGGTGGGAATATAGGGAATGCTGAATTTCAGCATCTCCTTCGCCGTCGTCCGATCCACCTGCTTGAGGGAGATATCCCGATACAGGCGGGCAAGGAAAAAGAGTGCGACCGCCAGCAAAGCATCCGACACCACCACCGACAGCACATAGCCTGTCGCTCCCAGATCGAAAACGACCAAAAACAGCAGATTCAGCCCGATGGTCAGCGCCGTATTGACAAGCCCTTGCACGGCAAACAGGGTGGTTCTTCCCTGCGCCCGCAGATACTGGGCAAAGGCGGAGTGAAAATTGGCGGAGATCACATACAGCGCAATGATGAGCACATATCCGTCAAAAAAGTCGAACAGGCGCAAAAGCGGAACGACACCGCACAGTACGACACTGCCCGCCGTGAGGATCGCCACACCTGTGGAAAGCACCTTTTTGGGATCGGCGGCACTGTCCAGCGTAAAGCGGAAAATGCCGTCGCAGATGCCCACCGCCGCCAAGGGAATAAGCAGATTCGCCGTTTGAGCGATCAGATCCGCCGTCCCGTATTCTCCTGCCGAGAGAATGCTTGTGTAAAACGGCATGAGCAGGAGAACGAGTACCTTCGATAAAAAAGTACCCGCCCCCAAAATTGCCGTATTGGATAACAGCCGTTTATAGCTTCCCATGACACTCAGTCACAGTTTTCCCAGTTATGGTAGACGTTCATCACGTCATCGTCGTCCTCTAACTTCTCAATGAGAAGTCCCATGAACTTGATATCCTCTTCGTTGTCCAAGGTCACATAGTTGGAAGGAACCTTGGTCTTTTCGGCGGACAAAAGCTCATAGCCCGCCTCCTTCAAGGACTCCTGAACCGCATACAGGTCATCCGGCTCGGTGTAGATCTCAAAGACCTCGCCCTCGGCGGCAAAGTCCTCGGCTCCCGCCTCCAGTGCCGTTTCCATCAGCTTGTCCTCGTCAATATCACCGTCCTCGTTGCCAATGACGATCAGACCCTTGTCGGCAAACAGATAGGACACACAGCCCGATTGCCCCATGTTGCCGTGGTACTTGGCAAAGTACGCGCGCACGTTGCCTGCTGTGCGGTTGCGGTTGTCGGTGGTGGTCTCCACGATCACGGCAATGCCGGAGGGACCGTAGCCCTCGTATACGATCTCCTCGTAGTTCTCCCCCGTACTACCCAGCGCCTTCTTGATGGTGCGCTCGATGTTGTCGTTGGGAACATTGTTGGATTTTGCTTTCAGGATCAGATCCCGCAGTTTGGAGTTGGATGCGGGATCGCCGCCTCCCTCCTTGACGGCAATGGTGATCTCCTTGCCGATCTTCGTAAAGACCTTCGCTCTCTGCGCATCGGTCTTTTCCTTCTTGTGCTTGATATTCGCCCATTTGCTATGTCCGGACATATTCATTACCTCTTTGTTATGATTTTATGATGTTCAGGGCTCTGCCCTGAAACCCGTTCAAGAAACTTTTTGAAAAAAGTTTCTTGAAAATCTTCAAAAACTTCCAATAAATTTTTTTAAGTTTTTTGAAATTCTTAAAAACTTTTTTTCAAAAAAGTTTTTAAGTGGGGCTTGGGGCAACGCCCCAAACGCATCCCCGCATCCTTAAATCTTTTCTGTCTTGGCAAGGCAGATCAGGTCGAAGGCGTTTCCAAGGACGGTCTTTGCCGCCTGTGTCAGTGCCAGACGGGTATTTTTGACCGTCTCGCTTTCGGCACCCAGGATAGAGCAATTATGGTAGAAGCGGTTATAGGCACCTGCCACGTCAAGAATATATCGTGTCACCACCGAAGGCTCATAGTCGGCAATGGCATTCCGCACCGTTTCCTCGAAGCGGGCAATGACCTTCAGCAGGTCTGCCTCCTCGGGTGCGGTGACGGTCAGATCGGATGCGTCATAGGCTCCCGATTTGGCAAGCACCGAGCAGGTACGGGCATAGGTATACTGCACATAGGGTCCCGTATTACCGTCAAAGCTGAGGGCATCCTCCATGACGAAGTTGATATCTCTGATACGGTTATTCGACAGGTAGTAAAACACGATGGCACCCACGCCGACCGCCTCAGCGATCTTATCCTTATCGGTGAGGTCGGGGTTCTTGTCCTCCATGATGGTCGCCACCTTTTCGATGGCAAGGGTGAACAGGTCACGCAACAGGATCACGTTACCCGTACGGGTCGCCAGCTTCTCGCCGTTGATACTCACCGTTCCGTAGGGGACATGCACCAACTTGTCCGACCAATCGTAGCCCATCAGCTCCACGACCTTAAACCACTGGGCAAAGTGCAGGCTTTGTCCCGCAGAGGTCACATAGATCGCCTTATCGAAATCATACGTTTCTTTTCTGTACACTGCCGCCGCAATATCACGGGTGGGGTACAGGGTGGAGCCGTCCCGCTTCAGAATGAGACAGGGGGGCATGCCGTACGCCTCCAGATCAACGATGGAAGCGCCGTCGTCCAGCTTCAGCAGCTCCATATCCCGCAGCTTCTGCACCTGTGCGGGCATTTTATCGGTATAGAAGGACTCTCCCTTGTAGCTGTCAAATTCGATACCAAGCTGTGCATAGGTCTTTTTATACTCGGCAAGGCTGATCTCCACGAACCACTTCCACAGGGCGATATTTTCTTCATCTCCCTGCTCCAGCTTATGGAATTCGGCACGGGCGGTATCGTTGAGTGCAGGCTCCTTTTCGGCTTCCTCGTGGTACTTGACATACAGTGCGACCAGCGCATCAATGCCGCCCTCCTCCACCGATTGCTGATTGCCCCACAGGCGGTAGGCGGTGATGAGTTTGCCGAACTGGGTTCCCCAGTCTCCGAGATAGTTGATACCCACGCACCGATAGCCCGCAAATTCATGCAATTTTTTGAGAGAGTGACCGATCACGGTCGTGCCCAAATGTCCGATGTGGAAGGGCTTTGCCACGTTGGGTGAGGAATAGTCCAGCACCACGGTCTTTCCCTGTCCGATGTCGGGGGCACCATAGGCTTCTCCCTGCATCAGTACCTGCGGCAGGATCTGTCCGCAAAGGTAGGAATCACTCAAAAAAATATTCAGATAGCCGTTGACCGCTTCCGCCTTTGCCACGCAAGGCAGAGACAGTCCCGCCGACAGCTCGGCGGCGATCTTGACAGGTGCGCTTCGCAGTAGCTTGCTCAGCTTGAAGCAAGGCAGTGCCAAGTCCCCCATTGCAGAGTCGGGCGGATATTCCAGCATGGAGCGGATATCCTCTGCCGACAGCTCCGCATCGGGCTTCATCGTCCGCACGCCTGCGACCAACGCCTCGGCAATTTGATTCTTGATTGTAAGCATGGTTTTCTCCTAATATAGAATATATGATATACAGTGACAACTTTATATTATACTACAAAGCCACGGCTTTTTCAAGTGGTTTCGCAAAGTTTTCGGTCACTTATCTGTTGTGACCTGTACCAGTACAGCCGCCGTAAAGCGCAAAATATCCTCGCTCTTTACCAACAGCTGCATTCCCTTCACCCCCGCACTGACGGTCAGCCGCTCCAACGTGGCAGCACTTTCGTCAAAATAGGTGGGAAACCGCTTTTTCATCCCAATGGGGGAGCATCCGCCCCGAATATAGCCCGTCAGGGCAAGCAGATCCTTGACATGCACGGCTTCGATCCGCTTATTTCCCGTCACAGCCGCCGCTCGCTTCAGGTCGATCTCCCGATGACAGGGGATGCAAAAGACCAAGGGACCTGTTTTGTCTCCCTTCATGACGATGGTCTTGAACACCTGTTCATAGGGCAGACCGATCTGCTCGGCAATATGCGTGCCAGACAGGTCGCTCTCGTCCACCTCATACGCACAAACGGTGTATGCGATCTTCGCCGCATCCAAACGGCGCATGGCATTGGTCTTGGTCATCGGTAGCTCTCTCCTTCCGCAATCATTTCCCGTGCGGCGAGGCGTTGCGCCTCGGTAACCTCAATGCCGCCCAAAATACGGGCGATCTCCTCTTCTCTGCCTTGAGCATCCAGCTCGTGCAGGGTAGTCTCGGAGCGTCCGTCTACCTCTTGCTTGGCAACATACAAATGCTGATCCGCCAAGGAAGCGATCTGTGCCGAGTGGGTCACGCACAGTACCTGCGCCGTCCGTCCGATCTCGCAGAGCTTGATCCCCACCTTGCGGGAGGTCTTACCCGAAATACCCGTGTCGATCTCGTCAAAGATCACGGTGTCGATCCCGTCGCATTCGTTGAGGACATTCTTCAAGGACAGCATGATACGGGCAAGCTCACCGCCCGAAGCGATCTTCGCCAAGGGCATCAGCGGCTCTCCCGAATTGGTGGCAATGAGAAATTCCACCGTATCCGCTCCGTTTGCGTGAAGCTGAGCGGAGGGGCGGATCGACACTTGAAAGCGCACCTTCGGCATATCCAAGAAGGAAAGGGTTTGGGCAATCCGCTCGGAAAGCCCCTCGGCGGCGGCTCGCCGCTTCTCGGTCAGGACGGCGGCGGCTTTTCTTGCCTGTGCTTCCGCCTGCTCCGCAAGCTCTGAAAGCTCTGCCATCCGATCCTCGGCATGGGTCAGCTGCTCCAGCCGCTTCGCCGCCTCGGCTCGGAAGGCAAGCACCTCCGCCACCGTGGCACCGTATTTTTTCTTGAGCTTGGCAATGGCATCCAGTCTTGCCTCGGTTCGGTCTAATTTTTCCAATACGTCCTCTCCGTCAAAGGAAGAAAGAGACGGCAGGGTGGCGGCAATGTCCTCCAGCTCATAGCGAATATCCGACAGGCGGTTTGCCAACGGCTCCGCCTCGGGAAGGGCGTCACAGACCGACAGCAGTGCCGCCGCCGATCGTTCGGCAAGATAAATGGCTCCTCTGCCCTTTTCTGTGCCGCACAGTGCCTTTTCTACCATGGCACAGGAGCGTTCGATCTGCTCAGCACTCCGCAAGCGCTTGGCTTGCTCCTCCAGTGCTTCCTCCTCGCCCTGTCTTAGCTTGACGGCATCAATGTCGGCGATCTGATAGCGAAGCATCTCCCCAAGTCTTGCCTGCTCCCGCTCATCCTGTTGTAAAGAAGTAAGCTCCGCACGGTACGACACAAGGGTCTCATACCGTTCGGCATAGGTTCTTTTCAGCTCGGTGCAATCAGCATAGGCATCCAACAGGGCAGCATGATTGCGGGCATCCAATAGCTGTTGATTGTCATTTTGTCCGTGGATGTTGAACAGGGTCGCCGAAAGCTCCCGCAAAACCGACAGGGGAATCGCCCTGCCATTGAGGCGAGCCGCCGCACCTGTCCCGATGCTTCGGGAAAGCATGACCGAATCCTCAGAGGCATCAAAGCCCAAGGCGGAAAGCGTTTTCTTCGCTCCCTCGGGCAGACTGCCGAACAGTGCCGATACCTCGCCCCGACTCTCGCCCGAACGAAGCAGCTCTCGGTCTGCTCGCACACCCGTCAAAAGCTTCAAGCTGTCCAAAATGATGGATTTGCCCGCTCCCGTCTCACCCGAAAGCACCGTCATTCCACCCTTCAGCTCGATATCCAGCCGCTTGACCACCGCAATATTCTCAATATGCAATGCTTCAATCATAATCGTACCCTCTTTTTCTTTTCGGGGCGTTGCCCCGAACCCCACTTAAAAACTTTTTTGAAAAAAAGTTTTTAAGAATTTCAAAAAACTCTATAAAAATTTTTTCAAAAGTTTTTGAAGATTTTTAAGAAACTTTTTTCAAAAAGTTTCTTAAACCGCATCCCCTTGTCACATCGGTTTCATCCATTCCCGAATTTTTTTACTGACCTCGGCGGAGCCTTCCTCATTTCGGGTCACGACGATGATGGTATCATCTCCTGCCACGCAGCCGAGGATACTTGGCATATTTAGCCCATCCACCGCAGAGGCGACCGCCTGTGCCAGTCCCGGGTCGGTATGGACGACCACGGTATTGGCGGCATACTCCACCCGAATAATGGAATCCGCCATGGCGTGTGTCATCCGAAGGCTCCCCGCTTTGGGTCTGCCGACTCCCACGCTGTAACGGTAGGTTCCCCGAGAGGTCAGGGTCTTGGCGAGCTTCAGCTCCTTCAGGTCACGGGACACGGTTGCTTGAGTGACCGCATACCCTTCCTCCCGCAACAGAGCGGTGATCTCCTCTTGCGTTTCCAGCTCCTGCTCGGAGACCAGCTCCAATATTCTGCTTTGGCGTTTTGCTTTCATAGATTTCGCCCTTTCTGATTTTTTGCCGTTTATACAAATTTTTTGGTGCGGATCTTGGAGTAAAAGCTCTCCTCCTTGACACGCAATAGGTGGATCTTTCGATCGGAACGGGTCACCACCACCGTATCTCCGTAGTACAGATCAAAGCTTGCCCGTCCGTCCACGGTCAGGTGCAGTGCCTTCTCCCGCACGCAGATATTGCGGACACGCAATTCGGCGGTATCGGGAAAGACCAGCGGTCTTGCCGAGAGCGAATGGGGGCAGATAGGCGTGACGCAGAAGCAGGACAGCTTAGGGTCCACGATGGGACCGCCTGCCGACAGCGAATACGCCGTAGAGCCTGTGGGAGTAGCGATCACCAAACCGTCCGCCCGATACGTATAGATCAGCTCGTCGCCGTCCGAAAGCTGAAGATCGACGATGCGAGCCGCCGATCCGCCCGTGATCGCCGCTTCGTTGAGGGCATAGGCGCAAAATCGGCTCTGTCCGCTTTCGGAGCGCACCTCGGCACGGAGCATCGCCCGCTCATCCAAGCGACAGGCACCCTCGAACACCTTATCCAACAGTGCCAGCTCATTCAGCTCCAGCTCGGTCATGTATCCGACCCGCCCCATATTGATCCCAAGGATAGGCAGGTCTGCCGATGCCGCCTGTCTGGCGGCATCCAGCATAGCGCCGTCTCCGCCCAGCACGATCGCCAGCTCTGCCTCGGCGTACAACGCCTCGGGGGCAAGATAGCGAAAGCCCTGACGGTGATTCTTGCTCCGCATGATCCGTTCCTTATACGCAAGGGGAACAAGCACCGTCTCCACACGGGGCAAAATGCGATCCGCCACCCGCATGGCGGCAGACAGCTTTTCCGAAATATTAAAGTTTGTAATCAGTGCAACCTTTTTCACAAGCTGCTCCTTTCTTTTTACAATTTTTTACTGTTACTGTGCCGTCAGATACCGCAGGGTCTTATCGTCGATCCTTGGTACCAAGCAGGGGCGTTTGATAAAATAGGCAAGGTATTCTTTGTTGCCGTCGCCGCCTTCGATAGGAGAGCGAACGATTCCCATACAGTCCAGTCCCTGCTCCATGGCGCATTCCAGTACTCGCTTCACCGCCAAATAGCGATAAGCACCGCTGTGCACCACGCCGCCCTTGCCCAGTGCCGCTCTGCCTGCCTCAAACTGAGGCTTGATAAGCGTAATACACTCGCCGTCCGGCTTCAGTACGGAGGCAACACCGCTCAAAAGATAGGTTTGGGAAATAAAGGACACGTCCATGACCGCCAGATCGCAAAGCCCGTCCGTGATCCGTTCGTTCAGCTCTCTGGCATTGAATTGCTCCACCGATACCACCCTCGGATCGGCTCGCAAGGATTCGTGTAGCTGTCCCACACCCGCATCCACCGAGATGACCCGTGCGGCACCCCGCTTCAGCAGGCAGTCGGTAAAGCCCCCCGTAGAGGCTCCCACATCCACCGCCTTTTTGCGATTGGGATTGACCCCGAACGCCTTCAGCGCCGCCTCCAGCTTCATGCCGCCTCGGCTGACATATTTGAAGATCGGCGCCACCGTCACCTCGTGGGGAACGGCTTCGTTGATAAGAGCGGAGGATTTTTTCACGGGCACGCCGTCAATGGTGACCGCCCCCGCTTCGATCAGATCCTGCGCACGCTTGCGGCTCTCGGTATATCCGCCCACCGCCAAATATACATCGGCTCTCATAGCGCACCAACGATCCACCCATATCCAAGTGCCACGACGATGCCCAACAGGGCACCCATCAGCACCTGAAAGGGAGTATGTCCCACCAGCTCCTTCAGACCTGTATTGATCTCCTCAGGCTTACCCGAAAACAGCTCCTTGGTGATGCGGTTGATGATCTTTGCCTGCTCGCCCGTTTCATAGCGCACGCCAAAGGCATCGTTCATGACGATCATCGATACCACGGCACAAATGGCGAAATACGGAGAGCTGAGTCCCTCCTGCACAGCACAGGCAGTCGTCAGTGCCAACACCGTTGAAGAGTGGGAGCTGGGCATGCCGCCGTTGGCCAACATATTTTTAATGTGAATTTTTTTCGTACTGCCCCAGCTTGTAAAGATCTTCAGAAACTGGGCAATAAACCAGCCCAGCACGGCGCTGATGAGTACATAATTCAAAAAGAAATCCTTGATATATTCCACGGTTGCCTTCCTTTTCTTTTGCGGTCAAGCCGCTTTATCAATTGGTTCGCTCGGTCAGATAGACCGCCAGATCGGACAGAATCCCCGATCCTTCCCAAGCCGAGATTGCCGTGAGTGCCTCGGCGGTTCGCTCCCTTGCGTATTGCTTGGCACCCTCTTGATCGAAGTAGGTCAAGAAGGTGGTCTTATTGTGAGATATATCGGCTCCGATCGGCTTGCCTAAGGTCTCGCTGTCACCGCACACGTCCAGCAGGTCATCCACGACCTGAAATGCCAGCCCGATCCCCTTGGCATATGCCGCTGCCTGATGGGACGGCTCGCTGTCGGGAAAGAAGCCTGCCGCAAGGCATCCAAGCCGTGCGGCGCATTCGATCAGCGCCCCTGTTTTCATGCGGTGGAGCCGCTCCAAGGTCTCCAAGGACAGCACCTCAGTCTCTCCCTTCAGGTCGATGATCTGACCGCCGATCATACCGCACTCTCCCGCAGCCTCGGCAATCAGTCTCACCGCCTCGGCACGCATCCTATCATCGGCATAAGGGTTCTGCACCGCCGTCAAAAACGCTTTGGTCAGAAGCGCATCCCCCGCCAGCAGTGCGGTGGCATAGCCGAATTCCTTATGATTGGTGGGCTTCCCTCGCCGTAGGTCATCGTCATCCATACAGGGCAGATCGTCATGGATCAGCGAATAGGTATGGATCATCTCCAACGCACAGGCAAAGGGCATAGAGACTCGCTCCTCACCCCCAAGCACCCGACAAAATTCATTAACCAAAAAGGGACGAATGCGCTTACCGCCGCCCAAAAGCGAATAGGCTTGGGAATCAAACAGCACCTGCAATTCCTCATCCGCTTCTCTGCCATACTGCTTTAATGCTTCCTCTACCCGCTCCGCATGCTCGCTCAGAGTCTGCTTCAGTGCCGCCATGGTCTGTTCCATCTTTTTTCTCCTTTTCGACTTATTGAGCGTCAAACGCCTCTTCGGTGATCTCTCCGTCCGTATTCATTTTCAAAATACGGATCGTCCGCTCGGCATCGTCCAGCTTTTCCTTGCAAATCCGCACCAGCCGAACGCCCTCCTCATACAGCCGCAGAGACTGCTCCAGCTCGACGGCTTCGCCGTCCAGTGCCGCCACCACCTCATCCAATCGATGCATGGCGTCCTCCAATTTCATTTGCGCCACATCCGTGGCTTGCGTTTTCTTATCTTCCATGAGTGATCTCCTTTTTTGACTTGGTTGCTTCGACGGTTCGGATCTCGGCGGTGGCTTGTCCGTCCGAGAACTGCAAGTCCACCTGCTGTCCCACCGTCAGCCGTGTTGCCGACGAGACTGCCTGTCCCGCCTCATCCCGTACCATACTGTATCCCCGACCCAAGACCGCCAAGGGGCTGAGAGCCTGCAAGCGCTCCGCCGCCGTGGACAGACGGGCGTTTTCTTTGTCCATTCGCCCCTTCATCAGCCGTTCCATCGTTTCCGTTTGATGCTCGATATGCTGTCGGCTGTGCGCCAGCTTCGCATAGGGAGAGCGAAGCTCCAGGGCTCGCTCGGCAAGAAGCAGGGTGCTTTTTCGGGCGGTGAGTGTCTGCTCGGCACGGCGTGTCAGCGAACGGTACCGTTCGGACAGCCGCTGTGCCAGCTCCCGCCGATCGGGTACGGCGATCTCTGCCGCCGCCGAGGGCGTGGGTGCCCGACGGTCTGCAACAAAGTCACACAGGGTAAAGTCGGTCTCGTGTCCCACCGCCGAAATGACGGGAATCGTCGATGCGGCGACTGTTCGGGCAAGGGTCTCGTCATTGAACGCCCACAGATCCTCCACAGAGCCGCCGCCCCGACCGAGGATGATAACGTCACAGCTTTTCATGGCGTTGAAGTAGGCAAGCCCCGCACAGAGCGAGGCGGGGGCGTCCTGTCCCTGCACCAAGGACGGATACAGGATCAGCTTTGCTTGCGGATACCTCCGTCCCGTAATGTTAATAATATCTCGGATCGCCGCTCCCGTGGGTGCCGTAATGACACCGACACAGGTGGGAAATTCGGGCAAGGGGCGCTTCCGTTCGGGAGCGAACAGACCCTCCGCTTCCAGCTTTTTCTTCAGCTTCTCATATGCCGCCGCCAAAGCACCGACACCGTCGGCAACTATGGCACCCGCATACAGCTGATAGCGACCGCTCTTTTCGTAAACATCCACCCGTCCGTAGGCGATGACACGCATGCCGTCCATCGGGCGAAAGCCCATCCGCATAGCATCTCCCCGAAACATAACTGCCGCCAGCTCCGAGCTGCCGTCCTTCAGGGTAAAATACAAATGACCGCTGGAATGCGCTTTGAAGTTGGAGATCTCGCCCCGCACGGCGACGGCGGACAGCAATCCGTCCGAACCGAACAGGGACTTGATATACCGATTGACATCGGTGACGGACAGTGCCATCTGATTGGGATTTGTTCCGTTCATCCGTTTCTCTCCTCTGTTGCCCGCCGACAAAGCAAGGCGATGCCTGCGGCGTTATCCGCCGAAAATTCGGGCTCGGCAAAGCAGGCGTCAAATTGCTCTCCGAGGCTCTGCCGCATGAGCTGATTGGACATCACGCCCCCCGCAAACAGCACGGGAAGCCGTCCGTATTTCTCTTGTATCTGTTCGCCCATGGCGATCAGCGTTTTTGCCAAAAAATCAAAGACAAAGGCGGCGACCGCCTCCCGATCATTCGTTTCCTTCCACAGGCGTAGGGCGATATTCTCCGCCCCCGACAGACTGCACCGCCCATTCCGCACACAGACGGGATGGCGGTAGGGCTTTCCCTCATAGGCTGTCGCAAGGTGCTCCAGCTCCCCCCCGCAGGGGAAGGAAAGCCCCATTGCCACGCCGACACGGTCGATAAGCTGTCCGCCGTTGAGGTCGTCGGTCTCACCGACAAGCTCGATCTGCAACGCTCCGTTCCGTGCATCCGCCAACAGCACCTCGGTGGTACCGCCCGACACATGAAAGGCGAGAAAACGGTCTTGCATGAGCCGCTCTCCTTCTCCGCAGGAATACAGTGCCGCCATCACATGTCCGTTCTGATGGGAAAAATCATACACGGGAAGTCCGCCTTGCGCAGCAAAGGCGTATGCCGCCGACCGTCCCGCCAAAAAGCAGGGCATATACGACCCCTCCGCATCTCTCGGACGGGTGGAAACGCCCACTGCCGTGGGGGTCAGCCCCGCCTTAGCAAGGGTCTCCTTCAGCTTCTCGCACACCGTGGGCAGATTGCGAACATGGGCAAATACGGCATCCGACTGCCGCAATCCTCTCGCACCTTTCCCAACGGGAAGGGGCTCCTTCAGATTGGCAAGGATCCGTCCCTCTCTGTCGCAGACGGCGACGGAGGTAGTGTAATTGCTGGTATCAAAGCCCACAAAGCAAGGGGTCATTCCCGCTTCTCCTTTGTCATACCGTTTGCCACCAGCTCATTCTTGACCGAATTAAGCACGCCGTTGACAAAGGGACGTGCCTTGGGGTCATCGAATTTTTTTGTCAGCTCCACTGCTTCGTTGATGGTGACATTATAGGGAATTTCACTCTCAAACACCATTTCATAGACCGCCATCCGCAGAATCGAGCGAGACAGGCGGGAAAGGCGTTCCACCTTCCAGCCCTTGGCGTTCTTAGCGATCAGCTCGTCCACGGTCTGCCGTTGTTCAAAAATCGTATAATATGCTTTTTTGATGTATTCATCCTCGGGGATCATCCGCTCCTCCACCGAGGTGGCATAGATCTCTGCATAGCTCTCGTCGCTGCGGAACTCGCTCTCAAACAGCAAGCCCATCAGCAGCTCTCTCGCTTCTCTTCGCTTCAATGCGCTCATAACCCTTCCTTGCGGGTGCCTTTGCCGCTCCCGCCATCCTTTCCTGTGTCTGTATCTTCCTTTCATGCCCCGAAAAGAGGGCATACTACATCTATTATATATTATATATCCAACTGTCCGAAAAGTCAAGGTGGGAATGAATATTTTTACGGTTATTCATGTATTTATTCATTTTTTTGCGAAATAAAAAAGGATCGGGACACCGATCACTCGGTATCCCGACCGCAGTTCTATTACACCTTGGAGGTTTTATCGGCGGAATCAAAGTTGATCCGCTCCTCCTCGACCACCAAGGGGCGTCTCATGCTTCGGGTATTCACACTCAGAAGATACTCGCCCACAAAGCCCAAGAAAAAGAGCTGAAGTCCTCCCACAAACAGCACCGTCAGAAGGATCGCCGCCGTACCCGTCAGAAGCAGATCGGGATTGACCAGCTTCAAAATCAGGCAGACCACTGCCGCAAGGGCACTTCCACCGCACATCAGCACGCCGAGAAGCTCCGACAGACGCACGCCGATCTTCGTATAGGATGTAAAGGACAGCATGGCAGCATCGTACAGGCTGAAGAAGTTATTGCTGGTCTTCCCCGCTCTCCGCTTCGCCTGCTCGTATTCGATCCGCTTAATATTGGGCCCCAGCTCTGCCACGACCCCCCGCAGGAAGGGAATGGGGTCGTCCAGCTTCCGCATGACCTCCACAAAGCTCTTGTCATACAGACCGAAGCCCGTGAAATGCTCGATCTGCTCCACACGGGAGAGTTTGTGAATGAGTTTGTAGTAAATGCTCCGCAAAAAGTACATCAGCTTGCTTTCCTTGCTGGAGGTCTTTACGCCGATGACCACCTTGTGTCCGTTCTCCCACTCGGTAAGGAACTTGGGGATCATATCCACAGGATCCTGAAAATCACAGCAAACCGTGATGGTACAATCGCCCGTGGTCTGACAAATGGCGTGATAGGGCGAATTGAACTGCCCGAAATTTTTGGAATTGAAGATTGCCCGAATCTTCGGATTCTCGGCGCAAATCCCCCGCAGCAGGGTACGCGTGTTGTCCTGTGAGCAGTTGTCGATAAACAAAATTTCATAGTCATACTGAGGAAGCTGTTCCATCTGCTCCACCAACGCCCGACTCATAGGGACGACATTTTCCTCCTCGTTGTAGCAAGGAACCATAATACTGACCTTTTTCATATGTATCACTCCTTTTTTCGTAAATTATCGGTTGACTTCGTTGTACCAAGCCACGGTCTTGGCGATTCCCTCGTCAAAGGAGACCTTCGGAACAAAGCCCGTATCTGCCGTCAGCTCGGTAATATCGGCGCACAGGTACATGACCTGCTTGTCGCTGTACGGAACCTCGCCAAGTCCCAGTGCCGCACCCGGTGCCGCCGCATCACGGATCGCCGTGATATAGTCCTTCAAGGGGCGGGGGTCGCCGCTGCCGAGGCAGTAGACCTTTCCGTGTACCCCACGCTCCGCCATGGCGATCAGTGCCGCCGCCGCATCGTCACAATAGAGATAATCCCAGATCTGCTCCCCTGCCGTAAAGCTCGGCTTCTCGCCTTCCTTGAGCTTTTTTAAGGTGGACATGACCATGGAGCCGACTCCGTCATACGGGCCGTATACGCTCAAAATCCTTGCCCATAGGTGCCGCAAGCCCTTGGCTTCGCACATGACACGGCTCATCTGACCCGCACACAGCTTTGCCATGCCGTAGCCATTTTCGGGAAAGGCGGGAGTCTCGGCACTCAGGCGTCCCTCCACCCGTCCGTATTCCGCTTGTGAGCCTGCTCCGACAAAGGTATGACAGCCCATCCGCTCCGCCAAGTCAACGGCATCCAGCGTATAGCGCACGTTGTCGTTTTGCAGGGGCATGTCATTGCGTGCCGCCCCTGTTGTCCCCGCCCACGCAAAATGGAAGAACACGTCATAGGTCTTTCCCGCAGTGGGCGCAAACGCCTTCATATCCGACAAGCCGCAAACAGCCTTGGTCACCAAGGGATGGGTGGGGATGCGGTCACCTCTGGGGGAATCGCCCCGACACAGCACCAGCACCGAATCGCCCCGTTCGACGAGGGTACGGATCAGTGCCATGCCGATGGCACCCGTGGCACCCGAAATTACTGCTTTCATTCGAATCTCCTTTCTCTGTTCGGGCAAAATCCGCCCGACAGACAGAATCAGCGACAGAAAATCCGGCGCTGATCCATGTATATTCTTTAGATTATCGCAGCCAGTCGCTCTTTTCGATGAAGCGAACGATCTGCGTATCCATGCAGGCGGTGACATCCTTGCCGTCCCGCATGCACTTTGCCCATTCCACGGTCTGCTCCACGGCATCTCCCAAATTCCAAACGGGATGCCAACCGAACACCGTCTTGAGCTTGGAGCAATCCAGCTTGAGGAAGTTTGCCTCGTGGGGGCCTCCGTCATAGCGGTTGATCCACTTCATGCCCTCTCCCCATGTGCGGCAGAACAAATCTACCAAGGCTCCCGTGCGGAAGCAATCGCACTCGTCGGGGCCTACGTTGTAGTAGCCCGCAAAGCTACCGTCCTCATACTGAGCGGCGGCGATCATCAGATACGCCATCACAGGCTCCAGCACATGCTGATAGGGACGGGTGGAGTGGGGGTTACGGACGATAATATCTCTCTTGTCCAATGCCGCACGGATACAGTCGGGGATGATACGGTCGTTGGCGAAATCGCCGCCGCCGATCACGTTGCCCGCCCGTGCCGTGGAGATCGCCACGCGCCCGTCGGCAAAAAAGGAATCTTTATAGCTATGGGTGACAAGCTCGGAGCAGGATTTGCTGTTGGAGTAGGGATCAAAGCCGTCCAGCGGCTCGTTCTCCCGATATCCCCATTCCCACTCGTTATTTTTATACACCTTATCGGTGGTAACATTCAAAAACGACTTGACTGTATCGGACAGACGCACGCATTCAAGAATGTTTACCGTTCCCATGACATTGGTCTCATAGGTATACTTGGGATCCTTGTAGCTGTCCCGCACGATAGGCTGTGCCGCCAAATGCAACACAATCTCGGGCTTTGCCTCATCGAAGCAACGCTTCATGGCATCAAAATCCCGCACGTCTCCGATGACCGAGGTCATGCCCTCGGCAATGCCCGCCAGCTCAAACAGAGCAGGATCGGTGGGAGGCGTTTGAGAGTATCCTGTTACAACGGCGCCTGCCCGCACCAGCACCCGACACATCCAAGAGCCTTTGAAGCCCGTGTGTCCGGTGACCAGCACTCGTTTTCCTTTATAAAAATCCAAATTCAACATTTATCTCAGTCTTCCCAATTCTTCCACGGAGCCTCTCCGCTCTCCCAGAGCTTTTCCAAGGTCTCCCAGTCTTTTTTCGTATCCATGCATTGCCAGAAGTCATCGTGATGGAAGCCCATCAGCTCACCGTCCTTCGCCAGCTGCTCCAAGGGAGTCTTTTCAAACACGGTTCCGTCTCCCTCAATGTAGTCGATCACCTTGGGATCAAGAACCATAAAGCCGCCGTTGATCGGGTTGCCGTCCGAGTCTCTCTTCTCACGGAAGGAGGTAATGCGCTGGCTGTCTTTGTTCATCTTAATGACGCCAAAGCGCTGTCCCGCATTGACCACCGTCAGTGTCGCAAGCTTGCCGTGCTCCTTGTGGAACTTCACCAGCTCGCTGATATCGACGTTGGAAACACCGTCGCCGTAGGTCAGGAGGAAGGGCTCGTTGGGATTCAGATACTTCTTGATCCGTTTGATCCGTCCGCCGGTCATGGTGTGCAAGCCTGTGTCCGCCACCGTGATCTTCCACTGCTCGGTGTAGGTCTTATGCACCTTCATCCGATTGGTGCTGTTGGTAAAGTCAAAGGTCACGTCGGAGTGATGGATAAAATAATCGTTGAAGAAATCCTTGATATACTGCTGTCTGTAGCCACAGCAAATGATAAACTCATTAAATCCGTGCTCGGAATAATTCTTCATAATATGCCAAAGGATGGGCATTCCGCCGATCTCGATCATGGGCTTCGGCTTCAAATACGATTCCTCGGAGATTCTCGTTCCGAAGCCTCCTGCTAAAATCACTACCTGCATGTTGAATGTTCCTTTCTAATCTTACATTTTTTGTTTTTTATTTTTTGTTTTATGTGCACTCTTTGGCACACACACTGTTACTATTGTACCACATTATACCAAGTTTGTCAATAGCCTGTTCAAATATGTTTCAAAAATTCGCATTTTGACGAATCGGGTCGACCGCTTCTCCGTGTTTTTCGGAAAGCAACCGCCGAAAGGAGGATGGCGTGTGCAGTTGCTTATCAAACACCGTATCTTGGCTATTCAGACGTTGCCGCTTTTCCCCATCCCAAAGAACGATCTCCCGATAGGAGGGATACACAAGAAGGACACGGAGGATATCCTTTCGCTCGGCAACCGCCTTCGGAAGCCGTGTTCTCGGCACGGCTCTTTCTTTCGATCCCTGCCGTATTCCGTCCCTTCCCTTGCCTGTCGCCATGGGTGTCCGTCCGCTTCGGTACAGCACCACACGTCCCCGATCGGTCAGAAGCAACGAATCGGAACGGCGGTATGCCGCCCAAAGCTTGACGGCGATCAAACGATCCTCCCGTACAAGCAGTAATTCATAACGGTCAGAACGGTTTCTTGCCGTCAGCATGCCAAGGAAGGAGCCCTCCGCCCGAAAGCCGTTCGCTTTTGCCTCAGCAATCAGCTTCCGAAGCATTCGCAGGCGTGCAAAAAAGACCGACGCATACGGATACAGAAGCGCCGCAAGAAGCAACAGAAGAACAAGGATCACAAGCATAGACTCCGCCTTTCGGTCGTATGACAGGAATTGCGGCAAAGCGATGTCCTCGCCTGCCGCAATCATTATATCATACTTTTGGGGAATTGTAAATGACCGTCACTTGAAATTTCCGTGAAGGGATCAAAAATTTCTTCCATACCGCGGCACATTTACCCGATTGAGAAAATTTTTCATTTTCTGTCGATTTTTTCCATACAAGCGCAAAGCCATTCGGTCAAGGGTGCCTTGCCGAGAAGCCCCGTCCGTCGGTCAAGCACCTCACCGCCGCACAGAACCAATACCGTGGGCACCGAACGGACTCCGTATTCCTTTGCCACGCCGTCCGCCTCGTCCAGATTCAGCTTGCCGAAGGTCACATTTCTGCCCTGCTCCGACCACTCTGCCGCTACTGCTTCGAAGATCCGCTCAAAGCTTTTACAGGAAGGACACCAGTCGGTGTAAAGCTCCACCGCCATCATACGGTCGGGCATGTTTTGAAGCTGCCGCAAACGCTCGGCATTCAGTTGCTCTACCATGCTTTCTCTCCTTTTTATTCGGATATTTATCGGTAGTATGCGAAAACCGACGGCACATGATACATCCCGATTCTGCCGATTCTTCCAATTTTTTATTTTATATTATTTATTTTTGCCACAGCTCGATAGAGAGAGAACAGACGGCGGAGCCGTTTCCTTCCTCTCATTCTCATTCTCATTATCATTATCAGGTTTTTTTGCTTTTTAAAAAAACCTTTTGGTTTTTTCAGAACCTTAAGGTTTTTATTTCCCGTTTCGTTTTCTTTTTTGGTACCTTTTTTCTTTTTTAAAAGAAAAAAGTACAATTCGCATCCTCGCATCCTCGCATCCTCGCATCCTCGCATCCTCGCATCCTCACATATCCCCAAGCCAGCGGTCGGTTTCTTTTTTTACCTCACCGCTCATCAGGCACAGGGCGATCACGTTGATGAGGGTCATTGCCCCCACAGCGAAGTCCGCCGCCTGCCAGATCGCCTCGGAGGAGGCGAAGGCACCGAAAAAAACCGACAGGGTATACAGAGCTACAAACCCTCTGCGGACAATGGGGCGATTTGAGAGATAGCTTACGCTCTCCATGCCGTAATGCGCCCAACAGATGACCGTAGCAAAGCCGAAGAACAGCACGCACACCGTCATGCCATAGGCGGCGACCTGTCCCAATACCGCCGAATAGGCACGCAGGGTGATCTGCATATACTCCCCTTCTCGTGCCACAATATCCGACCATGAAACAATGACCACCAGTGCCGTCACGGTGCAGAGCAAAATCGTATCCGCAAAGACCTCAAAGATCCCCCAAAGCCCCTGCTTGGCGGGAGTCGGGCTGTCGGACACGGCATGGGCGGCAGGAGCAGTACCGCACCCTGCCTCGTTGGAGACCAATCCCCGCATGGTTCCGTAGCGCAGAGCGGAGGACAGCAAAAATCCGCCGATCCCGCCCACCGCCGCATCGGTACGGAAGGCATTTTTTATAATGGAAGAAAAGGCGGCGGGAATTGCCTCGGCTCGCAGGATCAGCACTGCTACCGACAAGATCAGATACAACAGAGTCATCACGGGAACCAGCTTTCCCGTCAGCCCGATCATCCCCTCGGTTCCCTTCCGAATCACCAAAAAGGTCACCAAGGCAAGCACGCCGCCTGTCACAAGGGGAGGAATCTGCCAAACCTCGGATAACGCCCCCGTTACGGCATTCACCTGGATCACACTCCCCATCGTCACCGCATTCATCATACAAAGCAGGGCAAAGACCGCCGCCAGTCCCGCTCCCAGCAGAGGATGATTCCGTGCCGTCAGACCGTCCTTCAGATAGCACATCGCTGCCCCATGCGGCCTCCCCTCGGCATCATACCGCCGATGTACCATGGCAAGCACGATCTCGGCATATTTGAGAAGCATGGCAAAAAAAGCACTCACCCACATCCAAAAGATCGATCCAAAGCCGCCCATGACAATGGCGGCAGAAACGCCCACGATGTTCCCCACTCCCAGCGTTCCCGCCAGTGCTAGACAAAGCGCACGGATCGGTGAAACTCCCGTTTGGGGGTGGCGCTCGGTCAACGCTCGTAAAACCCGCAACGGATGCCTCAGATGAAACCACCTAAGGCGAAAGCCGAAAAAGATCCCAGCCACCAACAACAAAAGCGGCACCGCCGCACCAAACAGGTATTGATTCACCCATGCGATCATCCAAAATCCCCCCGTTTCTCCTTCTTGTGCTGAGTTGGCACTCCCATCCCGAGAAATAATTGTGAATGAATTGTAAAATCTCAAAAAAACACTTGATTTTTCTAAAAAATGGTGTATAATATGCTTATGAGTTAGCACTCCGATGTTTTGAGTGCTAACCCAATCAGGTTTGACTTATCTTAATTTTATTATAAGGAGGAACAAAACATGACAATCAAACCGTTGGCTGACAGAGTGGTTGTAAAACTGATGGAGGCTGAAGAAAAGACGACAAGCGGTATCATCCTGACCGCATCCGCACAGGAAAAGCCTCAGATCGCTGAGGTCATCGCCGTAGGTCCCGGCGGACTGGTAGACGGCAAGGAGGTCGTTATGACCGTTAAGGTCGGCGACAAGGTCATCACGTCCAAATATTCGGGCACCGAGGTCAAGGCAGACGGCGTGGAGTACAACATCGTCCGTCAGAGCGACATTCTCGCTATCGTTGAATAAGGCACTGAAAATTTTACATGTAAGAAAGGAAACAGAATCATGGCAAAGGAAATTCTTTATGGAATCGAAGCACGCAACGCACTGTGTCGGGGCGTGGATCAATTGGCAGACACGGTAAAGATCACGTTGGGCCCGAAGGGCAGAAACGTGGTTCTGGACAAAAAGTACGGCTCTCCGCTGGTTACCAATGACGGTGTAACCATCGCCAAGGAGATCGAGCTGGAGAACGAAGCCGAGAACATGGGCGCACAGCTCGTCAAGGAGGTCGCTACCAAGACCAACGACGCAGCAGGTGACGGTACTACCACCGCTACCCTTTTGGCACAGGCATTTGTCCGTGAGGGGATGAAGAACGTGACTGCGGGAGCCAATCCCATGGTCGTCCGCAAGGGCATCAAAAAGGCAGTTGACAAGGCAGTGGATGCACTGATTGCCAACTCCAAGAAGGTCAACGGCACCGACGATATCGCACGGGTCGGCACCATTTCCGCAGGCGATGAGGTGATCGGTCAGCTGATCGCAGACGCTATGGAAAAGGTCACCGCAGACGGCGTAATTACCGTAGAAGAGTCCAAGTCGGCTGACACCTATTCCGAGGTGGTCGAGGGAATGCAGTTCGACAGAGGCTATCTGTCCCCCTACATGGCAACCGATATGGATAAGATGGAGGCAGTTCTTGACGATGCTCTGCTTCTTATCACCGACAAGAAGATCTCCAATATCCAGGAGGTTCTCCCTGTTCTGGAGCAGGTCGTTCAGGCAGGCAGAAAGCTGCTCATCATTGCCGAGGACGTAGAGGGCGAGGCTCTCACCACCCTGGTGCTCAACAAGCTCAGAGGAACCTTTGTCTGCGTTGCCGTGAAGGCACCCGGATTTGGTGATAGAAGAAAAGAAATGCTCCGTGACATCGCCATTCTGACGGGCGGTGAGGTCATCTCCTCCGAGATCGGTCTGGAGCTGAAGGATACCACCATCGACATGCTCGGACGGGCAAGACAGGTGAAGATCAATAAGGAAAACACCATCATCGTCGGCGGTGCGGGTGCTACCGAGGACATCAAGGCTCGGATCAATCAGATCAAGGCTGCCATCGAAGTAACGACCTCCGACTTTGACCGTGAGAAGCTCCAGGAGCGTCTGGCGAAGCTGTCGGGCGGTGTTGCCGTCATTAAGGTCGGCGCTGCTACCGAGGCAGAGATGAAGGAGAAGAAACTCCGCATCGAGGATGCGCTGAACGCAACCCGTGCGGCTGTGGAGGAAGGCATCGTGGCAGGCGGCGGAACCGCTTACCTGAACGTGATCTCCGAGGTTGAAAAGCTCATCGACACCGTGGAGGGCGATGAAAAGACGGGTGTACGCATCGTGCTGAAGGCTCTGGAGGAGCCGGTTCGTCAGATCGCTGTGAACGCAGGCTTTGACGGCGGCGTGATCGTCAATGAGATCCTGAAGAGCGGAAAGGTCGGCTATGGTTTTGACGCATACAATGAGGTCTACTGCGACATGATGGCGGCAGGTATCGTGGATCCCACCAAGGTGACCCGCTCCGCATTGCAGAATGCCGCTTCCATCGCTTCTGTCATTTTGACTACCGAGTCGGTCGTGGCAGATAAGAAGGATCCCGCCGCAGAGGCAGCCGCAAACGCCGCTATGGCAGGCGGTGGCGGCATGGGCGGCATGTATTAAGGAAAATAGAGAGGGGCTTTTTTGGAACCTTTCTTGAAAGAAAGGTTCCAAGCCTCCCAAGAACTTCTGACAAATTTTATGGCGAGAGTATTTTGCTCTCGCCTTTTATATCATAACATAAGTGATGAAAATGGATGAATTGAAAAAGAGAAAAACGCCGAGATTGCAAGGCTTTGATTATAATAGTGTAGGTGTATATTTCATAACGATATGTACGAAAGACAGACAATGTATTCTTTCTCGTATTGTAGGGACAGGCGTCCTCGACTGTCCGCAAGTTAAGTTGACAAAATACGGAGAGATTGCGAAGAAATACATACAACAACTGAATGATTTTTACGATCATATCTCGGTTGAAAGTTACGTTATTATGCCTAATCATATTCATATTTTATTGTTTGTAAAGGAAAACGGACAGTCGAGGACGCCTGTCCCTACAAGGGCAAATAGTGCGTTCGCCCAATTTGTATCTACCTTGAAACGTTTTTGCAATAAAGAATATGGGGAGAATATTTGGCAAACTCGTTGCAACGACCACATTATTCGCAATCGACAAGATTATGAGAAACATTTGCGGTATATCTATGAAAATCCATTGCGTTGGCAGTTTGATACCTTATATGTAAAAGAATAAAGAAAACATGTCGATTTTTCCAAACATGATCGAAGAAGATCGTACTGCTTTTGATATTTCTCTTGAACTATTGACAAATATCTGAAAATATGTTATAATGCTCTCGTCACACAATTTCATATATTGATTACCCTTGGGGAAACTATATCTTGGCAAAAGATGTTTCTCTCTTTTTCAATATGCTCTCTAAGGGTAATGAAATTGTGTGACAACAATGAGAGTTACATTCTTTTCAGTGTGTCTCTCATTGAGGCACACTTTTTATTTTTGGGAAGGAAGTATTGTATGAAAGCAATCAATAAAACATTTGCGAGCTGTTTTTAGCAACGCTCTCAGCACTAACTATTCAGCAATCAAAAACAAATTAAGGTATATATTATAACACAATCAACAACTTTGGAGGAATCTATGAGAAATCTATTTGAAATTGACTATCTGCAAAAAATGAGTGTTCTTCTTCAGGAGGCATTTCAATTCAAAAAATACAAAGCGATGCCCGTTGGATTTGCTATTTTGTTGGGAATTTTAATGATCCCTTGGGTGTTGAGCAGTTTTTTATTTGTTGCGTTATTCAGTGTAGCTACGTTTTTGTTTTCTGTTGTTCTGTTGCCCGTAAAAGCCTTGCATTCCGTTGTTCATAATGAGAGCCAAAATGCCCTGCACGCTACACAATTCATACTTTACTTTATCTCTTGGCCGCTCATTTTTTTGTTATATGTTGTACTTGCTTTGTTAGTGCCGATTCTTTTTGTTTTATATGCGGCACTATCTTTGACTACCTATATTTGGTCGTTTTGCGGTTTTCGTTTTCATCTGTTCCCCACAAAGGAAGATATCTCTGTCGAAGTGAATGGTACCTATATAATTTTGCCTCTAATTTATGGGTGTATCGGATGGATTTTATTCATTTTTGTTCCAATAATCCACGGTCTTATTATTTTTGCAGAATTATACGAGCATTATCGGGAAGCCGATTTCCCATATTACTTTTTTAATTATGTTTTACCCCCGTATGTATCGCTTCGAAATACATTCAGCATGCTTTTTTCACTTATTGGTTTTTCGAAATCACCCAAGCCAAAAGATTACGTCGTATACATGGAAGAAATACCCGCAATTGAAGCTACACAAGATTGTTTTGAAGAAAAATAAAAAAGATTGTATTCTTTTTGCAAATATGCTTATTGGAAAACAAACGGCAGAGATAGTTTTCTCTGCCGTTTGTCTATAAATATTTATTCAGTTTTCTTTTGGTTCCTTTTCTTTTTTAAAAGAAAAGGAACACCAATCACTTCTCAGGATCTAAATACTTCCAATAGGCTTTGATGTAATTCATCCCTGACCAGACGGTCATGACCACGCAGAACAGGAGCGACGCCCACGTCAGCGGCACGATATCGGTACGCCACAAAAGGTCTTTTCCCGTCACCGCCTCGGCGATCCATTTTGTCACCAGCTGAACCACCGGCTCCAAGAACACGGTCGAGATCGCCACGATCTGGGAGACGGTCTTGATCTTACCAAGCATATTGGCGGCGATCACGATATTTTGTCCCGTGGATACCACAAGGCGCATGGAGGTCACAGCCAGCTCACGGAACACCACCACAAGCAGGGTAAAGATCATCAACAAGCGGAGATTGCTGAACTTATACAAAATTACAAACATCGCACCGATCACCATAAATTTATCGGCAATCGGGTCCATAAATTTCCCGAAATCGGTAATGAGATTGCGGCTTCTGGCGATTTTTCCGTCCAGCATGTCGGTCACTGCCGTGCAGATAAACAGCACCGCACAGATCAAACACGACAGATAAAACGGCAAAATACGGTCGGGCAGCATGCCCACGATCAGCAAAACGGGAACCAAGCAAAGACGGAGAACCGTCAGCTTATTGGGTAAATTCATTTTCATATCCGCATCACTCCTTATGATTGTTCATTGAGAATCGCTCTGCCCATCAGGTCATAATCCAACACCTCACGGAGCTTCACCTGCACGAAGGAACCCGGTGCGATCCGCCGCTCGGAGCGGAAATATACCTTTCCGTCGATCTCGGGGGCGTCGGAAGCACTTCTGCCAAAATGGATCTGCCCCACAGGGTCGTAATCCTCACACAGCACCGTCACCGTCTTTCCGATCTGAGAGGCATTGTACGCCTCGTGAATGTCCATCTGCTCCTGCATAACAAGATCGGCTCTGTCCTGCTTTACCTGCTCGTCGATCTGGTCGGGCAGATCATAGGCGGCAGTTCCCTCCTCTCTCGAATAGGGGAACACGCCCACTCGTTCAAACTTCATTTCCTTGACGAACTCGCACAGCTCCTCAAAGTCTTCCTCGGTCTCACCCGGAAAGCCCGTAATGAAGGTGGTTCGAATGACGATACCCGGAATTTCTCTGCGAAGGGTCTCCACCACCTCTCGGATCATTGCTCCGTCTCCGTGGCGGTTCATTGCCTTCAGCACTGAGTCGCTGATGTGCTGCATGGGCAGGTCGATATACTTCAAGATTCTGGGGTTATCCCGCATCTCCGCCACAAGCTCGGGCGTGATCTTGTCAGGATAGCAGTACAGCAAACGAATCCAAGGGATCGTGGTTTCCTCTGTCAATCTGTGCAACAGCTCCGCCAAGCGGTAAGAGCCGTACAGATCCTGTCCGTAGCGGGTAATGTCCTGTGCCACGATGTTCAGCTCCCGAACGCCGAGTGCCTCCAACTGCTTCGCCTCGGCAACCAAGTCCTCCATAGGACGGCTTCGGAATCTTCCCCGAATGGAGGGGATAGCACAGTAGGCACACCGATTGTCACACCCCTCGGCGATCTTCAGATACGCCGTATATTCGGGCGTGGTCAGAATACGGTCGCCGCCAAGGCGCACCGTTTCCTTATCCTCAAAGGAGGTATATTTCCGCTTGGAGCCCTTCTTTTTCTTCACCGTCACCGCCTCAATGGCTTCCACGATGTTGTGAATGCTCCCCACGCCGAGAACGGCATCTACCTCGGGCAGCTCGGTCAAAAGCTCCTCCCGATACCGTTCGGCGAGACAGCCCGTCACCACGATGGCACGCAGACTGCGGTGTTTTTTCAGCCACGCTATATCCAATATATTCTCAATGGATTCCTTTTTAGCACTTTCAATGAATCCGCAGGTGTTGATGATTACCACATCCGCCTCGGTCTCGTCGGGGGTGATCTCGTATCCCGCTGTGGCGACCTCATACAGCATGACCTCGGTATCCAGCTGATTTTTGGGACAGCCGAGGGAAACAAATCCGACCTTCACGTTCTTCTCCTTTATGACTCTCTCGTCGGGCAAAAGCCCAACTGTTTTTCTCTTTTTATGATATCACATTGCGCCGCTTCTGTCAAGCGGATTTCGCATTTTTCCAAATACTTGCGGTCGCCTTACCGTGCGGGAAATACCGACAGCAAATCCAGAGGCTTTGAGACGGTCACATCGGCATTCTCTGCCAAAATCGCCTCTCGGCTCCGATAGCCCCACAGACAGCCCACGCTCCGCATGCCCGCATTCTTCGCCGTGCGGATATCCACCTCACTGTCTCCGATCATAACGCACTGCTCGGGTGCCAGCCCAAGGCTCTGAGCCATACGAAGCGGCACGGCGGGGTCGGGCTTTTTGGGCAGATCGGTCTGACCCGCCACCAAGCAGAACAGCTCCCTGTCGAACAGCTCCGCCGCCAGATCTTTCACATAGGCATCCTGCTTGTTGGACAGCACCGCCAAGAGGTATCCCCGCTCCTTCAGCACAGCCAAGGTCTCTGCCATACCCTCATATACATGGGAATGGCGGAAGGTCTGCTCATACAGACGGTCGTAGTCGGCAAATACCCGCCCGACAAGCTCGGTATCCCTTGCCGCCTCCTTGGGCATGGAACGGCGGATCAGCTCCCTCGCTCCGTTTCCGATAGCGCACCGAACCTCCTCCGTGCTCCGCCGTGGGTATCCGTATCGCTCCATGGCAAGATTCACGCCGTCCCGAATGCCCTCCAGCGTATCGGCAAGGGTTCCGTCCAGATCAAAGATCAACAACGCCGCCGTCCGCATGATTTTTTCTGTCTCTTTTTGTCTCATAGCCGCTCCTTTTGTCGTTCTCGACTTATTATTATACCACATCTTTTCCACCCTGTCAACAAAAATCCGTGACACGATCCTATCTTTCTCCCTCTTTTTTGCGAAAATGCACAACATCTTTTTTACAAGACTTTGAAAAATCGTCGTTTCTCATCTTTATTCTAAGAAAAAAATGTGGTATAATAATAAATTGTGAGAAAAAAGAAACCGATCTGCGCAAAAAGGAGAAAAAAAGTGATTCGAACCGATTTACGAAATGTTGCCATTATTGCCCACGTTGACCACGGCAAGACCACCTTGGTCGATGAAATGCTCAAGCAAGGAGGCATTTACCGAGAAAAGCAGGAGACTGTGACCCGTGTCATGGACTCGGGCGACCTGGAAAAGGAACGAGGCATTACCATTTTGGCGAAAAATACCGCCGTTCATTACAAGGATGTAAAGATCAACATTGTTGATACCCCCGGACACGCCGACTTCGGCGGAGAGGTGGAGCGGATCTTGAAAATGGTCAACGGCGTTCTGCTGCTGGTCGATGCCGCCGAGGGCCCCATGCCACAGACCCGCTTTGTTTTGCAACGGGCTTTGGAGCTGAATCACCGTGTCATCATCGTCATCAACAAGATCGACAAGCCAGATGCGAGACTTGGCGAGGTAGAGGACGAAATTTTGGAGCTTCTGATCGACCTGAACGCCTCCGATGAGCAGTTGGACAGCCCCATGCTGTACTGTTCGGGCAGAGCGGGCACCGCCACTGAGGATCCCGATATTGCGGGAACCGACCTGACCCCTCTGTTTGAAAAGATCCTAAGCTACATGCCCGCCCCCGAGGGAGACGAGGAGGGAGAGCTTCAGCTACTGGTCTCCTCCATTGATTACAGCGACTATGTGGGACGCATCGGCATCGGACGGATCGAGAGAGGCTCGATCCGTGCGGGACAGGATGCCTATGTTTGCAACTATCACGGCAATCACGCTCCCAAACGGACACGCATCGTCTCGCTGTATCAAATCGACGGTCTTGCCCGTGTTCCCGCCGAGACGGCAAAAATGGGCGATATCGTCTGCTTCTCGGGTGCCGAGGATATTACCATCGGTGATACCATCACCGGGCTAAATGCTCCCGAGCCCTTGGAATTTGTAAAGGTCAGCGAGCCGACTCTTGAAATGACCTTCTCGGTCAATGACAGCCCCTTTGCCGGTAAGGAGGGGAAATTTGTCACCTCCCGTCAGCTTCGTGACCGTCTGTACAAGGAACTGCTCAAGGATGTTTCCCTCCGTGTAGAGGACGGCGAGACCACCGAGGAATTCAAGGTGGCGGGCAGAGGCGAGATGCACCTGTCCATCCTCATCGAGACCATGCGCCGTGAGGGCTACGAAATGACCTGCTCCAATCCCCGCGTGCTCTTTAAGGAGATCGACGGCGTCAAGTGTGAGCCAATGGAGCATGTGACCTTGGACGTTCCCTCCGAATACGTGGGCGCCGTGGTAGAAAAACTGGGACAGAGAAAGGGCGACCTGCTGGAAATGAACCCTGTGGGAAACCGCATGCGGATCGAATATTCCATTCCCTCCCGCTGTCTGTTCGGCTACCGCTCCGAATTTCTGACCGCCACCCGTGGCGAGGGCATTATGAACACCCTGTTTGACGGCTATCAGCCCTACCGCGGAGAGGTCATCATGCGCTTTACCGGTTCCCTTGTGGCATCCGAAACGGGAGAAACGACCCGTTACGGACTGTATAACACCCAAGAGCGTGGCAACCTGTTCGTAGGGCCGCAGACCCCTGTCTATGAGGGCATGATCGTGGGAGAGAACCCCAAGAACGACGACATTGCCGTGAACCCCTGTAAGAAAAAGCAGCTGACCGCCATCCGCTCCGCAGGTGCCGACGAAAAGCTGTTGCTGACCCCGCCCGTGATCTTCAGTTTGGAGGAAGCAATCGAGTTTATCACCGATGACGAGCTGATCGAGGTCACCCCCAAATCCATCCGTCTAAGAAAAAAGATCCTGAATACCGAGCTTCGCATGAAAGCCATGATGAAAGCCCGTCGGGAGGCCGGAAAATAAAAGCCTGCGGACGGGTATGACCGACAACGAGGCAAGCGTGACATAGCATACAACGATACCGTGAATAAAAGCCCCTTGTGCGACCTTGAAGGCGTTTTCAAGCGTCCGCTCCTGGGGCTTTTGTTTTTTGGTCTTATATGAATCGACTATCGTCCTTCAGGCTTTTTTGATATACCCTCTTATACAACCTAGACAAATAATTCTCGTCGCAAAAGCCGATCTTCTCGGCGATAGCGCTCATGGTATGCCCACTCTGGTACAGTCTGCGCGCCTCGTGAAATCGCAGGCGATTTCTGTATGCGATGGGGGACATTCCCGTTGTTTCCAAAAATTTTTTTCTGAAATAGCTCTCGCTCAGATTGCACACACGGGCATATTGGGCGACCGGGCAATTTTCCTTGTAGTGCTCCGCGATATAGGCAAGAGCGGGTGCGATGAGCCTGGTCGTGGAAGCAGGAGTCATCAGCTCCCAGAGAAAGGCATAAAGGATCTCCAGCGCCAAAATTTTCTGTCTGAGCCGCTGGGTGGGCATGGTATTACACAAATGATACAGATCAAAAAATTTGGTTTCTATCTCGCTTTTCGTATAGGTTCTGATCTGATATACCGTCCGCGGGATCCCCTCCAGTAACTCCGGCTGTAAAGAAAACAGAAGCGTTACGCCCTCGCAAGACTCCTCGGCTCTTGTCACGTAATTCGTTCCGTCGGGAATAAAAACCACCGTATATTCCTCAAATACCTGGCGCTTTCCGTGATATATATACCCCCGCTTGCCCCGAAGCATGAAATGGATGATATTTCTTTCCCTGCCTCGCGTCGAATAATCCACCACGTTTCCCGGAGAAAATCGAAAATAATTGCAATTGATCCGCTTGGGTTCAATATCGCTGTGCAAAAGAAACTCCAGCTCTTGCTGCTTCATCGGTCACACTCCTTTAAAATCATCTTTTTTTGCTATTTTTTATTATAGCAAACCGATGCTTCCTTGTCAATACGGTTTTCAAAAAAATCGAATCATACAGAAAGACAATCAAAAACTCCCTTGTCTTTTCGCTAGCGTCATGGTATAATGATCAAAAAACGAGGAGGCATGATCATGCGTTACGGAACATTAGTACGGCTGGAAGAGGGGTGTGAGCTTTCCACCGCCTGCCGGGAAAAATTTGAGGGGCTTCGCTCAATGGGCATGGATTCCTGTCAGCTTATTTACAAGCCGGCTGTCTATGAGCTATCCCATGCCGACGTCATCCGAGACGCCGCCGAAGCCGCTGGCATTGAGCTATCGGCGATGTTTTGCGGATATTACGACCGGAACAATCTTTGGGATAATCAATTCGATCTGATCCTTGCGGGAATCAACTCCCCGATTTTCGGGGCTGACCGCATCAAGTATCTGCTTTCGGCCATTCCCTTTTTGCAAAGACTGGGGGTGACCGATATGGTCATCCATGCCGGATTTCTACCCAATCACACCCACGACAGCGGATATTCTCTGATGCGCGCTGCCGTGGCACTGCTGGGCACACGCCTCAAGGAGGCTGGCTGTAATCTGCTGTTTGAGACGGGGATGGAATCGCCCATCGCGCTTCTGAACCTCATCAGCGATTGCGGCTTGGACAATCTTTACGTAAATCTGGATACCGCCAATTTCATCATTTACGGCTACGGAAATCCGGTGGACGCCATGTACACGATTGGCTCTTATGTCAGAAATGTCCACGCCAAAGACGCCATGCCGCCCACGATGCCACATTCCAGAGGAAAAGAGGTCCCTGTCGGGACGGGGCTGGTTGATTTTGAGCGGATATTCGACCTACTGTACCGTCAAGGATACGACCGCTTTATCACGATCGAGCGGGAGATCCGCGACGCAAAGCAGGAGGAAGGGATCGCGGAGGCGCTACACTACTTAAAAAAGATTGAGGAAAAGGTAAAGGTGGGACAATGAGCAAAATACGGGTGTTGGTATGGAATGAAAATTATCATGAGCAGGTCAGCGAAGCAATCGCCGCGATCTATCCGCGTGGAATCCATACGACCATTGCCGAGGGTTTATCTACCGATCCCGACTTAACGGTTTCTACGGCAACGATGGATATGGAGGAATTCGGATTGAGCGAGGAGGCGCTCGCCCAAACTGATGTTTTGATCGTTTGGGCGCATCATCGGCACGGGGAGCTCCCCGACGAGATTGCGACGCGTGTTCAGCAACGGGTGCTGGACGGAATGGGCTTTTTGGTTCTCCATTCAGCGCATCTGTGCAAGCCATTCGTCCGACTGATGGGGACAGTATGCCGCTCCCGCTGGCGGGAAAACGATGAAAAGGAACGTCTTTGGGTCATCGAGCAGGGGCATCCCATTGCCGAGGGCCTACCCGCTTATCTGGAGTTTGAGGAGGAGGAAACCTACGGGGAGCGATTTGATATTCCCACGCCCGACGAGCTGGTCTTTATCAGCTGGTTCTCGGGAGGCGAGGTCTTTCGTTCGGGCTGTTGCTTCTACCGAGGCAAGGGAAAGATCTTTTATTTCCGTCCCGGGCACGAGGCATATCCCACCTATTACAGAGAGGACGTTCGCCGTATTCTTATCAACGCGGTGAAATGGGCCCGACCAATCAACGGACCGGCTCACGCCTTCGGACATCATCCCGTCCCGCTGGAGAATATCCGCATCCAGGATCACAGCGATGAAATTCACCCAACACTTTAATAAAAATTAATAAATACGGAGGAATACAAGTTATGAAAAAAGTAAAAATCGGCATCATCGGTGTCGGAGGAATCGGCAAGGGCAGGCACCTCAGAGAAATGCTTCAATGCGCAGACGCGGATGTCGTGGCGCTTTGCGATATTGACCCGGCGAGATTGGAGGAGGCGAGAGAGCTGGCAGGCCTTTCCAAGGAGCAATGCTATACGGATTACAGAGCCTTGATCGCGGACGCTAACGTAGAAGCGGTGGAGGTCTGTACACCCAACTATCTCCACGCTGAAATGGCGATTGCCGTCCTAAACGCGGGAAAATATCTGAATCTAGAAAAGCCAGTGGCCATGAATTACCGGGAAGCGATAGCGATCACAGAGGCGGAAAGGACAAGTGCGGCCTTCGGAATGACGAGCTTTACCTACCGCTTTATGCCTGCCGTCCGATACGCGTTGCATTTGATGAAGGATCGTATCATCGGTGACGTTGTTGGCTTGAACATCACCTATGCCAAGGACAGCGCCTTTTGGGAGGACAGACGCCTGGAATGGAGATTTGTCAAAGAATATGCTGCATCGGGCGTAGCGGGGGATCTTGGCGTACACCTTGTGGATTTAGCACAGATACTGGCGGGCGAGATCCGTGAGCTTTGCGCCATAACGGAAACCACGATAAAAGAGCGAAAAACGCTTGACGGCCGTGCCACGGCTCCCGTAGAGACCGATGACATTTGCTTCTTCCTTGCCCGTTTCCAAAGCGGAGCGGTAGGAACCTTCCACGTCACCCGCTCCGCCATCGGGCATAAAAATACTATCCGGTACGATGTGTACGGAACCAAGGGAAGCATCAGCTTTTTACTGAACAAGCAGGTTCCCGATTCCATTATTCTTTGTACGGGAGAGGGAGATCCGAAGACCTTTGAGACCAAAGAGATCGCAGTCCCTAAGGAATTTTATCTGTCGCAGGCCCAGGGCTTTGTCAACGCGATCAAGGGAGAAAGAGACGCAATCTTCCCCACACTGTCCGACGGCGCGCAGGGGCAGCGAGTCATTGACGCGATCCTTGATTCGGCCCAGCAACATCGGTGGGTATCGCTATGATCGGCTATCTTCACCTCGCTTTGGTGCTGGTCTGCGGGGCGACCAAGGGCTTTTGCGGCAAAAAAGCATCTCACATCGCAACAGGCCTGTCGGACACGGTATGGATCAATCTCCTGCGAATGGTACTCTGCGTCCTCATTGGCGGCGCTCTGACCACGGTATCCAGCGGCATAGACGCCTTTGCCGTTTCCGCCGCCGAGCTTGGCACGGCATTTCTTTCGGGCATATCCGGTGCCGTGTTCGTCATTTGCTGGATGCTGTCCGTCCGATGTGGTGCGTACATGATGGTAGAAGTATGCCTGCTGTTGGGAAGCCTTGTACCAATCTTTTTCAGCGTGGTCCTATACCAGGAAGCCCTTTCCGCTTTTCAACTGCTCGGCATCCTGTTGCTTGTGGTAGCGGTCTACATCATCAGCACCTATAACACGTCTCTGAAGAACAAGTTATCCGTGGGAGCGGTCCTGCTTCTGTTCTTATGCGGCCTTGCCAACGGTACTGCGGATCTTTCACAAAAGCTGTTCGTGAAGAATTTTCCGGACAGCTCTGTTCCAGTATTTCAATTTTACAGCTTTGTGGTCTCCTCTCTTGTTTTGCTTATCTTGTACGGATGCCTTGTGTACAAGAAGAAAAGAACCGCACCGGATGAGGTGTCTATCTTGAAAGCAGGCAGGCTCCGGTCGGTGATCGGATACATCATCGTGATGGCGGTTTGCCTATTTCTGCATTCCTATTTTAAGACGCTTGCCGCCGCCCATCTCGACTCGGTCAAGCTGTATCCTCTCACACAGGGTGGCGCGATCATCGCTTCGCTGTTTATGTCCCATATATTCTTTAAGGAACGGATCACTCCCCGCTGTGTATTGGGGGTCTGTATTGCGTTCGGGGCCATGCTACTGATCAACTTTGCCTGACCCTCAAAATTCAACGTGCCCCCTGTCAAGCCGACAGGGGGCACGTGTCTCAAAGGCGGTTCGCTTGTTTATTCGATCACCAGTGTATTGACATTATTTTTGTCAGAGCGCAAAGAAATTTCCTTGATAACGGTCTTACCATCGGCAGTAATCTCCAAATCGTATGTGCCGAAAAAGCCTCGGAATCCTGCCGTTCCGTTCTCGGCGGTGGCACATTCGGTCTCGGTATGCCATTCTTTGGTAAACAGCTCCTTCAGCACCCGATAGGCGGGCTTTTCGCTCAGATCGAAGCGCAAAAGTCCTCCGTAATATACATTTTCGCCCACGCTCATGTCGCCCGGCTCCGCCTTCCATGCGTAACCGTCCACCAGATTCCAGTAGATTGCCGCCTCCATGGCAGGGTGACTAAAGAACACCGAGTACAGATTCCGCACAAGCTCCGCCTGCACCGCCTCATCTTCCTCACTGTTCGAAAAGGCGGGAATGGTCATTTCGGTGATCTGAAGCTTTTTGCCCAAGGTCGCATACAGATCCATCACCTCATAGAGATACACGGGGTCATAGCGGTACTTCGCCACCCAATCCTCCTTTTCCTTTGGGAAAAAGCTGTGGAACTGCATACCGATGGAATCCAAGTGAGCAATGCCCTTGTAGAGCAACCGCTCGATCTGCATAAAATACGGACTGCGGTACTCCCGATACTGCTTGGGATCAAAAACGAAATAGTCATTGATGATGAGCCGATTGTTTGGCAGATACTTGTCCGCCGTGCGGAAGCTCCATTCCACAAAATCAGGCTCCTTGTAAAATTTGGTCTGATAGTAATTGCCCAGCGTTTTGAAGGTCTCGTTGGTCACCTCCCAAGAGGGGATCACATCGGCATACCGCTCCGCCAGCTCCCGCATACGCTTCTCCAAAAGCCGCTTATGAGTATCCACATCCACATCCTTCACCCAATCGGGCGAAAAATTGTCGTAATTCAGACAGTGGAGCTTCGGCTCGATCCCGTTTGCCAGACAAAACTCCACGCACGGATCGGTAGCAGGTCTGCGGTAGATTTTCGGACTATCTGCCCCATAGCGTGGCTTTCCCTGCTCGGGCTCCAAGGTGTTCCAATAAAACGGAAGGGTCGCCAGATTAAACAAGCCGCTGAATTTTTCCTTGTACAGCTGATTCTTGGTTTGGTTTTCGAACTCATCCAGCATAAAAATGTTAGCACCGTACTTAAATTCGTGTGTCTTTTGCTTGGCTCGGATCACCGCATGGGGAATGGGGGCACCCTCCCGATCGGTCAGAGTAAGGGTCGCAGTTCCCTTGCGATACCGCTCGATCCCGTTTTGAACGGTGTACTGCATAAAGTCCCGATTTTCATCAAAATACTTCAGTGCGATTTCTCTGCGTGTCATGATCGTCTCCTTTTTTTATTAAGATTAAGATAGCATCATTGTACCGCAAAGCGTTTGGTTTGTCAACCGCAAAACCGAACCAAAAGGTTTACAAAACGAACCTTTCTTGCCACAACATCTCTTGTTTGAAAAACATTCAAATTCATACAAGCTCTTGCAAAATGCGATGATCTGTGATATAATAAGTGTCGTATTATTGCTCATCCGTTCGGCAAACGGACGATTCATGCTTCAGCCAAAATTCGCACGTGAATGATTTCCTAACAAAATCACAGATAGCTTGATTTTTTGCAAACAACGGGAATCTCGCCTTTGGCGAGAATATCCTCGCCCTACGCCTGACAAGCGAGCTTGTCGATCTTCGGGCGGGATATGCGAACCCAATTCCGCTTCACTACGTTTGCGGAAATGCGCAATTCCGGCGGATACCAAAATCCCTCTGCCCAAGAGGGCAGAGGGATTTTGGCACCCGCAACGGGAATCGAACCCATAACTACCCCTTAGGAGGGGGTTATTATATCCATTTAACTATGCAGGCATATGAAATTATATCGTATCAACGCTATTTATTGTATCACAGTTTTTGCAAAATTGCAATACCTTTTTCAAAAATCCAAGGAGGAATCCCATGAATCGCTTCAAGTCCCTTTTTCTACCTATCATCCGCTACGGTCTTTGCCCGTTGCTGACCGTTCTGTGGCTCTGCTTTATTTTCGGCAACTCCCTGCAAAGCGGTACCGAATCCTCCGAGCAAAGCGGCAAGGTACATACGATTGTTAATGAGGTGGCGCAAAGTGTAGGGATTGAGAAGCCGATCTCCGAAAAGACCGTCCGCAACAGTGCCCACTTTATCGAGTTTGCCGCCCTTTCTCTGCTCATCTGTGCCGATCTGCTCTGCTTCGGCATTCTGACCCGCAACGGGCGCAAGCGTTCCCTGCTCTTGGCGCTGCTTTCGATCCCCATTTGCACCCTGCTTGCCATGATCGACGAGACCATTCAGCGCTTCTCCGCAGGGCGATCCTGTCAGTGGTCGGATGTTCTGCTGGACACGGCGGGAGCCGCACTTGCCGTCCTCTGCTTCCTTGGCGTATACCTCGCCGTCTGCAAGCTCCGCAAGTGCCTGTCCGCAAAAAAAGCTATCCCCTCGAAATAACGGCTCCTTCGAGAATATTCCGCAAAATATTCGCTTTTCCCCTTTACAGCAAAGCGAATTTATGGTATACTTATATTGAAAATGTTTTTATATTATCATACAAAGGAGTTTGTTATGAAGACCGATATTGAAATTGCAAGAGAAGCGAATATGCTTCCCATTACCGAAATTGCCAAAAAACTCGGCATCGAGGATGACGAATTGGAGCTGTACGGTAAGTATAAGGCAAAGATCAACGATGATTTTCTGACCCGTACCGCCAACCGCAAAAACGGAAAGCTGATCTTAGTCACCGCCATTAACCCCACCCCTGCGGGCGAGGGAAAGACCACCACGACGGTCGGTCTCGGCATGGCGATGAGCAAGCTGGGCAAAAATGCCATCATCGCCCTCCGTGAGCCCTCCTTGGGACCCGTTTTCGGCGTCAAGGGCGGTGCCGCAGGCGGCGGATACGCCCAGGTCGTGCCGATGGATGATATCAACCTGCACTTTACCGGCGACTTTCACGCTATCACCGCCGCAAACAATCTGCTTTGCGCCATCATCGACAATCATCTGCAACAGGGCAATGAGCTTGGTATCGATCAGCGGCGCATTCTGTTTTCCCGTGTCACCGATACCAACGACCGTGCGCTTCGTAACATCACCGTAGGACTGGGCAGTAAGGTAGACGGTATTCCCCGTCAGGATCATTTTATGATTACCGTGGCAAGTGAGATCATGGCGATCCTCTGCCTTGCCGAGAACCTGTCCGATCTGAAGGAGCGGCTGGGCAACATTTTGGTGGCGTACACCTATGACGGAAAGCCCGTTTACTGCCGTGACCTGCAAGCAAACGGTGCCATGACCGTCCTTTTGAAGGACGCCATCAAGCCCAATTTGGTACAAACGGTGGAAAACACCCCCGCCCTCATCCACGGCGGTCCTTTTGCCAATATCGCCCACGGCTGCAACTCGGTTCGTGCCACCAAGCTTGCGCTGAAGCTGGCGGATTACGCCATCACCGAGGCGGGCTTCGGTGCAGACTTGGGTGCCGAGAAATTCTTAGATATCAAGTGCCGCAAGGCGGGTCTGACTCCCGATGCGGTGGTACTGGTTGCCACAGTCCGTGCGCTGAAATACAACGGCGGCGTTGCCAAGGCTGACCTTGGTGCCGAGAATGTGGAAGCTCTGAAGAAGGGGGCTGTCAATTTGGAAGCTCACATCGACAATCTGCGGAAATTCGGTCTGCCTGTGGTGGTTGCCATCAACCGCTTTGGAACCGATACCGATGCCGAGCTGGAATATATTCGAGAGATCTGCCGTATCAAGGGAGCGGATTTTGCCCTGTCCGAGGTCTTTGCCAAAGGCGGTGAGGGCGGCTTGGAGCTTGCCAAAAAGGTCATCGAAGCCTGCGAGAAGCCGAAGAACTTTACCTTCATGTATGAGGACGAGCTGTCCATTAAGGAAAAGATCGAAGCCGTGGCAACCAAGATTTACGGTGCCGACAGCGTCAAATTCGATGCCTCCGCCGCCAAGGCACTTGCGGAGATCGAGGCGCTGGATCCCGCTTATGCAAGGCTCCCCATCTGCGTTGCCAAGACCCAATATTCCCTGTCCGACGATGCGGCAAAGCTCGGTCGTCCCACTGGCTTTACGTTGACCGTAAGAGAGATCAAGCTGTCTGCCGGTGCCGGCTTTGTGGTGGTGCTGACAGGTGCCATCATGACCATGCCCGGACTTCCCAAGAAGCCGGCGGCATATTCTATCGACATTGACGACGACGGAACCATCACGGGGCTGTTCTGATATGACCCTACCCCTGACCTGTCAAACCGCCTCCGCAGGCGAGACCGAACAGCTTGGACGGCAGCTTGCCGATTGGCTGCTTCGGGAGCCCGCCCTCCCCTCCTTTGTGGCACTGTACGGTGACTTGGGCGTTGGAAAGACCGCCTTTGTGCGAGGGTTTACTGCCGCACTTGCTCCCGATGCCCGTGTCAAATCCCCCACCTTTTCCTTGGTGCATGAATACCGCTCGGCACATCGCTCGGTCTTTCATTTCGACATGTACCGCATCGAAAGCGAGGATGACCTGTATTCCATCGGATTTTTCGATTACTGGGATCGAGACGGCATTTGCCTTGTGGAGTGGAGCGAGCATATCGAGTATGCCCTGCCCGATCGCTATCTGCGGGTCGAGCTGACCAAGGATTCCCCCGAGGAGCCCGACAGCCGAAAGATCGTCATCTCACTTGTCGGAGAACATGAAACGGAGAGACTATGAAAATACTTGCTCTTGACAGCTCCGCCGCCGTTGCTTCCGTTGCGCTGTGCGAGGACGAACGGCTGTTGGCGGAATATACGCTGAATAACGGAAATACCCACAGTCAAACGCTGCTTCCTATGGTGGAAACGGTTCTGCACTCCTTTGAGCTGACTCCCGCCGACATCGACCTGTTCGCCGTCACTGCGGGACCCGGCTCCTTTACGGGGGTGCGGATCGGAGCGGCGACCCTGAAGGGGCTTGCCTTTGATTCAAAAACCCCCTGTGTCGGTGTTTCGACCTTGGAGGCGATCGCCGAAAATCTGCGGCATCTTGTCGGGCTTGTCTGTCCTGTTATGAATGCCCGCCGCTCTCAGGTCTATACGGCACTGTTTCGCTCGGACGGCGAAGCCTTTACCCGTCTGACCGATGACACCGCCCTTTCCCTTGCTGAACTGGATGAGCTTCTGTCAGGCTACGGAGAGTCAATTGCCTTTTGCGGCGACGGATACGACATTACCCTATCCGAATTGAAAAAGACCCAAGTTCGTCCCATTCCAAACCGTTTGCGTCATCAATCGGCGTACTCGGTAGCGCAGGTCGCCCTGCGGCAATTCCGCAGAGAACAAAGCACGACCGATGCGGGGCTGACCGTTACCTATCTGCGCCCGTCTCAAGCAGAGCGGACACGCATGGAACAACTGAACAAAGACCATACTAAATAAGAAAAGGAATAAACATTATGAAAATCGTTATCGGATGCGACCACGCAGGCTTTGCTATCAAGAATCTGGTAAAGGAGCACATTGCCGCCAAGGGCTATGAGGTCGTTGATGTGGGAACTAACTCTGCCGACAGCTGTCACTACCCTCTGTTCGCCCATGCCGCCTGTGAGAAAATTCTTTCGGGCGAGTGCGCTTTGGGAATTTTGATCTGCGGTACGGGAATCGGAATGTCGATGGCGGCAAACAAGCATAAGGGGATCCGTGCCGCTTGCTGCTCCGATACCTTCTCCGCACGGCTGACCCGTGAGCACAACGATGCCAACATGCTCTGCTTCGGCGAGCGTGTGGTGGGCGCCGGTCTTGCACTGGAGCTTGTGGATGCCTTTCTCGGTGCCGAGTATCTGAACAACGGCAACCACGTGACCCGTGTGGCAATGCTTGCCGAGATTGAAAAGAATAATTAAATGGATATGGGGCACTGCCCCATACCCCGCTTAAAAACTTTTTGAAAAAAGTTTTTAAGAATTTCAAAAACTTCCAAAAACAAAAGGGAGAAATAGAAATGTGTGTAAAAAAAATAGCCGGGGTGCTTCGTGCGATCTCCGGTTCTCCTCATCCGAAAAATTTCACCTCCGCCATCATTGCGGCGGCAGGTCTTTCGGAGCGCTTCGGCGGTGAGACCACTAAGCAGATGACCCAGCTTTGCGGAGACCCTGTATTGGTGCATACCGTCCGTGCCTATCAGATGACCGAGTGTATCCACGAGATCATCATTGTTGCCCGCCGTCATGAGATCCCCACATGGGAGCGGCTCTGTCGGGAATACAGCTTCGACAAGGTAACAAAGATCATCCAAGGCGGTGAAACACGGCAGATGTCGGTCATGAAAGGGCTGGATGCCGTCCATGAAAAATCCAAATATGTCGCCATTGCCGACGGCGCACGCTGTCTGACCACACCAGACCAAATTGAGGTGGTCTGCCGAACCGCCTACAAATACAAGGCGGCAACAGCGGCACACCGTGCGACCGACACCGTAAAGATCGCCGACAGCAAGGGCTTTATCGACTCGACCGCCGACCGCAACACGGTCTGGCTGGCGCAGACACCGCAGGTCTTTAAGACCAAGCTCTACCGTGCGGCGGCATATACTGCCTTCAAAAAGGGCTTTGAGGCGACCGATGACAATTCCCTTGTGGAGTTTATCAAGCACCCCGTCCGCCTTGTGGAATGCGGTGCACAAAATATCAAGATCACCACCCGTGACGAGCTCTGCATCGCCGAGGCGATCCTTGCCGACCGCAAACGGTTGGAGGAGGAGCTATGATACGGATCGGTCACGGATATGATGTCCACCGCTTGGTGGAGGGGCGCCGTCTGATCTTGGGCGGCGTAGATATCCCTCATGAAACAGGCTTGCTCGGGCATTCCGATGCGGATGTCCTGCTCCATGCCATCTCCGATGCCCTGCTGGGTGCGGCGGCATTGGGAGACATCGGCAAGCTTTTTCCCGACAATGATCCTCAATACAAGGGTGCCGACAGTTTGATACTGCTCCATCGTGTCAAGACCCATCTTGCCGCTCACGGCTATCGGGTGGGCAACGTGGATGCTACCGTCATCGCCCAAGCCCCTAAGCTTGCTCCCCATATCCCCGCCATGCGTGCCAATATCGCCCGTACCCTCGGCGTGGATGTGTCCTGTGTCAGCGTAAAAGCCACCACAGAGGAGGGACTCGGCTTTTCCGGCGAACGCCTCGGCATTGCCGCCCACGCCGTTTGCTTACTCGAACAGGAGGCGTGATTGTGGGGCTCCGCCCCAAACCCCACTCAAAAACTTTTTTAAAAAAAAGTTTTTAAGAATTTCAAAAAACTCTACTGAAATTAGTTTTGAAAGTTTTTGAAGATTTTTAAGAAACTTTTTTCAAAAAGTTTCTTAAACAGGGCATGGGGCGGTGCCCCATATAAAAAACAAAATGCCGAGCGGGCGGATATTCTCTGCACACGTCCAAGCCTCTTAAAAGTCCCGTCCGACCGCCCGACATGGGTCTTCCCTTTCATGGTATGCCAAGCAGACGAAATTCGTCAAAGGTCGCCCCGACCGAAACAATTCGAAAAGGTAGGAAAACGAACATGTTGATCATCTCTCCGTCGGTTCTCGCCGCCGATTTTTCCAAATTAGGCGAAGAATTAAAAAAAGTAAAAGATGCGGGAGCCGAATACATTCACTTAGATGTAATGGACGGCATCTTCGTTCCCAACATTTCCTTCGGGATCCCCGTCATTGCATCGCTTCGAAAGAAAGCCACTGCCTTTTTTGACGTACATCTGATGATCACCGATCCGATCCGCTACATAGACGACTTTGTGAAGGCGGGAGCCGATCTGCTGACCATCCATTACGAAAGCTGTTCCGACCCCGCCGCCGCCCTTCGGGCGATCAAAGCGGCAGGCATCAAGGCGGCGGTAGCGATCAAGCCCGCCACTCCGGCAGAGGATATTTTTCCCCTGCTTGCCGAGGTGGATATGGCACTGGTCATGACGGTGGAGCCCGGCTTTGGCGGACAGAAGCTGATCCCCGAAACCATCGAAAAGGTACGAGTCCTCCGCTCCTATGCCGTGGCAAACGGCTTGACACTTGACATTCAGGTGGACGGCGGTATCACTGCTGAAAATCTGCCCCTGCTCACCGAAGCGGGTGCGAATGTCATCGTCGCAGGCTCCGCCATCTTCCGAGCGGACGATCCCGCCGCTGTCATCGCAGAGATGAACGAACAAGCGAGCAAGCATCCCTATCAAGCATAAAGAATGGCAGACCGTATTGCTACGGTCTGCCATTCTTTTTATGAACAACAAGAAAGTCTCGCAACTCAATATTTTCCAAGCTTGCGTGCCAAGTCAGCAATCTCTTTCATGTTTTGCAAGGAGACCGAATTGGGAATAGAGTGATCGGAGGCAAAGATATATCCGCCGCCCTCTTTCATCACGGGAATAATTCTCTCCATTTCTTCTTTTACCAACTCCGGTTTGTCCCAAATCTGCGCATTGATACCGCCGTGGAATGCCAGCTTGTCGCCATACATGGCTTTGAGCTTATGGGGATCCATGCCCGCCTTGATCTCCAGCGGGTTGAGCACATCTATGCCGATCTCAACAAGATCGGGGATAAACGGCTCGATATAGCCACAGGAGTGCAGCTCGACAACCAATCCCCTTTCATGCGCCCAATCCACCGCCTTTTTGTGGAAGGGCTTCAAAACCTCCCGATACAGGTCAACCGAGAAGAAGGGAGAACCCTTATAGCCCATGTCGTCATACCACTTGACTCCGTCAAATTGATATCCTGCATCCAACACCTTCTGTGCCAGATCCAAAGACGTATTCAGATAGGTGTCGTAGATATCCATGACCCAATCGGGATCCTCATACATGGCGATCAGCATATTTTCGGTACCCGTCAGATGGGAATGCGCCACATCAAAGCCAAACCACAGGGTGAGCTGTCGGAACAACCCCTCCTTTTCCCATGAAGCATATTCATTTTCCAATTGCTTCCACGGAATACGATCCTCATGATACTCCAGCATTCTCGCCTTGGCTTCCTCCCATTTTTCGGGAGTCGTGTAAGTTAAGTCCAACGTCTCGAAGGTAGCGTCCAGCTCCTTAAATGCCTTTTCGGTCATGCCCCATTTGGTGGTACGAATCACATAGCGATCGGTCTCCTCCAAAATTTTACATTCACAACGGGGAGAATTGTCATTTCTAATATCCGCTATCCGATCAAAACCGAAATAATCCCGCCAATTGGCATCGGCGGGCATTCCCTCTGCTTTCCAACGGGCAACCGTTCCTGCCCAAGCAGAATCCACCATCATCATACGATCGATCTCCTGATGACGGCAGGTACGAAGCCACCGCTCTCTCGATGTTAATTCTATCTTTTTCATGTTTTTTACCTCGTTGTGTAAAATTTTTTCAAAAAAAGGAACCGTCCTCTCATCTTCACATATTATATCATATTCCTTTTTGAAATGTCAAGTTTTTTCAAAAAAATATCGGCATTTTGACATAAAACCGTATAAAAGCTTTCATTCGTCAGCCCGAAATGAGAATTCATGACGGTCAGAATCGTTCCCTCCACGTCAATTTCTGCCACAAGAATCACACGGTCCTCAGCATCCTCCCCAATGGCAGGAACACCGATCGTACGCCACCCTACAATGGGATATCGGCTCACAATAGCATTACCCATGCCCCCATCTGTCAGCAGAGATTTGTCCTCTGCTAAGCCGCTATTCCGTAGAGGAGATCAATCTTCTGTTGGGCTATAACCATCGCAACAGTCTGACCAAGATGTTCAAAACCAAGTTCGCAATGTCTCCCACAGAATTTTAGGAAAAAGAAAAAAAAGGAGACCTTGAAGAAATCCAAGCAATAAAGGAACTCCCGCCTGTGCGTTATCCGCACGGGCGGGAGTTCCTTGATAAATATTCCCTCACAATATATAATATGCCGTATTTTCGGTGATCCGATCGGGAGAGACGTGGTATCTCTTTGCCACCGTCCACGCCGTATCCTCCTCGGAAGGATAGTAGACCACCATCCGATGGTCATTCGATTCCACCGCTTCCCCAAACCGAACGGCGGATACCGTATGAATACAGTCGGTACCCATAAAATCGGCAACCACCGACAGCTCCGCATCCAGATTCAGCGTCTCGCCGTCTGTGCGGGCACGGCAGGAGATCACTTCAGCCGTAGCGTCAAAGCCGGTCATCGGCACCTCTCCTCCCTCGGTCTCATACCGCAGGGGCAGTGTCACCTCCGCTACCGAGTATTCTCCCTCTCTCTCACACAGTAGCACATAACGGCTCTGTCCGCTCAGGATCAGCTTTTCTCCCTCTTGCGTGCATTGCTCGGGCTGTACACTTCCCCACACACCCACGACAGATGCCCCTTCGGGGATATTCAGCCCCTCCAACGGGATCCGCTCGCTTTGGGAAAGATTCCGATTTTCGCACCGCAGAGCGATCGGCAAGGCATACTCCTTCCGCTCGCATACGCTTTCCACCTCTGTGGAATACAGATCCTCGGTATAGCGCACCGAACGGTTGCAAAAGCCTCTTGCCTCCAAAAGGACGTCCACCTCGCACAAAATCCGTCCCTCCTCCACGTTGACCGTGATGTCGCTGACCGTTCCCGTCGCCCGACAAGTGCTGTCCGCTTCCATCCCGTCCAGCTCGATCTCACCCGACAGGGGCAAACGGCGGTGGATCCACTCGGTCGCTCCGTTTTCCCGACCGATCATCAAGTGAAGCATCACATCTCCCGATACCGAAACCGTTCCCTCTCCTGGTCGGATCTCACCGATCAGCACCGCACCGTCGGCAGAGATCACTCTCGTATCCTCTGTCATACCGCCGATCTCCTCACAAAGGCGGATCGGCTCCGAAATATTTGCGGCGATCTGCGCATTCTGCGCCTCTCCCCACAGCCGCAAGATGCTCTGCGGCTCTGCCGAGCCGCTGTATTCCGTCTCGGCACTCATCTGCCCGAACACTCGTACATGAGACCTCATCCGACACCGCATGCTTACCTTTCTCGGTGAGGTCACTCTGGCATTGACCGGCTCACAGACCGTGCTGACCAACGCCGTCACGCCTTCATTCAGATCAAACTCTCCCGTCTGCTCCAGCGGCACCGTAAAGCCGTATTCTCCCGACAGAGGCAGGCTGTAAAGTCCTCCGTCCGCTCCCACATACATCCCTTGAAGATCGACCGTTCCGTTCATTTCCACCGTTCCGCCGCCGATATACTTGGCGGGCGGCAATACCGTCGGTGCCACATACAAGAGCCGTCGGATCTCGGGCTGATAATCGGGGAGTGTATAGTCCACCGACACCTCCGAATTGACGACCCGATCGCACAGAGGCATGACCAGCCGTACCGCCTCCTCTGCGCCCATGGAACCGTTCCGCTTCAATTCATCCATTCCGCCTATCCCGTTCATCTCCATCTCTCCTTTGATCCAAAATACGTTACGCTAAATTCTATGCAACCTCTGTCACGTTTAGACCTTCAAAAAAATTCTTTGTTTTTCTCGGTTTTTCTTCGCTTTCGGGTGCTTTTTTGTTGACACCGCCCCAAGAAAATGGTATAATAATATCTGTATGAGCTTTTTCAAAGAAGAAAGGACGAGTTGTCATGAAACGAACACTGCTCTCTCCCCACACTCCGCAATACCGTGCCAATCTACATAGCCACAGCACTCTGTCGGATGGAAAATTGACACCGCAAGAGCTAAAGGAAGTGTATCGCTCCCGAGGATACTCGATCCTTGCCATTACCGACCATGAATACCCCTGCGATCATTCCGACCTGAATGAGCCGGATTTTCTGTTGCTGACGGGCTATGAGGCGCACCTCCGCCCCAATCCGTCCTTCGATCCGTATCAGTCTGAGATTCATATGAACCTGTTTGCCAAGGATCCGCATAATGAAACCATCATCTGCTACACTCCTGCATACGGAAAGTACATGCCCGAACAGTGGCTGGCGCAGCTACGCCGTGTAGGCTCTGAGTGTCCCAGAGAATACTCGATCGACTATGCTCAGAAGCTGATCGACACCGCCGTTGCCAACGGTTATTTGGTTAGCTATAACCATCCTGTTTGGTCGATGGAGGCGGAGGAAACGATCCTGTCCTACAGGAACATCTTCAGCATCGAAATCAGCAACTATAATTCCTTTATAGACAATCATCTGGAGCATTCGGGTGCTCTGTACGATAAAATGCTCCGTATGGGCATGCGCCGCTTTTGCCATGCGGGAGACGACTGCCACAATAAATTCCCCATCACCTCTCCCCGTTCGGACTCCTTCGGCGCATGGACGATGATCCTTGCCGAGGAGCTGACCTATGAAGCTGTGATCAATGCCATGGAGAACGGCGATATGTACGCCTCCATGGGGCCCGCCATTTACGAGGTATCCTTTGAAAATGACAACGTGTTTGTCTCTTGCTCCCCCGCCGCCAAGATCATTGTCTACGACGGAAGCAAGCGCCCTTCCTTTGAGCCGGCAGACGAAGGCTCCCTGTTGACCGAGGCGATCCTTCCCCTGCGGGAGGAAGCCCCCTATTTTCGGGTAGGTGTGGTCGATGAACGGGGACGGATCGCTACCACCCGAGGATTTTTCCGTGACGAATGGAAAAGCTGACCTCGTACACATCCCCATAAATTTAAAATAAATTTGAAGCAAGGAGGAAATTGTCCATGGTGACCGTAACCGATGTCCGCCGTCACAGCCGTGCCGCCAAGGCAGGTATCAAGGTCGGTGATATTTTGGTATCCATCAACGGGCGAGAGATCGGTGATGTACTGGACTACCGCTTTTATCTGGCAGAGGAGCGCATTGAGCTTGCTCTGCTCCGAGATGGCCATGCCCTGCGCAAGCACATCAAAAAAAAGGAATACGATGACATCGGTCTGGAATTTGAAACGCCGCTGATGGACAAAAAGCACTCCTGCGAAAACAAATGCGTGTTCTGCTTCATCGACCAATTGCCGAAGGGCATGCGCTCCACCTTGTATTTCAAGGATGACGATTCCCGTCTCTCCTTCCTGCACGGAAACTATATTACCCTGACGAACCTCCGTGACCGTGATATTCAACGGATCATCGACATGCATATCTCTCCCGTCAACGTGTCGGTGCATACCACCAATCCCGAGCTTCGGGTGAAAATGATGAAAAACAAACGGGCAGGCGAGGTTCTTTCGTATCTGTCGCTTCTTGCCGAAAACGGTATTGCTCTGCGGGGGCAGATCGTCCTTTGCCGAGGAATCAACGACGGCGAAGAGCTGACCCGCACCATGAACGACTTGAAGGAGCTGTACCCCGCTTTGGAAAGTGTTTCGGTGGTTCCGGCAGGACTGACTCGCTATCGGGAGGGACTGTATCCCTTGGAGCCCTTCTCCCCCGAGGAGTGCGCCGCTGTCATCCGACAGGTGGAGGACTTCGGCGAGCGTTGTCTGGACACCTGCGGCTCACGCCTGTTCTATCCTGCCGATGAGTGGTATCTCCAAGCAGGGCTTCCCCTGCCGAGAGACGAATTTTATGAGGAATATTCGCAGATCGAAAACGGTGTCGGTATGCTGACCGATCTGCAAACAGGCTTTGATTGCGAGCTGGCAAGCTTGTCGGACTGTCTGACAGAGGTCAAACTCCCGAGAACCGTTTCCTTGGCAACGGGATATGCCGCCTATGACCACATCCGCCGCCTGTGCGACAAGCTGTGTGCCGCCGTTTCTGGGCTGACCGTTCATGTATATGCCATCCGAAACGATTTCTTCGGCGAACAGATCACCGTAGCCGGACTTCTCACCTATGCCGACCTTGCGGCACAGCTGAAGGGACAGCCCTTGGGCGACATGCTGTTTTTCCCCGCCGCCACGCTGCGAGCGGAGGGAGATGTATTTTTAGACGACCGCTCTCCCGAAGAGCTGTCGGCGACACTGGGCGTTCCCTGTTGCCCCTTGGGCAGTGAGCCGAGCGCATTCATACACGGAATTTTAGGAGTCGATCCGAATGCGATCGACCATCGCCAATAGAAAGAAGGTAGATACTATGGGAAAACCCGTCATTGCCATTGTAGGCAGACCGAATGTGGGAAAAAGCACCCTGTTCAATAAACTCATCGGAGAGCGCCGCTCTATTGTAGAGGATACCCCCGGCGTGACCCGCGACCGCATTTACGGCGAGACCGAATGGTGCGGCAAAAAGCTGATCGTCATTGACACAGGCGGTATTGAGCCCAAGACCGATGACATCATCCTCAAGCAAATGCGCTTTCAGGCAGAGGTCGCCATCGAGTCAGCGGATGTCATCGTCTTTATGTGCGATGTTCGCACGGGACTGGTGGCAGACGACCGTGACATTGCCGTTCTGCTGCAAAAAAGCGGAAAGCCGATCATCCCCTGTATCAACAAATGTGACAGCGTGGGGGCACTTCCTTTTGAATTTTACGAATTTTACGAGCTTGGCTTTGAGACCGAACCCATTGCTGTCTCCTCTGTTCACGGAAGCGGAACAGGAGATCTGCTGGATGCCGTTTTGGAAGCCTTGCCCGAGACAGATACCGACGAGGAGGACGACGACAGCATCAAGGTCGCCGTGATCGGCAAGCCCAATGCGGGAAAATCCTCCATCATCAACAAGCTCTTGGGTCAGGAACGCCTGATCGTCTCGAACATTGCGGGAACCACGCGGGATGCGGTGGATACGCACATCGAAAATGAAGCGGGCCGCTTTACCTTTATTGATACGGCAGGCATCCGACGCTCCGCCAAGATCAACGATAAGATCGAAAAATACAGCGTTCTGCGGGCGCATATGGCGGTTGAGCGAGCAGATGTATGTCTCATTATGATCGACGCAGGCACAGGCATTACCGAGCAGGATGAAAAGATCGCGGGGATCGCCCATGAGGCAGGAAAGGCTTCCATCATTGTCGTCAACAAATGGGATTCGGTAGAAAAGGATACCAACACCGTGAACCGCTTCAACGATACGATCCGCACCGCCCTCGCCTATATGCCCTATGCCCCCATCGTCTATGTATCGGCGCTGACGGGACAGCGGCTCCATACTCTGTACGATCATATCCGCTACGTCCACAATCAAACCAATACACGCATCGCCACAGGTATGCTCAACGATGTCCTTGCCGAGGCGACCATGAAGGTACAGCCCCCCTCCGATAAGGGAAAACGCCTGAAGATCTACTATATGACACAGATCTCGGTCGCTCCCCCCACGTTTGTTCTGTTCTGCAACAATGCGGAGCTATTCCATTTTTCCTATCAGCGATATCTGGAAAATTGTTTGCGGCAGACCTTCGGCTTTGGCGGTACGCCCATCCGACTTTTGATTCGGGAAAAAGGAGAGGATAAAAAATGAATGCTAAGGGGATCTTATTTGATTTCAACGGTACCCTGTTGTTTGATACCAATCTGCACATCAAGTCCTTCGGGCAGATTTTGCTGCAATTCGGCGCAAAGCCGATCTCCGAAGAACAGCTAGTCAAAACGATTTTGGGAAAAACAAACAGACGACTGTATGCAGAATTGATTTCCCCGCAGTTCACCGAGGAAGAGCTGCAAGCCTTTGTCCAAACAAAGGAAAACGAATACTTTCGGCTTTGTCTGGCGCTGGGCGAGAATTTTCGCTTGGCAGACGGTGTATGCGAGATGCTCGACTTTCTCAAAGACAACCACATTCCCTATTGCCTTGCCACCGGCTCGGAGCGAATGAATGTGGAATTTTATATGGAGCATTTGAATCTTGACAGATGGTTTGATTGGGAGCATATCGTTTACGAAAACGGAAGCTTTCCCGGCAAGCCCGCCCCCGACATTTACCGCATTGCGGCAGAACGGCTGGGACTTTCTCCCGCCGAATGCTTGGTGTTTGAGGATGGCACAGCGGGTATCCGTTCGGCAAATGCGGCGGGTGCAGGGGCGGTCATCGCCATATACGAAGCCGGGCTTCCCTCCCCCCTGACCGAGGATACACATGTCGAGGATGTGCTCTATGACCACAGTCAATGGAAAAACACACTTGCAAAATACGGTTTATTGAGGTAACACATGTTTGTTGATAACGTTCAAATCTACGCCAAGGCGGGAGACGGCGGAAACGGTGCCGTTTCCTTCCGTCGGGAGAAATACGTTTCTCACGGCGGTCCCGATGGCGGCGACGGCGGTCACGGCGGAAATATTGTATTTCGCATCGACCCCGGAACCAATACGCTCCTTGCCTTTCGCTATAAGCATAAGTTCATCGCCGAAAACGGCGGAAACGGAAAGGGCGGAAAATTTCACGGCTCCACCGCCCCCGATCTTGTCATCCTTGTTCCCCCGGGAACGCTGATACGGGATGCCAAAACAGGAAAGATCATCCATGATATGACCGAAAACGACGGAGCCGATTTTATCTGCTGTCGAGGCGGTCGGGGCGGCTGGGGCAACCGCCACTTTGCCACGCCCACACGGCAGGTTCCCATGTTCGCCAAAAACGGCACCAAGGGTGAGGAAAAGGAATTGACTTTGGAGCTGAAAATGCTAGCCGACGTAGGTCTTGTCGGCTTCCCCAGCGTAGGAAAATCCTCTATCCTTGCCCGCATCAGTGCCGCCAAGCCTAAAATCGCCGACTACCATTTCACCACCCTCTCTCCCAATTTGGGCGTCGTCTCGACCGGCGGCGAGGAGGGCTTTGTTGCCGCTGATATTCCCGGTCTCATTGAAGGAGCCGCCGAGGGAGCGGGCTTGGGTCACGCCTTTTTGCGCCATGTCGATCGCTGCCGCCTGCTTCTTCATGTGGTGGACATCTCCTGCTTCGAAGGACGGGATCCCATCGAGGATATCGAAACCATCAATCGGGAGCTGGAGCGGTACAGCCCGACACTTGCGACCCGTCCACAGATCATTCTTGCCAACAAATCCGATATGCTGGATCGGGATACGGTCGATATCGAAGCCTTTGAAGCCTTCGTGGAGAAAAACGGCTGGGAGCTGTTTTATGTATCCGCCGCCACGGGAGAGGGACTGGAAGAGGTCATCCACCGTTCGGCAGAGCTTTTGCGGGAACTGCCTCCCCTGCTGGTCTATGAAAGCGAATACGCCCCCGAGGATGCCTATCTCTCGGCAGGCAAGCAGACCACCGTCCGTCGGGAAAACGACACCTTCTATGTGGAAGGCGAATGGCTGTTTAACCTGATGGGACAGATCAACTTCGACGATTACGAATCTCTGAATTTCTTCCAGCGCGTGCTGAAAAACAGCGGTGTGTTCGAGCTTCTTGAATCCCACGGCTGTACCGACGGAATGACCGTCTCGATCTACGACTTCGAATTTGATTACGTCAAATAAGCACTCCTTGCATCATTTTATAAAAAAGGAAGGTACCGTTATGAACATCTGGCACGATATTGATCCTGCCGTCATCACCCCCACCGACTTCAACGCAGTCATTGAGATCCCCAAGGGATCCTCCTGTAAGTATGAAATGGATAAATATACGGGTCTGCTCCGTCTGGACCGTGTCCTGTATACCTCCACCCACTACCCCGCCAATTATGGCTTCATTCCCCGCACCTATGCCGATGATGGCGACCCCTTGGACGTCCTTGTCCTGTGCGAACAGCCCATTTATCCCATGACGCTGATGCGGGTCTTTCCCATCGGGGTCATGCGTATGATCGACAGCGGCGCACTGGACGATAAGATCATTGCCGTTCCCTTTTCCGACCCTACCTACAATCACATCCGAACCATCGACGAGCTTCCGCCCCATATCTTCGATGAGATCATGCACTTCTTCTCGGTCTATAAGCAGCTGGAAAATAAACAGACTGCCGTCAAGGAGCTGTTCGGCCCCACCGAAGCCAAGCAGATCATCCAAGACTGCATTGCGTTATACCAACAAACCTTTGTCAAATAACTCCTCGCAGAACCTCCCTTGCGGAGGTTCTTTTTTCATCCGCTCTCTCCCTTTTTTATGACAGTTTATGACATTTGTACATATACTGATCGTGAAGGTAAAAACCTTCAGATAATGATAGAAAGGCAGACTGACAACATGTATATGGACGACGATACCATGACCCCACGCGATCGGATCACGGACAATATGCTTCGGCGCATGCTGGACGGCACAAGCGAATCAAGCGGCGACCGCTATTCCCCCAACGTCGGCACCTCGCCCCACGCCAATAAGCCCGCCCGCACCACATGGGGCTTGGAAAATTATCCTCTTGCCTCGGTTTACGCTCCGCTTCAGGTTTTCCGCAATCTGTACGATCGGGACACCGCCTTAATGAAGGGTACGATCTTTACCGAATTGGATCTTCCCTTTATGGGACAGACCGTCATGAAAGGAGGCAACTGCCGTGGTTGACAGAAGCTCTCGCCAAATCAGGCAAACCGCCAATATCACCCAACCCTCCTGCAACGGAGACATGCACGGCACCGTGCGCCCCGGTAGCTGTCAGCAAGGAAACGGCAGTCACGGAATGGAAAGCAGCGCTTGTAAAGCCTTACTTCATCGCTTGCAGGCGTTGGATTTTTCCATCATCGACACCGTACTGTATTTGAATGCGTATCCGGATTCCCGAGAAGCGCTTGCCTATTATCAAAAGCTGGTTGCCGAGCGTGATTCGCTCAAAATGGGCATGGCACAAACCTGCCACTCCCCCGTTACCGCCTTTGAAAACGCAAGCACTGACAGTTGGGACTGGATCAACGGTCCCTGGCCTTGGGAAGCCTCGGCTAACTGAATGAGAAAGGAACGATTTTGCCATGTGGATCTATGAAAAAAAGCTTGAATATCCTGTAAAAATAAAAAATCCCAATCCTCAGTTGGCGCAGATCATCATCAGTCAGCTCGGCGGTCCCGACGGGGAGCTTGCCGCATCCATGCGGTATCTAAATCAGCGCTACGCCTCGCCGTACGATAAAGTAACCGGCATTCTGACCGATGTTGGCACAGAGGAATTGGCACACCTTGAGATCGTGGCGGCGATCCTTTATCAGCTGACACGCAATCTCACTCCGGATCAAATTGCCGGAACTCCCTTCGCCACTTATTTTGTGGATCATACCACGGGACTTTACCCCGTAGCCGCCTCCGGCGTCCCCTTCGACATGAAATATGTCGGCATTAAAGGCGATATCCTCACTGATCTCAATGAGGACTTGGCAGCAGAGCAAAAGGCACGCACCACCTATGACAACATCCTGCGTCTGACCGATGACCCGGATGTACGGGATCCCATCAAGTTTTTGCGGGAACGGGAGATCGTGCATTATCAGCGTTTCGGCGATGCCATCCGTATTGCACAGGATCATTTGGATTCCAAGAATTTTTACGCCTACAACCCTTCGTTCGACAAGCAACGCTGACCCTCCAAAAAAGCACGCAGACTCCAAGGCAAATTTGCCTTGGAGTCTGCATAATTTTCAAAAAAAGCGGTCAATTTACATTGCCGCAACATATCTATGTAAGGAACCGAAAAAGGAGGGGCGCATATGAAACCGAAACATCGTTCAAGAAATGACCGACAGGCACAGGAACTGCTGAAGCTCCTTGCCGTTTTTCCCCATACGATCTCAGACTATCTTTGGGCGGCGATCACACTGGGCAACAGCTTCCCCGCCCTTGCCGATCAATTTGAAGCAATGGCGCAGCAAGAAATAAAGCAATTTCGCTTGCTGGGTGAGTTGATGCTCCGTCGGGGCTTTGACCCCACCCTTCAAACATTGCTCCGCAACGGTGCAATCCTTCCGCTTCAAGGCTCACTCCGTGGAGATACCTCGGTGGAATCCCTTCTGATGGCAATGAAAAATCGCGCCGAGCAAACACTTGCCCTTGCCCGCCGAATTTTAACCGTTCCCTGTTTGGAGGAAGAGGACATACCCGCAGAGCTTTTGACCTTGCAGGAGGAATCGCTCCGCCGCCTTGTGCGGATGCTGTCATAACGTCTAGTCGGATGCTCGCTTGGAATACACACATCCGCAATAGTTTTGTCGGTATAGCTGATACAGTTCGGACAGCTCACAGGAACGCTTGTAGCCATTTCGTTTTTTGAAATCGGACGGCAGATACGGCACCCCCGCCGTGCGCCCTTCTTCCTCCCCGATGGTGTTGAGCCACTCGGCGTTTTTATAAGGGCTGATGGACAGAGTGGTCGTAAAATATGCAAAGCCACCCTCTGCGGCGACCTCTGCTGTCTTTCGCAGACGCAACCGATAGCAATCGGCACAACGGCTTCCCCCCTCAGGAAGCTGTTCTCTACCCGAGGCAATTGCCAAAAATCGATCGGGCTCATAGCCGCCGTCAATGAGCGTGACCGTCTCATCCAACCCCATCTCTCGGATCAATCGTGCCAGCTCCGCCAAGCGAAACTCATATTCCGAACGTGGAGAAATGTTGGGATTATAATAAAACAGCGTGATCGAAAAATACGGAGAAAGTGCCTCCAACACATAGGAGGAGCAAGGAGCACAGCACGCATGAAGCAAAAGAGTGGGACGACGTCCGTTACTGCTCTCCCGTCGGATCACTTCCTCCATCATCTGCTGATAATTCCTTTTCATACCTTTGCTCCTATCCTTTCCTCCGCTCAGCCCTCTGCCTCCCGTTTGAGAAGCACCGTAAGCTCTTCAAATGCCGACGGCATCGGTACTGAAAACCGCATTTCCTTCCCCGTAGCAGGATGGGTCAGTACCAGCTCGGTAGCAACCAGGCACTGTCCGTCGATCAGCCGTCGGTGCTTAGCCTCAAAGACCGTTCCACCTCCGCCGTAGACCGTGTCTCCCAGCAACGGATGTCCGATGGAAGACAAGTGTACCCGAATCTGATGGGTACGTCCCGTTTCCAGCTCGCACCGAACCAAGGTAAATCTGCCATATCGCTCGATGACCTGCCAATGGGTCACCGCCTCTCTGCTTTTGTAGGCGGGATCACGGATCACCGCCATCCGCTTGCGGTCAACGGGATGCCGACCGATGGGGGCATCTACCGTGCCCGCATCCTCCCGAAAATTGCCCAAGGCAATGGCATAATAGATCCGCCGCACCCGATGCACCTTGATCTGCTCTGCCAAGGAAAGATGGGCACTGTCGTTCTTCGCCACCACCAAAAGTCCCTCGGTATCCTTGTCGATCCGATGCACGATCCCCGGACGGATGACCCCGCCGATCCCGGACAGGCTACCCTTGCAATGGTATAACAGCGCATTGACCAAGGTTCCCGTAGGATTGCCCGGTGCGGGATGCACTACCATTCCCTTTGGCTTGTTTACTACAATGATATCCCCATCCTCATAGACGATATCCAGCGGAATATTCTCCGGCTCGGCACGGTCGGGCGTAGCCTCGGGCAATATCACCGAGCAAATCTCCCCCGCCTTCAGCTTGTGCTTTTTGGAGACTGCCTCTCCGTTTACCGCAACATAGCCCGATTCCAGCAAACGCACTACTGCCGAACGGCTCAGATCGGTTTGCTCTGCCAAAAAGGCATCGATCCGCTTGCCAACGTCAAACGGTCCGCAGACAAGCTCCATGCCCTCCTCGACCGCTTCTGTGTCGATATATTCAGACATCGTCTCACCTCCGAACCGTTTCCTTTGTTATGCTGTTATTCGTCCTCTTCGCCCGTTTGCGGCTCCGAATCCTCTTTTTTGTCCGAAGCCCCTTCCTCACTCGGCTGGGTCTTTCCCTTCTTCGCCTCTTGGATCATAGACAGGATACACCAAAGAATAAGCATTCCCGCTCCGACACAAACACAGGCATCGGCAATATTGAACACCCATACCCACAGATTGGGAAAGGCGCAAAAATCCAAAAAGTCAATAACATAGTTGAGGCGGATTCGGTCGATCATATTCCCGATCCCGCCGCCAACGATCAGAGAAAGGGCGGTACAAGCCAATGGGCTTGCGGGACGGAATTTCCAAAGATAGACCAACAGTGCCACAATAGCCACCGTGGACAGTACCATAAAGACCCAACGGTGCTCGGACAGCATACCGAATGCTGCTCCCCGATTTTCCACATAAGTAAACCGAAAAATGCCAGGGATCACGTCCACCGAGCCGACCTCCGCCAAAAAACGAACGACCAACAGCTTGCTGATCTGATCGATCAGCACCGATGCCGCAATCACCACAATCCAAATCCACATATCTGCCTCTCGCCTTACAGATACCGCTCCGCCGTCAAACGAAGCCGTCCCTTTTTGGTTCGGTCATTCAAGGACACCACCCGATACCGTCCGTAGCCTCGAACGGAGATCAGGCAGGGTGCCAAGACGGGGCGATCCGGGCGATCCTCACTTTCAAAGTTCATTTCCACAAGCCCCGAGCAGACCGTTTCTCTCGCCTTTTCTCGGGACAGACCGCACAAGGCGGCAATCACGCAATCCAAACGGGGAGATGCAACCGTGTCCCCGATGGGAGCAAATCGACGGGGCGGCAAGTGCCATGCCTCCTTTGACAAGCGTAATACCGTCACCTTATCGTTTGCGACCTTTTTCCATTCTGTCTCCAAAAAGGAGACCATTCCTTCCTCACAAAAAAGAACCGCTCGCCGCCCCTCCTCTCCGTCGATCAGAAGGTCGCCGAGAACGCTTCGCTCCAAGCCCAGCCCCAACAAGGAGCCGAGAAAATCCCGATGACTGAGGTTCCGATATCCGCTTCCTACGATCTGCAACACGGCGATATCGGTCCCATATCCGAAGGAAGCCAATGCCGCCTCCCAATCTTGCGCCTCGGCTTCGACCGCCTCCTCCATATACGGCGGAAGCAGATACAGCCGACGGCGTTCCGCCTCATCATACCCGCCAAAGGAGCGATAGAAGGCGCCCATTCGGTTCAGATATACTTCGCCATAATGAAGCTCTCTGGGAGAAAGAAAAGCACTGTGAGACAGCATTCCCTGCTCTGCTCGCCGCCAAAGATCCTCCAAATGGGCAAACAGCGTGCCAAATTCCTCATGTTCTTTTGCGTTCATCACTCAAAGGATCATAATAATGACCGACAACAGCAAATAGGTCACCATAAAAGAGATATCAATAGGAAGGCTTTGAAACCAATTCATTCGTTCAAACAAACGCCGAACAGGGTAAATAAAGGGTTCCGTCACCGCAAACAGAAAGTGCACAAACCGATTTTCCTCCATGGGAAACCACGACAAAACCGCTCGCACAAGCATAGCGAGCTGAACTGCCGTCAGCAACAGCACCACAACATTTGCGATAATTTGCAACGCATAATTCAAAGCCAAACGCCTCCTTCGGCGGCAAGATCCGCCCTTCGGTTTTATCCTTCGGTGTATCGCTCCGTTTCCTTACGGAAAAAGAAAGCGACCCGGGGCAGGCTGACACACAGAGGGCGCACTTACCCGCCCCTGCCGCAAAACGGCAAGAGCCTGTGCCTCACTCCGACCCCGGATCCTTCAGCGACACTCAGTTTCCGCTTACCATTGCCTCGATGCTGCTCACATCGACGTTCTTGGGAGCGATCACAATGGTGGTCTTGCTGACCTTGGTCATCAAGCCGCCTGCTACATGTACAGCGCCGTTCAGGTAGTCCAACAGACGGATCGCCTGATCCTTGGCAATGCTTTCGATATTCAAAAGAATGGTGTTGCCGTTTATCAGCAGATTAGCGATCTCGATCGCATCCTTGTACTCCTTGGGATTCACGATCTTGAGTGCGGGAGCCGCTGCGGTTCCGAATGCGGCAGGAGCCTCGGCGGGAGCGGGATTCTGCATACCCATGCCAAAGCTATCCTCCTCGGTCTCTGCGGCATCCATGTCGTCAAAGCCGTCGCCGTAGTACTTGTCCTCGTCGTTGAAGCCCTCGTAGTTTTCCGAATTTTTCTTGAAAAGTGCCATAATGTCCTCCGATTTTATATTTATTTATTTTTTACATCTGTTATGTTGGTCTCTTCCTTTACAAAGAGACTGCGTCCGATCCGCACGATATCCGAGCCGCAGAGGATCGCTTCCTCAAAGCTTCCGCTCATGCCCATGGAGATCAGCGGTCTATCTATATTATGCAATGTTTTTGTCCAAATGTCAAGGACTTGCGCATAAGTTTGTTGAAAATATTTCAAATAATCTTCTTTTTTGTCACATTTCGGTGCCATCGTCATGAATCCCCGAAGGCGAATGCCCTCAAAATCCCGAAGCGCCAAACAGAACGCCTCAACCTCCGACGGTGCCAGACCGCTCTTGCTTGTCTCCTCACCGCTGTTGATCTCTGCCAGCACGTCCATCACGATCCCCTTTTTCTTTGCCTGTCGGTCGATCTCCGCCGCCAGCTTCAAGGAATCCAAAGAATGGATCATACACACCTTATCTATGATGTACTTGACCTTGTTGGTCTGAAGTGTGCCGATAAAATGCCATCGGATCTCCTCCCGATCCGCCATCGTCTCATAATGCGCCAACAGCTGCTGAACCCGATTCTCACCGAATTCGCAGACCCCCAAGGCTCGGTGGAGATACTCCATCTGAGCGGGCTCTGCATATTTGACGGCGGCAAGAAGCATCACACTGTCCGTCTGCCGTCCCGCTTGCTCCTGCGCCATGCGCATCCGCCTGCGGATATCCGCCAAATTTTTATCCAAATAGTCAAAGCTCATCAATCCAACACCCTTCCGTCAAACAAATTCTTTCCGTCCAGGATGATCAGATCGTTGACCTGCAAATAGGAAAACTCCTCATTGTCCTCCATCCCATCCTTCACCAGATAATAATCACTGCCCTCGTAAAGGATCTCAATATAACGGAAATGCACCACGCTGCCCCTCAGGATATAAACGCCTCGGTAACCGTCCACACGGTGGATCACTGCCTTTGGCACATAGATACCGCTGATGCTATCCACCTCAATACGAACGGTCTGACAGCGGGAGAAGAAAAAGTTTTTCGGCAATCGGTCCGAGCGGAACACCAGCAAAGCTCCCTCATCGGATTCGATCATCCGCTCCAAGGTGAGGGGGATCTCCGTATGATTGTTTTCCTCAAATAACCCCACATAGACCTCGCCCTCGGTAAAATGCTGTTGCTCCTCTGCTTGGATCGGCAACACCAGCATCCATTCGCTGTCATAGGCAAGCTTTCCGTACGCCGTTTCCACAGAGGAGGCGGGCGTGGAGATCAGCTCATAAAAGGAATCGGCTGTCAGTCTTTCGGCTTTTTCCATGGTATACAAGGTCTCATAGCCATCCGCCTCGGCATAAAAATAGCCATTTTGCGATGCCTGACAGTCCAAGGAAGCGCCACTGCCGGCAAGCAATGCCGCTCGCTGCTCCTTCAGCTGAAGAAGCGTTTCCTGCGCCACAGAGCCCTCGCCCTCGACCAGCCCCTGCATTTGGTTCATTCCGACAAGCAGCTGATCGGCTTGATAGGAAAGCCCTCCCGTATCCCCCTCGGCAAGCTTTTTGACAAGAGTATGATAGGTGCTTCCCACAGAGGACTTCACCTCGCCCATATCCAAGCCGTTCAACGCCTCGGCGGTGCTTTGCTCCAACAGGGCGATCTGCTCGTCCAACCGACGGATCTGCTCTCTTGTAGCGGCATTTCCTTGTTCATACACCGTGGCCAATGCCTGTCCCTTTGCCACCTTTGCGCCGTCCTTGACCCGATAATCGACCGCCCCCGCATAGGAGGAGGTCAAAACTGTTTCATCGCGAAACAGATATCCGCCGCCGCTGACCGCCGTCGTTTCGGTAGTCACACCTGCGGCATAGGTAGACATCTCTTGGTCAAAGATCCCGACCACATGATAGACCGTATACAGAAAGATCAAGGCAAAAACCAACCCTAAAGCGATCCGCTGGATCAATGATGTGCTTTTTTGCTTCATGAGATCGTTCCTTTCCGGTTATTCTCTGCCTTACCTATCTTATATTATATCATATTTTTTGCTTTTTTGAAAGAGTTCTGCGGCAATATTTACAATCTCTTCAAATGTTTTTTGCTTTTTTTCGCCGAAATCGTCCTCCACGTCCAGCCACTGTACATAGTCCTTGGCGGAAAACCAAGTCATCTGCCGTTTGGCGTACCGCCGTGTGGCAAGCTTCAGTGCTTCGGTCGCCTCCGCCAAGCTCTGCTCTCCCCGAAGAAAGGGCAACAGCTCCTTGTAGCCAATGGCTTGCGCCGCCGTGCGGTTTACCTCAAACACACCCTCAGCAAGCAAGCGGCGAGTCTCCTCCTCCAAGCCTGCCTCCAGCATCCGATCCACCCGCTCCTCGATCCGTTGGTACAGTATCTCTCGGCATCCGTACCGCAGTCCGATCACACAAGCGTCGTATCGCATGCCGCCCTCTTGTGAACGGCGATCCAGCTCGGTCTTGGTCACCCCACAGCTACGGTAGATCTCCAAGGCACGAATGACCCGCTTTACATTGTTGGGATGCGTGGCTTCGGCACTTTCGGGGTCTACCTTCTGCAATTGACGCCATATCGCATCGGCTCCCTCCCGTTCGGCAAGTTTCCACAGCTCCCGACGGATCGCCTCATTGGCGCAATTCGCTTCAAACTCGCTGTTTCTCAGCAGCGCATCCAAATACAGTCCCGTCCCACCGCAAACGATAGGAAGCTTACCCCGTCCCGCACAATCCTCAATGGCGGATGACGCCAAAGACACATACTCGGCGCAAGAAAACGCCTCCTTCGGCTCTGCCACATCGATCAGATGATGCCTGATCTGACACCGCTCCTCTGCCGTCGGCTTTGCCGTCCCGATATCCATGCGGCGATAGATCTGCATGGAATCACAGGAAATAATTTCTCCGTCCAGCCTTTTTGCCAGCTCCAGCGCAAGAGCACTCTTTCCACTCGCCGTGGCCCCCACCACGGCAAGAATTTTTATACGATCCATCGTCACCTCTTTATTCTTCCTATTACCCAAGTATTATTGAATCAACATCGCGTCTCCGAACGAAAAGAACCGATACCTCTCCTTCACCGCCTCTGCATATGCCTCCATGATCCGATCTCTGTCATAAAATGCCGAGATCAGCATCAGCAACGTACTTTCGGGCAGGTGAAAATTGGTAATCAAGGCATCCACCGCCTTAAAGCGGTATCCGGGGTAAATAAAGATCCCCGTATCCCCCGACATGGCGGGAATATGCCCATCCTCCTCAGCAGCACTTTCAATTGTCCGACAGGAGGTCGTTCCCACGCAGATCAACCGTCCGCCCTTGGCTTTTCGCTCATTGATCAGCTCGGCACTCTCTTGAGAGATCGAAAAAAACTCGGTGTGCATCACATGCTCGTCCAGCCGCTCCGCCTTCACGGGGCGGAAGGTTCCCAAGCCCACATGAAGCATCACGGGTGCAATGGCAACGCCCTTCTTTTGAATACGTTCCAGTAGCTCGGGGGTAAAGTGCAGCCCCGCCGTAGGTGCCGCCGCCGAGCCCTCCTCTCTGGCATAGACCGTCTGATAGCGGGAGCTGTCCTTCAGTGTCTCGGTAATGTAGGGCGGCAGAGGCATCATGCCAATCTGTGCCAAAACCTCATAGATCGTCTTGTATCGTTCCTTGTCGTAAGTAAAGCGAATGATCCGATTCCCTTCCTCTGCGATCTCCAGCACCTCCGTGGTCATCAGCCCCTCACCGAACACCGCACGGGAGCCGACCCTTGCTCGCTTGCCGGGCTTCACCAAACATTCCCATGTATCCAGATCTCTCTGACGGAGCAAAAGCAGCTCCAAGGCGGCATCCTCTCTTCCCTCTGCATGTCCGTACAGCCTGGCGGGAATCACCTTGGAATCGTTGATGACCAACACATCCTCCGGGCGAAGATAGTCCAAAATATCATAAAAATGCCGATGCTCCCACTTTCCCGTTGCCCGATCCAATACCATCAGACGGGAATGGTCTCTCTGCTCGGCAGGATGCTGAGCGATCAGCTCGGGAGGAAGCTCATAAAAAAAATCCGAGGTCTTCAGCTCGGTAGGACACCGCTTGTTGACAATCATGAAAAAATTCCTTTCATAAACCGATCCACGCCTTCGAAAAAAGACGAAAAATCAAAAAAATTTCAAAAAGATATTGACAGAAGGAGAAAGATATGCTATCATAATATCAAAGATACATATAATTATGGTAGAGGTGCATGATATCACTGCGTTCCGTCGAGGTCGCCGAACCGTTCGAGGCGAAGGGCAAGGGTGTTGTGCCGAAGGCATACGCAGACGGTGGGCGTATGACCTGGTCTGACCGATTCAGAGTCGGTAGATTGTCATCATCTTGAATCAAAAATTTGATCAAATTTGATGGAGAGCTATCTGTGATTGAACCTACAATAAGCATTCTGTCTTTTTATGCTTATATTATAGTACAATTTCAGCTGGTTTTCAACCGGTTTTTTATTTTTTATATGGAAATCTTCAATATTTTTCGCAAATGAAAGGAATTTTTGAACCCATGAGTAAGCTGAAACCCACCATTTTTACAGGCGCAGCAACCGCCATCATTACCCCCTTCCAAAACGGTACCGTTGATTATGCCTGCTTTGGCAGGCTCATAGAGGATCAGATCAAAGGCGGCATCGATGCCATCGTGGTGGCAGGCACTACGGGCGAGGCGGCGACTCTGACCCATGAGGAGCATTGCGACTGCGTGCGCTTTGCCGTCGAGCAGGTAGCGGGACGGGTGCCCGTCATTGCGGGAACCGGCTCTAACGATACCGCCTACGGCATCGAACTGTCGCAATACGCTTGTGAGGTTGGTGCCGATGCCCTTCTGTTGGTCACCCCCTATTATAATAAAGCCACCCCCAAAGGACTCATCAAAAGCTTTTTGGAGACGGCAGATAAGACCGATAAGCCCATCATTCTGTACAATGTTCCCTCCCGTACAGGCTGTAATATTCCCCTATCGGTGTACAAGGAGCTTGCCAAGCATGAGCGCATCGTCGCTGTCAAGGAAGCATCGGGAAATCTCAGTGCTATTGCCGAGCTTTTTGCCGAGTGCGGTGACGCATTCGACATTTATTCGGGCAACGACGATCAGATCGTTCCCATCATGTCCCTTGGCGGAAAGGGCGTTATTTCGGTGCTTTCCAACATTCTGCCGAAGGAGACCCACGATATGGTACAGCTCTGCCTGAGCGGTGACTATCCGAGTGCCGCAGCCATGCAGTTGCATTATCTGAAGCTCATCAACACCCTGTTCTGCGAGGTCAATCCCGTTCCCGTCAAGACCGCCATGGCAGAGCTTGGCTTCTGCGGCGACGAAATGCGCCTGCCCCTGTGTGAAATGGACGACGGCAATAAAGCAAAGCTTCTCGCCGTCCTGAAGGAGCATCACCTGCTGTAATGGAAGCGGAATCACCAAAAGAAAGGATTTATAAGTATGACCAATCTGATTCTCTGCGGTTGCGGAGGAAAAATGGGGCAAGCCATCATCCGCTCTGTCACGGATAGTACCGATTTTCGCATTTTGGCGGGCGTGGACATTAATGCGGCCGCCATCGCCCCCACATCCCCCTTCCCCGTTTACGGAGCCATTGCCGACTTTCCGGGCAAAGCGGATGTCATCATCGATTTTTCCCATCATACCGCCCTCCCCTCTCTGCTGATCTATGCCAAGGCTACCAAGACCCCCCTTGTGGTCGCCACCACGGGACACACCGACGAGGAGCGAGCTCTGCTTACACAAGGTGCCGAGCAGATTGCGATCTTTTCCTCAGGCAATATGTCCATCGGGATCAATCTGCTCATTGAGCTTGCCCGTCATGCGGCAAAGACCTTGGGAGAGAGCTTTGACGTAGAGATCATCGAAAAGCACCACAATCAAAAGCTGGATGCCCCCAGCGGCACGGCGCTGATGATTGCAGACGGCATTCGGGAAGAGAGAAGCGAGACCGAATACGTCTATGACCGCCATGCTACCCGCGCCAAGCGAGAACCCAAGGAAATCGGGATCCACTCGATCCGCGGCGGAACCATCGTAGGTGAGCACGAGGTACTGTTTGCGGGCAACAACGAGCTGATCTCCCTGACTCACACCGCTACCTCCCGAGAGATATTCGCCCACGGTGCTCTTCGGGCAGCAGCGTATTTGGCGGGCAAGTCTACGGGTCTTTACAACATGTCCGATCTGATCAACGGACGGTAAAAAGGAGCTTTCCATGGAAATTTTAAAACACAAGGAATTGGATTATGTCATCCGCTATCCCGAAAACTTCCATAAAACCGAACGGTATCCGCTCCTTATCTACCTGCATGGAGCAGGCGGACGAGGCAGAAACATCGAGATCATCCGCAACCACGGCTTTTTTAATCACTCCGAATCATTCTGTACCAACGCCGTAACCGTAGCACCTCAGTGCTACGCCGACTCATGGTTTGACATCTTCGAGCAATTACAGGAATTCCTTGAATCCCTCATTGCTTCGGACTACATCGACGATTCCCGTGTTTATCTGATGGGAGCCAGTATGGGTGGCTACGGAACGTGGCAAATGGCAATGTCCCGCCCCGAGCTGTTTGCGGCAATCGTTCCCATTTGCGGCGGCGGAATGTACTGGAATGCGGAACGTTTGAAAAGCATCGCCGTTTGGGCGTTTCACGGAAGCGATGATTCCACGGTTCTCTGCGAAGAAAGCAAAAAAATGGTAAACAAAGCACAAAGCAAGGGCTGTAATGCCAAGCTCACGATCTTTGAGGGCGTGGGACATAACGCATGGGATCCTACATGGAAATGCGAGGAAATGTGGCACTGGCTCTTTGATCAGCGAAAGCAATGCCAAGAAGAGATCAAAAATGAATATTCCGATGTAATAAAATTCGGTTAATAAATCCCTCATTCCTCATTCAGGAGGCATGTGAACAGTAAAGGCGGTGAGCAGAAATGCTCACCGCCTTCACGTTTTATTTTTCACTTGTATTGATTATGCTTTCGCTAAAATTACTCGGTCTGTAATTCACAAGATCTTCGGTCATAGCTCTTACTCTGAAGGAAACAACGTTAGAGGATGCTCCCATAGAGAGCTTAGCAACCTGCCTCTCTATTATTCTTCCATCAGACAATACGCATTCTACTATGTAATACGTTGCTCCGTCAACCGCATCCCAAACGAGACAACTACTGTCAGTGTCAATTTTAACATTGGTAGGCGTGCCAAGCGAAATTCTGTTATCGATACAGGTATATTCAACCCATTCGCTATCAAGATAACCGTTCGTTACGCCTTCCTCGGATACTACGCACATCACACGAAGCACGTCACCGTTGTTAAGCACAAGTGAGAGATTACCGTTAAGCTCAACTCGCACAGGCGTACCGCCGTTGATCGTGTAAAGGTAATGAGATGCGTTTTCGGTGCCAGCCGTCCAACTTATCTTACAGGTGGTAGTGTCATATTCCCCGAATACGGGTGCTGCAACCTTAATGCCGTCGAAGGTTACCCAATCGCTCCATTCACTCGCAAGCCAATATCCCGATGCGGGTATTCTAACTCTTACCTTCGTTCCGGCAGAGGGCACGTAGAAGCGAGCGTAGCCTGCTTCGGATGCTATGGTGATATCTACGGGATTTCCGTTCTCATCTATTGCTTCATACTCGTAGTGATCGTTATTCCAACCATCAAGGCTTTCGGGAGTTACCACGCCGTAATATTCGCCATACAGTTCCTTGTATTCGATGGTAGGCTTTTCAATTTGCGCATAAACGGCAACGCCGTCAGCCCAACGAGTAGCTTGATACTCTCCGTCCTCGTAGTCAGTACCTATCAGTCTTATAGAGACACCGAAATTATATGTTCCGGCTTTAAGCTTTGATGCATCCACGGTAATAGTGTAAGAGCTTTCATAATCGGAAACGTATTTTTCCATCAAACCGTCAAGGCTCTGTCCGGCTTTAATACGCTGAATATATTCGTTGAACCAAGCCGCCTCGTCAATATCGAACTCGTGCTTGCTCTCGTCAAGATAAATAACCTCACCGTCTACTTCGACCTTATAAACATAGCCGATTGCATAAGGCGCTCCAATACCCGTCCAGTAATCGCGCTCATTGAAAAGAGTCAAGGTGAGCTTTCCGTCGGCGTAGCTTACGTTTTCCATCTCTACCCAATGATTGGTAAGTTCTCGGTCAAGATTGATGCCTTCGTTTACAGTACCCTCTGTCAAAGCGCCGCCCTCTTGCTTATCGTACTTGTATTCGATTTCAATATCCAAACCGTTTAATCCGTAGGTAAGAGCATCGTCAAGTACCACGTAGTAATATTTGCCGACCTTAAATACCTTCTCGGTATCCGTGCCGTTATATTCAAACTCGTAGTAATACTTGCCCTTTGCTGCCTCGGCTTGCCAATAAGCTATGTCGGTGTTATTATTTGCGCGGTTTTCGAGATACCACTTTGCATAATTAAGCGGACGGCGCTGTTCTTCAAGCGCTGACATCTGTTGATGTATCGACCACATCAGATCATCATTTCCGTAGGCGGCGTTGAATTCATTCTGAAGCACGTCGATTTGCGCATTCAAGTCATCGATTGCCGTAGGATGTTCGAGAATGTAAAGCACGTCGTTTGCAACCCATCTTGCGCTTTCCTCTTTGTAAAGCTTTAAGGTAAAGCTATCAATTGCAGGGTAATTTTCATCACCGTTGCTGAGTTGGAAGTAATAAACCGCATCGTTTACAAAGGTATATACGCCGTCCTTCTGATACCACGGATTGCCAAGATAGTTGATCCAAGCACCTTCCTCAATGTACTTTCCTTGCGTGTATTCGGTATCCTTGTAATACACACGAATGCGGTAAGAGTTTCCGCACAAAATGCCTTTGGAAACGGTGGCAGTTCCGTTATAATTTGTATCGGTATATACTATTTCTTCCCCTTTGAGTACCTCAAGCTTGATATACTCTGCGGTATTGCTATTCAAGGTGGTGTTTACCTTGATAGCGCCGTAGTATCCGTCTTTTTCGGAATTATAAAGCAGAGTTCCGTTTACTTCACCGACAGTAATTGCTTCGTGAGTGAGTATATGCTGCTCAAACAGAATATGGGCAGTTACGCCGTTTCCGTCGTGAAGATCGGCATACAGGTAAACATAAATCCAATAGTCCGTATTTTCCACAAGTCCTGTTGCACTTACAGCATTGTTGCCGATAACAAGGCTTTGATTTGCTATGATATTATATCCGTCATATACGGCAATGCCGAGCCAACCCCCAGTCAGATTCAAGAGTCCGCTTGCATCTGCTACGTTAAGTGTTGCAGAGCAACTATTTATTGTAAGAGATGTGGGGTTGAAATCGGACACCGTGGGATTCTGTGCCTGATACGGCAGACCAATGCTGACAGTATCGTTGTTGTTCATAAATTCGTCCGTACCGTCTGCGTTGATATAGGTATCTGCAATATACTCAATATCCGTAACGGTATAAGTCTTTTCCGTATACGTGCCGCTTGGAATGGTCACCGCAACGTAAACACAGTTATAGTGCCGACTGCCTTCCTCAATAAAGAAAGAGGAAAGACCGCCGCCCACTTGATATTTCGTTCCGTTCAGCTTCAAAGAAAGAATCGTGTGCTGATTCGGATTATCCAACCAAATCTGAATATATACAGCTTCACCCGCTCTGGAGTAAATTTCATAATCGGATGCCGTCGGTAAGCTTGCACCCAAGTGATTATCGCTATCTGCAAAGTATTCCTTCAAAGCTGTTCCAAACATACGATAGCTTCCGCCCGATGCCATTTGATACGACTTCATCACGGTACGAACAGCAAACGTATTCGGAAATCCATTCGCCTGTGAAGGCTCATTGTTCGAAGCAATTATGCCAAGATAGGTCGGCGCATCTGTCGATGTGGAGGTGCTTGCCGTATAGGTCTTGGAAGCACTGTAATCGCCATCGGTGTAACTCGTTCCGTCGCCGACAGCCTTTACCGAGATACTCTGACCGTCGGAAAGCTGTACGGATGTTCCCATTGTAGGTGTTTCCGCACCGCCGTTAATCTTGTACATATAGCTGCTTGCATTCGCCACCTCAGCCCAAGTCGCAAGACCTGTGCGTAAGATCGTAACGGCAGGCGTACCGAGCTTTGTGGGCTGAGGCACAGGAGCCCCCGCCGTATAAGTCTGCGAATCGCTATACTCACTATCGGTATAATTCGTTCCGTCGCCAACCGCCTTTACCGAGATACTCTGACCGTCGGAAAGCTGCACGGAGGTCTCCGTTGTGGCAGCTTCAGCACCACCGTCAATCTTGTAAACATAGCTGCTTGCATTGGCAACAGCCTTCCAGCTTGCAAGACCTTCGCCCGAAATCGTAACAGCGGGTGTACTAAGCTTGGTTTGTTGCGGTGTAGACAGTGTTGTTGCTGTGTAAGTTACAGTATTACTCCAATCACTTGTCGAGTAAGTGCTTCCATTGCCAACAGCACGCACCTTTAATGTCTGCCCACTTGTTAAAGCTTTTGTTGTTACCGTGTTCTCAACGTATGACAAATTTCCGTCAAGGCTGATTTCAAATTTATCAGCATTGGGATCCGCCTCCCAGCTTGCTACATTGTCCGTGAGGGTAATAACGGGAGCAGATAGCTTTTGCGGTGTTGCGGATGTGGGCTCGTCATCACAAGCGGTCAGCCCCACAAGCGCAGATACTGCCATACAAACCACAAGCAGAATAGAGAGAAATTTTCTTTTCATAATGTACCTCCAATATTATTTTTATAAATAACAAAAAGCCATCGAACAGATGGGTACAAAGCACCCACCGTCAGATGGCTTGATTGTTTTTATGAAATTGCACACGAAAATAAGGCGAGCTACAGAATGCTCACGTCTGTCTGTCTGTCTGTCTGTCTGTCTGTCTGTCTGTCTGTCTGTCTGTCTGTCTGTCTAAAAGATTATACCCGACCTTCGACATACTTGTCAACCTCTTTCGTAATATTTTTCAATATAAGTATAACATAATTTTATGAATAAATCAAGATTTTTTGATATATTTACCAAGATTGGTTATAAAATCTTGACGGCGGAGAAATATCCGCCGCCAAACTGCGATATTGATTAACAGAAATTACCACGCCACCGTAGCAATATAGGGGCAATGGTCGGTTTGTGTCACGGCGGGTGCTGCGACATCCGTGATCCGCACATCGGCGCTCGCAAACAAATAATCGATCTTCTTATTGGGTGCATGGCTCGGGAAGGTCAGCGGCAGAGCAGGATTGACGGTAGAATCCTTCAAAACCGAGGCAAGCTCGGCGTAATAGGTGCTGGTAGGAACCAAATTAAGGTCTCCTGTAAAGATCGCATGCCCCGTCAGCTTCGCAACCTCTGCCTTAACGGTATCCACCGCCAGTTGAATCTCATCGGGACAAAGTCCGAAGTGACAGATCATCATGGTCAGCACCCGTCCCTGCACCTCAATCTCGGCAATCAGTAAAACCCGATCCTCATATCGGCTCTGCCCCGAAAGCCGTTTTTCCACAGGCACTGCGATCGGAATTGCCCGATAACTGCGAATCGGGTATTTACTGACCAACGCATTGCCGTATTCATAGCCTTTATGGTGAGTGATCGCCTTGGCAAAGACAAAATGATATCCCAGCTTCTCGGCAATCAGCTTTGCTTGGTCAACATCGTGCAAAGCTCCGTCGTTTCTTCTGACCTCATTCAAGCCGCAAATGTCAAAGCCCATCGCACGGATGACCTCTGCCACCCCATCCAAATCAATGATCTCCTCCCCCGTCTTGCAAAAATGCGCATGCCATCTTCCATGCTGAATGTTGTACGTTCCCACCTTCAAATTCATGTTCTTTTCTCCTTTTCATTGATTATCACAGTCCGTGAAAATGTCTTGCATCACCGAGCGAAGGTCTCCATAGACAGGAACGCCCAAATGCCCAAGCGATCGTGCCGATTGATGACCCCGTGCGATCAAAACACACCGTGCACCGATCCGTTCGGCAACCTCCGCGTCATGGTCGGTATCTCCCAACCAAAGCACCGAGGCATCGGGGTGTCGCTCTCTCCAATCCTGCGCCAAGGATAGCTTGGAAGCGGCATGAATGTTGTCAAGCCCCAAGATCTCCTCAAAAAAATCCGTCAATCCAAGCTCCGACAATTGCTCGCACAGCATTCCGCACTCGGTCGCCGACAGCACGACCTGCCGAACTCCCCGCTCCCGCAGACGGATCAGCGTATCCCGCACATCGGGAAAGACCTCCGCACTCTTTACATAATGCAAATATTGCTCCACCCACAGAGGAGCAATCACCTCATACGGCTCTTTTGCAAAATCAAAGCCCAAGCGCTCATAGTATGTGCGAATAGGAAACCCGAATACCTCCCGATAGGCTTCCTTGTTCGGAAGGCACGGCATTCCCCGATCAGCAAGCAATCGATTCACAGCACAAATTCCCGCTTCCACATCGTCAAGGATCGTCCCGTTAAAGTCCCAAATACAGTACTCCATCCTGCCACCTTCAAAAAAAGCAGGTCACCAAACGGAGACCTGCTTACGATCCCTTATCGGATCATTTTTTAATAATCTTCTGTGCCTTCAGCCATGCCGTGTACGAGCACTGCAGCGAGCCGCATTTTCCGTCGCACGCCTTCTCTGCGCCCTTGTCATCGGTGCCGTGATCGGCATCCAGATGCTTCTGCACGGCGACAGATTCGGCAACCTCCTGCTGAGCATCCGCTAAGAAGGTGTTAAAGCTTTCCATGGTATCACACTTCTGATATGCTTCCCACAGACGATCGGACAGCGTTCTGATCTCCTGCAAGCCCTCTTTGTCAATAGCAAAGCCGTTATAGTCGGGAGTAAATCCGAGAGACAGCTTCACCTTGGCATCCTGGTTCTGCGCAATGATATAATCCTTGATGGTAACCAGTGTCCCCTCGGTGTTGTAGGTAATGAGCATATTGCCAGTCTTGGCGGCATCCATCACGTAATCCTCATTCAGACGCTTCACCTGCTTGTAAGTCTCGCCATACTCATTCTCAACGAAGGTATCGATCATTTGATAATGCTCTCCCTCCAAGCCGAACAGGATCAAGTTGCGGAATTCCTCATTGGTATTCAAAAAGGTTACGATCTCCATAGAGCGAGCCACGCTGGTGGTATACGAGCATACACCGAACATGTTTCTGTACAGCTCCTCTTCCTCCAAACGGGGATATTCCACAGGAACCATCACATAGTCCTCGCCGTAGATCTCTGCCAGCTCCGCACCGCCCTTGACATAGCCAACCGCAAATTTCTTATCTTTGTCGGTTTCCTCGTCATAGTAACAGCCGTTCACCCGATATTCCTTCAGCGTAGTCAGCTCCGATACAAACTGCTCATTGGCGAACAGATTGGTGATTGGTGCATAGGTATTGGTGTTCTTATACTCGGCATCTCTGTTATAGTAACCTCCCAAAACCGAGAAAGCCTCGGACAGAGCACCTTCCTCATCCACGCCCCAGAACTGCAAATTGCTGAGCAGCTCTTCCTCGTCCAAGTTGGTGTAAATGGGATAATATGTATCCTCCAGCTTTGCATTGGGATCGTTGACAAATTCCACGAAGTCCTTCACATCTGCGCAGGTTAAGGAGGTATAGGAGGAATAATTGTTGTCGGTACGCAATCTGGAAGCGGCAGTGAGTGCATCCTTGTTGAGCAACAGATAGGTGTACTCACCGATCACCGTTCCCGTAGGAATCGCATAGGTTCCGCCGTTGACGGATTTCATGTTATCCAAGAACTGCGCAGGTACATACTTTCTGATCTCCTTGGAGGCACTGTTCAGCTCCTCGTCCAGCTTGGAGAGCATGCCCGCATTCTTGTACTCGTTGAACCGATCTACGCCACCCAAATAGAAGATATCCACCTGATAATCGGCAATGGTGGGATACTTGATCCGAATCACGCCGTCCTGCATCTCCATCTCGTCCTCGCCGTCATCGGGTTCCACCACGGCAAGTGTTCCGTTCGCCTTTGCCTCCGCTCTGGCGTCAAAGGAAGCCTGAAGTGCCTTATAATATGCTTCTTCTCCGGCAATATAGTGCAGATCCAATCGAGTCTTGAACTTCTGCTCGGTGATGCGGTTCACCGCATTCTCCACCATCTTCTCGGTCTCGGCACTGACCTCCTTTTCACTCATCAAATAGAGTGCCAAGGTCTTTGCCTCTGCGGATGCCTGGTCGGATTTATCCTCCTTGGCATCCTCAATGGTCTTTTCGGCACAGCCTGAAAGAACTCCCAGCAATAAAATCAAACTTAACAACAAACAAATGAGCTTCTTACTCATATCGGTTCCCCCTTGAAAACTTTCAAAAAACTTGCAATAGGTCTCTATCCTTTTATGCCATCCTTCACGAAAGCACAGATATCAACATACTATAATATTTTACACCGAAATTCCAAAAATGTCAAGTAAATTTTTTGTGATTTTCGCAATCTTTTGCGCTGAATTTTTTCGCGCCTTTCCATTTCTTTTCAAAAAATCGGCATGTTGTACAGCTTTTACTCGATTTATTTCATCTGTTTGACAAATAAGTCGTCACACCGCACAACAAGCATCAATCTCTTTTGGTAAAAATAATGATTTTTCTGTTTTGCTCCAATCAATCCAAAAATCCTCTCAAATGCCGTGCCCGACTGGGATGACGGAGCTTCCGCAACGCCTTTGCCTCGATCTGACGGATACGTTCACGGGTGATATCGAACTCCTTGCCCACCTCTTCCAGCGTTCTCGTCCGACCGTCGTACAGACCGAACCGAAGCTTTATCACATGTTCCTCTCTGGGAGTCAACGTGTGCAGCTCCTTCTCGATCACCTCCCGCAAAATGGTCGAAGCGGCGGCATCCGACGGAGCGGGCGTATCCTCATCGGGAATGAAGTCGCCCAAATGGCTATCCTCCTCCTCACCGATGGGAGTTTCCAAAGAGACGGGATCTTGGGCGATCTTCATGATCTCCCGTACCTTTTCGGGGCTCATGCCCATCTTTTCTCCGATCTCATCGGCGGTAGCCTCCCGTCCCAGCTCCTGAAGCATCTGACGGGAATACCGAGATACCTTGTGAATGGTCTCGACCATATGCACGGGAATGCGGATGGTTCTCGCCTGATCGGCAATAGCACGGGTTATCGCCTGACGGATCCACCAAGTGGCATAAGTCGAGAATTTGTATCCCTTGCTGTAATCGAACTTATCTACCGCCTTCATCAGACCCAAATTTCCCTCTTGGATCAGATCAAGGAAAAACATTCCCTTTCCCACATACCGCTTGGCAATGCTGACTACAAGACGCAGGTTGGCTTCCACCAGCTCCTGCTTTGCCAGATCCTTCACCGATTCATCGGTACAGTCGGTCATGATCTCTGCCAGCTCTCGCTCTCTTTCTGCTGTCAGCAGCGGCACCCGTCCGATCTCCTTCAGATACATCCGAACAGGGTCGTCAATGGCAAGACCCTCCTGCTCCAGCAGACGCTCCATGTTTTCGCCCGAGCCAAAGCCCTCAACCTCGGATTCGATCTCATTCAACTCACTGCTGGACAGATCGGGCAGCGCAATGCCGTTGTTTTCCAAGGTATCATACAGCTTGTCCAAGCTATCAATATCAAAATCCATCTCCTCCACAACCTCGTCCAGATCGTCACTGGAAAGCGTTCCCTGCTTTCCCTTTTCGATCAGTCCGTCCAGATCAATGGATTTATCGGTCTCCAGCTTAATTTCGTGTTCCGTCATGATTTTTTCCTTCCGTTTTATGTATTTTTCTGTTCTTTTGCTTGTTTTGCTTGCGCCTGCTTGCGCCTCAGATCGGCAAAGGGATCGTTCCCATCCATCGTCTCTCCCTCTTTCTTCAGGGCATCAATGGCGGCAAGAAGCACCTCTCGGTCATTTCTCGCCAAATTCCGTCGGTCGATCTCCAGCTTTTCCAGCCGTCCCAGCTCGTCCGCCGTAAAGAATTGCCCCAGCAGTGCCTTGGAAAATCCGGTCTCGCTTCGCTCCAGCTCACACAGCACATCGAATACCCGTCTGCCAAAGCCGGTGAGAAAATCCTCCGACCGAAGCCCCACACTGCCGTCTGCCGCCCCTCGGCGGAACTCGTCAAACAAGAGCATCAGTCCAAGAATCGTCTCCTCCGCTCCGTTTGCCCGAATATTCTTTGCCGCATCGGGATTGATCCGATCGCCAAAGCTCTTCAGACTCAGCTGTGCCGCTTGAGATTCCTTTTTCTTCAGCTCCCGCAATCTTGCCCGTCGGATCCGCTCCACATCGGCTTTCATCGCCTCAGTGGATATTCCCAATCGGTCAGCGGCTTTTTTCGCAAAAATATCCCGCTCCACCTCAGAATGAGAATCGGCGATCATCCGACAGACCTCATCCGATGCCTGAATGATCTCCTCCGGCAGTGCGAGATTGTGTCGGTTAAGAATGGTCTCCAACCGAAAATCAAATCCCGTCATGCTGTTTTCCAGCAACCGCCGAAAGCTGTCTGCTCCGAATTTCTTGATATATTCGTCGGGGTCCTTGGCACCGTCCGGCTTCAAGACCCGAACCTCGACTCCCACCTCGGCAAGCAACCGCATCGCTTTGGCGGCAGCAGTCTGTCCGGCTTGGTCGTTGTCGTAGCAGATCACCACCTGCCCCGTATATTTGGCAAAGATCCGAGCCTGCTCCGAGGTAATGGCGGTTCCCAGTGTTGCCACCGCATTCTCAAAGCCCGCCGCATGCAGGGCGATGACGTCCATATACCCCTCGCACAGGATCAACCGCTCGTCGGCGTGCTTCCTTGCGAAATTCAAGGCAAACAGATTGCGGCTCTTCTTAAAGGCAGGCGTATCCGAGCTGTTCAGATATTTGGGCTTGGAATCATCCATCACCCGCCCGCCGAAGGCGACCACATTTCCCGTTGTGTCGATCACGGGAAAGATCACCCGATTGCGAAACAGATCAAAGATCCGACCGCTTTTTTCGCTCCGCTTGCAAAGGAAGCCGGCGATCATTTCCTCTTCGGTAAAACCCTGCTTCCGCAGATAGCCCGACAGCATCCCGAAGTCGTTGGGCGCAAAGCCCAAGCCAAAATGACGGATCGTCGCCGTACTCAGCTTCCGCTCCTCGGTCAGATACCGAAGTCCCTCTGCTCCGTACTTGGGATCGAACAAGCACTCCCGAAAGAATCGGGCAGCCGCCAGATTCATCTCCCACACCCGTTTTCGGGATACCGTATCCCTCTCATTGGGACTGTCGTCCGTGGGAATGGTGATACCCGCTCTCGCTGCCAAATGCTCCAGTGCCCCTACGTAATCAAGGTTTTCCTCCCGCATAATAAAGCTGATAACATCTCCCCCCGCTCCGCACCCGAAGCAGTAAAAGCTTCTGGTGGCGGGAAATACGGTAAAGGACGGCGTTTTTTCATTATGAAAGGGACAAAGTCCGTTCAGATTGGAGCCGGCTCGCTTGAGTGTCACATAGCTTCCGATTACCTGCTCGATCTCATTCCGAAACAGGATCTCATCAATAATCTCCCGTGCGATCATACCTGCGGTCCCCTCCAAACCTTGGGGATATGCAGACCCGAATAGACCTCAATGGCATATCGGTCGGTCATACCCGAAATAAAATCGCAAGCACAGCGCTCCACGCTCTCGCTCTCACAATTTCTCCGATACAGCAGCGGCATCTGCTCGGGGTGCTTCACATAATGCTCAAACAAACGAATAAGCATCTCCTGCGCCTTGACCTCCTCGGATTTCGCCACGGGATTCCGATAGACATTTTCAAACAAAAACTCCCGCAATCTGTCCGCTGCCATTTGGATCTCTGGCTCCATTTGGATATAAGGCTTGCCTGTGCATTCCCGAATCATAGAGGTTACCATGGTGTTGATCCGCTCCGAATGCCCCTCCCCGAGGATATCACGCAAGCTCTTGGGAATATCCGCCTCCGATAAGATTCCCGCCCGACAGGCATCGTCAATGTCATGGTTGATATAGGCGATCCGATCGGCGAACTTCACGATCTGCCCCTCTAAGGTAGCCGCCTTGTGCGTTCCTGTGTGATTGACGATCCCGTCACGCACCTCCCAAGTCAGATTCAGCCCTTCTCCGTCGTTTTCCAGCCGATCCACCACCCGCAGACTTTGCTTATAATGGGTAAACTCGGGGTCAAAGCATTTTCGCATGGCATTCTCCCCCGCATGTCCGAAGGGCGTGTGACCCAGATCATGCCCCAATGCCGCCGCCTCGGTCAGATCCTCATTCAGCCGAAGGGCACGGGCAATGATCCGTGCGATCTGCGTCACCTCCAGGGTGTGTGTCATACGGGTGCGGTAGTGATCCCCCGTAGGTGCCAAAAAGACCTGCGTCTTGTTCATCAAACGGCGAAAGGATTGACAGTGAAGAATGCGGTCTCGATCCCGCTGAAAATCCGTCCGTATGTCACAGGGCGGCATCGGCTTTTCCCGCCCCTGTGTAGCGTCCGACGGAAATGCGTAGACCGAAAGATTCTGTCGCTCATGTGCCATAAACCGTTCTCTGATACATCCCAATTCTTCCATGCTCATCCTCCCCTCTTATAAATTCCGCCCTCCGCACGAAGCGGAATCGGGCAGAAATTTCTCATATCAAAATATAATGTACGCAAAAAAATCAAAATATACTTTTTTTCTCACCTTTTTTTACAAAAAAACAAAAACTTTTTTTAAAACGCTCTTTTTGATCCGATAAGAACGGGCGAACACCGTTCGCCCGTCAAATTTTTTCAATTCACTTTACAAATTATTTTACAAACTCGCCGTAAATGGCACCCAGTGCTTTGTCAAAATCATTCTCCTCAATTCCGACAATGATCGAGATCTCACTGGAGCCTTGGTCTATCATGCGGATGTTGACCCCCGCATTGGAAATGGCATCAAACACTCTCGCCGCCGTTCCCTTTGCCTTGACCATCGCCCGTCCGACCACGGCAACCAACGCCATTCCGTCCTCAATGCCGATGTGATCGGGTCTGACCATCCGATGAATGGCAGCAAGTATCTTGTCACGCCGACCGTCCAGACATGCCGTAGATACCACAATGCTCATGTTGTCGATACCCGAGGGCAGATGCTCAAAAGAAATGTCGTTTTCCTCCAACACCTCCAACACCTTCCGTCCAAAGCCGATCTCGGAGTTCATCATATCCTTCTCGATGGTAATGACCGAAAAGCCCTTCTTGCCCGCAATACCCGTGATAACCTTCTCGGTGTCGTAATTGCCTGTCTCGGCAACGATCATCGTGCCGTCCGCCGAAGGATCGTTGGTATTTCGGATGTTGATCGGAATACCCGCATAGCGTACGGGGAAGATCGCATCCTCATGCAGCACCGTCGCACCCATATAGGACAGCTCTCTGAGCTCCCGATAGGTAATCGTGTCAATGGCACAAGGATTTTCAATGACTCGAGGATCCGCCATCATAAAGCCTGATACATCGGTCCAGTTCTCGTACAGATCGGCCTGTGCTGCACGGGCAACGATAGAGCCGGTGATGTCCGAGCCGCCGCGGGAAAAGGTCTTGATGGTTCCGTTGGGCATCACGCCGTAAAAGCCGGGGATCACCGCCTGATGGTGCTGTAACAGCTCCTCTGCCAGCACACGGTTGGTCTTTTCCTCGTCAAAGCTTCCGTTTTCACGGAAAAAGATCACGTTTTCCGCATCAATAAAGGAATATCCCAAAAACTTAGATAGGATCAATCCGTTGAGATACTCACCGCGGCTGGCGGCAAAATCCCGTCCCGAGCGGTGCATCATGGCGTTTTTCACATACTCCAATTCTCCGCTGATATCAAAGTCCAAGCCAAGCTCGGCGATGATGCCGTTGTAACGCTCCTTGATCTTTTCATATAATTCGTCAATGCTCTCGTGCTTGCGAATTTTTTCGTAGCACTCGTACAGCATATCCGTTACCTTAATATCCTCCTTAAACCGCTTGCCGGGGGCGGAGGGAACCACGTATCTGCGGGCGGGGTCTGCCTTGATAATGGAGGCGACCTGTCTGAAATGCTCGGCATCCGCCAAGGAGCTTCCGCCGAATTTAACTACTTTCACTTGCATGTATCCAATCGTACCTTTCTGAAATTCTTAAATTATTCATGAATCCGACATTATATTATATAGGATTCGTCACAGTTTGTCAACCGATTTTCGCAAATAAATCGGTTTTTTATGTGTTTTTTCGTGAAAATTCGGGAGGCTGTCTCTTCGGTCGGCGTTCTTCCTCTTTTTCCGCTTCGTCCTCGCCGTTCCCCTCCAGATACCGACGGGCTTGGGTGGTAAACAGCTCGTAATACCGTCCCTCCTTCTCCATCAGCTCCTTGTGTGTCCCCTCCTCGATCAGCTTGCCGTATTCCAACACCACGATCTTGGATGCCACCGTGGCACTGGACAAACGGTGGGACACAAAGATGGTGGTCTTGTCCTGCCGCAGACGGTCAAACTGATTGAAGATCTCCTGCTCTGCCATGGGATCAAGGGATGCCGTCGGCTCGTCCAGAATGAGAATATCCGACTCGCTGTAAAAGGCACGGGAAATGGCAAGCTTTTGCCACTGTCCGATGGACAGCTCGATCCCATCGGGCTCGAAATACCGCATCAGCGGTGTGTCGTAGCCTGCGGGCAGACGGGAAATAAAATCATCCGCACCCGATTGCTCTGCCGCCTCTCGGATCTCCTTTTCCTCGGGATCACGTCCGATATCCCCGAAACGGATATTATCGGACACGCTGACCGCATACTTTCCGAAGTCTTGGAAAATGATTCCGAAGATACGGTACAGCTCCTTGGGATCATACTCTCTCAGATCCCTGCCGTCCAGCAGGATCATTCCCTCTGTCGGGTCATACAAACGGGTCAGCAGCTTGATAAAGGTGGTCTTGCCCGCACCGTTGAGTCCCACCAGCACCACGGTCTCGCCCGGGCGAAACTTCAGATTGATATTCTGAAGCACACGGCGGTCAGAGCCGGGATAGGAAAAGCTGACGTTGACAAATTCGATGGTGTGGGGCTTGCCCTGCGCCACCGACACGGGGGCTTCCGTCATCGGAACCACCGTCGGCTTTTCCTTCATAAACGAGATCAGATTATCAATGAAGAGCGTTCCCTCATACACCGTTGCCGACACGCCGATCAATCCCGAAACCGTTGTGGCAATGGAGGTCAGCGCACCCGTATAATAGGAATAGTCACCGATCTGAATGGTTCCGTCAAAGACCTTCATGGCGATCAGCGCAAAGAACACGCAGTTTACCACAGAAGAAAGGAAGGTCAGAAGCAGCTGCCATGCGCTCTCCCGCAGAATGAGCTTCCGCAAGCCCGCATAGTACCGCTCAAATACGTTATTGTAGCGTTCCACGAACTGGTCGCCCAGATCGTACATCCGAATCTCCTTGACCATATCCTTATTGACCATCAGATCGGAATAATAGGTCATCTGACGGCGATCCTTGGAGCGGCGGCGCATGTACAAAAAGGTCTTATGCTTGTAGGCAAAATTCACTGCCGCCGTGGGGATTGAAATGAGGATCATCAGCGGTGCTGTCCACCAAAGCCCCGGCGCACTTGCCAAAATGGCAATATAGCAGATCAGGCTGATGAGGCGGCTGATGGCGTCAAAGGTGGCGCTCATGACCGAAATAGGGCGCATGCCCGCCTCTCGGTTGGCGTTCTCCAGCTTCTCGTAAAATTCGGGTTGGTCAAAGGAGGCAAGGTCAAGGGTCTTTGCCTTTTCCATGATCTGCACCCGCACGTACCGTACCACCTTTTCTCCTGCGATCCGTGTGACCGCTTGGCTGATCCGTGTGACGATCTGATTGAAAATACGATACAGGAAGTAGAAGATCAGCAGGAACATGACCATCGAACCCCAGAACACCGCCACATAGGCATCCCCGCCCAGCTCGGAGGCGACGATAATATTCTGAAGCTCATTCAATATGTCCTTAGAGAGGTAAGAGCCGACGATGGGCAACACACCGCTGAGAACGGCGGTCAGCATCATCAGCACCAGTATCCACGGCCCTGTCTTCCACACCAAGTGGCAGATATAGAACAGACGGGAGAAAAATCCGCCGATCACCTCTTTCAGATAACGAGGCAGCTCCCGAATGCCCGAGGGCGGTTTGGGTTTATTTTTATAGGGATCCTTGCCCATCATGGGAGGACCGCCAAAGCCCGGCCCCATCTCAGCCCATCCGTTCCGACAGCTGTACGCCGCCTACGATATGAAAATGCAGATGCTTGACCGACTGGCACGCATCCGCTCCGCAGTTGGAGATCACACGGTATCCGCCTGTCAGCCCCGCCTTGGCGGCGACCTTGGGAATGGCTTCGAAGATCTTCGCCACATAGTCGCTGTTTTCCGCCGTCACCGCATCACAGGACTCGATGTGCAGCTTGGGGATCACCAACACATGCACGGGTGCCTGCGGGTTGATATCGTAAAACGCCAGACAAAATTCATCCTCATACACGACCTTTGCGGGGATTTTTCTCCTCACGATCTCACAGAATAAGCAATCCATCTTGATTTTTCCTCCGTTTTGTGATACAATAAAGCTATCATACTATATTACTAATATATTATCATATCACAAAAATACCAGCTTGTCAAGGAGGAACCATGAAAATCCCTGTAAATACCGACCTTTGGCAACAACTTTCCGTCTCCCAAAAGCCCATCGTTCTCTACGGCATGGGCAACGGCGCCGACAAAATTCTCGCCGTCTGCGACCGCTACGGCATTCCCATCTCCGATGTGTTCGCCAGCGACGGCTTTGTGCGGGGACACAGCTTTCACGGGATGCCCGTTCTGTCCTATTCCGCCGTCAAAGAAAAATACGGTGCCGAACATCTGACCGTCCTGCTGTCCTTCGCCAGCGCACGCCCTGAGGTACTGGCACTGTTTGACCTTGTGGACAGCGAATGCGAGTTATACGCTCCCGACGTTCCCGTTTGCGGCGACACGCTCTTTACCTATGCCTTTTTTGAAAGCCACCGAGCCGAGCTCGAAGCGGTATACGATCTGCTTGCCGATGAGGAATCCCGACGCATTTACGAAAATGTCCTCGCCTACAAGCTGACAGGCAAGCTCTGCTATCTGCGGCAGGCAGAATCCGACAAGGACACGGTGTACGGTTCTCTTTTACAAGCCGCCGACATCCGTACTGCCGCCGATCTTGGTGCCTACAACGGCGACACGGTACGGGAGTTGATGGCATATGCCCCTGAGTTACGCACTGTTTGGGCAATGGAGCCCGACCGACGGAACTTCCGTAAGCTCTCGGACTTTGCGGGTGCGCTCACCTCCCCCGCCGTACATGCCTGTCACGCCGCCGCTTGGTCACAGGAAACAACCCTGACCTTTGCCGACAGCGGCAACCGCAATGCGGGTGCCTTTGCCAAGGGAAAGACGGTGGAGGTCTGCGCCCGTCCCTTGGATGCCATTCTGGACGGGCAAGCCGTTGACTATATCAAATACGATGTGGAGGGAGCGGAAAAGGAAGCACTCCTCGGCTCTCGGCAAACGATTCTTACCCATCATCCAAAGCTCCTTGTCTCTCTCTATCACCGCACGGAGGATCTGTTTGCCCTTCCCCTGCAAATTCACGCCATGAACCCCGACTATCGGCTTTATCTGCGCCGCTACCCCTACGTCCCCGCATGGGATTTGAATCTGATCTGTATGTAATTTTTTAATGGTAAGGAGAATCCTATCTATGAAAATCAAAGACAAACTGTATTTCAATCGGAACGGACTCTTAGAGCACGGTCCCATTACTATTGTTGCTTTTGGCGACAGTGTGACCCACGGCTACCTTGCCTCGGACGAACCAAACTATGAAACGGTATATTGGAATCGTCTGCGGCAAAAACTCAATGCACTGCATTCCTATATTCCCGTCAATGTGATCAATGCGGGAATCGGGGGAGATACGGCAAAAAATGCGCTCTCTCGTCTTGATAGCCAAGTATTGAAGCACGAGCCGGATTTGGTCATCGTTTGTTTCGGTCTGAACGACATTAACAATCCGTTGGAAGAGTACCTGTCCGCTCTTCGCACGATCTTTGATCGTTGCTGTGCAAGCGGTACCGAGGTAATCTTTATGACCCCCAACATGCTCAACACCTATGTATCGGACGATACAGCACCCCAATATCTTTCCTACGCCGCCAAAACTGCCGCTTTTCAAGTCGAGGGCGGACGAATGGATCAATATATGACACAAGCCTTAGCGTTGGCAAAAAGCATGGGCGTGTCTGTCTGCGACTGCTATTCCAAATGGAAGGAATTAAGTAAAACCGAGGATATCACACTCTTGCTTGCCAATCGCATCAACCACCCTACTGCCCAAATGCACGAATTATTCGCAGATATGCTGTTCGAAACAATAATGGGGAACTCGTTATCAAGCAAAGAAAATACGGGCAGCGGCATGTATTGCGAGTAAATATCTATCCAACATATAACAAAAACGGGATCGCACTGCGATCCCGTTTTTCTTCAAAAGAAAATTATTTGTATTTTCTCTTACGAGCGGCTTCCGACTTTTTCTTGCGCTTTACGCTGGGCTTCTCATAGTGTTCTCTCTTGCGAAGCTCGGTGAGGACGCCGGAACGAGCCATTGCTCTCTTAAAGCGACGAAGGGCACTGTCCAAGGACTCGCCTTCCTTCACTCTGATTTCTGCCATTTCTGTTTTCCCTCCCTCCGCATATTGCCAGAGACAATTTAAATCGAATATTATTATACACGATTTTTCTGTCCTTGTCAATAGATTTTTATAAGTTTTCCACGGAAAATCTCACTTTATTTTCGACATACTCCACCGCAATGGCGGCAAAGGAGGCAAAGCCGTGATCAAAGCTACCCTTGTGCTGCTTATATTCCCACAGCGTTTTGGTGGCATCTACCATACCGCCGAAAAAGGTCTTAAGATCCTCTCTCAATATGTTCCGTTCCCCCAGCTTCATCAGCACGCAAATTCTCAGATATAATCCAATAAAGGCATTCACGGGTACAAACTCCCGCTCTCCCCGTTGGAAGGTGGAAAAGCTGTTCCCTACATATTCCTTCAACTTGGCATATTGGGGGGCATTCACATCCACCTCACCAAACAGAATCGCATAATACTGACCCGCCTCGGAAACGTTGCGAGTATTGTGCAGTCTGCCGTCCTCGCCAAGAACTGCGTTGTCAACGAACACCTCACCGTCAAAGGAAAGCTCCCGTGTCTTGGCACGCACTCTTGCCGCCTTTTCGTTCATGCGCTCATCTCCATACAGCTCACCCACCGCATACAGCATCTCGGAATAGAGAAAGTTGGTGGGATAATTTACGTCCTGCACCCATTCATTGGCCGTTGACCACTCCACGAAATTCCAATCGGGCAAATTTTGCAACAGTCCGTCGCTGTTTTCACAATCGGCAAGATACTTCACTACGCCGTATATGCTCTTGCGGAATGCCTCCCGATTAGCAGTTCGATTCCGCTCGTTCAAATAGTCTCTGACCTCCAAAATATACCACATATTCCATTGCGGTATAAACCGTCTCTCCTCTCTCATGGGAAAATCAGAGGGATAACACATCGGCAGAACACCCTCAACGGTCTCTCCCTCATTCCGATAGAGTCGGTAATTTTCAAGAAAAGCATCCTCCACCAGTGTCTTTCCCGTCAAGAAATATTCCGCACGGCCGGTAAAGTAGCTGTCACACAGCCAGCCTGCCCGCTCGCGGGAGGGACAGTCGGTAAACAAATCCACTGCGTTGTGGGCAAAGGTACGCTCTGCCGCCTCATAGATCCGTTTCAACTCGGGATCCCGAATTTGACGTTGGATCATGAGAGAATGAGGATATTCATAGCTTCGAATACCGAAGCCGGAAACGGTGATGCTTCCCTTTTTGACCATCAAAACAGCAAAACGGCAGGTATACGGCTCAAAGCTTTGACAATCGATCCGCTTTCCCGCAGGTATAAAATACTCCATCACCGCCTGTATCTTGAGATCGGTAAAGGCAAATTCATCGGGAGAGCAAAATTCGGAAAAGCCCAGCACCAAATCGCACGCCTCATGTGCGGTTACATCCAATCGCAAAAAGCCGGCGTAAATCGCCCCCATATCCATGATAACATACTCACCTTCCGAAAGGCGCAAGGGGAATGTTCCCTCTCCCCGAGTCTTTTCCTGCTTTTGTTTTTGGATCCAGCGATAAGGCAAAGCCACCGTCTCGGATGGATAATATTGCCCCCAAGCGGGACTCACCAATCCGGATGAGTACCGATTCTCCCGGCAAGCTCTGCTCTCCTCATAGTGGAAGGTTCCCTGCGAAGTATAGCAGTCGGTGCCGATGTATTCATAGGTCGGCATCGGCACGGTGCGCAGAAGATACTTTGGCTGATTCTCCGCAGGTACCAGCTCCACACGGTATTCCTCTGCGTAAGGATTTTCCGCCGTATAGTCCCAAAGCTCTCCGAAATGCCGTTGGGCAGAAAACCGCTCTGCCTGTTGCAGACGGCGGCAGGAACGGTAGCCAAAAAAATCCTGTCCCCGTCCTGTGGCAAGGAGAACCTGTTCTCCCCGTCTCAGCTCCGCTACCGCAAAGGAGGGCTGTCTGACGGTAGACAGGGTACCGCAATAATAGCCCGCAACCTCCAAAACAATCTCATTTTCTCCTTCGGTATGATACGCATCCAAATTGATCTCGTCCACACGGGCATAGCCCTTGGCAGTTCTTGCAGGTCCAAAAGCGACAAAGGTGCCGTTCACGGTCAGACGGTAAAAGGAACATGCAGTCACGTACAGAATGCATTCTTTGAGCTCCTTTGATTCGGCACGAAGGATCAGCTGATAATTCATTTCCTTTTCTTTGCCTTTGGCAAAAACAGGAATCGCTTGCTTAAACATAGATATCCTCCTGTTCATAAATGAAGGGAAAACCGTATTCGATTTTCCCCTCGTATTTTATTTTTATTTTACCACGATGTTGACGATCTTATTGGGAACCACGATCTCCTTGACCACGGTCTTGCCGTCGATGGCTGCCGCTATCCTCTCGTCGGACTTGGCGGCAGACAGCACCGCATCCTTGTCCAGATCCACGGGAACGCTGATCTTTCCTCTGACCTTGCCGTTGATCTGCACCACCAGCTCGACCTCCTCGTCCGCCGTTTTGCTCTCGTCATAGACAGGCCACGGCTCGTAGGCGATGGTGTTGTCGTGTCCAAGGATCGACCAAAGCTCCTCACCGATATGAGGGCAGATACAGGACAGCATCTTTATCAGCCCCTCCGCATACGCTCTCGGACATTTGCCCTCCTTGTATACGGCGTTTACAAAGATCATCATTTGGGAGATCGCCGTATTAAAGCCAAGCTTTTCAAAGTCATCGGTGATCTTCTTGACACTCTTGTGATAAATTTTATCCAAGGCGGGAATATCTCCGTCCACGATGTTGGCAGGCTCGGTAAAGAACGTCCAAACACGGTTGAGGAACTTTCTCGCTCCCTCTACGCCCTGATCGCTCCAAGGCTTGGAGACCTCAAGCGGGCCCATGAACATCTCATACAGACGCAAGGTATCGGCACCGTAGTCCCGTACCACGTCACTGGGATTGACCACAAACTGTGGGAACCGCTTGCCCATCTTGATGCCGTTGGAGCCAAGGATCATCCCCTGATGCACCAGCTTTTTAAACGGCTCCTTGGTAGGTGCCAGTCCCTTGTCGTACAGGTAACGGTTCCAGATGCGGGAATACATCAAATGTCCCACCGCATGCTCGGGGCCTCCGATATACAGGTCAACGGGCATCCAATGCTTCAGCAGCTCCCCGTTGGCAAATTCCTTATCGTTGTGGGGGTCGATGTACCGCAGGAAGTACCATGAGGAGCCTGCGGAGCCGGGCATGGTGGAGGTCTCTCGCTTACCCTTTACCCCATTCTTGTCGTACTGCTTCCATTCGGTCGCATTCTCCAAGGGCGCCTTTCCGCCCTCTCCCTTATAGTTTTCCAGCTCGGGAAGCACCAGCGGCAGCTCCTCGTCCGCCAGAACATGGATGCCGCCGTCCTCGGTGTGTACCACGGGAACAGGCTCGCCCCAGTACCGCTGTCTGGCAAAGATCCACTCACGGAAGTGATAATTTACCGTCCGCTTGGCAACGCCCATCTTCTCCAGCTTCGCTGTAATGGCTTCCTTCGCTTCCTCTACCGTAAGACCCGTAAATTCCTCGGAGTTGATAAGACGATAGCCCTTGCCCAGATAATCTCCCTTTTCAAAGGCGTGCTCGGAAACATCCACGTGACCGAGACGGTCGTCTCCGTCAATGACTTGGATCATATCAATGTTGTGCGCCATGGCATATTCAAAGTCTCTTTGATCATGAGATGGTACCGCCATCACCGCACCCGTACCGTAGCTTGCCAGCACAAAATCACCGATAAACATGCGAACCTCTTTGCCGTTGACAGGGTTGATACAGGTCACGCCCTTCAGCTCACAGCCCGACTTGGTCTTGTTCAGCTCGGTTCTGTCCATGTCGTTTTTCTTTAGGGTCTCTGCAATGTAAGCCTCTACCTCGTCCTTGTTTTCAATACGGGGCATCAGCGACTTGACGATCTCTCCGTCGGGTGCCAGCACCATAAAGGTAATGCCGTAGATGGTCTCGATACAGGTGGTGAAGATGGAAAACTCTCCGCCGCCCACGATTTGGAATTTCACTTCCACTCCCGTAGATTTGCCGATCCAGTTCTTCTGCATCAGCTTGGTGGATTCGGGCCAGTCGATCTCCTCCAAGCCCTCCAGCAGTGCCTCGGCAAAGGCGGGCTGATTGATGACCCACTGCTTCATGTTCTTGCGGACAACGGGATAGCCCCCCCGCTCGGATTTGCCGTCAATGACCTCGTCGTTCGAGAGAACGGTTCCCAGCTCCTCACACCAGTTGACAGGCATGTCGATGTACTGGGCATAGCCGTCCTCGTACAGCTTTTTGAAGATCCACTGGGTCCACCGATAAAAATCGGGATCGCTGGTGGCAATCATCTTGCTCCAGTCGTAGTCAAAGCCAAGCTCCTTGAGCTGTGCCGAGAAGGTCTTGATATTCTCCTGTGTAAAGCCGTTGGGATGGTTTCCCGTGGTGACCGCATACTGCTCGGCGGGAAGTCCGAAGGAGTCGTAGCCCATAGGGTGAAGGACATTGTAGCCCTGCATCCGCTTCATTCTCGACACGATATCGGTGGCTGTGTAGCCCTCGGGGTGTCCCGCATGCAGACCCACGCCCGACGGATACGGAAACATATCCAATACGTAATATTTGGGCTTGGAAAAATCCCACACATCGGTCTTGAAGGTCTCGTTTGCTTCCCAATACGCTTGCCACTTCTTTTCAATTTCACTGTGATTGTACTTCATGTTCCGTCACCTCTCCGCTGTCAATCGGCATACAGCTTATCCAAGTTATAAAATTCACGGGATTCTCTGCTGAAAATATGCACGATCACATGGCTGTAATCCAGCAGAAGCCACGAGTTGTTATCCCGCCCCTCGATCTGATACGGCTCTACTCCCCGCAGACCGATCCGATATTCGGTCTCGTTGGCGAGTGCCTTGATCTGTGTGGAGGAATTGCCCGTGCAAAGGACAAAATATTCGGCGATCACCGTTTTGTCCTCCACATGCAATACCTTGATATCTCTTCCCTTTTTGGAATCCAACACCTCAGCAATGGCATCCGCCAATTCTTTTGCGGTCGCTTCCTTGAGCGACGGCAATGCTTCGGTGATCATTTCGGTTCCTTCCATTTGCTACCAACCTTTCTTTTTCGCTCTCGGCGATCTTTATTCCTTAATATTGTAATGCAAAATTTCGATTTTGTCAAGCCCTTCTCATCCGTTTCCCGCAATTCGGATGCCATTCTCGGCAATTTCCGAAGCGGAATAGATAAAATACGGCGTGTATCCCTCGTAGATCGCCCGAAAGCGCTTGTACTCGGGGTGCAGAAATACCCCCTTGGGGTCAAATGTGCCGACCTCGGCGCCCAAGCAGTTGCACAACAGCTCGGACATTCCTCTGTGGGAGAGCACATAATAGGAGGCTCCGCTCTTTTCCGCCACGGCATCGGCCCCCGGTGCCGTGACAAAGAAGATCTTGTCCGCCTCCACCGACATCGCATCCCGAATCAGCGGCAATATCTCCACCGCCCCCAAGTCGGTCTCCACATCGTCCAGCAAGGACAGCGCCAGCCTTCCCAAGGTCATGGGTGAGTCGGTCTCTCTCACTTGTCGCATCAGCGACGTCAAAAAGAGCTTTTGGGCATCCATTCGCCCCAGATCCCCTCGGACATAACCCGAACGGTAGCGCACAAATTGCTCTGCCGCCCGTCCGTCCAAGGTCTGCCGCCCGGCAGGTAGATGGATCGACAGCCCCTGTGCGGGATCGTTGTAATCCATGGGTGCCTTCAGTTCGATCTCGATACCGCCCAAGGCATCGACTGCCTCGACCAGTGCATCGGGCGAGAGACGGATATAGCGGTCAATGGAGATCCCCAACGCCTCCGACAAAAATACCCGCATCTCTGCCATGCCACCCAAGGCGGAGGGCGCTCCGTTCAGCTTTCGGTAGCTTCCGTCGGTATAGGCGGCATAGGTGTCTCTCGGCAGCTGGATGACCCATGCCTCCCCCGTATCCCGATTCAGAGACAGGAGCATCAGCACGTCACACAGTCCCGATGTGCGGTCGGTACCGCCCACCAAAATGCGAAAGGTTCCCTTTTTTGAGGCACTCTCCTCCTCGGCGTTTCCCACCGATACGGAATCGGCGGAAGCAGGCTCCTTTCGCAAAAGAAAGATAGCAAGGATCACAAGCAACAGGGTCAAAAGTCCTGTCAGGATCAGGGTCGGAATCCAATAGTTCGATCGTTTTTTTATCATATTCGGCATCTCCGTTTTTGTTCATATTCAAGTATGTACAATTTACAAAGATACCGTATCGTTTCAGGTCTTACGCCTCCGTGGCGGCTTGCTCCTCTGCCCGACAGCGGCAGATCAGCTCATTTCTTGCCCCGACGGTATCGGGGCTGATGGGCGTTCCCTCCTCCAGCAAGCCCCGCACGGTCATGTCAAAGGACAGGATCATCGTTCGATGCAGATGGGTCATCCGCTCCTCGAAGGACATCTCCTCGGGTCTTGCTTCAAAAAAGAATGTCCGCAGGGTCACACAGTCCGCAAAGGTGCGGGACAGATCAATGTAATCTGCCAAATAGATCAGCTTTTCGCACAGGGTCATCCCTTCCCGACCCGTTGTATGCCAACGGACACAGCCGATAAGCGCCTCATCGGCAAACTCGGGAAAGCGTTCGGGAATGAGCGCCGCCGCCGTTTTGGCGTGAAAGGTCTTGGGGGCGTACAGCTCGGTTCGGCTGACAGGCAAGCCCTTTTGTGCGCAGATGAGCAGATGGCGGTCGGGCGAATATTCCTTGGTCAGGTCATGCAGCAGTGCCGCCGCTCGCAGCATGGAAATTTGCTTTGGTGCATACAGCTCGCCCAGCCGTATCGCCATGCGCTCCACCTCAACGGTATGGCGGTAGCGTTTTTCGGAAAGCTCGGATGCCAGCGTATCCCGCAAAGCATCCAGCATTTGCTCGGTAATCATTCCGTGTCCCCCTCCTTCACATACAGACGGTTTTGGCGAATAAAGCGCTCCACGCCAGACGGAACCATGGAAGAAATATCCTTCCCCTCCCGTACCGCACGCCGAATCTCCGTAGAGGAAAGCTCGATGGGATCGGTCACGATCCGACGGAACATGACGCCGTACTTTTCATAGTATTCCCCGATCTTGGCGATCATACGCTTACTGAGGAGAGGATCATTTTCCCGTCTGACATACACAGGATAGCACATCCGCAAAATATCCTCAAACCGATACCATGTATCAAAGGTCAGCACCATATCGGTGCCGCACAGCAGAAAGAGTCTCGTGTCGGGTCGCTCCAGCTCCTTGAGCGTGTCATAGGTATAGCTTTTCCCGCCCCGCTTCAGCTCCACATCGGAGATCACCACGCCGTCCACCCCTTCAAATGCCAACTCGCACATCCGCAGACGGTACAGCGGATCGTCCGACGGAGATATCTGCTTATGCGGTGGAAGGCAGGCGGGGATGACAAACAGGTAATCCAGCTTCATCTGCTCCATAAACGCCTTTGCCGCCGCCACATGTCCGTTGTGAATGGGAGCAAAGGTGCCGCCGTAAATGCCGACACGGAGCATATCCATTCCGTTTGTCATAGCTCGATGGTCTTGTGGTTAACCGACTCACGGTACAAAATGATTTTTCTTCCGATCACACCAACCACGTCGGCACGCACTGCCTCGGCAAGGGCATCTGCCATAGCCCTCGGCGTTTCCATGGAATTTTCCAGTACGGTCAGCTTGATCAGCTCTCTCGCCTCCAAGGCGTCGGAGACGGTCTTGGTGAGATTTTCGGTAATTCCGCTTTTGCCGATCTGCATGATGGCGGGAATGCTGTTGGCAAGCCCTCGCAGATAGGCTCGTTGTTTTGAGGTAATCATCGTTTTTTATTCCTTTTCCTGTAATGTTTTCAGATAGTCGGCAAGATGTGCGATCGCCCGTCCCCGATGGGACACGGCGTTTTTCTCCGCTCCGTTCATTTGGGCAAAGGTCTTGCTTGCAGGCTCATAAAAGAATATCGGATCATAGCCAAAGCCGCCGTCTCCGACATACTTCTCCAAGATCACGCCCTCGGTCTCGCCCGTGACGTAAACAGGTGATTCGGGGTGCTTGGGATCGACCAGCGCAATGGTGCAAACAAATTTTGCCGAACGGTCGCTCTGCCCCTTCAGCTTCGTCAACAGAAGCTCATTGTTGGCTCGGTCGTTGCCGTGCTCACCCGCATAGCGTGCCGATCGGATTCCCGGCTCGCCGCCAAGGGCTCCCACCGAAAGCCCCGAATCCTCGCCGATGCTGAGGTATCCGCTTCTCGCCGCCGCTTGGGCTTTGATAAGGGCATTTTCCTCAAAGGTCGTGCCGTTTTCCTCGATTTCCGCGGTGATTCCCACCGCATCCAAGGATAACAGCTCCACACCGTCGATGTACTTGCCGAGTGTGGCATTCCACTCTTCTATTTTGTGCTTGTTCCGTGATGCCAATACGATTTTCATTGATTCTCCTTTGCATGTGGGGCGTTGCCCCACACCCCACGAAAGAAACTTTTTGAAAAAAGTTTCTTTCGAATCTTCAAAAACTTTCAAAAGAGGTGACAAAAGCTCTCTTTTAACAGATTACTTTGTTTTCTTTTTGGTTACTTTTTCTTTTTTAAAAGAAAAAGTAACACGCATCCCTCGCATCCCCTCTCATTCAAACAATGCCTGAACGAACTCCTTGCTGTCGAACTCCTGCATATCGTCGATCTTCTCACCGACGCCCACGAATTTGACGGGAATATTCAGTTCTTTTTTGATAGAGATCACGATTCCGCCCTTCGCAGTACCGTCCAACTTATTGAGGACAAGCCCCGTAATATTGGCAGCATGACGGAACTCCTTGGCTTGCAGGATGGCGTTCTGTCCTGTGGTGGCATCCAACACCAGCAGATTCTCCCGATCCGACTCGGGCAGCTCTCGCTCGATGACTCGATTGATCTTTGCCAGCTCGTTCATCAGATTGACCTTATTATGCAGCCGTCCCGCCGTGTCGATGATGAGCACATCTGCCTGCTTTCTCTTGGCGCAGGCAATGGCATCAAAGACCACCGCCGCAGGGTCGCTTCCCTCATTCTGCTTGACAAGCTCTGCTCCCGACCGCTCACACCAGACCGCAAGCTGGTCGATCGCCGCCGCGCGGAAGGTATCCGCCGCCGCCACCACGACCTTTTTGCCCTTCTGAATGAGGCGGTTGGAAATTTTTCCAATGGAGGTCGTCTTTCCCGCACCGTTGACGCCGATGACAAGAATGACCGACGGCACGGAGGTCAGCTTCAGCTCCTCGCCCTCTCCGATCATATCCTCCAGTATTTCCTTCAAGGCATCAATGACCTGCTCCTTTTCCTTCAGCCGTCCCGACTTCACGTCGTCCCTCAGGCGTTCCATGATCTCCTCGGTTGCGGACACACCCACATCCGACATAATGAGCAGCTCCTCCAATTCCTCCAGCAGATCCTCGTCCACCTTGACAAATGCCTTCAGCACCTCGTCGATCTGTCCGAAAATTGCATGTTTCGTTTTGGCAAGCCCTGCCTTCAATTTATCCAAAAATGCCATCCCAATCTTCTCCTTTCTTCTTGGAAATATCCTCCACGTTCAGCTCCAGCACCTTAGAGATGCCCCGCTCGGGCATGGTAACACCGTACAGACGGTTTGCCGCCTCCATGGTGCCCCGACGGTGGGTTATCATAATAAACTGCGTACCACTGGCATAGCGCTTGATATACTCGGCAAAGCGAGCCACGTTCACCTCATCCAGCGCCGCCTCGATCTCGTCCAGAATACAGAAGGGCGTGGGGTTTACCTGCAAAATGGCGAAGAACAGCGCAATGGCGATAAAGGATTGCTCACCGCCCGAAAGCTGTACCAGATTTTTGATGATCTTTCCGGGAGGTGCCGCCTTGATCTCAATGCCGCTCTCCAGCACGTTGTCGGGATCGGACAGCGACAGCTCCGCCGAACCGCCGCCGAACAGCTCCGCAAATACTCGGTTGAAGTTCTCGTTGATCTGCTTGAAGGAGTCCACAAAGGCGGTCTCCATCTCGCTCTCCAGCTTCTCGATGATCTCGGTCAGCTCGGCACGTGACGCCTCCAGATCCTTGATCTGTCCCTCCATATAATCATATCTTGTCTTGACCTCTTTGTATTTATTCACTGCATCCAGATCCACATTTCCCAAAACACGGAGCTTATTGCGGCATTCGGTTTGCTTTGCCGCCGCCTCGGCTCTCGTTTCGGGGGTCAGCGCAGGATATCCCAGTGCTACCGCATCGGCACGGGTCAGCTCATGCTCATCCCACAGCCGTGAGGACAGCTTATCCTGCTCGGCACGCAGATTCTGCAAGCGGTTCTCAAAGCGGGTGTATTCCTTAAAGATCAGTTCCTTTTGTTGCAGCTTCTCCCGCATACGGGCATTGACCTCATTCAGCTTCCGCTGAAATTCGGTGTTGCCCTCCTCCAAGCGAGAGCGCTTTTCGGTCAGCTCGCTCAACTGCTCGCTTCCCAATCGGTATTCCTCCCGATTGGCACTCAGCTCGCCCTCGTATTCGGCGATCTTCTGCTCCAAGGCAAGAATGCGTGCCGCCTGCTCCTCCTTGGAGGCAAGGAATCCGCCCAAACGTACCTCCGATTCCTCGGACAGCCGCTCCTCGGTCTCGATATCCTTGCGGATCTCGTTGACGCCGATGAGCAGAGCGGTCATGGCGTTCTCCGCTTCGCTCTTTCGATCCAATGCCTCGTTTTTCTTTACGTCAAGGTCGGCACGTGCTGCACCGATCTCTCCGATCTGTCCGTCCAGCTCGGTCTTGCGGACAAGGAGTGCCTTGCGATCCTCCTCATATTGCTCCCGCTCCCGCAGCAGGTCTCCGTAATCGGTACGGAGCTTTTCGGTCAGCGCCTCGTTGGCATCCAGCTTGGCACTGAGCTGTTCCAGCCTCGTTTGCTCGGAATCCCGCATGACCTTGACAAGTCCCAGCTTCTGCTCGGCGGAATCCTTCTCGTCCTCTCGGTCGGCGATCTCCTCACCCAGCTTCTTGAGGGAGGAATCCAAACGGTCGATCTTTCCCGTCAGGTCTGCCGCCTCGCTCTCCAGTCGTTTGATCTCCGCCGCACGGCCGAGAATGTTGCCGTTCTGACGCACCGATCCGCCCGTGAAGGAACCGCCCACGTTGATCTGCTGTCCGTCCAGTGTCACAGCACGCACCCGATAGCGCAGATCCTTTGCCATGGCGGTGGCATGCTCCACCGTGTCAAAGATCAGCGTTCTGCCGAGAAGCCCCGAGACGATCTCGGAAAATTTCTTGTCACAGCCCACCAGCTCATTGGCGACGGCAACATAGCCCTCATAGCCCATGGCATCCTTCATTTCGGGTGTGGGAGTCTGCCCCTTCATGGAGGTCAGCGGGAAGAAGGTCGCCCGTCCCGCCTCTGCCTTTTTCAGGGCAAACATGGCGGATTTCGCAACGCTCTCGTCCTCGACCACGATGTGCTGAAGATTGGGACCCAGTGCCGTCTCAATAGCGGTCAGGTAGCGGTCCTCCACACGGATGACGGTGGAAAGCGGCCCGTAGATCTTGCCGCAGGGCGCACCGAAGCGATCGGTGATCCCGTTTTCCTTATATTTTTTCATGACATAGCGCACACTGCCCGAGTAGCCCTCGAACTGCTGCTCCATGGTCTTGAAGGTCTCGATACGCTGACGAACGCCGTCCCGACGAAGCCGCAGAGCGGTCAGCTCCTCGTTGTCATCGTGGCGGGTACGGTATCGCTCGGCAAGATCTGCGGCAAGCTTCTCCGCCGTTGCCGCCTCCTGCGCCATGACCGTATCATATTCCGCTACCGTGTTGCGGATGCGCTCGCACTGCTCCCGCATCTCGGCGGAGTGCGCCTCGTAGCCCTCGATCTCACGCAAGACCGCCGCATTCCTGTCGGTGTCGGTGGTGCGGGAGTTTTCAACGAAGGCGATCCGTGCCTCTACGCCTGCCCGTTCGGCTTCCAGTGTGCGAATATCCGAAAGGGCTCGGTCTATGTCAAATTCAAATTTCTGCGCCTCCTCGGCGGCGGCACGCAAGGTCTGCTCCGCCTCCTGCCGCTCGGTCTCCTTGACGGTCAATGCCTGCGACAGTGCGGCGATCTTTGCCGCCCGTTCGGTCTGTGCCGCCGTTTCGGCGGCGATGGAGCGCATGACCGATTCCCCCGCTCCCTCGGCGGCGGCAATCATTTCCTTGGTATGTAAAATATTTGCCTCGGTGATCCGATAGGCACTGTCCAGCTTATGATTGTGGTCGGTCTGCTCGTGAATGGCACGAAGCAGCTCCTCCGATTCGGTCTGATTGGTACGGGAGATCTCAAAGAGCCTGTCATTCTGCACCTCCAGTGCCTTCACCGAATCCTCGGCGTTTTGCAGGTCAAATTCCGCATGGCGGAACTGCTCCTCGCATGCCGAGACGTCGGAGCGGAGCTTTTCGGTGTCGTACAGCCAAAGCTGAATATCCACCCGCTTCTTGGTATCCAACAGCTCGATTGCCTTTTTCGCCTTCTCGGCTTCCTTCTCCAAGGGGACGACCTGTGCGGCAACCTCGGCAAAGACGTCGTTGATACGGGTCATGTTATCCTCGGTGGCGGCAAGGCGGCGTTCGGTCTCGCTCTTTTTGTGGCGGTACTTGGCAATTCCCGAAGCATCCTCAAAAATGCTTCGCCGCTCGTCGCTCTTACGGGAAATGATCTCGGCGATCTTTCCCTGTCCGATGATGGAATAGCCGTCCCGACCCACGCCGGTATTCATGAACAGCTCATAAATATCCCGCAGACGTACCGCACGGCGGTTGATATAATATTCGCTCTCGCCCGACCGATAGTAGCGGCGGGTGACCGTTACCTCGTCATAGGGGCAGTCAAGGCGTCCAAGCATGCCCGAGTTGTCAAAGGTAACCGAGACCTCGGCATATCCCATCGGACGGCGGCTGTCGGCGCCTCCGAAGATGATATCCTCCATCTTGGTGCCTCGGATGCTCTTGGAGGACACCTCGCCCAAGACCCAACGCATGGCATCGGAGATATTGGATTTTCCGCTTCCGTTGGGGCCTACGATGACCGTAGCACCGCCCTCGAAGGTCAATTTGGTTTTGTCGGGGAAGGACTTAAAGCCCTGCATTTCCAAGGATTTCAGATACACAGCGGTTTCTCCCTTCATTCGTTCGTTGAGAAAAAAGTTTCAATACTATATTATACCGCATTTTTTGGATTTTTTCAAGTGGTTTTGGAGGGAAGCTCCAAGTTTTTTGTACTTTTTGAAGAAAAAGTACAAAAAACTTGGAGACAGACAATAAAAAGCCTTCCCCGCTGGGGAAGGCTTTTTGAGTTCATTTGAATAAAAAAGAGAGCAGCCGATATGATATCGGCTGTCTCCTTTTGATATGTAGGATGGATAAACGGCAGAAAATTATAAATCTTCTATTCTTGTGACTTCCGGTGCTGTCTCTAAGCGTTTCAGTGCTTCCATGTACTCCAATTGCCTTTTGAGCCGTTCCTCTCTTTTTTGGGCGTATTCTTTTTTGCAATCTATAATTGCTTGAATGAGTTTTTCGAGAGTTATTAAAAATGCGATAGCAAATAAAAGTATCATAAAGCATCCTAAAATTTGGGCTTGATTATAGGCTATGTCTTCCAAAACATTCCCTATCCCATCTATCTTACGCTCTACATTTTCTACTCGATCTTCAACGGCAGAAATATTATACGATACATCCGCAATTCCTTGTTGTATTCCCGTATAAGCATCCCCATTATAAACTTCGTATTCCGTGAAAAAGGTTTTAATTTCCGTATTCTTTACATTATACCAGTATGTTCCTCCCCATCTCATAAAAACAACCCCAAAAAATATTCCTACCCCACACGCTACCAAAATAATCGACCTTGTAATAATTTTGCAAATGTTCATTTTAAACCTCCAAAAGTGTTTTTTATTTTATTATAACCTATTTCAGGTTAATTGTCAATACCCTGAAACAGATTATATTATAATAATTTTAATAAACTTATTGGAGGTTATTTATGTATCAAAGACTTCGTGATCTAAGAGAAGATAGTGATTTGACACAAACACAAGTCGCCAATATGCTTGGAATGTCTCAAACAGGCTATTCTAAATATGAAACAGGCGAAAATGATATCCCCACCGCTATTTTGATTCAACTGGCTCGTTACTACCACACCTCGGTGGATTATCTGCTGGGGTTGACCGACGAGAGAAAATCTTATCAGTAATTTGTTAAATAAAGAAGGTTTGATAAATATTATGAGAATCAGAGACTTGCGTGAAGATTCCGATTTGACACAACAGCAAATTGCCGATTACCTACATGTAAAGCAAAACACGTATTCCCAATATGAAAGCGAACGGCGGCAGATTCCTCTTGAAATACTGATTGCCTTAGCACGCTACTATAAAACCTCGGTCGATTATCTGTTAGGGCTGACCGATCAAAGAAAACCTTACCCGTAATTTATTAAAAAGAAGGGGTGATAAATGTTATGAGAATCAGAGACTTACGAGAAGATTCCGACCTCACGCAACAGGAAGTTGCCGATTTTTTGCATGTAAAACAAAACACATACTCTCAATACGAAACAGGACGACATCAAATTCCGATTGATATTTTGATTCAACTGGCTCGTTACTACCATACCTCGGTGGATTATCTGCTGGGCTTGACCGACCAAAGAAAGCCGTATCGGTGAGAAACATGTGTGCGATATGGGATTCAGAACCCATGCGATTTTTAATGTTTATTTTGTTTCGTATATGTTTTCTCCTTGAAGCTTTTGAAAATTATTTGTTAGCATTTTGTTTTGCGGTTTGAATAGACCGCACAAGCAAAAACCTTATAGTCGAACACTTTTGATCAAGAACTTTGTGCCTTGCCTCGTCTATGTATTCGCTTTTCCAAAGCATTTCAAGCCACTTGCTTGTTTCATTCGTTTCTTTGAGCGCAATTTCGAGTTTTGCAATAAAGTCAGCACGGCTATGGGCATATTTACTCTCGGCAATGTTGGCGCAAATACTTGTGGCACTTCTGCCGATTTGATTGGAAATAACCGTTTCGTGCTTTGAGCGCAGTTCTTTTGTCAGCTTCAAAACTTCTACGGATAATTCCATAGAAAGATTACCGAGCTTGTCCTCTTTCATAATCACACCGCCTTTCTCAAACTAATTATATCACATTTTCATCTAAAAATCAACTATAAATCAGCAATCCAAGCGAAGGACTACCTTTCCGTTTGCGCATAGCGCAACATCATTTACGGCGTAGCCGTAACATCATTGCGTTTCGACGTAAGGAGAAACAGCACATCATTTGAGGCAACGCCTCAACCTCGTTCATTTGTGCCGCAAGCGGCAATGATGTTGAGCTGATGCTCAAATGATGTTGCGTGTACCACGCAAATGATGTTGTGCCTTTCGGCACAAATGAAAAAATCCAACTCTTACGAGTTGGATTTTTTGGGGAGAGATATGGGATTCGAACCCACGGCCTTCAGGGCCACAACCTGACGCGCTAACCAACTGCGCTAATCCCTCCGTATGGCGTGCCTTAAGGGATTCGAACCCCTGACCTACTGCTTAGAAGGCAGTTGCTCTATCCAACTGAGCTAAAGGCACATACTGCATAAATGGCGCATCAATATGCGCCATTTATGTTGGAGCGAGTGATGGGAATCGAACCCACGCGACCAGCTTGGAAGGCTGGGATTCTACCATTGAACTACACTCGCATCATTTCTGTCGGAAAACCGCTATAATATAATACCACATTCCTTTCGTTTTGTCAACCCTTTCTTGAAAAAATTTTTGATAAATTTATTTTTTTTAAATCCCTTGCCTATTTGCGCATTCTATGGTACAATATGTATGATGACTTTTTACAGAAAAGGAAACTGCCATGAAAAAGCAACGACACACCCTTCCCTATCTGCTCACCCCCGACTATCTCTTTGATTCCTTCGATCAGGTCACGCCCGATTTTTTGGAATCCTTGGGCATTCGGGCACTGCTGATCGACATTGACAATACCCTCGCTCCCTATGAGCAGGCAGAGCCTGACGAGCGGATCAAGGCGTGGTTCGACGATCTCGCCTATTTCGGTATTCGGGCGGCTCTGATCTCCAACAATCACGCCCCCAGAGTGGAACAGTTCAACCGCACCCTCGGTCTTCCCGCCTACGCCGATTGCGGCAAGCCAAAGAGCAAAATGCTCCTTGTCGCCATGAAGGAAATGGGCGTATTTCCCACCGAGACGGCGGGGCTGGGCGATCAGCTTCTGACCGATACGCTGGCAGTCCACCGACTGGATATGGTATCTATCATCGTCCCACCCATCAAGGACAAGACCACCCCCTTCTTTAAGTTCAAGCGGTGGCTGGAAAAACCCTTCCTGCACCGTTACCACAGGCTTTATACCGATGAAAGGAATCTATATTGATATGAAAAGCAAAATCGACCGTCCCACCTTCGGCCCCGGCGGAAACAGCCAATCCTTCTATGATGAGGGCTACAAATCCACCCTGCAAGCCCCCAAATGGCTTGTGCAAAAGGGGCTTGACGCCTATGAATATCAAGCGGGAAACGGGCTGACCGCAGGAGCAGAGACCCTCAAAAAGATCGGAGAGGAAGCCAAAGCACAGGGCATTCTCATGTCCCTGCACACGCCCTACTTCATTTCCCTGTCGGGGGTGGAGGAGGAAAAGCGTCTGAAGAGCATTGACTATATCTCCCGCTCCCTCCGTGCAGCAGAGGCACTGTCTGCCGACACCATCGTGATCCACACGGGCAGCGCCGCCAAGATCACACGGGAGGAAGCCATGGCGCTTGCCGCTGACACGCTGACCCGTAATTTGGAGGTCAACGGCAACACCGATATCCGCATGGGATTGGAGACCATGGGAAAGATCAATCAGCTCGGTACCTTGGAGGAGGTCCTGACCCTCTGCAAGCTGTCACCGCTCTATCATCCCGTGGTGGATTTCGGACATCTGAATGCCCGTAATTTGGGAGGATATTTCCCCGACTGCGACAGCTATCGGGCGATCTTCGACCGCATTGCCGTTACCTTGGGGGACGAGTACGCCTACAATCTTCACTGCCATTTTTCCAAGATCGAATACACGGGGGCGGGTGAGAAAAAGCACCTGACCTTTGCCGATACCGAATATGGCCCCCTGTTTGACCCCCTTGCCGAAGCCATCGTGCGGGAGGGCGTTTGCCCCCGCATCATCTGCGAATCGGCGGGTACCATGGCAGAGGACGCCCTTGCCATGAAGGCAATGTGGCAGACGGCAAGAGGTGCGTAACATGACACAGCTTGCACGGTTTCAAGCCGCTCTCGCCGCTTCGGAGGCGGACGGCGCCATTCTTTCCTCCGACCTGAATCGGCGGTATCTGTCGGGCTTTGACTACACCGACGGCTATCTGCTGGTTACCCCCACAGAGGCTCTCCTGCTTGCCGATTTTCGCTATATTGAGGCGGCTCGGGCACAGGTGACGGGCTTTGACGTGATCCTGCCCACAGCTACCATGACGGAGGAGATAAAAATACAGATCACCAACCGCCGTTTGCGCCGATTGCTGATTGAGGAAGCGGAGTTGTCCTATGCCGAGTTCGGTCGGCTGTCTGCGGCACTGTCCGACGTCAGCCTTTGTGCGGGGGCATCCGATCTGCTGAACAAGCAACGGATGGTAAAAACGCCGGAGGAATTGGAGAAGATCGCAAAGGCGCAGGTACTGACCGATGCGGCATTTGCCCACATCCTTCCGCTCCTCTCTCCCCGTATGACCGAACGGGAGGTGGCGTTAGAGCTGGAATTTTTCATGCGCCGAAACGGTGCGGATGGCGTTGCCTTTGATACCATCGCCGTTAGCGGTGCGGCTTCCGCCCTGCCCCACGGCGTGCCGTCCGATACGCCTCTGCGACAAGGCTTTCTGACCATGGATTTCGGTGCCAAGCTGGACGGATACTGCTCGGATATGACCCGAACCGTGGTCATCGGGAAGGCAGATGAGGAAATGAAACGGGTATATAACACAGTTCTTGCCGCACAAGCCGCCGCACTGGACGGACTGCGGGAGGGGCTTGGCTGTCGGGAGGCGGATGCGCTTGCCCGACGGATCATTCGGGAGGCAGGCTTTGGGGCTTGCTTCGGTCACAGCCTCGGACACGGCGTGGGACTGTACATCCATGAAGCCCCCAACCTTTCTCCCCGTGCCGCAGAGAGTGCCGTCCTTACCAAAGGCAACGTGGTGACCGTTGAGCCGGGTATTTACTTGGAAGGGCAATACGGCTGTCGCATTGAGGATATGGTCGCCATCGACTACGACGGCTGCCTGCTCAATTTCACCCACAGTCCCAAAGAGTTGATGGAGATTTAGGATGGGGGATGCGGGATACGCCCTACTTTTCTTTTAAAAAAGAAAAGTAGGCAAAAGAAAACAAAGCAAAATAAAAATTGCTAAAAGCAGTTGACAGCAATAAATTATTGTGATATAATAATAACGGAGAGAACCGATGACGGTTGCTCCCCTGTTAACGATTAAGAATTAACCGCCTTAGATTGGGAAGTCGTAGGCGGTTAATTCTTTTTATTATGATTATCTATGTAAGTCAAAAGTGCTATTAGGAATCCTGCGAACAGGAATAAAAGCTCCCAAGTAACGAACATGAGCATCACCTCCCCTCTCGGGAAGGCAAAAAGAATCTGCATTCCCGAAAAAACGGGAAGCAACCGCCACCGTATGGCTCTCTCCGGGTACTCCTTGTCGGGTACCGTCCATATTATACCATAATGAGTAGAAAATGTCAATGAAATTGTTTTGTTTTCTTTTGCCTACTTTTCTTTTTTAAAAGAAAAGTAGGACGCATCCTCAATCCCCATCCTCATTCAATCTCCTCAATATTATATGGGGTAGATTGATAGACGAAGTAATTCAGCCAATTGGAATACAGCAGATTGGCACAGCTTCGCCACTTGACGATGGGGGCTTTTGTGTCGTCATCGTTCGGGAAATAATTCTTGGGCACTTCGATGGGAAGTCCCGCATTTTTATCCCGAAAATACTCGTTTTTCAGCGTATCGGCATCATATTCCGAGTGCCCCGTGACGAAGATCTGCCGTCCTCGCTCGCTGGCGCACACAAAGACACCCGCCTCAGCAGAGCTTGCCAAGATCTTCAGCTCGGGCACCGCCTCAATATCCTCTCGGCGGCAGGTCGTATGGCGGGAATGGGGGACGACAAAGGTATCGTCAAAGCCACGGAACAGGATCGACTGCTTATGATCCAGCGTATGCTCGAACACACCAAACATCTTCTTGGGGAGCGGATACTTTTTCACGCCGTAGTGATAATACAGCCCCGCCTGCGCCCCCCAGCAGATGTGAAAGGTACTGGTCACATGAGTCTTGCTCCACTCCATAATGGCACAAAGCTCCTCCCAGTAGTCAACCTCCTCGAACGCCATCTGCTCCACGGGTGCGCCCGTAATAATCATGCCGTCGTATTTCTTGTGCTTGACCTCGTCAAAGGTCTTGTAAAACGCCAGCATGTGCTCCGCTGAGGTGTGGGTGGACTTATGCGTCGCTGTCTGCAACAGCTCCAACTCCACCTGCAAGGGCGTGTTTCCGATCAGACGGGCGATCTGTGTCTCGGTCACGATCTTCTGAGGCATCAGATTCAGCATCAAAATCTTCAGAGGACGAATGTCCTGCGTCATTGCCCTTGTCTCGGTCATCACAAAAATATTTTCATTCAATAATACCTGCGTAGCAGGCAACAAATTTGGAATCTTGATCGGCATGCTCCCACCTCCTTGTGTTGTGTGTGTTTGTTTTTTGTGGGGCTCTGCCCCACGCCCCGCACAAGAAACTTTTTGCAAAAAGTTTCTTGTGAATCTTCAAAAACTCCCAAAAATATTTATTTTAAGTTTTTTGAAATTCTTAAAAACTTTTTTTCAAAAAAGTTTTTAAGTGGGGATTGGGGCAACGCCCCAAAATCATCCCATCTGCGAAGCGGCGAGAGCTTGGTCGATATCAGCGATCAGGTCGTCGCTGTTTTCGATTCCGCAAGAGAAGCGGACCAAGTCACCCGAGATACCTGCCGCAACAAGCTCCTCCTCGTTCATCTGTCTGTGCGTTGCACTGGCGGGATGCAGGCAACAGGTTCTCGCATCGGCAACGTGGGTCTCGATAGCGGCGATCTTCAGATTGCCCATGAATCTCTCGGCGGCTTCTCTTCCGCCCTTCACGCCGAAGCTGACCACGCCGCAGGTGCCGTTCGGCATATACTTCTGCGCCAGCTCATAATACCGATCTCCCTCCAAGCCGGGATAGGTCACCCATGTCACACGGGGATCGTTTTTGAGGAATTTTGCCACGGCAAGACCGTTTTCGCAATGTCTCTTCATGCGAACATGAAGGCTTTCCAAGCCAAGATTCAGCAAAAAGGCGTTCTGGGGCGCCTGAATGGCTCCGAAATCACGCATGAGCTGGGCTGTCGCTTTGGTAATGAATGCCCCCTCCAAGCCAAAACGCTCGGTATAGGTCACGCCGTGATAGCTCTCATCGGGTGTGCAAAGTCCCGCAAACTTCTCGGGGTACTTCGTCCAGTCGAACTTGCCCGAATCCACGATACAGCCGCCTACTGCCGCACCGTGACCGTCCATATATTTGGTGGTGGAATGGGTCACGATATCGGCACCCCACTCAAAGGGACGGCAGTTGACGGGCGTGGCAAAGGTATTGTCAATAATCAGCGGCACGCCGTGGGCATGCGCCGCCTTGGCAAAGCGCTCGATATCCAATACCGTCAGGGCAGGATTGGCGATCGTCTCACCGAACACCGCCTTGGTATTCTCACGGAATGCGGCATTCAGCTCCTCATCGGTGCAATCGGGAGAAACGAAGGTAAAATCAATGCCCATTCTCTTCAGGGTCACCGCAAACAGATTGTAGGTTCCTCCATAAATGGTGGAGCTGGCAACCACATGATCGCCGCAGGAAGCGATATTAAAGACGGCGAAGAAGCTTGCTGCCTGACCCGACGAGGTCAGCATTGCCGCCGTTCCACCCTCCATGTCGCAGATCTTTGCCGCTACGCTGTCATTGGTCGGGTTTTGCAGACGGGTATAAAAATAGCCAGAAGCCTCCAGATCAAACAGCTTGCCCATGTCGGCACTGGATGCATACTTGAAAGTGGTGCTTTGAATGATCGGAATCTGGCGGGGCTCGCCATTCCCGGGCGTATAGCCGCCCTGCACGCATTTTGTTTCGATTTTATAATTCGACATAATTTCGTCCTCCTTAACGCTTCAACAAATTTCTTGTTATTTTTATATTATAGCACATTTTGCCGAGAGTTGCAACAGGAAAGCAAAATTTTTCAAGCCTTTTTCCGCAAATCCTCACAAAAGAAGCTGACGCACAATGTACGTCAGCTTCTTTTTTCTGATATTCTTGTTTTCGATTTTTACACCGCATTGGGCGAAACACCAAGGGACCACGAGTTAACACGGGGCAGCTCCTCTCCTGCCGCACCCTTTCCCGCATAGGGAAGAAGCTCCTCTGCCAACTCGGGAATTTCGGTACACGTACCGTTGGCATATGCCGCCAAACGCTCTCGCACCGAGCGCAAGCGGAACAAAAGTCCTCCCAAACGAAGCTCCTGCACATCAAAGCCGTGGGGCTTGTTCTCGGTAAACCAAAGCTTGCGGAATGCAACGGCAAACGCCTCCACCGCCTCCACTGTCTTGTCATAGTCGGCAAGAAGTGCACCGATCTGTGCCTTATCACCCGACCGATATGCCGCACGAGTACGCACACCCAGATCGTGCTTCAGCGCAAGCACTCGGCAGAGTGCCGCCTGACTTTCAAAAAGATACCCGTATTTGCCGGTTTTTGCTGCCGCATCCAAACGAAGTGCCAGTGCTTCATACTCTTCCTTGAAGGAACGCTTCACCGCAGAATCGAGATAGCCGAGAATCGGATCACTGTACAGCATATACTTATGGAAGGTCTTATCCTTGCGCTTGCTCTCGCCCACATCAACGGGCAGATCCAAGAGCATCATCGTATCGAAATCCTCGCCAATCAGTTCGGCAAATTCCTTTTTGATCTGCTCCATATCCTCTACGCCGTCATACATCCGACGGATAGCGTACAAAGACGGAAGCACCGAATAGAAGGAGCATTCCTTACCGTTGTCGCCCCACATGGTCATAAAGATATTGTCCACACCGTGTTTTGCACAAACACGCACAGCCTTAGACATGGTATCCAACGTCCAATCGTTGTTGGAAGCGAAGCCCGTCCAAGTCCATGCGCCACCGGCGACCCATGTCTCTCTGCCGAATTTGTCGTGTGCCTTCAGCATGGTATCGTATTGTTCGGCATTATCGGCATAATAATCCCAATACACAAGATTGATCCCTTCGGGACAAGCTGCGATCACTTCATCGGTAATCACATCGGTGTTAGACACATAATAGGTTCCATGGTTTGCAAGGCGGAAGAACATATCCGACCACATCATCGGCTTGAAGTTATATTTCTCAGCCAGAGCGATAACCTTCTTCAGATGACGACTCAAAATATCGAACCGATTTTCATAGCCGTACTTATCGAGATGCTTACCGAGACCGAGGTTATGCGCCTCATCCATGCCCACATGAATATGCTCGGTGGTAAAGCATTCCCGCAAGGTCTTGAACATATTTTCGATGAACTCGTAGGTGCGAGGATCATCAACCATCAGAATGTCATCCGCATCGTTAATTGCCCGATACGGCTCCCATTTAAATGCTTGATTCAAGTGTGCCAAGGTCTGAATACAAGGAATGATCTCCACACCGATGGAATTGCAGTACGCAACGATGTCCTTCATTTCCTCCTTGGAGTATCTGCCCCGCAGATAGCCGAAATAGGGCTCCTCGGGAATCTCATAGGTATCCTCCGTATATAACTGGATCATATTATAACCCATTTTTTTGATCGTTGCGGCAAACTCCTTCACCTGCTCGGGCTTCATCACCGCATTTCTCGACATGTCAAGCATGACGCCAAATCGCTTTGCCATAAAAAATTCCTCCTGCTTTCTCTTTTCTCGGTACAAAACCGAATATTTCCCTTTTATTATAGCATATTTTTCCGCAAAGTCAAGGCATTCAAAAAAATTCCTGCATTTTTGCGATTTTTTTGTAAAGAGAATGGAGAATTGCTTCTCTGCGTTTCTTTTTTAATAACAAAAAAAGAACAGCTATACGCTGTTCTCTTTTTCAGGCAATGCCCACAAAAAACCGAATAAAGGTGAGAGTAAGAAAGACGAAACTCAAGAAACTTGTACGTTGTTGAACTATTGAAAGTTCAAGCCCTCGGTCTATTAGTATCGGTCAGCTGAACACATTGCTGTGCGTACACCTCCGACCTATCAAACTTGTAGTCTGCAAGTGACCTTACCTAATCAAGTTAGGAGGGATATCTAATCTTGAAGCACGTTTCACGCTTAGATGCCTTCAGCGTTTATCGCAACCGC
>SVTY01000006.1 GCA_015063535.1 Oscillospiraceae bacterium
CGAGGACGTCTGTCCCTACCATTCATGTGTGTGCGAACATAGAGGGAAATACGCACAAACCCGTAGGGCGGTTGCTTGTTCACGGCGAATAAACAAACAACAAATTTATGATCCAAATTCGGGCAGGGCTTCTGCCGATCCGACCGACAGACGGTTCTGTCCGAATTTTGATACATACTGCGTTTTTAAAAAAGGAGGAAAAACGATGAAAAAGAACGCAATGAAGCTGATATCGCTGGCCTTGGTGCTTCTGATGCTTTTTGCCTGCTTTGCGGCATGTAAGAAGAAGGACGGAGCGACCGATGCCGACGGTACGGAATCCCAAGCCGGCGACGTTGCCGGCGGCACAACGGCACAGGGCGATGCCACAGATTCCTTGGAGAACGGTCCCGAGACCGATGAGCAGGGATACGTCAAGGACACACTTCCCGAGACCTATGACTGGGAAGGCGCAGACTTTGACATTCTCCAGTGGAAGATCGGTCACGACTTTGTGGTCGGCGCCGAAGCGACAGCCAACGCCATCAACCGTGTGAAGTTCCAAAGCCAAAAGGCGGTAGAGGAACGCTTCAAGGTGAAGATCAAGGTTCACGAGGAGGATGACGGCTGGGGCAACGACACGTTGGTTGGTGCCTTAGAGGCATCTGTTTCGGTGGGAAGCGGCACCTATGATATGGTAAGCCACTATTCCGACTCGGCGGGACGTGCCATCACCAACAAGCTGTGCATGAATCTGAATGCCCTGCCGTATGTGGACTTTGAAAAGCCCTGGTGGCCTCAGCACCTGCTGGAATCGGCGACCATTGGCGAGAAGATGTACTACTGCGGCGGCGACATCAACGGCGAGAACCTGATGCGCTACATCTGCACGACCTATGTTAACCTTGACATGTATGAGGAGTATCACATCGAGGAGCTTGTGGACGGCAGAACCATCTTTGAGGTGGTGGACGACGGCGACTGGACGATCGAGACCTTCAAGACGATGGCACTGGGAACCACGGGCAACGATGAGACCATCTACGGCTTTACCGTGGTGGATGGCGTATACGCCGATGCCCTCCTGTATTCGGGCGGCTTCTCTCTGATCAAGTCCGAGAACGGCGTCCTGACGCTGAACGAAAAGCTGTCGCACGGCACCATGTCCACATGGCTGGAGGCATGTCAGGAGCTTTTGTCGGAAACGCATGCCGATACGGCGTATGATGTCGGCGCCGCCTTCAAGGAAAACAGATCCCTGTTCGCCGGCGACGAGGAGCTGACCTTCGCGGAGGAGCTTTCCTCGACGGGTACCGTAAACTTCTCGGTGCTTCCCATGCCCAAGTACGACTCCGACCAGGAGAACTACTACACCTGTCAGGCGGTCTTCTCCAGCCTGATCACCGTTCCTGCGGATGTGAAGGATACGGATATGGCGGGTATGATCGTAGAGGGAATTGCTTCTCAGAACCACCGTGTGGTGAAGGATGTGGTCTACTACGACATCTTCCAGGCTCGGTACGCATCTCCCGAGGAAGCAGACGGCGCTCGGATGTTTGACATCTTGTACGCATCGGTCGTATTCGACGTAGGCAGAGTATTCAACCACAACGGCTTCAACAGCTTTATTTGGCGTCATACTGTTGGCGATGCCCAAAAGGAATGGACTTCGGTCTATCAGGAAAATGTCGACATATTTGTGACCGCTATCAATGACCTGTATGTAGCTCTTGGCTGATAAAAAAGATAAAAAATAAAAAAATAAAAAACAAAAAGAATCAAAGCTTCGGGCAGGACGCTTGCCGATCCGACCGACAAATGCTCTGCCCGAATTTTGATAAAAAAACAAATCAATAAATAGAGAGGAAAAACTATCATGAAAAGAAAACTAATTTGTTTGGCTCTTTCCGTTGTCATGTTGCTCAGCATTCTTCCCCTCGCAATTTTCGCAGCGGAGGAGACCACTGCTCCTATTACCGAATACGGCACCACGACTGCCGATTGGTATACCATCGGCACGGTTGCCGAGCTGAACTGGTTTATCGAAAAAGAGAGTACTTCCAGTTTCACCTGCAATGTTCGTTTGATCGAAAATATTGACTATACTGCGGAAGGTGCTACGGCTCCGACTGCTGCGCCTCGGGCAGAGTATTCCGAGTTTACCGGCACGTTTGACGGAAACGACAAGACCATCAAGGGAGCAACAACGGTGATTCTTTGTTGCATTAACGGAACGTCCACCGTCAAGGATCTGACACTGCTTGATTCGACGGTTGAAGTAGGGGATTATGGCGGAGTACTGGCTACCGATATGTGGGGTAGCGGAAATACCGTTACTGTCGAAAACGTTCAAGTGAAAAACGCTACCGTGACAGGCGTAAGCTCTGCTGCTCGCTTTGGCGGATTGATCGGTACGATTTGGGATAAGGGCGACTTTACCTTGAAAGTGACCAATTGTACGGTTAGCGGTACGACGACCTTGGGTTCTGGTGTGAACAACTTGATCGGTGCGGCTGCTTTCGTAGGCTTCTTCCGTGGCAATGCCGGCGGCACGTGTACCGTTAATTTCACCGATTGCGTAGCTGACATGGATTTCAACGTTGCAGCGGGCAATAGCGTAGGTGTAGCCGGATTTATCGGCAACAGCTATTCGAATATCAAGAGTGGCTCTACTGCTACTTTTACAAACTGTGTGAATTACGGCGATATTACGTCTGCCACGAACAAGCCTGTGGCGGGCTTCTCCACGCTGAAAATCATTAATATTGCAATGACGAACTGCGTAAACTTCGGTACTATGACCAGTACTGACGCAAACGGTCTTGTCAACGACACTACGGGAACCATTACCCTGACCGACTGCTACGATACGGCTGAGGCTGTTGCCGTTCCTACGGACAAGGGCGATTATGCCGCTTGCGATATCGCAGTTGCCGATGCTCAGGGCTACAAGGCAGCCGCAACCTTTGCGGATTGGAGCTTCGGAACCGACTGGATGCTGACCAACGGCTATCCCGTACCCGCTTCTATCTTTGAAGCAACCGCTAAGGCACAGAACGATAAGGCAATCGTTTATGAGGGCGTTCAGTACACCGAAGCCAACGAGAATGCCTTCAACGTTCGGTTCGTGGCAACCATCAGCGAGGAGACCTTTGCCGCCGCACAGCAGATCGGCTATGACGTCGTTATGGTCGAGGCAGGCAAGGCTCCCGTAGGAGCTACCTTCACCTCCGATACCGTTTACAAGTCTCTTGTTGGCTATGAGGAGGATGAGCAGGTCGTTTACAATGCCGAGGAGTTCGGCGGCGACTACCTGAGCGCTATTGCTATCAACAACGTGACCGCAAGCGGAACCGTTACGCTGATCGTCAGACCCTATGTTCTGACCGAGGCAGGCACGCAGGCAGGTATTCCCGTCGCTTGCGTATTCACCGAAGGCGCACTGGTTGCCCAGTACGCATATTGAGAATAAGGAGGATGAAGCAATGATGAAACAATTCTATGTACAGCCCTCCGCAGAGCTTTTGGCTCTGATGACCGAGGATGTGATCACCGCCAGCGGTGAGAACGCTTTTGGCTTTAAGTTTACACAGAGCGGAGCCGGTATTTCCGATGTGACCCCCGGTTCCTTCAACGACAGCTTCGAGTTCGATTGGTAATACGTTTCGAGGCATAAAACACATTTTTGCGACGTTTGCTTCCTTTTGCACAGGGTGCAAAAGGAAGCACTCAGGTACCATTGATTTTTTTAGCAAAACGAAGGACTTCCCGCAGTCGGATTGCGGGGAGTCCGAAACAAGAACGAATTTCGTTCTTCCTTGGCTTTTCTTTATTTTTATGAGAAAGGATTTTTTATGATGAAAAGGAAACTGATTTGTCTGGCTCTTTCCGTTGTTATGCTGCTGGGAATTCTTCCCCTCGCAATTTTCGCAACGGAGGAGACCACTGCTCCTATTACCCAATACGGCACCGAGACTGCCGATTGGTATACCATCGGCACGGTTGCCGAGCTGAACCATTTTATCCAAATGGAAAAGGGTTCCGCAAATCTCAACTGTAATATTCGTTTGACGGCTGACATTGACTATACCGCAGAGGGTGCTACGGCTCCCACTTCTGCGCCTCAGGCGGAATGTTCCATGTGGCAGGGTACGTTTGACGGAAACAACAAGACCATCAAGGGTGCGAAGACTGCGATTCTTTGCTGTATTCAGGGAACCTCCACGGTTAAAAATCTGACTCTGCTTGATTCCACGATCGCAGCAGGTCAGTATGACGGAGTATTGGCTACTGATATCTGGGGACCGAGTACCATTACCATCCAAAACGTGCATGTGAAAAATGCTACGCTGACGAATGCGCAAATCGCCGCTCGTTTGGGTTTGATCGGTACCTCTTGGGGTAAGGGGAACATTACCCTGAACGTAAGCGACTGTACGGTAGAAGGTACAGCGACCTTTGGCGCCAATTTGACCGGAGTGTGTGCCGCAGCTACTTACTTGGGCTTCATTCGCAGCTACGGTGCATATACCTATGCGTTTAATTTTTCTAACTGTATCGCCGCTATGGATTTTACGCTTGCTAACAATAACGGCACCGGCGTTTCGGGCTTCTTGGGACAAAAGTGGGGCTCGGAGGACCTGTCCGGCTTGACCGCTACGTTTACGAACTGTGTGAACTACGGTGATATTACAAACACCTCAACAGGTCCCGTGGCAGGATTTTCCGCTGTGAAGGACGGTAATGTGGTTATGACGGATTGCGTGAACTTCGGCGATATTACAGGTGCTGACGCAAACGGTCTTGTCAACGATACCACGGGAACCGTTACGCTGACCGACTGCTACGATACGGCTGAGGCTGTTGCCGTTCCTACGGGCAAGGGCGACTATGCATCGGTAGACATTTCGGCGGCTTCCGCTCAGGGCTATGCCGCCGCCACCACCTTTGCGGATTGGAGCTTCGGAACCGACTGGATGCTGACCAACAGCTATCCCGTACCCGCCTCCTTGCTTGACCTTGCTCCGAAGGGTCAGAGCGAAAATGCCATCGTGTATGAGGGCGTTCAGTACACCGCCGAAGCGGAGGGAATCTTTAACGTTCGGTTTGTGACGACCATCAGCGAGGAGACCTTTGATACCTCCGCAGAGATTGGCTATGAGGTCATCGTTGTGGAAGAGGGCAAGGCAGGCAAGAGCCTGAACCGCTCCACCGACACTGTTTACGAGTCTCTGACCGGCTGGGTGGAGGGTGAACGGGTCGTTTACCATGCCGAGGACTTTGATGGCGATTATCTGAGCGCTGTTGCGATCAACGGCGTTACCGCAACCAAAACGGTTACGATCATCGTCAGACCCTATGTTTTGGATGCACTCGGCAATACCCAAAACGGCTTACCTGTGGCGTGCGTCTTTACCGATGGCGCACTGGTCGCTCAGTATGCATATTAAGCAAGGAGGATCTTATGAAATACATGAATAAAAGACTTTTTGCAATTCTTGCGGCTCTTTTGTGTCTGTCCCTTTGCCTGACGTTTGTCGGTTGCGGTGACGACCCGAATGAGGGCGAGACGGCAAATACGGCGGCAGGTACCGCTGCCGGTACCGAAGCCTCCACCGATACCTCCGCTCCCGATGCGACCACGCCTCCCGATGATGATGACGACGAAAAAGAGCCTTCCGCTCCTGCCACAAAGACCGAATTGCCACTGGATGACATTGTGGAAAACGTGCGGATGCTGAACAGCAGAGACAGAGCCGCCTACGGAGAGATCTCCTGCGACTTTATCGGCTCCGGCATCGCCTTCCGCCTGAACAATGCGGGCGGCGACGTGACGGTAGATTACACGCTGTCGGCGGATGCCTCCTGCACCTTCCTTGTGAAGGTGGACGGACAGCCCTTCAATATGAACGGCTCTCCCTATATCGTGGTCAGCGAGGCAATGGGAACTATGACGATCGCAGGACTTCCTACGGGCGAGCATGACATTGAGCTTGTGAAGGTAAGCGGCTATGCGCAGGGCTGTGCGCTCTTGCACAAGCTGACCTTCTTTGGCACGCTGGTGGAAAAGGCGGCTCCTTCGACGGAGGACTTCAAAATTGAGATTCTCGATGAGAATGCCCTGAACATCGCTGTTGCCGACGGAAAGGGAAGCGATGCGACCCTGTCTTATGCGGCACTGCTGGATGGATACGAGGCAGAGATCTCTATGCTTGACTTCGGGGATGCGGGCTTGCTTGGCACTGCCGATACGGTCATTGACCGCTATCCGTTGCGCTCTCCCGACCGCTCTGCGTCGGAGCAGTACGACTTCTCCGATCCCGCAAATTTGGTTATCGTCAATATCGGTGCGGTGGATTACGCCGCTTCCGAGACACCTGCTGACAATGCGGATGCCTTTGCGGAGAAATACCGTGGGCTTTTGAACCTGATCCGTGCGAAGAACGGAATGAACTGCCGCATTCTTTGCCTGTATTCCGCAGGCGAGGGCTACGGTGAGCAGATTCAGTCTGTGTGCGATTCCATGCCTAACGGTATCTACTCCATGGCGATTCCTGCGGATTATCTTGCGGACGGCGTGCTGAGTGCCGCCGAGCTGGAGCCGCAGAAGGAGGCACTCAAGGCCCTGATCGACACTATTATTGAGGATATCAATACGGTTCGTGAGCTGAAAGCAGAGCAAAGCGGTAGCGGTATTGAAATCAATTACAGCGAATTTGCGTAAGCCAACAGAACCATAAAAACGGCGGCAGCCTTCGATCAATTGAAGGCTGCCGCATTGATACAACAGAATTTCGGGCGTACCGTCAGCCGATTCCACTGACAGCTGACTCTGCCCGAATCTTGATAAATTTTGCGTTTAAAAGAAGAAAAGGAGAACAAAAATGAACAAGAACGCAATGAAATTGATATCGATGCTGTTGGTGCTTCTGATGCTTTTTACCTGCCTTGCGGCATGTAAGAAGAACGAGGCGACCGATACCGACGGTACGGAATCCCAAACCGGTGACGTTGCCGACGGCACGGCGGCACAGAGCGGCGATACGGAATCCTTGGAGAACGGCCCCGAGACCGACGATCAGGGATACATCAAGGACACGCTTCCCGAGAGCTATGACTGGGAAGGCGCAGACTTTGACATTCTCCAGTGGAAGCTCGGTCACGACTTTGTGGTCGGTGCCGAGGCTTCTGCCAGCTCCATCAACCGTGTGAAGTTCCAAAGCCAAAAGGCGGTAGAGGAACGCTTCAAGGTGAAGATCAAGGTTCACGAGGAAGATGACGGCTGGCGCAACGACACGCTGATTAGCGCCTTAGAGGCATCTGTTTCGGTAGGTAGCGGTACCTATGATATGGTAAGCCACTATACCGACTCGGCGGGACGTGCCATTACCAACAAGCTGTGCATGAATCTGAATGCTCTGCCGTATGTGGACTTTGAAAAGCCCTGGTGGCCTCAGCACTTGCTGGAATCGGCAACCATCGGTGAGAAGATGTACTACTGCGGCGGCGATATCAACGGAGAGAATCTGATTCGTTATATGTGCACCACTTACGTCAACCTTGACATGTACGAGGAATATCATATTGAAGAGCTTGTGGACGGCAGAACGATTTATGAGGTGGTTGAGGACGGCGATTGGACGATTGAGACCTTCCAGACAATGGCACTCGGTACCACGGGCAGCGACGAGAGCATCTACGGACTTACCTGGCGTGACGGCGAATATTGGGATGCCTTCCTGTATTCGGGCGGCTTCTCCCTAGTAAAGAGCGAGAACGGTGTTCTGACGATGAATGATGATCTGCAGAGTGATCGGATGGTGACATGGGTTGCCGAATGTCAGAAGCTCTTGACTCAAACTCACCCAGATACGAAGCAGGATTATGGTGTTGCCTTCAAGGAGGGCAGATCGCTGTTCGGCGGAGACGAGCATCTGACCTACGCAGAGGAGCTTGTCTCGGACGGAACCGTGAATTTTTCGGTGTTGCCCATGCCCAAGTATGACTCCGACCAGGAGCATTACTATACCTGTGAGGGTTATTTCTCCAGCCTGATCACCGTTCCTTCGGATGTGAAGGATACGGATATGGCGGGTATGCTTGTAGAGGGGCTCGCTTCTCAGAACCACCGTGTGGTGAAGGATGTGGTTTACTACGACATCTTCCAGGCTCGGTATTCTGCGGCAGAGGATGCGAAGGGCGCCAAGATGTTCGACATTCTGTACGCCTCCGTGGTCTTTGACGTGGGCAGAGTATTCAACCACAACGGCTTCAACAGCTTTATCTTCCGTCATGTTGTGGGCGACTCGACCGCAAGCTGGACTACTGCCTATCAAGAAAATATTGATCAATGGATCAATGGTATTAACGATCTTTATGTAGCTCTCGGTTGATTCGATCACACCGGAAGCAGAATAACAAACAGAGAAGCCGTTGCGATTGCAACGGCTTCTCTGTTGTTTGGTTCAGTTTTCCTCGCCATCCAAGAAAATAACGATCTTGCGGTTATTTTCCGATCCGATGGAGACGGTAGCCCTCTGCATCCACGGAGACCTTGGTGTATTCCTCTTTCTTTCCGTCGATGCGCTTATTGGCTGCCGGATTGGCAAGGTATTGCAGGAAATCCAGCGTCTCACCGTGGTGTCCGATGAGTACGGCGGCACGCTCACCGCTAATGGCAATGCGTACCTCGCCCTTGCCTCCTTCGGTAACGGCGATCTCGGCTTCAATGTTCATATCGGAAGGTGCTGACTGCGATAGGTACCGGGCGTCATGCCCGTTTGCTTACGAAACACACGGCAAAAGTAGGAGGTATCCCAAAAGCCGCACCGGGTGGCAATCTGTGAGATGGGGATGGCGGGGATGTGCGACAGCAATTGTGCGGCGTGACGGATGCGGATACGGCGTATATATTCCACGGGAGTGGTATGCTCTTCGCTTCGAAACAGGCGAAAGAGGAGAGATTCCGAAATTCCTACCGCCGCTGCGATCTCTTCTACTGCCAGATCTCTGGCAAAATTCTGCTCAATGTATGCTTTGGCGCAAAGCAGAGCGGGCGTTTGCGTATCGGCACGGAGCACCTCGAAAAAGGTGATGATCAGATCGTAAACGGCGGCGGAGAGACGTTCGGGTGATTCGTTCCGTGCCGCCAGCCGACAGAGCCGTTCCATCAGAGGGCGGATGGATTTGTCGCTGACATGGGCAAACGGGGGGATGTGCAGATAATCCAATAGGGAATCGGCAAACATGCCGTCAAAGGATATCCATCCGGTTTGAAAGCGATCGCCGTCCTGCCGATAGGCGATAGGGACGTCCTTACGGGTAAAGACTACGGTACCTTCGTAGAGACGAACCGAGTCGGTTGGCGTTTCAAATAAGCCACTCCCTTGCTCGATGCACAAAAATTGATGAAAGGTGCCTCCCTTCGGACGGCAGACGGGTGCTTGCGCATGACCGTTTCCCGCCGTGCGCAGATACAGGGGGAGCATGGTTCGGGCTTGCTCCTCGACTTGACAAAAAATCTTCATGGGCTCTCCTTTGTATAGGATAATCCTATTTCTGTGAAATTTCCTATTTACAAGCTTATCAAAAAGTATTATACTACAAGTAATATGATATTGTCAAGTCGAAAGGAGAAAAATGATGAGACTGACAGAATATTCCTATCACAAGGATCCCAAAACCGTCCGTCTGCACGAGATGGACGGACACGCCTATTTCATTCCCTTTGATACGCCCGAGCGGACGGGAGATGCCAGAGAGACCTCTCCCTATTTTCATTCTCTTTGCGGAGATTGGCGTTTTTTGTGGAAGCCCTCGGTGTACGATATGGAGGAGTTTTTCGAAGAGGGCTATGATTGCTTGGCTTTTGAGACGGTTTCTGTGCCCGAGGTCTGGCAGGCACACGGCAAGGACAGAGCACAGTATCAGACCTCACCCTATCCCTTTGTGTTCGATCCGCCCTACATACCCGAAAAAAATCCGTGTGCTGCCTATGTCAAGGATTTTGAACTATCGCCCGTGGCGGGGAAGCGGTATGAGCTGCACATCGAAGGCAAGGACAGCTGTGCGTATGTGTGGATGAACGGTTCCTTTGTGGGGTACGGAGAGGTACCGCACAACGATTCATCCTTTGACGTGACCCCGTATTTGCGGAAGGGAGCGAATCGCCTGTGTATTTTGGTCATGAAATGGTGTACGGGTACGTATTTTGACGATCAGGACAAGCTTCGGCTGTCGGGGCTGTTCCGAGAGATCTATGTGTTGGAGAGAGCGGCGGATGGGATCGAGGACTTCCGCATTCGTACCTCCATGGACGGAGTTGTGTCTCTGTCGGTGAGGGCGGCAGCTGAGGTGCGGGCAAAAATTTGGGACAGGGAACGGCTTCTTTGGGAGGGCTTCGTTTCCGAACAGTCGATGACGGTCACGGTAGAGAATCCCCGTCTTTGGTCGGCGGAGGATCCTTATTTGTACACCTTGGAGCTTGCGGCGGCGGGAGAATGTATTCGCCATCGGTTCGGAATTCGGGAAACGGCAGTCAAGGACGGCGTGTTTTGTATCAACGGTCGGGCGGTCAAGCTGTACGGCGCCAACCGTCACGATTCCTCTCCCGACACGGGCTATGCGGTGGATATGGCGCATATGCGTCGGGATATTTTGCTGATGAAGCAACACAATCTTAATGCCATCCGAACCTCTCATTATCCTAACGATCCTCGCTTTTACGGCTTGTGCGATGAGCTTGGCATGTATGTTTTATCTGAGGCGGATCTGGAATGTCACGGCTGTACGTATCCGAAGGTGTGGGATATGCTGGTGGACGATACGGAATGGGAAACAGTGGTGTTGGATCGGGTGCGTCGGATGCACGATGCCTTGAAAAACGCTACCTGTATCGTCATCTGGTCGTTGGGCAACGAATCCTCTTGGGGCAGAAATCTGCGACGGGCGGCGATCGGTCTGCGGGAGTGGGATGACAACGAGCGTCCGATCCACTATCAGGTACAGCTGTCGGCGTATGAGGCAATGAGTCCCGAGAAGCAGGCGGAGGTAAATGGCGTTTTGGATTTCTTCAGCCTAATGTATCCGGGGCTGGATCAGCTGGACGGACATTTGCGGAATGAAACCATCCCCCATCCCTTTTTGATCTGTGAATACAGCCACTCCATGGGAAATAGCTGCGGAGATTTGCGGTTTTACGATGAATATTTTCAAAAATCTCCTCGCTTTGCGGGCAGTTTTATATGGGAATGGTGCGACCATGCCCTTCGGATCAAGGATGAGCGGGGAATCGAATTTTTGGGTTACGGCGGTGACTTTGGAGAAACGCATCACGGTAGAAATATCTGCATGGACGGCTTGGTAGATCCCGACCGTCTGCCCCACTCCAATCTTCTGGAGGCAAAGGCGGTCTTTGCGCCTGTACGAATCACCCGAGAGGCAGACGGCAGGCTCTGTATTCATAACCGTCATGCCTTCTGTGATCTGTCCCGCTATGAGATGAGCTGGGAGGTGGCGGTGGACGGACAGCGGATCGATGGAGGCGTGCTTTCCGTGAATCCTCTGCCGGGAGAGCGGGTGACGGTGCCCCTCCCCTTGCGGGAGCGGTATGAGGGAGAGCTTGCCGCTTTGACCGTGTGGGTCAGATTGGTAAACGAACAGCCGTGGGCTCCCAAGGGACATTTGGTTACGGCGGCATCCTTTGAATTGCCCTGCGACCGTCCTGTGCGTCCCGCTTCCAAGAAGGCCCCGATCCTGACTGAGACACGAACCTCCTATTTGGTAACCGGCGAGAGCTTTTCCGTTGCGTTTCGCAAGGATGAGGGCGTGCCGGGCGAATGGATCGTGGGCGGCAAGCCGTTACTGCGGCAGGGACTTCGGCTGAATTGCTTCCGTGCGCCCACCGATAACGACAGCACCAAGAACAAGCGGCTGAATGTCTCGATGCAGTGGGAAAGCAATTCGATGTTCGGAAATATTGAATATACGGAATGGACGGTCAAGGGCTTTTCCGCTTGTGTGAAGGACGGTGCCGTGATTCTTGGCGGAGAGCTGGTGTTCGGCGTGCAGGGACGGTGCCCGATTGCCGTGGGGCGGATCGAATACGAGATCGACGGAGACGGACGGTTGACCGTTCGTCAAAAGGGAACGATCTCCGAACAGCTTCCGTATTTTCTGCCTCGGTATGGATATATCTTTTCTCTTGCCGCACCGGCACAGAAGGTGCGCTATGGCGGATGGGGCCCTGCCGAGTGCTATGAGGATAAGCGTATGCATGCTCTGCTTGGGGAGTACGACTATCTGCCCGACGATCCCAAGGGTACTTGGGAACGGCCGCAGGAATGCGGCAGTCACTGCGACACCCGTTGGGTCACTCTTCAGTGCGGAGATCGGACACTGCGGGTGAGCGGCGAGTGCTTTTCCTTCTGTGCCTCGAATTACGATCTGCACGGAGTGACGGCGGCAAAGCATCAAAAGGATCTGACGCCGCTTGCAGGAACAGAGCTATATATAGACTGGCGCATGAGCGGCGTCGGCTCCGCCTCCTGCAGCGGACAGGTTGCCGTGGAGGCGTGCAGGATCAATGCGGGAGAAAACTTTGATTTTTCGATCACACTGGAAGCAGAATAACAAACAGAGAAGCCGTTGCGATTGCAACGGCTTCTCTGTTGTTTGGTTCAGTTTTCCTCGCCATCCAAGAAAATAACGATCTTGCGGTTATTTTCCGATCCGATGGAGTTGGTGGAAACACCCTCCATCTGCTGGATCTCAGAGTGGATGATCCGTCTTTCATACGGATTCATCGGCTCCAGCATGACGCTCTTTTTGTACTTGAGTACCTTGGTTGCCATTCTTCTTGCCAACGCCCGAAGAGTCTCTTCTCTCTTGGCACGGTAGCCCTCTACATCCACGGAGACCTTGGTGTATTCCTCTTTCTTTCCGTCGATGCGCTTATTGGCTGCCAGATTGGCAAGGTATTGCAGGGAATCCAGCGTCTCACCGTGGTGTCCGATGAGTACGGCGGCACGCTCGCCACTAATGGCAATGCGTACCTCGCCCTTGCCTCCTTCGGTAACAGCGATCTCGGCTTCAATGTTCATATCCGACAGGAGCTGACGGACAAAAGCGATGGCTCTTGCCTGTCCGCCTGCGGTGTAGGTTGCGCTGATCTTGGCATCGGTAGCACCCAGTCCGAGAAAGCCCTTCTTCGGCTCCTCCAATACGGTATACTCGATTTTATCCGCAGAGGGAGCACCCAGCTCAGTTACGGCAAGGGCTACCGCTTCCTCAACGGTCTTTGCTGTAATAATCACTTCTTTTTTCACGATCCTTCTCCGTCTTTTTTGTTTTTGTCTTCGGCAGTTTCTTCTTTGCCGTCCATTTTATCTTGCAGGGATTGGTGGTATTCATCCATGGTCGAACCATTCTTTTTCTTTGCTTTCTTTTCCTTGACCTCGGGCTTATCGTCCTTTTTCAGCGTTGCGCCGCCCAGCAGACCGCCGCCCTTTGCTGCGGCTTTCTTTTGCTCGGCTTCTGCCGCCTCTTGGGCTTCCAGCGCCTCCCGATGCTTGATGGCAGCTTCTCGGGTATCCTCAAAGTCCTCATCGTCGATATGGTGCAGGGAGCGAACCACTCTGCCTGACTTGGTTCTCGGTCCCTTTTCGGGACGGACGTTCATTTCCTTTTCCGCTGCCTTGTAATCCTCCTCGGTAAAGACGGGGATGGGCATAGCTGCCTTCAGGATCCACTGCTTGATAACGCCGAGGATGCTCTTGAAGATCCAGTACACGCCGATGGCGGCGGGTACGCCGAAGGTAATGAATACACTGAACAGGGGCATGGTAATGTCCATCACATTATTGGAGCATCCCATTGCCTTATCGTCCGCCATAGGCTGGTAGGAAAGCTTTCTGGTCAGCTTCATGCTTCCGAAATAAACCAAGAAGGTCAGCAGGGGAACCAACAACAGCCAGTTGAAGGTCTTGAAGCTGGGGATGGCTCCCAGGTCGATCGCACCGCCGAACAGGGTCAGGTTGGGCAGATCGGCAAGTCCGATATCAAAGCCCGCAATGCCCGAAAAGGCGGTGGGGTCGGTGGTCAGAATGTTGCGGATGGCACCCATCATGTCTACGTTGCGGGAAGCGGCGGTTGCGGCATCAAAGCTGTAACCGAAGCTGTTGACAGCGGGGACGAGCTGAGCAATGGTCTCCGCAGACAGACCGCAGACGTATTGCAGGGGGCTCATGACGACATTGTACAGGATCAGGATGATGGGAAGCTGGATCAGCAGGGGCAGGCATCCGCCCATGGGGTTGTAGCCTTCCTTCTGATAAAGCTCCTGAATCTCCATGGTCATTTTTTGCTTGGTTGGTTGATCGTCCCGACCGGCGTACTTTTTACGGATCGCCATTTCCTTGGGACGGAGCTTTGCTTGCTTGATGGAGTTTTTCTGCTGCTTGATGCCGAAGGGTAACAACAGCAGTTCAACAAGAATGGCAAAGGCAAGCAATGCCAAAATGTACTGATTACCGAGGATATTACTCAGAAAGCTGATGATACCTCCAAACAGTTTGTTGATAAAATTCATGGTTTGCGAGCCGGCGGTAGCCGCCGACAATCCTCTCTTTTAGTGTTTTGCCTCCTTTGAGGCATCCTTGTCATTGTCGCTCTCTTTCGCAGAGCCGTTTTCTTTCTTTCGCCCATCCCGTTGATATTTGGGGATTCTTTTCGGCGGAACGGGGTCAAAGCCCCCCGCACAGAACGGATTACAGCGCAGGATGCGCCGTACCGTGAGCCAGAATCCCACAAAAAAGCCTCGTTTTTGAAATGCCTCTAAGGCATAGGCAGAGCAGGTAGGGGTGAACCTACAGCAGGGATTTCGTTTCAATGGGGAAAGAAATTTCCGATAAAACCGTATCAGGGCTATGCAAACATACTTCATAATGCGTTGCTGTCGTTTTCACAAGGGGCGGACTGCAAGGGTCGCAGCAGCTCCAGCTTGGAAAAGGCGGCACTCAGCTCCCGCTCCACATCGGTGCTTTTTTTACCGAGAATGGCGCCTCGGGCGCTGATGACGATGAGAAAGCCGGTACGCAGGCGGGGGCGGAGCGGGTCATAGGCAGCGCGGATGATCCGCTTGGCTCGGTTGCGCTCTACGGCGCCCCCCAGCTTTTTGGAGACCGAAAGCCCCAGCCGATTGACATAGTGCTTTTCGGGGTTCTCCTTGCGCAGTCTGCCTGCGGCGTAGTCCTTCAGGACATAGACCGCCACATAGCTGCCCACAAACCGTTTGCCGTTCCGATATGCCTTTTGGTACAGGTGGTTTTCTCTGATGGCAATGTTTTTCATGGTTGATCCATCTTTCCTTCTTTGGATTTGCTTAAAGCAAAAACCCCGATGCACTCGAAAAACAGAGACTGCTTTTGGGTCATCGGCGGTTTTATGTTTCGGCAAACAGACGAACGATCAATAGGTCAGTCTTTTTCTGCCCTTTGCACGTCTTCTCTTCAGGACATTTCTGCCATCGGCAGTTGCCATTCTCTTTCTGAAGCCGTGCTCTTTTTTTCTCTGACGCTTTTTGGGTTGATAGGTTCTGAGCATGATTCTTGCACCTCCTTAATTTTGTTTTCATCCCGGGACTCGAGATGCCCGGAATGATCCGGAAGCGTGTTGCTTTTCAGCCAAAAATACGCTTTTACACAATGACATCTTATATTAAACCATAATTTGAATGATTTGTCAAGATATTTTTTGAATTTTTTCGGATTTTTTGAAAAATCTCTTGGCAGCACGCCTCCGAATATGGGGATGACGGTGTTATGAAAGCTTTTTCAGAATGCGGATGTCAAAGGCATCCAGATCGACCGCACACAGCTTTTCTCCGCTCTCCATATCCTTCCATTCTCCCCGTAACGGCAAGCCTTGTATCGGCGCATCCGAATAGTTCTGAACGAACAGATATTGGTCGTCTCCGTCCTCACGGAGATGTGCCGTCACATTGTGCGGGGGTGCTTCGGGCAGGGTCGGCAAAACATTCAGCTCGGCAAGGATATCGCCGCAGACCCGCTCCCACAGCTCGCCCGTATCCCGACATGCCTGATAATAGGCTTTTCCCGTTCCGTAGGAATGGACGGTCAGCGCAGGAGAGCCTGCGTAGAACTCGCTTTCATAGGTGGCCAGCACCTGCGCTCCCTTGGCATGGATGATCTCACAGCCGTCCACTGCCCGATACTCGGTGCCGTCTGTCATGCGGACACAGACCGTCTCCTCGGGATACAGGGTATCCAGCTCCTCGTTCCAAATGCCGAATACCTCCTTGAGTCCCTTAGCGGGAAAGCCGCCCAGATAGCAGAGGTCGTTCTCGTTTGCCATGCCCAGCAGATAGGTGGCATACAGGGTACCGCCCTGCTCCACATAAGCGGTAAGGTTTTGGATGGTAGTCTCGTCGGTCATATACAGCATGGGGGCAATGACCAGATCATACGGTGTCAGATCATCGTGAGGGCTTACGATATCGGCAGAAATGCCCCGCCGCCACAACGGCGCATAATATTCCTCGCAGGTGAAGCTGTATTTCTTATCTGCTTTTACAAAGAAAGAGGAATTTTCCAATGCCCAACGGTTTTCCCAATCGTAAATGACGGCAACACGGGTCTTGACCGCCGTGCCGCATACCTCGTCGATGGCTTTCAGGGTCTTGCCCGTTTCGGCAACTGCACGGAAGATGCGGGTATTCTCACAGCCCACATGATCGACCACGGCACCGTGAAATTTCTCGGCGCCGCCCCGTCCCTTCCGCCATTGAAAGTATTGAACCGAATCACTGCCGTGGGCAACCGCCTGCAATGCGCCGAGACGGTCCATGCCGGGTCGCTTGAGCTTGTTGAAGTCCTTCCAGTTGACCAAGCCGGGCGCACTTTCCATCAAAAGGAAGGAGCGGTGCTTCATGGTGCGGAAGAAATCGAACCAAAAAGCCGTGCGGTAGGGACAGCGGTCGTGCTGAGGCGAGTGCCATGAGGGATAGCTGTCCACCGAAGCCACGTCCATCACCTGTGCCATTTCCCGATAATTGATAGGCTCAAAGCCGGGCATCATATTGGTAGTGATGGGCAGATCGGGGCAAGCCGTGCGAACGGCATCTGCCTCGGCTTTCATGAAATCAATCGTCTGATGGGAGCAGAAACGCTTGAAATCCAGAGTCAGTCCGCCCAAAATACTAAGGCTTTCCCGATTCCCCCCGGGAAATTCCACTTGGTCAAAGGAGGTATAGCGGTGACCCCAGAAATTTGCCCACCAAGCATGGTTCAGCTTGTCGATATCTCCCTCGTAGCGATCCTTCACATAGCTGCGGAAGGCATCCTCGCACAGGGGACAGTAGCATCTGCCGCCGTATTCGTTGGAGATGTGCCAAGCCAGCACGGCGGGGTGTTTGCCGTAGCGCTCGGCAAGCTTTGTGTTGATTTCTTGCACCTTTTTTCGATAAACAGGTGAGGTGTAGCAGTGATTGTGTCGGACTCTGTACCGATCCCGCACGCCGTTTTCGCTGACCCGAAGCACCTCCGGATAGGCTTCCGCCATCCAGCGGGGACGGCTGGCAGAGGGCGTGGCAAGGATCACTCTGCCACCTGCGGCATATACCTTGTCGAGGATCTCGTCCAAAAAGGAGAAATCGTAGCATCCCTCCTGCGGCTCCAGCATTGCCCAAGAGAAGATCCCCACGGTCAATTCGTTGCAGTTTGCCAGATTCAGCAGACGCATGTCCTCATCCCAGATCTCCTTGGTATCGATCCACTGCTCCGGATTGTAGTCTCCCCCATGCAGAAGGTGGGGGAATTTTTCGTTGATGTACCGTTTCATGATCTTGCCTCCGTTTCCATGTGCATTGTGGCTTCGGATTTGAAAGGAATCTCGGAAAACCACTTGAAAAGGATAAAATACTATGATATAATTATACCATAAGCATCGCTAAAAGGAAAGACGGAAACGAAAGTTTTTCGACTGAAATGTCGCTTTTTTGCTTTCGATTCAAAGGCAAGGATGGAGGTGAGCGCATGGAGATCATTCGGGAGGATGTATTCCGCAAGCAATTGAAAAAAGGAGCCGATGGCGGCTATTTGTTTTTCGGTGAGGAGGACTATCTGAAGAGCTTTGCACTGAAAACGGCGAGAGAAACGATCTGCCCCGATCCTACCTTTGCTCTCTTTAACGATGTGCGCTTGGATGCGTTGGACTATTCTCCCTCTGCGCTGTTGGATGCTCTGATGCCACCACCCATGATGAGCGACAAAAAGCTGGTGACGGTCACGGGTCTGAGTCTTGGCGGTATGAAGGCGAGCGAGCTGGACGATCTGTATGAGGTATTGGCGGCACTTCCGCAATACGACTACAATATTCTCATCCTTTCGGTGCCTGCGGGACAGATGGAGGAGGGAAAGCTTCCCAAAAATCCGTCTCCTCTGCTTAAACGGCTGTCCGAGTATCTGACCCCTGTCCGCTTTGAGGCGGTATCGGGCGCACGCTTGATCTCGTGGGTGGGAAAGCATTTCGAGCATAACGGCGTATCTGCCGATCCGTCGGTCTGCTCGTATCTGATCGAAACCTGCGGACGGTCTATGTTTACTCTGTCTTCTGAGACCGATAAGCTCTCCTATTATGTGCGGGAAAACGGTCGGGATCGGGTGATGCGGGAGGATGTGGATCAGGTGGCGGTGTCCGAGCTTTCGGTGGATTCCTTCGCTCTTGCCAATGCGGTGCTGGACGGACGGTATGAGGATGCGATGCATGCCTTGGCGGTTATGAAATTCCGTCGGGCTGACCCTGTGATCCTGTTGTCGGAGGTGTCCCGAGTGATCGGAGATCTGCTCTCAATTCAAGCACTGCGGGAGGAGGGATTGCCTCAGGGCGAGATCGCCTCTCTGTTGAAAATGAACGAATACAAGGTCAAGCTGTATCTGAACGGAGCGGGTGGTCGCTCCATGAAGCGGCTGCGCCGTGCGGTGGAGCTTTGCTCGGAGGCGGATCTGGCGCTGAAGCGGTCTCCGCAAGGATATGCTGCCATTGAGCGATTGATCTGTAGCTTGTAACGGATTCGGTCAATTTTCGAAAAATGTCTGAATTTCGGGTAAAAAATCGAAAATGATGAAAAAATCGTATACTCATGAATCGGGTTTTGTGGTATAATAATAAGTAATGTAAGAATCCGCCGTATGCGGAATACCGATACTTTGTAAAAGGATTGACAAACATGCTTCGATTTATTTATGTGATCATTATGCGGATCCCGTCCATTATTTGGTTCGTTCCCAAAATGGCACACTATGCCAAGCACCCCGAAAAATATTCGGAGGAGGATTGCTACCGCTTGGCACAGGTGGTGATTGATAAGGTGCGGCGGACGGCGCGGGTCACCACGGAATACGAAGGGAAGGAAAATCTGCCCGACGGAAGCGGCTATATGATGTTCGCCAACCATCAGGGAAAATACGATGCCTTGGGCATCTTTGCCGGACATGAGAGAACCTGCTCGGTGCTGATGGATAAAAAACGTTCCAATATGTTCATTGCCAAGCAGTTTATCGATATGTTGGGCGGACAGCGCATCGACAGACGCAGTCCCAAGCAACAGATCACCGTGATCAACAATATGGCAAGGGAGGTCGCCGAAGGGCGAAATTATCTGATCTTCCCCGAGGGAGGATACGGCAAAAAGCGGGATAATTCCTTGGCGGAGTTCAAATACGGCTGCTTTACCAGTGCTATCAAAGCGCAATGCCCCGTGATCCCTGTGGTTCTGCTTGATTCATGGAAGCCCTTTGGCATGAACTCCTTGAAAAAGATACACACCAAGGTCATTTATCTTCCCCCGATTCCGTATGAGGAATATGAGGGAATGAAGGCAAAGGAGCTTTGTGCGCTTGTGAAGGAACGGATCGCCCGTGAGATTGAACGGCAGGAGTCGGAGCGTCTCGCAGAGGCATCCTGAAAAATGCTCGGGATATGCCATATGGCATATCCCGAGCATTTTTTGCTTTTATTTTTGAAGAGCGGGCAAAAGTCTGCCCGATGCGGAAAGCTCCTGTGCGACGGCGAGAAAATTCCGAACCACCGAGTTTTCGGGAACATTGGATGGGCGGATCAGATACAGAGTGCGGTAAGATTCGGGGCATTTCGGAACGAAAAACAGCAGCTCGTCGGTAGGGTGGGGAGCGGCGGCGATGATAGAGTCGGTGGTCAACAGGGCGCCAAGCCCCGCACACATCAGCGCATAGTGCATGCCGCTGTGGGTCACATGGGTAATGGTATGCGAGGCAGCGGCGTAATCTCCCAAGATCTTTGCCATATGTTGATAGGTGAGAGAGCCCTTCCGAAAACGGAAAAAGCGGATCGAACGGAACAGGGAAAAATCCTCCAATTCCTTTTCGGGGGGATAGCTTTTGCTCAGCAATTCCTCGGCACTGACCGCATACGGCTCCAGTTCCGCCGCTCCCTCCATATTCCGATGAACGGCAATGACCATCCGCTCTTGGAGCAGGGGATAGGCAATATGCTCCTTGGGGTCGAAGGTATGGGTCAGCAACAGATCCAGAGCCTGATGCTTCAGCTCATCGTGCAGGTTGCTCGCACTTTTGGAGCTTCCCATGTCGATCCGTAATCGGATGTCGGGGTATTGCTTGGTGAAGGCTCCGCAGATCGTAGGAAACAAAGAATAGGCAAGATAGGAGCTTCCGCCGACGGAGAGGGTCTCGCTTTTGATCTCGGAAAGCTGTCGAATGCGCCGTTGCATGTGCCGCTCGCTTTCCATGATCTCCTCCAACGAATCAATATAGATGCGTCCCGCCGCCGTTAAGGAGAGGGGAACGGTGGAGCGATCGAAGATCCGAAAGCCCAATTCCGCCTCCAGCCGTGCCACCGTGGCACTCAGGGCGGGCTGTGAAACAAACAGTGCCTTTGCCGCCGCCGAAAAGCTTTTTTCCGTATAGACCCGATACACATATCTTGCCGAAAGCTCCATGATAAGCCCCCTATAACTTTTTTGTTATATCAAGATGTTGATATTTGTATTTGATTATATCACGGATTTGTGGTATAATCAAGGGGAAATCGAAAGTTTTCGGCTTTTTTTGCGAATTTTTTCATTTTGATAAAAGGAGTAGCCGTCATGCGAATCAAAAATGTGGATATGGTCCACGGAAAGCTGTTTCGTTCCCTTATCGTGTACAGCATTCCCATTTTGTTTATGGGCTTGGTGCAAAAGCTGTTTAATGCGGTGGATATCGTGGTACTTCGGTATTTTGCGGATACCAATGCTGTGGCATCGGTGGGAGCTACCTCAAGCGTTATCCATTTGCTGGTGGATACCTTTTTCGGGATCTCCGTAGGTACCCGTGTGGTGCTCTCCCGCCAGCTGGGGGCGCAGAAGGAGGATAAGGCGAAAAAGACCGTTTCCACCTCGATCTATACCGCCCTTCTGTTCGGTACGGTAACGGCGATCGTCGGCTTTTTATTCGCTCCCGCCTTTTTGCGACTGACCAACTGTCCGGCAGAATGCGTGGAGGGGGCGCTGCTGTATATGCGGATCTATCTGCTGGCTTCTCCTGCAATTCTGTTGTACAATTACGGCTCGGCGATCCTTTCCGTATCGGGAGACACGCAACGACCGCTGTATTATATGCTGATCTCGGGCATTTTGAATGTGAGCCTGAATGTTATTCTTTGCTTTGTTCTTGAAGAAAAGGTGGCGGCTGTTGCTATTGCCACGGCAGTGTCTCAGCTTGTGGGCGCAGTTCTGGTGACCGTTCGACTGTTTCGCTTGCAGGGAGCCTGTCGAGTCAGTCTTCGCACTTTGCGCTGGAGCGGAGCTGCCTTTGCCGCCTTGATGAAAAACGGATTTCCCGTGGCATTGGCGCATGCGTTGTATCCGTTCTCCAATTTGCAGATCCAGACTCAGGTCAATTCCTTCGGAGCGGCAACCATTGCGGGCTTTGCTGCGGCGGCAAATTTGGAAGGCATTCTGTCTACGATCGTATCGGCACCTATGGTCAGCGCCATGACCACGTTTATGGGGCAGAATTTGGGGGCGAAGCAGCCCAAGCGTGTGGAAAAGACGATCTGGTATTGTCTGATTGTCTCCGTGGGGGCAGGTCTTGTGCTGAGTGTCCTTCTGATGGTGTTTTCCCGCCCCTTGGTCTCCCTGTTTGCCCCGGAGGAGGCGGCGATCGCAGCGGCGCAGACCCGTATGAAATATACGACGCTGCTGCATTTTATCACCTTTGCCGGCAGTTGCTTTTCCCGAGCGATCCAAAGCTTTGGATATCCTACCTTTTCCACGGTAAACTCTGTGGTTTCGGTGCTGGTGTTCCGTGTGATCTGGACCGAATTGGTCTTTGTCCGATGTCCTACCTTTGAGGTGCTTTGCCAGTGCTTCCCTGTCTCATGGCTCTTATCCTGTCTTGCCAATGTTGCCTTTTTCCTGTATCTCTACCATGGAAAATTCAAGAAGGGAACCCTCAAAAAGCTGTTATAATTGAAGAATACAAAAAAAGAGGAAGGTACAACGTATCTTCCTCTTTTTTGTGTGCATTTTTATTGCTTTTTGTTTTCTCGGATCATTTGCCGCAAGGCATCCAGCGCATCGGACAGCCCGCCGACGTTGTCAATGATCCCGTATTTGACCGCCTCGTCTCCGTCGATGATCGATCCGACGTCGGTGGCGATCTCATCGGGGCGCATCATCAGCTCCCGAATCTGCTCAGGGTCTGCCTTTGAATGGTCGCAGATAAAGCCGATGATACGCTTCTGCATTTCATTGAAGTAATGAAAGGTCTGAGGAACGCCAACCACCAAGCCATTGATGCGGACGGGATGGACGGTCATGGTGGCGGAAGGGACGATGAAGGATCGCTTTGCTGAGGTCGCCAAGGGGACACCGATGGAGTGACCGCCTCCCAACACCAAGGAAACGGTTGGCTTTCGCATGGAGGCGATCATCTCGGCAAGTGCCAGCCCCGCTTCCACGTCGCCGCCCATGGTGTTCAGGACGATGAGAAGTCCGTCGGTCTCGTTGTCCTCCTCAATGGAGACAAGCAAGGGAATGATATGCTCATATTTGGTGGCTTTTTGTCCCTCGGGCAAAAAATAATGTCCTTCGATCTGCCCGATGATGGATAGACATTGAATGGTCTCCGAGCCGTTATCGGTTCGGACTCCGCCGCTTTTTTCAATCTCCTCCAGAGTCTCATTTTGCGCGGTCTGCTCTGTGCTTTGATCCGCATTCGGATTGGTATTCTGCTCTGACATGGCTCCTCCGTACAGATGGATGATTTTTGAAGCTTTACGAATAGTATGAACAGAAAAGGGGTGCCTCAATCGGATTTTCTGAAAAAGAGGGAGAAATCTTGAAGGTTTCGACTCATTTTGTGCTTTTTCGGATTGACAAATAAAAAACAATATGATATAATAAATGTTGCGGGTATTTTTGCCCGCAGATGATTATTAACTACATAGTGAGGTAGAAGGATGGCAAACAAGTTTTTGGTTGAGACCTCTGCCAGACATGTCCACCTGACCGCCGAGGCGGTGGAGATCCTGTTTGGTAAGGGACACACATTGACGAACAAGAAGGATCTGAGTCAGCCCGGACAGTACGCCTGCGAGGAAAAGGTAACGGTGGTAGGTCCCAAGGGCTCCCTGAAGGCGAGCATTCTCGGACCCACCCGTCCCGCCAATCAGGTGGAGCTTTCTCTGACGGATGCCCGTACCATCGGCGTCAGTGTTCCCGTTCGGGAATCGGGCGATGTGGCAGGAAGCACCGGCTGTGTACTGGAGGGGCCCTGCGGTTCTGTGGAAATGAAGGAGGGCGTGATCGCCGCCAAGCGTCATATCCATATGACTACGGCAGATGCTAAGGAGCTGGGGGTATCCGATAAGGAGATCGTTGAGGTCAGACTTGACACTGCCCGTCCATTGACCTTTGGTGACGTGGTGGTTCGTGTGAACGACAATTTCGCACTGGCGATGCACATTGATACCGACGAGGCAAATGCCGCAGGCTGTGCCGGTGCCGTGTACGGTGAGATCGTAAAATAAGCGGAGGTCGAAAGAATGAAGCAGGTAAAGCTGGTATTTCAGGGTGACAGCATCACCGATGCGGGAAGAGACAAAAGAAATTATCACCACATGGGAAACGGCTACCCCAAATATGCGGTCGAGATTTTGACCGAGAGCTGTCCCGAGGTTTCCTTTGAGTTTATCAACCAAGGGATCAGCGGAAACCGTACCTCTCAGCTGTTTGATCGGTTCTACACCGATGCGCTGGCGTTTGAGCCCGACGTGATCTCGATCCTTATCGGGATCAATGACATCTGGCACCGTTACGGCGGCGGTCGTGTAGCGACAACCGATGCGCAGATCGAGACCAACTACCGTGCGATCCTTGAGCGCATCCGAAGAGAGAGCAACGCCAAGATCGTGATGCTTTCTCCCTATCTGCTGGATTGCGACAAAGTGGATCATATGCGGGAGGATCTGAAGACCGTTCTTCCCATTGTCAGAAAGCTTGCCGAGGAATTTGCCGATGTATACATTCCGCTGGACGAGCTGTTTGAGGAAGCACTCAAGACTCAGCCCGAGCCGTTGTTTTATTCGGCTGACGGTGTGCATCCCAATGCCAATGGAGCCGCCTTTATCGGCAAGCACTATGCTGAGGCGGTCAAGCCCCTGATCGAACGTTTATAATTTATTTTTTATAAGGAGATAGAACCATGAGCAAAGAATTTTCTTGCGAGTATGCTATGAGTGCAGACGTTGAAAAAATGTGCGTCGTAGCAAAGGGACCCGATCACGGCCCCGCCCCCATTCCCGAAGAGGGCAAATGGGTTCAGGCAAAGCAGATCACCGACATTTCCGCATACACCCACGGTGTGGGCTGGTGTGCCCCTCAGCAGGGAGCTTGTAAGCTTTCGCTGAACGTGAAGAACGGGATCATCGAGGAGGCTCTGGTGGAGACCATCGGATGCTCCGGCATGACCCACTCTGCCGCTATGGCAGCCGAGATCCTTCCCGGCAAGACACTGTTGGAGGCACTGAACACCGACCTTGTTTGTGATGCCATCAACACCGCAATGAGAGAGCTGTTCCTGCAGATCGTATACGGACGCAGTCAGTCTGCCTTCTCCGAGGGCGGATTGGTCATCGGTGCCGGTATGGAGGACTTGGGTAAGGGTGAGCGCTCCATGGTCGGTACGATGTACGGAACCAAGGCAAAGGGCGTTCGCTACCTGGAAATGACTGAGGGCTACTGCACCAGAATGGCATTGGACGCAGACGATCAGGTGATCGGTTATGAGTTCGTGTCGCTGGGCAAGATGACCGACTTCATCAAGAAGGGCATGGAGCCGAATGAAGCGTATGAGAAGTCCAAGGGTACCTACGGCAGATTTGCTGACGCCGTTAAGTACATCGATCCCCGTAAGGAATAATCAGGAGGTACAGAGATATGGCACATTTTGAAGGTTATGAGAGACGTGAGGCGAAGATCCTCGCTGTCCTGAAGGAATATGGTATTTCCTCCATTGACGAGTGCAAGGAGATCTGCGACGCAAAGGGGATCGACCCCTATAAGATCACCGAGGAGACTCAGCCCATCTGCTTCGAGAATGCCAAGTGGGCATATACCGTAGGCGCCGCCATCGCAATCAAGAAGGGTTGCACCAAGGCTGCCGACGCCGCTGCCGCTATCGGTATCGGCTTGCAGGCGTTCTGTATCCCCGGCTCCGTGGCAGAGAACCGCAAGGTTGGTCTGGGACACGGAAATCTGGGTGCAATGCTTCTGTCCGAGGAGACCGAGTGCTTCTGCTTCCTGGCAGGTCACGAGTCCTTCGCTGCGGCTGAGGGTGCGATCAAGATCGCATTGAACGCAAACAAGGTTCGTGTAAAGCCCCTGCGAGTTATTCTGAACGGCTTGGGTAAGGATGCCGCTATGATCATTTCGAGAATCAACGGCTTTACCTATGTTCAGACGCAGTTTGACCCCTACACCGAGGAGGTTACCATTGTAAAGGAGACCGCATACTCCAACGGTGACAGAGCCAAGGTTCGTTGCTACGGCTCCGACAGCGTGCCGGAGGGCGTGGCAATCATGAGATTGGAGAACGTGGGCGTTTCCATTACCGGTAACTCCACCAACCCCACTCGCTTCCAGCACCCCGTGGCAGGTACCTACAAGAAGTGGTGTACCGAGAACGGTGTGAAGTACTTCTCCGTGGCATCGGGCGGCGGTACGGGTCGTACCCTGCACCCCGATAACATGGCGGCAGGTCCCGCTTCCTACGGTATGACCGATACGCTCGGAAGAATGCACGGCGACGCTCAGTTCGCAGGCTCCTCCTCCGTGCCCGCTCACGTAGAGATGATGGGACTCATCGGCGCGGGTAACAACCCCATGGTTGGTATGACGGTAGCGGTCGCTGTCGCAATTGAGGAAGCTTCCAAATAAGCTTTTTGCGACCGCAATGAATTGCCCTGACGGGCATGGTTTGACAACCTTCGTTGTCATGAATTGGCTATCGCCATGAATTGCGCTACGGCGCATGCGAGGGCAATTCAATTCATGAAAGCATCAGCTTTCAAATCATGATGCGCAAGCATCAATTCATGCAATCGAAGATTGCAAATCATAAATATAAAATCGGACACATCATTTTGGGCGTTTGCCTTGGTGATGTGTCCGTTTTTATAGTATCTTAATTATTAAGAAGGTGTTATCGTTATCCAATCTGTCTTTGCTGTTTCTTGAATGTTGTAATTGTCAGCCAAGCTATATACGCTATCATTGGCAACCGTATTATCACTCAATTTTGAAGTGTATGTAATGTCGAAAGAATTATTTTCCCAAGAAATTTCGCCGTTGGGGGAAACGACAACATCGTTAAGAATAAAGCAAACGTAGATATCTCCCGGATACGAGGTGTTGTTTTCACGGGTATAGGCATGGCATTTTGCAACTATTCTAAGGCTGTTATAAAACGTTGTGTTGGGAGAGTTTATCTTTGTATCCTTTACCGTCAGCAAATATCCCTTGGAGGAGGTTACCGACTCCACCTTTTCGTAATGCCAGCTCGAACTTTGACCGCCGATTCCAAATAGCTTATTGGTGCTTCCCATTCGAGCGATCTCGGCAGTGACAAAATCGTGCAATTCACTTTCTATCAAGGTCGTGGGGACGGTGGAGCTTGCGCTGTAATAGGCAGGCATATTCGTGACCTCATAGGTCATGGTGTCGTTTTTCAGGGTAAAGGAATTTTTTGCCTGTTGAGACAGGGTGGCTGTAACGGTCACGGTTTCTTGATTGGCATAGAATTGCTTGTCGGTTTTATAAGTGACGGATGTGCGAATCTGTTCGCTGCACTCGGAATTGTCCAGCACCACGCCACAGCGGGGAGAAATTCCTTCAAAGGTTACCTTCAAGCCCTCAAAGGCATCCAGTGTGGCTTTCGTGACGGCTTCCTGTGCGGATCCTGTTTGATCGGAGGGCAGGCATAGGGTGGTATCGTTGCTGTCCGTAGAAGTATTCGTGCCACAGCCCACGAAAAGGAACGCTCCGATTAAAAGCAAGCAGACCAAAGCCAATAGGTTACGGTATTTCAATGTCATCCTCAAATTCCTCCCGATATTTGAAATGGAAAGTACTTTCACTTTCTTCTATTATACATCGTCTTTTATGCCGTGTCAAGAGAAAGTACAAAAAATTTATGGGAAATCGGACTGTATTTTTATGGATTCCATTCACCTAAGTTGTTATTGATTTGTGTAGTTGAATATCCGTAATATCCGCATTCGACTGTTCCGTCTGAATATTCCAGCTTTATATAGGAGATTTCTAATTTTTTCATACTATCCAAATTGCTGTAATAAAATCCGTCGCCCAAATCGGTTCGTCCTCCGTTAATTCTTCCATTGGAAGCGATGGGACCTGTGACAGTCAAGGTTTTTGTTGCAATTACATCGCCAACACCATTGTAGCAACGTATTTGGAAGGTGCAGTATTTAATTGTATTCGACGAATTGTTCGTAGCCTGCCAGTTAAAATACAAGTAAACATTGTCGTATTCATAAGAGAAGCCGTATGTAGTGCCGGTTAAGGGGGCACTGATGCGTTCTCTCATATCTACGGAACAATCCTTTTTACACCGCGAGCAAACGCCAGTAATTTCCAAGTTGTGAGAGCCGATGGCATTTGATGTTTCTTCAAAATAACTGTGTGAGCAATTTCGGCAAGAATATTGAATACCGCCTGCGGTCTCACAGGAAGCATTTACAGTTGTGGTGGAATAAGAGTGACCGTTTGGCTCAATTTTGTCCTCATAGCTATGATCGCATAGTTTGTTTGTACAGCGGAAAATTTGACGACCTTCCGTGGTGCATCCTGCCGGCTGTATAACCTCTCCGTAATACGGATAGGAGTGTCCGGTTGCGGGAGTAGTCAAGGTGGATTTGACATAACCGCATGTTTCACATTGCTGTTCTTTTTTTCCCTCTTCGGTACAGGAAGGATCGGATATTTTTACCCATTTGTAGGATGAATGACCGCCGGCGGGGATGTTTCTACTCTGCATATCTCCGCATTTGCAATACCGCTGTTCCGTTCCATCCTCCGTACAGGTTGCCTGTTTTACCGTCTCCCATTCTTCATAGGAATGTACATGGGTGGTACCGTTGTTCGGAGCTTGTGTGTCTTGCGAGCTTGTTTCTTGCTCTTTGCTTCGTGTTTCTTCGTTGCTTTTGTCGGATTTTTCAGTCGATTTGCTTGCGTTAGAGTTTTGGCTGTAGGAAGGTGTTTCTTTCTGTTCGGTATCTTTTTGATCACAGGCTGTTAATAACAGGCAATAACATAAAACCAATAACAAAAGAGCAATTCCGATTTTAATAATTTGTTTCATTTTTCTCTCCTTTTTTATATGAGCCATTATAAATGAACTCTTTTGTGATATAGTATATCATAAATAAAATCAAATGTCAACTGTTTTGATACTAAAAATCAACCAAAACGATACAAAAAGTGTGTAAACTATATTCATATAGGAGGTGTGAATATGGTTGATTTCGGAAATACCTTAAAAAAATTAAGACTGCAAGAGGGATATACTCAGCAGCAGTTGGCTGATAAGCTGGGAGTGACAAAATCGGTTATCAGCTATTATGAGCTTCAAGAACGGTATCCGTCACCCGATGTGTTAATCCGCATGGCGTATATTTTTCATGTTACCACCGACTATCTGTTGGGATTGACACATAAGGAGCTGGTAGATTTAGAGGGCTTGGATGACGAGGATATCGTAACGGTGAAGCGAATGATTACCGCACTGCGGAGCAAAAATGAAAATCGGCAGTAAGCTACCGATTGACAAAAATTTCAAAATATGGTATAATAGTAAAAAAGCAGAGGGGAGGGAGATCGGTGAGCGGAGAATCCGAATTGTTCACCACACTTCGTCAGGAGGCGCATGTTGAGTTTGAAGAAAAGCGTTCGGTCTTTCTCGGACATGCCTTGCGGACGGATACCGAGGAGGAGGCGCAAGCCTTTATCAAGGCGTTACAAAAGCAATATCGGGATGCCACCCACAATGTCTTTGCCTATCTGATGCGTGGGGAGCTGATCGCCCGATATTCCGACGACGGAGAGCCCCAAGGAACGGCGGGGATGCCTGTGCTGGATGCCATTCGCAAGAGCGGTGTGCGGAATGCCTGTGTAGTGGTGACCCGCTATTTCGGCGGTACGCTGTTGGGTGCCGGGGGACTGGTGCGTTCCTATTCCCATGCGGCGTCGCTGGCACTGGAGGCGGCGGGGATCATCACCTATGAGCCATATGACGAATTTGAGCTCCGATGCGGCTATTCGGAATATCAAAAATATGCCGTTCTGTTGGAGAATGTGGGGGCTTTGGTGGACGATACCGCCTTTGAAGCTGATGTACGCATTCGCTATGCGGTGAAGCGGACGGCGGCAGAGAGCTTGATACAAAAAATTACGGAAATGGGGTATGGACGGGATGTGCCGAACAAGACGGGGGAGCGTTTTGACTATCGGTAAGCGCTTTGGCGCATGGCTCCTTTTGGGGGCTCTTTTTCTGACCCTGTCGGGCTGTGGCGCACAGGAGGCGGATTTCCCCTTTGAGGCGCTGTTGCCTGTGACCGACACCGAGAGCGAAGCGGCTTCCGAGGCAATACCCGAGGAAAAGGGATATTACCGCATCATCGTTTCCGCCGATGCGTCCGCCGAGCTGTTGGCGGCGGCAAGGGCATTTGCCGCAAAGGTCGAGGATGCCACCGATCGGCATGTCTATGTGGTATATGATGCCGATCTGCTCCCTTCGGAGAAGGCGGTGGATATTCTGTTGGGAGACGTCGGTCACGGAGTGGCGCAGATGCTCCTCAAGGATCTGAAGGACGGAGAATATCTCTGCCGCATGCAGGAAGGAGTTATTGTGCTGGGCGGTCGAACCGATGCGGCGACCGTGGCGGCGATCGAACGGTTTTGTACCGAGTGGCTTCCGTATGCCTCCTCCGAGCTTCTGATGCGCCCCGACGGAGGTTTTTTGTATGATCTGCCCGAGGAAAAGGCGATCTTGCTGAACGGATATCCGCTGAGCGAGTATCGGGTGATCCTTCCCGACGATGCGCCTGCTGCTCTGCACAGGCTGTCCGAGGCGTTGCGGGATCGGCTTGCACAGACGGATGGCTCGTTGCTGTCCATCGTGAGCCTTTCTGAGTACAACGGCAGTGGGCGGGGGATCTTTTTGGAGGTGACGGCAGATCCGTCACAGAGCGGTGTGGCGCACCTGATCCCTCGGGAAAAGGGGATCCTTCTGTGTGCGCCCGATCTGTTGGGTGTTTCGGTTGCCGTTCGCACGCTTTGCGAGGCTTTTTCGGAATCGGAGCAGTATGCGTTGAATGCATCCCACTCGGTTTCTTATGAGAAGCCGCAATACCGCATTGCCACCGTTTTGGCAAACCATGTGCTTCCCTTTGATACTCCGTCTGAGATAACGGCGGTGACCGCACCGATCACCGAGTACGGGGCGGATTGCGTATTGATCGGGGAGGTACCCGAGGACAGTGTAGATCGGCTCAACAATAATTTGTTGTCGGATTATGTAGGCTTGGAGCAGACTGCCGTGGACGGTACCGTGACGCCTGTTTATGCGAAAAGCGGAGCGGCGGAGGTGCTTTCCTCCAAGGGGAAGGTGGGTGAGCTTTCGATGACGGTCTGCCGTGTAGGGAAAGGGGATGCCGCATTTCTGCTGATTGGACTCAGCGGCAGTGTGACCGAGACACGGGCGCTCACCCTGTCCTCCGAGCTTGCCCAGAGCGGGCTCCCCGTGATGATCCTTTTGCATACGGAGCATACAGGCGGCTCTGTCACGCTCTCGCTGCAGGAGCATGCCGCCGAGACGTATCTGTCCAAAACCTATACGGTGCGGAATCACACCTATACCGTTACCTGTTACGGCACAGCCAATGCCTTTTGCGTGACGGAGGGGAATGCCGACGACAGCGGCGGATATCGGGATGTCGGAATCGAGCGAGTGTCGGTGCTTGAAACCAAAAAAGCAGAGAGCTGAGTCACACTCAGCCCTCTGCTTTCTTTGTTTTGCTTACTGCTCGGAAAAATTATCCTTGCCGACGCCGCAGAGCGGGCAGACAAAGTCCTCGGGCAGCTCCTCAAATTTCGTTCCTGCGGCAATGCCGTTGTCGGGGTCGCCCACCGCTTCGTCATATTCCCAGCCGCATACATCGCATACATACTTTTTCATAATTGATCTCCTTTTTTGAATGATTGAATTTTAATTTTTTTGAATGATTGAATTTTAATTATTGAAATTATTGAATTGGTTCAAAGTCTGCCGCACCGTGCTTGCACAGGGGACAGATGAAATCCTCGGGCAACGGATCGCCCTCATAGACATAGCCGCAGATCTTGCAGACATAGCCCTTCTTGCCTTCGGTCTCGGGCTTGGGCTTGACATTGGCGTGGTAATAAGCGTAGGTCATCGTCTCCTGATTGGAGATCACTCTTGCCTCAGTCACCGAGCAGATGAACATACCGTGGGTGTCCAAATCGACATACTGTTCTACCTTCAGAGACATAAAAGAATTGATATAGCGGGGAAGGAACACCAGCCCGTTGTCCGAACGAAGGGGCTCGCAATCGGCAAACTTATCCACATTTCTGCCGCTGACAAAGCCAAAGGCTTCGAATACCTTGAAGGGAGCATCGGTGGTCAGACAGTTGATGTTCATGATACCCGTCTGCTTGATGATGTGATGGGAATAATTCTCCTTGTTGATGGTGACTGCCAGCCGATTGGGCGTGTTGGTGACCTGCGTGACCGTGTTGACGATCAGTCCGTTGTCCTTTTTGCCGTCATTGGAGGTAACGACATACAGACCGTAGCCGATATTGAACAGTGCCGTCAGATCGTTTTTATTGGCAGTAGCATCCTGCTGTGCCAGATAGTCCCGACAAAGCTCATCCGCCAGCGTATGCAATTGCTCACTGCTTTCGGCATTCAGTGCCGAGAGGAGCTTGACCGTCGGTTCGACGAAGGTCAGATTCTTGCAATCCTCCAGCATTCCCTTCATTACCTTGGCGGCAAGGGGCGCCCAGCTTCCGTTTTCAATGAATGCCACCGTGCGGTTGCTGAAATTCCGTTCGGTCAGATGCTCGATGAAGTCTCGCATAAAGGGGAAGATTCCTGCGTTGTAGGTGGTGGTGGCAAGCACCAGCTTGCTGTAACGGAAGGCATCCTCTACCGCCTCCGCCATATCACAGCGAGCAAGATCATTCACAACGACCTTGGGACAGCCGTTGGCTTTCAGCTTTTCCGCAAGCTGAAGGACGGCTTTTTTCGTGTTGCCGTAGACCGAGGTGTAGGCGATCACGATGCCCTCCTCTTCAGGCTGATAGGAGGACCATGTGTGATACAGATTCAGATAATATCCGAGATTTTCGGTCAGCACGGGACCGTGCAGGGGGCAGATGATGGCAATATCCAAGCCTGCCGCCTTCTTTAAGAGTGCCTGTACCTGTGCGCCGTATTTGCCAACGATACCGATATAGTACCGTCTCGCTTCACATGCCCAATCCTCTTCTACATCCAACGCACCGAATTTTCCGAAGCCGTCGGCGGAGAACAGGACCTTGTCGGTGCTGTCATAGGTCACGATGACCTCGGGCCAATGCACCATGGGAGCGGTAACAAAGGTGAGTACATGCGTTCCGAGAGACAGGGTATCCCCCTCACCGACCACGATCCGTCTGTCGGCAAAATCCGTGCCGAAGAAGTTTTGCATCATGGCGAAGGCTTTTGCTGAGGAAACGATGGTGGCATGGGGATATGCTTTGGCAAAGTTCAGTACATTTGCCGAATGATCTGGTTCCATATGCTGTACGATCAAATAATCGGGCAGACGGGTTCCCAATACATTTTGCAGATTATCCAGCCATTCGTGGGTGAAGCTTGCATCCACTGTATCCATAACAGCGATCTTGTCGTCCAGAATGACATAGGAATTGTAGGACATGCCGTTGGGGACGGTGTACTGTCCTTCAAACAGATCAACGGTGTGGTCGTTGACTCCGATATAGCGAATATCGCTTGTGATGTTCATGATATCCTCCAAAACTTACATAAAAATGGGATAAATAATATAGTTGACCCCATAGAGGGTGATCTTTAAAACAGAAAAGTCGGCTCATCCGAACCGAATGAGCCGACAGCGGGGAAAGATTATTCTTCTACCAGCTCTTCTGCTTCGTCCATTGCATCGAGCAACAGCTCTTCTTCTGCTTCCTCTGCCAGTTTGTTTTTCTTTTTCTTGCGGGCAACGGCGAGAATGACAATCGTAGTGACGGTAGCAACTGCGGCAGCGGCAGCGGCGGCGAGAATGATGATTTGCTTTTTCTTCATAATGAAGACCTCCTTGTTTTTATTTTAGCTCGTAAGGGAGCAAATTTACAAAATTTGATTTCTATCCGTATTATATCACATTTTTTTTACGGAATCAATGCTATTTTGTAAATTGGTTCAAAAAATTTCAAAATTTTTTGTTGCCTCTCACTTTTTTGGGGGAACGGTTGACAAGACGGTGCTTTTATGATATACTGAGTAGCGGGAAGGGAGAGCTTCCCGCAAAAAAGCAGAAGGGGAATACATATGAAACGATACAGAAGGCGAGTCATCTCTACGACGCATTGGATTCTTTTGAGCTTTCTTTCGGCGATCCTTGTGGGTAGCTTATTGTTGTCCTTGCCTATCAGTGCGGCGGATGGCAATGCTGTTCCCTTTGTGGATGCTTTTTTTACGGCAACCTCGGCGACCTGTGTGACAGGACTTACTACGCTTCCGATTGTCAGCACATGGAGCTTTTTCGGACAGGCTGTGATTTTGCTGTTGATCCAAATCGGTGGCTTGGGAATCATTACGGTCTTTGCCGGTGTGATGGTTGCTCTTCGAAAAACAATGGGCTTGCACGACCGTCTTTTGATACAGGATGCCTTCAATTTGAATACGATGTCGGGACTGTCAGCATTTGTGAAAAAAGTGATTTTGGGTTCCTTGGCAATAGAGGCGATAGGGGCATTGCTCTGTATGATTGTGTTTGTACCCGATTATGGGGCGAGAGGCATTTGGATATCGGTGTTTCACTCGGTGTCGGCGTTTTGCAATGCGGGAATGGATGTTCTGTCGGAAAATAGTTTGATAGCATATGCGGTCAATCCCCTCATCAATACAGTTACGATGCTTTTGATTGTTTTGGGAGGCGTTGGATTTATCGTTTGGTGGGACGTGCTTCGGGTATGCAAGGAATTTCCGAAAAAGAAATTCCGTTGTCTGCGGCATTTGACACTGCATAGCAAGGTCGCTTTGTCAATGACCGTGCTTCTTCTTGTCGGAGGAGCGATATGCTTTTTTTGCTTGGAGCGGCGGAACCCACTGACGATGGCAGACGCTTCCTTGGGTGAACGGATTTGGCTATCCTTGTTTCAATCGGTTACGACACGAACGGCGGGCTTTGCCACACTGCCACAGCAGGATCTGACCGACGCATCGGCACTTATTTCGCTGTTGCTGATGTTCATAGGCGGCTCGCCTGTTGGCACGGCAGGCGGCATCAAGACCGTGACGGTAACTGTTCTTGTTGCGGCGGCGATATCCGCTATGAAGAACAGAAATGAGGTCACGCTGTATCGCCGAACACTTTCTGCTTATGCGGTGCGAAAAGCGATTGCTGTAACGGGGATGTCCTTTGCCATCCTGTTCGTTTCTGCCGTTCTGTTGACGGCTGTCACCGATGCGTCTGCCTTGGATGTGCTGTATGAAACGGTCAGCGCAACGGCAACGGTGGGATTGAGCAGAAATCTTACTCCGTTTTTAAACACAGCAGGGAAGCTGATCATCATTCTGACCATGTATTTGGGACGGGTAGGACCTATCTCTTTGGCTGTTGCCCTCAATCTGAAAAAAACCAATGAAAATATTATAAAGGCTCCCATTGAAGAATTGAGCGTGGGATGAGGAGGATCGTATGAGTATACATAAAAATTATGCAGTGTTCGGGTTGGGCAGATACGGGATGGCTGTAGCAAAGGAATTGGTAAGAAGTGGAGCCGAGGTGTTGGCGGTGGATATCGATGAGGCGATCGTCAATGCATCCGTTTCAGAGCTTCCTGATTGTCGCTGCGCAGATGTGACCGATTCGGAGGTGATCCGAAGTCTTGGAATTGCCGGAATGGACGTGGTTATCATTGCCATGGCGAGCAATTTGGAGGTAGGGGTTTTGGCGACCACGCTTTGCAAGGAGATGGGGGTCAAAACGGTCATTGCCAAATGCGCCAACGAGATGCATCGGCGTATTCTGCTCCGTGTGGGAGCCGATCAGGTCGTGTTTCCTGAGAAAGAATCGGGAACAAGGCTTGCCAAAAATCTGTTAAGCGCAGGTTTTGTGGATATGATGGATTTGACCGATGATGTGTCACTGTTAGAGCTGGAGGTTCGTCCCGAGTGGGAAGGAAAAAGCCTGATGGAGTTGAATCTCCGCCGCCGTTATTCCATCAATGTAGTGGCGTGGCGTCGGGATGGAGACGTTCAGGTTGCCATTGATCCTGAACAGCCGCTCGAAGCGGGGATGCGGTTGATCGTGATCGCCAATACCGCAAAGCTCGGAAAGCTCAAATAAAAAGCTGCCTTCTTGTGAGTGGCACAGATAAAACCGAATGAATTTACCCAAAAGCGCTTTTGCTATCCGTTTGTCGATAGCCAAAGCGCTTTTTGCACAGGTATCCCCATATGAAAACGAATGCAATATTACAGATTATCCCGAAAAAAACGGCGCAGTTCCTCGGCGGCAGCGGGATCGCCGTCCACCGAGACGGTGACGGTATCGCCGTACCGAACGCCAAGCCCCATGACCGCCAGCAGCTTTTTGAGATTGGCGGAGCGACCCTGACAGGTCAGCATGATCTCGGCTTCAAATTCCTGTGCCTTTCTCACCAGCATACCTGCCGGACGGGCGTGTAGGCCAACGGGATCTTGAATGGTATATTCAAAGGTTTCCATGTTTTATTTTTTTCCTTTCTTTGAATTTCTCAGGTCGGTATTTCGTATTTTGTCCCGCAGACGGAGAATATATGCGGGGGAGACCGACAGCTCGTCGATTCCCATGCGTAAAAAGGTTTCGGTCAGCTCGGTGTCGGCACCCAGCTCTCCGCAAATGCCGATCCATTTTCCGTGCCGATGGGCGTTTTCCGTTGCCATGGCGATCAGGCGCAGAACCGCCTCATGATGTGGGTCAAAGAAGGACGCGATCCCGGGATTCTGACGGTCAAGTGCCAGCGTGTATTGGGTCAGATCGTTGGTACCTACGCTGAAAAAATCCACCAAGGGAGCCAAACGGTCGCTGATAATGGCGGCGGCGGGGGTCTCGATCATGATCCCGAATTCGGTATCGGGCGAATAGGGGATCCCCTCTCTGCCCAGCTCCCGTTGGATATCGGACACGGTACGGCGGATGTCGCTCATCTCCTCCACCGAGGTGATCATAGGAAACATGATGGCAAGCTTTCCGAACACCGAGGCACGCAGAAGGGCGCGGAGCTGCGGACGGAAGATCTCGGGGCGGGTCAGACAGATCCGAATGGCACGCATGCCCATGGCGGGATTTTCTTCCTTTTCCAAGCCGAAATACGGTACCTGCTTGTCGGCACCGATATCCAAGGTTCGAATGACTACCTTTTTACCGCCCATGCTTTGCAAAACGGTCTTGTAGACCTGAAATTGCTCCTCCTCATCGGGAAAGCTGTTGCGATCCAGATAGAGAAATTCGCTTCGGAACAGCCCGATGCCGCCCGCATCATTCATCAGGGCAGCTCCCACCTCTCTCAGTCCTTGAATATTGGCGAAAATCTCAATTTTCGTGCCGTCCTTGGTGATGTTTTCCATCCCCTTGTACTTCTGCAACAGGGCTTTTGCCTTTCTGTCCTCCTCCTGTCGGGCAGTCATGCGTGCCTTAGTCTCCGAGTCGGGGGACAGATAGACCTTTCCCGTAAAGCCGTCCACGATCGCCTCGGTACCGTCTGCCACGCCCAACAGGGTTTCTCCCACATCTACCACGGCGGGGATGCCCATGGTGCGGGCAAGAATGGCAGTGTGGGAATTGACCGAGCCCTCGGCGGTAATGAATGCCGAAACCTTGTCTCTGTCCAACTGCATGGTCTCGCTGGGAGCGAGATCGTCGGCGCAAATGATGGAGGCTTCCTCTTCCGAGCGAACCGAATCGGATGGTTTTCCCGCCAGTGCACGGATGAGCCGATTGGAGATATCCCGAATATCGGCGGCACGTGCCTTCATGTACGGATCGTCCATGGAGGAAAAGACCACCGAGAAATTTTCGGAGGCGGTGGAGACTGCATATTCGGCATTGACCCGCTCGGCTCGGATGGCGTTGATGACCGAATCGTTGTAGTCGTCGTCCTCCAGCATCATGCGGTGGATCTCAAAGATCTGCGCCCCGCTTTCTCCGATATCTCTCACCGCCTTTTCATATAGCTCTTCCAGCTCTCGAATCGCCTTTTCCTTCGCCTTGTGAAAGCGGCGTAGCTCCGCCTCGGCGTTGGAGACGGTGTGACGGCGGACATGAAATCCGCCTCGGCGGAAGAAGGAGAGATGCCCGATGGCAATTCCGCCGTAAACGCCCTTTCCGTGTAATGTAATCATGAATCCAAATTCCTCCGTTGTGTGTTTCTATCAAATGCTTATGGTTAGTATGGGTCGTTTGGGGAGATTTTAACAGAAAATTTGAAAAAAAGAAGCGGAACCGTGAATTGTCCGCAGATCGGGACAGCTCACAGCTCCGCTGTTTGTTTTTTTATGTTTGGGGCTCGTGGGTGACGATCTCGTGATCGGTTCCCACTAAGGTATACAGATATTGCCGAACCTCCTCCTCGTCATACAGACGGGAGCGCAGAATGACCGTGTCACCGGGGTAGAGCTTCCGTTCCCCATCATGATCCATATCCTGCCTGTCGGCGCCCTTGGCGGTAATGCCCGTGACCACCGAGGAGGGCGGCCACAAAATATCCCGCACCGCCTTGCCCACCACAAAGGAGGCGGGGGAAACGGTCATTTCAAAGCGGACGATCCGAGGCTCCCGCCCTTGATTCTGAAGCTCCTCCATATCCTCCAGCACTTGCTCGTAATAGGGCTTTTGATTGATTGCTTCGGTAATAAAGTTGACGGCAAAGACAGTCAGCGCCACATAGAACAGATCATACAGTGCGCCTGTCAATTCCACAAACAGCACCGTTGCAGTCAAGGGTGCTCGCAGAGTTCCTCCCATAAAGGCGCACATACCGATCAGCATGGCGGCGGGGTACAGAGATGCGGGCATTCCCATCGCCAACAACAGCTTGGCGCTCAGGGCGCCTGTCAGAGCACCGATGGCAAGACCGGGAACGAAAATGCCGCCGGTCGCTCCGCTTTCGCTGACCAAGACCATCATCAGCAGACGCAGCAGAAAGAGCAGGATCAGCATGGAAACGGTCTGCGTATTTTCGGTCAAGCCGTCAATGATCCCATGTCCGCTGTACACGCTGTCGGCAAGAAGAAGTGCCGCCACGCCCGTCAGTACATAGACAAGAGTCAGCAGTACCCAAGAGGGCAACCGCTTTTTGAGACGGTCGGTGATGCGGTCGCCCAGATCAATGGCAAGATTGAACAGCGCCACCGCCATGGCGATCAGCAAGCCCAGCAAAAGCAAATAGCCGCTGTGGGACAGAGAAAAGGAGGGAAGTGCTTCAAAATGAAACAGCGAGGGGCTGATGCCAAACAGCTCGCAGAGTAAGCGGTTGACATAGGTCGCTGACAGGACTGAGGTGGAGACCGAAAGGATCAGCATGGGCGTAAACCGCTTGTGGATCTCTTCCAAAGTAAAGAGCATGGCGGACAGCGGCGCACCCGTGGCAACGGCAAAGCCCGCTCCCGCACCGCCGGTCATTACATAACGGTTCCATGCCGAATGCTTGTCTGAGCCGACACCGCAAAGCCGTCCGATCGAGGTTCCGATCAGAACTGACGGACCCTCACAGCCTACGGGAAGTCCGCAGAAAAAGCTGATAAAGCTACCTACCACCGTTCCCAACAGTGTGCGCAAGGGGCGTAGCGGCAAAAGACCCCGCAAGATCCCCTCACTGCGAGGAATTCCGCCCCCTTTTGCTTCGGGAATGAGCTTGTGCAGAGCGGCACTCAAAAGCGCAAAGCCTACCAAAACGGCAAAGGTCAGGGCAACCGTCAACGGATGCGCCTTAGCGGCGGTATAGAGAAAGCGGGAGAGCTTCTCTAAGTAGGTCGCCGCCAAGCGGAACAGCACGATCACCCCGCCCGTAACGGCACCGCACAGAAGTCCGTAGCCGAGACAGGGAAGGATGTGGGCAAGATATTCTTTGTATTTGTAATGCTTCAATGGGATCGCCTTCTTTTTCGGTAATGATTTCAAAGCCGCCGCAACCGTGAAGGGTCAGATATCCGCATCCTTCATGTATTCACTTCCGTGAAGGGCAATAAATTCCTTACGGGCGGGCAGATTGTTGCCCAGCAGCGTATCGAAGATCTCCTCGGTCTTTGCCGCATCGGCGGGTGTGACCGAAATGAGCCGTCTCGTTGCGGGGTGCATAGTGGTGCGGGACATCATTTCGGGTTCGTTCTCACCAAGACCCTTGGAGCGTTGCAGGGTGTATTTCTGATGTCCCAGCTTTTTGAGGATCTCCGCCTTTTCAAATTCGTCATAGGCAAAGTAGGTCTCGTCCTTGGTGGTGATCTCAAACAGGGGGGTTTCGGCAATAAAGACCTTATGCTCTTTTAAAAGAGTAGGGAGCAGACGGTAGAACAGGGTCAGAAGCAGGGTGCGGATCTGAAAACCGTCCTCATCGGCATCGGTACAAATGATGATCTTTGACCACCGCAGGGCGTTCAGATCGAAGGTCGCTGTGTCTCCCTTCACCTTCTTTCCCGAGATCTCCACTCCGCAGCCGATGACACGGAGCAGGTCGGTGATGATCTCGCTCTTGAAGATCTGGTCATACGAGCTCTTCATGCAGTTTAAGGTCTTTCCCCGCACGGGAATGATCGCCTGAAATTCGGCGTTTCTTGCCATTTTACAGGAGCTGAGAGCCGAATCACCCTCCACGATATACAGCTCCCGCACCGCAGGATCCTTGGAGCGACAGCCCACAAATTTCTCCACACGGCTGGCAATATCCATCGAGCCCGATAGCTTTTTTTTGATGTTCAGCCGTTCGGACTCGGCACTTTCTCTGCTTCGCTTGTTGACCAACACCTGGTTGGCAAAGATCTCGGCGGCGGTGGGATTTTCCACAAAGTAAATGTCGAGATTTTCCTTGAGAAAGCTCGTCATCGCTTCGGCGATAAATTCATTGGTAATGGATTTTTTTGTTTGGTTCTCATACGAGGTCATCGTTGAGAAGCTGTTGGACACCAACAGCAGACAGTCGGCAATATCGGCAAAGGTGATCTTGGATTCGTTCTTTTTATACTTGCCCTGTGCCTTCAGATACTTGTCCACCGCATAGACAAAGGCAACACGCACTGCCTTGTCGGGGGAGCCGCCATGCTCCAAAAAGCTGGAATTGTGGTAATATTCGGTGGCGTTGACCGTGTTGGACACGCAGAAGGAAAAATCCGCCTTCAGTTTGTATTCGTCCTTGTCGGCACGGTCACGTCCCTGCGTCTCCAAGTGCCACAGTACGGGAGCGGTCAGAGCCGTGTCACCCGCCAATTCGGCAATGTAGTCAGAGATGCCGTTGGCGTACAGATATTTTTGCTCCTCAAATTTGCCGTCGGCACCCTGAAGCTTCAGCGTAAAGCAAATGCCGGGGTTGACTACCGACTGACGGCGCATGGTCTCCTTGAAAAACTCGTGGGGAATCCGAATGTCGGTAAACACCTCCAGATCGGGCTTCCAGCGGATGACCGTGCCCGTGCGGCGCTCTCCCTTTTCCAAGGGACGGACCTCGAGCTCGGTCACAGGCTCTCCCTTACGGAAGCTGATCTTGGATTCATTGGCACCGTCGTAGGAATACACGTCCATGTATTCGGCGCTGTATTGCGTTGCACAGGCGCCGAGACCGTTCAAGCCAAGGGAATATTCATAGGCGGAGTTTCCGTTGTTGTTGTCGTATTTTCCGCCCGCATACAGCTCACAGTAAATGAGATCCCAGTTCCAGCGACCCTCTGCCTCATTATAGCCCAGCGGCACGCCCCGTCCTCGGTCATCCACGCAGATCGAGTGATCGGCGTAGGCGGTGACGATAATTTCACTGCCGTGTCCCTCTCTCGCCTCATCCACCGAGTTGGACAGAATTTCAAAAAAGGAATGCTCACAGCCCTCCAGACCGTCGGAGCCGAAGATCACCCCGGGACGCTTCCGTACCCGATCGGCACCCTTCAGAGCTTTGATGCTTTGATCGTTATATTGCTTGGGCGTTTCTTTTTTTGTTGCCATAATACACCTTTTCCTTTTATATAATCATCTATATTATATCAAATTTTTTTGCATTTGAAAAGGGGGTTTGGGGGATTTTTGAGAAAAAAAGAGAAAACGGACTGCCAAAACAGTCCGTTTTCGGGCGGGGAGCTTATTTTCCCCAGTTGATGGTGTAGTTTTCGTCGTCGTAAGCGTTGGAATAGTACCAGTTTCCATTCCATTCCTCGGGGATCTCGGAGACTTCGCAGTTGATGACAAGCGTTTTATTTGCACTGGTTCTATCGACCCAACCGGCAAACGCATTTCTGCCAACATATTTGACTGAAGCGGGAATGCGGACGGACGTGATCTTTTCGCATCCGTAAAATGCTTCGCTTGCGATGACCTTTACGGTATCGGGAATGACAACGGCACCTGCCATGTTTTTGCAACCGCTGAACGCCTGATCCATGATCCCCACCGTTCCTTCCTTCAGCTTGAAGGAGGTTACATTTTCCTTGTCGCTCATGTAGAAGAGCCAGTTGCCGATGTATTTGCCGTTCTCGTAGGTTTCATATTCCAAGGCACAGCCGGAAAATGCGGTGCGGCTCCAATCCTCCAAGGTGTCGGGCAACGTCAGCTTTTTCAAAGCGGAGCATTCGGCAAACGAATCGTATTCGATCTTGGTTACACCGTCGGGGATTACGACCTCGGTCAGTGCGGCACACTTACCGAAGGCGCCGACCTCGATCGTTGTGATTCCTTCGGGAATGGTGACGGAGGTCAATCCCGTACACTTATAAAATGCGCTGTTTGCAATTTCGGTCATGCCGGTGGAAAGGGTGACGGAGGTCAGACCTGCACACTCGCTGAAGGCACCCATGCCCAAGGTCTTTACGGTGTTGGGCAGAGTCAGTGCCCCGCTGATACCCGAACGGGCAAAGGCTTCGCTGCCGATTTCTTTAAGGTTGGCGGGCAAGGTGATGGATTTTAGGGACTTACAGCCCAAAAATGCCTGGTTGCCGATCTTCGTGACCGATTCGGGAATGGTAACGGAGGTCAGGGCAACATCGTCATCGGACGATTCTTCCTTGCCACCGAAGGCACTTGCATACAGATCCATTAAGGGATTGTCGGCAAATGCGTTTGCTGCGATAGCGGTAACGGGCAGATCCTTGTAGGTCTCGGGAATGATAGCTTCGGCGGCTTCCTTACCTTCCTTAAAACCAATACAGGTGTAGGACTGTCCGTCGTCGTTCAGCTTGAATTCCAAGCCGGATTTGTCTCCGCAAGAAGCGAAGAGCAGAGCAGTCGTTCCCAGCAGAGCGACCAATAACAGAATGCTTAACAGTTTTTTCATGATGTTTTCCTTTCATTATTTCATTTAAATTTTTTGGATTTCATGGATGAGAGGTATCGTTTTAGCCGGTGTAACCTGTTTGTACGGAAGCATCGGATGAGTTCCAGCTTGCCTCCCAATCGTATGGAATCGAAGGAGCGCATACATAAATGTTGATTAGCGCAGTACAAGTGTCATCAAAGACTCCATGGCCCATATATGTGACCGACTGAGGGATGACAATGGATTGCAAAGCAGTACAGCCACGGAAGGCGTAGTCCCTGATGGATTGTAGAGTAGAGGGAAGCGTGATGCTTTCCAAAGCAGTACAGCCACTGAAGGCGTCTCTTTCAATTGTCTCTAATTGTGCGGGCAGAGTAATGGAGGTAAGAGCTTGGCAGTCGCTGAAAGCAGAGTTATTAATCGTTTTCAGGGTAGAGGGAAGTTCAATGTTTTCTAATTTGGTGCATCTTTCAAAGGCGCTCACGCCAACGGTAGTAGTGCCTTCCGGTAATGCAATCGAGGTCAAGGAAGAGCAATTTTGGAAACACTCGTTGCTGACAGACTTAATTCCGGAGGGAAGGTTGACGGTCTCCAAAGACGTGCAACCGTCGAACATCTTGTAACCAAGTGTGGTTGCGCTTTCGGGCAATGTGACCGAAACCAGCGTGGAACAGTTGGAGAATGCGCCTACGCAATCATCCGAAAGTGCTTTCGTGACAGTGACGTTTTTCAAAGAAGTGGGAATATAATAGGTCGCATATATTTCTTCGTAGTCCTTGTAGCCGCAATATTGCTTGGCCTTACTGGAGTCGGGGAACTCGTTTTCGCCAAAAATGTAACCGAAGGGTCTGTAATAATCTCCGCTTATCATATTGGTGAGCTTATAGTTGACGGTCGGCAGGGTGATCGATTCCAAAGAGGAACAACCCGCAAATGCGCCCTCGGCAATCCAGCCAACGCTATCGGGAATAATGACTTCCTTGATCGAGGTGCAATAGCGAAATGCGCCATCATCGATGGAGATAACGTTCAACCCCTGATGGGTTGGAGGAATGGAAACGATTGTATCGGTGCAAGTACCCAAACCTGTCACCATGTAGCTTTTTGTTGACAGATCGTTAGCCACGCGGTAGCATTCGGCAAATTCCAAGCCCTTGCTGTAAGCAACGGTAGGCTTGGAGGAGGTGTCCGATTCGGTGCTCTTTTCGGTTTCGTCATCCTCTTCCTTGGACTCCCAGATGATCTCGTCAATGCCGGTATCCCAGTCGTCGCTCCAGCCGCTCGGTGCTTTGGCGAAGGGAACGGTTACCTCTAAGTCCTTACAGCCCTTGAATACGCCCGAACCCATGCTTACGACCGTATCGGGAATCTTGATCGAGGTCAGACCCGTACAGCCGCTGAAGGCGCCTGCTCTGATCACCTCCAAGCCGTCGGGAAGGGTGACGGAGGTCAGATCGGTACAATCCTTGAACGCATTTTTGGCAATTTCTAACACAGGCTTGCCATCGTAGGTCTTGGGGATGGACAGCGCAGTGCCGGCATAGTTGCCGATGCCGGTTACGATGTAGTACGATTTGTCTGTGCTCAGTTCATACGCAATGCCGCTTTCTTTTTTGTCTGAGCAGGAAGCGAAGAGCAGAGCGGTGGTTGCCAGTAAAGCAATGACCAGCAACAAGGTTAGGGTGCGTTTGATGTGTTTCATAAGGCTCTCCTTATATTAAAATATTACTTGTCCATTATAGCACCGAAAAAAGGAAAAGTCAAGATAAATTAAGGAAAATTTTCTAATTGTATAAAAAGCACAACAGACTTTCCGTTATTTGGCGGTCATAATTGTCGGAAAGCGGCTTAAACTAAAGCTGAGCGGTGAAAAATGTAAAACCGCATCAAAGGAGGACATGTCAATGATTATGGACAGAATCGCTCTGATCATTACCATCATCGGCGCATTGAACTGGGGAAGCATCGGTCTGTTTCGGTTCGATCTCGTCGCATGGTTGTTTGGCGGTCAGACCGCACTCGGAAGCCGGATCGTATATACCGTGGTCGCTTTGGCGGGTATTTGGTGTATTTCGTTGATCTTCCGTGCCAGAGAGCGCTTTGAAGCATTGGACGAATAACAAATGTATAAAATAAGGGATGTCCGATCGGATATCCCTTTTTGCACAATCTTGCTATTCCTACATAATTTGTTTACTTTTTGTTTTCCGTTTGCTTGTTGTTTTTTCACGGCTTTTTCACAAAAAACAGCCCATTTTCCTGCTTTGTTTTCTTTTTTGGTACTTTTTTCTTTTTTTAAAGAAAAAAGTACGATTTCTCTTCTTTACTATCTTAACACAACCGGCAGGGCGTCGATGAGGTCGCTTGCCATGACCGAATATTCGCCAAGGCGTTGGGCGGCAACGTCGCCGCACAGACCGTGAATGTACACGCCGAGAGAGGCGACGGTCAGCGGGTCGCAGTCGTCTCCACGCATTTGCGCCCACAGTCCGCCCAAGATCCCGGCAAGGACATCGCCCGCTCCGCCTGTTGCCATGCCGCTGTTGCCGCTTTTGTTGCGGTAGACACGCACGCCGTCCGATACGGCGGTGCGATGCTCCTTGAGCACGCAGACCAGTCCGTGCGTCTTCGCAAAGTCATATGCCGCCCGCTCGGTGTCGGCAAGCAGCTCCTCGGGGGTCTGTCCTGTCAGACGGGACAGCTCCAAGGGGTGAGGGGTGAGGATAGCTCCTTGGGCGTATTTGAGCAAGGAGGGATTACGGGCAAGCAGATTCAGGGCATCCGCATCCAGTACGGTCGGCTTTTTGGTCGCTCGCAACAGACGGGAGAGCAGATGGCGGGAAGCGGGGGTAACACCGAGACCGCATCCGATGACAAGGACATCTGCCCATGCTTCGGCTTCTTCGATGACAGAAGGGTCAGGGGCGGCACTGTCATAGGCAGTGACGATCGCCTCGGGCAACAGGGTTTGCAGGATAGTGCGGTTTTCCTCCGGGGTCAGAATGCGGACAAGCCCCGCTCCCATACGGTATGCCGCCTTTGCCGCAAAATATGCCGCTCCGCTCATGCCGACCGAGCCGCATACGCAAAGGACACGTCCGAAGGTTCCCTTGTGGGACTGCTCGGGTCGCTTGGGCAGAAGCGTCAGTGCTTTTTCGTCATAGGAAAAGGATGGGATGTTCACGGCTGATTCCTCCTTGGATCGTGATTTCCTTATTATTTTATCATACAAATGGGGGAAAGTAAAGGAAAATCTGTGGAATTTTCTCCAAATCAAGAAGTTTTACGGATAATTTTCAAAAAACCCTTGACAAGTGATGCAAAATAGATTATAATATGTATTGTCGCATTTTATGTCAATCAATTTGGTTTTGCGGTGTGTCGCAGTTCGGCAGGAGGTGCTTATGATCGTTGATGTTGCTCCTCTTCTTCGGGGAGAGGTGAAACGGATAGAGATCGATTATATGCTGTCCCCCGAACAGCTGGACGGAGTTGTGTTCGACTCCGATGCCCGTGTGAGCGGCTGTATCACGGATAACGCAGGGTATATGCGTTTGATCTTGAAGGCGGAGCTTGGCTATCACGGGGAGTGCGCAAGATGTCTTGCTCCTGTGGACGGAGTTTTCTCTCTTGACTTTGAACGCACGGTGACCACCGAGGGCACCCTCAGTGAGGATCGGCTTGAGGAGCTGGCGGATGAGTATGTGATACTCAACGGCTCGGAGCTGGATGTGGACGAGGCACTGCGCGAGGAGCTGATGCTGGGCTTTCCCATGCGTCTTCTTTGCTCTGAGGATTGCGAGGGGCTGTGTCCGATGTGCGGAAAGCCGAGGCGAGAGGGAGACTGCGGATGCGCTCAGCGGGAGATCGATCCCCGTTTGGCGATCCTGAAGACCTTTTTTGACAGGGACGGCGAAGAAGAAAACAATTAGTTTATTATAAAGGAACGTGTTATACGCGCTTCAAGGAGGTGTAGACCATGGCAGTACCGAAGAGAAAAGTATCAAAGGCTCGCAGAGACAAGAGACGCTCCAATAATTGGAAGCTGATCCTTCCCGGCATGACGAAGTGCCCCAAGTGCGGCGAATTCGTTATGAATCACCGTGTTTGCAAGGCTTGCGGATATTATGACGGCAAGGAAGTGCTCAAGGTTGAGAGCAAATAATTCAAAAGGAGCGGCTTGTTTGCAAACAAAGCCGTTTCTTTTTTTGAAGGATTCGGGGGAAATGCAGTTCGTTGGATAGGATGAAACGATTCGAAACGGACAGTCGGGACGCCTGTCCCTACAACGAGGTGTGTGCGAACATGGGGCGGGCGACCACAGGTCGCCCCTACGAGGAGGCAAAAAGAATCTCCGCACCCGTAGGGGCGTTCACAGAACGCCCGCTGAAAAGGATGAAACGCTTTGGAACGGACAGTCGGGGACGCCTGTCCCTACAACGAGGTGTGTGCGAACAACGCACAAATTCCGAAAATTTTTCAAGCAAGAAAGGTGGTTGAGCATGAGGCGAAAGCAAGGGTTGATTGCTCTTTTATTGGCGGTGATCTGTTTATTCGGAGCGGTTGCCTGCGCCGATGAGGAGGACAGAGAGAGCCATGCCGTTGTGACCTATGACACCGATCGGATCGGAGAGTATGTGCGCTTGGCACAATATACGGGGCTGACGGTACCGCTTGCCGACGAGACGGCGCTCAAGAGCGAGGCGATATGGGCGTATTTGCTGGACGAGGCAGAGTTTTTGCGGCTGCCCGAGGAGCAGGCGGCGTATTACGCGGAGCAATCCCGTGCCGCATGCCGTCACTATGCCGAGGAAAATCGGTTGGATTATGACGAGGCGTTGCGGCAGTTGGGTACCTCCGAGGAGAGGATCGTTGCCGACGCCGAACGGATGGTGAAAAAGGATCTGGTGTATTACTATATCGTTCAGCACGCAAAGATCGAGGTGACCGAGCAGGAACGGGAGACCTTGTCTCCGAGATATATCAAGAAGTTTGCCGAGGATTACGGCTATGACGAGGAGTATGTGAAGGAGCATATGCGGAGCCTGATCGACGATGCGATGCTGTATGACAAGACCACGGAATACCTTATTTTGAACAACAAATTTCCTGTCGGCGGCGAAGCCGAGGAGACGTAAGGAGACGGTCATGGGAAAGTTTTCAGGAGTGCTGCTTTGCTCGGATTTTGACGGAACGCTGTATCACGACGGACGGATCTCCGATGCAACTCAAGAGGCGTTGCGCTATTTTCGGGAAAACGGAGGCCGATTTACGCTGGCGACAGGGCGGTATCCGTCGATCCTTGACGATATTGCCGAAGATGGGATCCATCTTGTCTGCAATGCGCCGCTGGTGGCTGTCAACGGAGCGCTTGTATATGACAGAGCATCCAAAAATGTTCTTCTGACGCATACGATGGAGGAATCCTTTGCCCCTTTTCTTTGGGAGCTTTGTCAGACGGTGAAGGGCATCGAATCGGTCGTTTTGGTTCCCACCTCTCCTTGGCTCGGGGAAAAATTTTTGCCCCATGAGCTGACGGAGGAGTATCTTACCGAGCGATTGCGAGGAGGCTTGTTGAAGGTCTGCTGCTGGATTGACAGGGCTCACAGCGATGAGATCGTTGAAAATATCCGTTGCCGATGCGGTGCGGAATGGAATGTTGCTCGGTCATGCAGTATCTATTGCGAGATTCACGGTGCTTCCTATGATAAAGGAAAAACGGCACGCTATCTTGCGGGATTGCTGGGAGCGGATACGCTGATTTGCGTGGGGGACTACGAAAACGATCTTTCCATGATCCGAGAGGCGGATATCGGTGTTGCTATGGGCAATGCGGTGGAGGTCTTGAAGCAGGCGGCAGATCGGGTCACCGCCCGTGTCGAGGAGGACGGGGTGGCACAGTTGATCCGGAGCTTATAAGTGTTGATGGATTGTTGTAAAAAATAGCACAAATAGAAAGTAAGTATATGAATATCATGACGATCGGCGATGTCGTAGGCATCGGGGCAATCGAATATTTGGAGGAGCGGCTGTGGCGCATGAGAGAGAGTCTGGGCGCATCCTTTGTTGTGGTGAACGGAGAAAATGCGACGGACATTCACGGAGTCAGCGCCGCTGATGCCAAACGACTGTATGAGGCGGGAGCGGATCTTGTGACCTTGGGCAATCACGCCTTTGGCAGACGGGATATCGGAACGCTGCTGAACGATGAAGCGTGGATCATTCGTCCTGCCAACTATCCGCCGCTGACGCCGGGAAGCGGTTATACGATCTTGGAGGCGGAGGGGCGGCGGCTCCTTTGCATCAACGTGATGGGGACGGCGCTGATGGATGCACTGGCGTGTCCTTTTGCGACAGTGGATCGCATTCTTGCCCGAGAAGCGGGCAGATACGACATAGCACTTATGGACATTCACGCCGAGGCGACCTCGGAAAAGCTGGCACTTGCCCGCTATTTTGACGGGCGGATCACGGTGATGTTCGGCACGCACACGCATGTGCAGACGGCGGATGAGCAGGTTCTGCCGGGAGGGAGCGGATATATGACCGATCTCGGTATGACGGGCCCTGTGGGCGGCGTGATCGGTACCGATGCCGCTTGCGTTATTGAAAAATTCCGCACAAAAATGCCGGTGCGGTTCCGTGTGGCAGAGGGAGAGATCGTCGCTTGCGGTGCTTTGTTTGCGGTGGATGATGCCACGGGTCGGGTGACCTCGGTCAAGCGGCTTCGCTTCTGACAGAGCGGAAAGGAGAGAGTATGGAGCTTGCATGGAATGCTTGTTCGACTGCCGCCTTGGCGTATTTGGGTGACAGTGTGCTGGAGCTTTGCGTCAGGCGTTGGCTGGTGGGACAGGGTCTGTCCTCCTCGGCAACCTTGAACAAGCGGGCACTGGATTTTGTTCGAGCCTCGGCACAGGCGAATGCTATGAAACGGCTCCTTCCGTTGCTTTCGGAGGAGGAGGCGGCAGTGTTCCGTCGGGGACGGAACATGGGGCATAGCAGCACGCCGAAATCGGCTACGGTCGCTGAATATCGGGCGGCAACGGGAATGGAGGCTTTGTTCGGTTGGCTCCACCTGAAGGGGGAGTCGGAGCGGATCGAAGCGCTGTTCATGGCGGCATATGAATTAGAAGATAAATAATAAAAATCAACATAAAGGAAAAGAGGAAAATAACATGAATCATCCTATTATCAAAATTAAAGTGAAAAATTTCGGCACAATGACTGCTGAGCTGTATCCCGAGAAGGCACCCTTGACGGTGGCGAATTTTCTGAAGCTGTGTGACGAGGGCTTTTTTGACGGCTTGATCTTTCATCGGATCATCAAGGGCTTTATGATCCAAGGCGGCGGCTATACCGAGGACATGGACCATAAGGAGTGCGATGCCATTCGCGGTGAGTTCAAGGCAAACGGCTTTATGCAGAACGATCTGAAGCATACCCGCGGCGTTTTGTCGATGGCAAGGACGTCCGATCCCGATTCGGCTTCGTCGCAGTTCTTTGTGATGCACATGGATGCGCCTCATCTGGATGCACAGTATGCGGGTTTTGGCAAGGTGACGGAGGGCTTGGAGGTGCTGGACGCCATTGCTTCGGTCAAGACGGGCAGCTACGGCTGGTACATGCAGGATGTGCCGAAGGAGCCTGTGGTGATCGAGACGGTTGAGGTGGTCAGCCGATAAACGAATCGGACAAAAAGACCGTGCGGTGGTATGCCGCACGGTCTTTTTTTGTCTTGCTTATTCCTCTACGGCTGCCTTTTGTGTCAGGATCTCGTAGAAGTGCTTGGGGTCGAATTTTGTCTGACGGTCGTAGGTGTACAGCCCGTTGGTCTCTTGCTCGACATCGGTTAGCTGGGTATAGCAGAAGCCTATGATGTAGGGGTTGAAGAGCAATGCCTCGGACAGCCCCTTGAAGCGGGCGATAAATTCCTCCTCGGTTTTGGGAGCATTGCCGTAGCCCCATGAGTTGGACAGCCCCGAATTGACGTCCCACTGAATGCCGCCGTATTCGCTGACGAAGCGGGGGAAGAAGGGCCAAGAGGGGTCACGGTAGCGTAGGCGAACGGGGATGCCGTTGGCAGCATCGAGATAGCGTTGCTTCATGGTTTCGGGGTTTTGATCATAGTCGTGGCAGTCGAGGATGTCATAGGTATCCTTGATATGAACGTAGCCTGATGTTTCAATGACGGGACGAGTGGGATCCAGCTTGCGGGTGAGGTCGGCAACATAGGCGATCAAGTCCTCGTCTTGATCGAAGTCGGTCTCATTGAAGGGACACCAGCCGATGATGGCGGGGTGATTGATGTCCCGTTCTACAATCTCTATCCATTCGGGAATATAGCCCTTCCATCCGATTGACCGACTGACATCCAATCCCCAGTTGCCAAGCTCGTCCCAAACCAAATAGCCCAAACGGTCGCAGTGGTACAGGAAGAGCGGCTCAAATACCTTTTGGTGGAGACGGGCTCCGTTGAAGCCGCATGCCATGGAGCGGGTGATGTCGTCGATGAGCGCTTGCTCGGTGGGGGCGGTATAGATGCCGTCGGGATAGAAGCCTTGGTCGAGAACCAACCGTTGGAACACTTTTTTGCCGTTAATGACAAGGCATTGGTCATTCAGCGCCAGGTCTCTCATGCCGAAGTAGCTCTGTACTGTGTCCTCGCCAAGAGTCAGGGTCAGGTCGTACAGTCCACCCTTACCGACCTCCCAAAGGTGAAGCTCGGAGAGAGGAAGGGTCAGCTCACAACCGGTAGGGGTGGCTTTGGCGGAAGCCGTTCCGACCTCGGCTCCGTTCCAATAAGCGGTGGCGGTCATGGTTTTGCCCGTACCGTTTTGAAGCCGAGCGGAGATGTGCAGGGTGGCATTCTCGGTGTTGGCGGTATAGCGGAGCTGCTTGATGTAGGAGGCGGGAACGCTCTCCAGCCAGACCGTTTGCCAGATGCCTGTGGTGCGGGTATACAAACAGCCTCGGGATGCGTAATCGGTACACTGCTTGCCGGCGGGCTGATTGCCTGAGCGGAGGTAATCCTCGGCGCAGACCGTCAGGACGTTTTTGCCTGCCGTCAGCGCCTCGGTGATGTCCCGTGTGAAGCCGACGTAGCCGCCGATATGGGGGCGACCGATCTGTTTTCCGTTTACGTACACGGTGGTGCGGTAGTCGCAGGCGCCGATGTGGAGCAGAATGCGCTTGCCGTTTGCCAGCCAATCGGCGGGCAGATCGATCTCCTTGCGGTACCAAACGCATTCGCAGAAATCCTTGTCGCCGATGCCCGACAGCTTGCTTTCCATGCAGAAGGGGACGGTGATGGTGTCGGGGAGGGAGTCTGCCTCATAGAGTTTTCTTTGTTTTCCGCTGATGCCGTGGTCGCGGACAAATTGCCATTCGCCGTTCAGGTTCATCCAAGCGGAGCGGACAAGCTGGGGCTGCGGATGCTCGGGGCGGGGCATGATTACGGTTTTCATTATAAAATACCTCTTTTTTGTTTTTTATATTTTATATATTATACAGGAGATACGATAAAATGTCAAGGGAAATGTAGAAGAATGTGGAGAATATATACGCATTTTGTTGAGCTTGCATAATAGATATTTCTTGTAAATGACAGAGGATACAGAGAGAACGGAAATGTAATAAATTAAAAAAAACAACAGAGCTATATGAAAAATCATTCGACAAATATTGACAAAGAATGCGGAATGTGATATAATAAAAACAATAAAAAATGAAAAATATTTGTGCTGAAAATTGATAAAAAAAGACAAGAGGAGAATTGACCATGAAAAAAATCGACATATCTGAATGGACGGTTGTGAAAATACGGGATGTATATACCTGTACGCCCGAGGAGGAGACCGAGGCGGAGGCGGTGGCGGCTTGTGATCTGCTGATGATAAAAAAGCAGGGCAGATCGGTCTACACGGTGGGCGGTGAGCGTCTGATCGCAGACGCCGAGCATATCGTCTTTTTGCCTGTCGGTACCGCCTATGAGCTGTATGCGGAGGAAGAGGGTGCCTGCACGGTCATCGAGCTGGAGCTTGCCACGGAGCAGGAGGCTTGGATAACGCCTGAGGCATTTTTTACGGGGAACGAGGCGGAGATCGGCAATGCGGTGAAAAATATCCTGCATTACTGGAGCCTGAAGGGCCCTGCCTATCATTCCAAGTGCTTGTCCGAGCTGTACAGTCTGCTGACCGAGATCGCAGGCATTCAAGCCTATGCGTATTCCTTGGCGGGCAAATACGGCATGATTCATCGGTCGGTGAAGTATATTGAGGCGAATTACAAGAAGCCCGATCTGTACACGCCTATGCTTGCCGATCTGTCTAATATGGGCGAGACCTATTACCGCAATATCTTCCAGTCGGTATTCGGTGTACCGCCCACACGGTATATTCAGCAGTATCGGGTGGAGAAGGCAAAGGAGTGCCTACTCAATTCTTCCGCTTCCGTGGAAGAGATCGCTGTGGCGGTGGGCTTTGCCAATTCCTCGTATTTTTGCAAGGTATTCAAGTCTTTGACAGGGCTTACCCCCTCGGAATTTGCCGAGAAGGGGAGACGGGTGGGATAAATTTTGCATTTGACCAAAAAAGCAACCCACAATTGACAAATTGCAAGCCGCTGTTTGGTTGACGGCAACCGAAGCATATGGTATACTGACAGGGCGGCGGGGAAATTCGCCGACATACAAGTCAAGCGGAGGAACAGACAATGACGATAGCAGACAAATTGATTCGGCTCAGAAAGAAAAGCGGAATGACACAGGAGGAGCTTGCCGAGAAAATGGACGTATCACGGCAAGCCGTTTCCAAGTGGGAGAGCGGGCAGACGGTTCCCGATCTGGGAAAGATCGTACAGCTGAGTGAGCTGTTCGGCGTGACGACCGACTATCTGCTCAAGGACGGGATCGAGGATGTGGATGCCGCCGAGGAGGCGTGTGAGAAACAGAGCATCAGAGCAATCACGAAAGAGGAAGCAAAAGCCTATGTGGCACTGAGAAAACGGGCATCGTGGCAGATCGCCCTTGCCACCTTTTTGTGCATACTTTCGCCCGTTGCGTTGATCCTTTTGGGTGTAGCTTCGGATGAGGCGAGCCTTGGCGTTTCGGAGACGGTGGCGGGGGTTGTGGGCTTGGCGGCACTGTTTGTCTTTATTCTGTGCGCCGTGCCGATCTTTATTGCCTGCGGCTTTCACAACGAGCCTTATGAATTTTTGGAAACAAACGAGCCGTTTTTGTTGGAGCCTGCCGCCAAGGAATGGGTGAGCGAGCAAAAAAAAGAATTTCACGGCTGTTACGTCAGGTGGAATATCATAGCGACCTGCTTGTGCATTGCTTCTCCCGTTCCTCTGATCGTTTCCGCCTTTGGGGGCAATGCGATGCTTTGCGCTTTGATGCTTGCGGTCTTGCTGTTGATCGTCGGCTTGGGGGTATTTGCCTTTATTGCGGTGGGCGTTCGGCAGGCAAGTCTATGCAAGCTTTTGCAGGAGGGCGAGTTCTCTCGGCGGAAGAAAGCAAAGAATGCGCTTCGGGAGGCGGTCGAATCTGCTTATTGGGGGCTGATCGTCATTTTCTACCTTGCAGGGAGCTTTTTGTCGGGAGCTTGGCATATCACATGGATCGTCTTTGTGATCGGCGGGGTGTTGTCTCCTCTTGTGATGTATCTGTGCGACCGTATCGGGGGCAAGAAGGAAAAATAAGTAAAAATGCCAAGGAATATGCTTTGGTTTGCCAAGAATAGCAAAAAGCCGATAGGGAGTTTTTCCGCATCGGCTTTTTCTTATTGGCGGGCGTTCACAGAGGGGAAAAAGGAAAAGCCATCGTACCCGTAGGGGCGACCTGTGGTCGCCTGTTTTAGGCGATTCAAATTTTATTGTTTTCGGACAGTCGGGGACGCCTGTCCCTACGGTTTGCGGGTGTTCCAAACCGATTCAAATTTCAATCTACTCGGACAGTCGGGGACGCCTGTCCCTACGGGTTTGCGGGTGTTCCAAACCGATTCAAATTTCAACCTACTCGGACAGTCGGAGACGCCTGTCCCTACGGGTTTGTAAAAACATAGCAAGCTCGCCCATTGTACAAACAAAACGGCTTCGCTTTTATTTTGTTGTAGGGACAGGCGTCCCCGACTGTCCGTTCCATGTTCGCACTCACTTCGTAAGCCTTCCCCAGCGGGGAAGGTGGCACGAGCCTTGCGAGTGACGGATGAGGAGATCGCCTGATGTACAAATCAAATATAGAAACGAACCGCTTGTTTTGACTCGAAAGATTCTTTTCGTTTAGAAATAAGCATACCCACACCTTAATCTGCCATGCAAACGGAGATCTCCTCATCCGTCTTGCCTGTCGGCAATCCACCTTCCCCGCTGGGGAAGGCTTACGAAGTGAGTGCGAACAGGGTGGGGGGTATCCACATATCTGTATGGCAGAGGCTACCATCGAAAAAATACCACCCGCTATGCTTTGCGGGTGGTATCCTTCTTTTTTGTTCTTTTTATGTCAGATCGGCAATGTCGAGCACGAGGCGTTCGGTCTTTTCCCAGCCGAGGCAGGGGTCGGTGATGGATTTGCCGTAGATATGCTCTCCGATCTTCTGACAGCCATCCTCGATATAGGATTCGATCATGAAGCCCTTGACATAGCTCTTGATCTCGCTTGAGTGGCGGCAGGCGTGCAGGACTTCCTTACAGATCCGCGGCTGCTCCGCCCATTTCTTGCCCGAATTGGCGTGGTTGGTATCGACCACCACTGCCATGTTTTGCAGATTCCGTTCGGCATAGTCCCGATACAGTCCGATCAGATCCTCAAAGTGATAGTTGGGCAGGGACTGTCCGTGGCTGTTTACATAGCCCCGAAGGATGGCGTGCGCCAAGGGGTTTCCTGTGGAGACGCACTCCCAGCCCCGATACAGGAAGGTGTGTGAGTGCTGAGCTGCGGTGATCGAATTGAGCATGACCGAAATGTCGCCGCCTGTGGGGTTCTTCATGCCAACGGGGATATCAATGCCGCTGGCGGTCAGTCTGTGCTGTTGATTTTCTACCGAGCGGGCTCCGATCGCCACATAGGAGAGCAGGTCGGACAGGTACCGATAGTTCTCGGGATAGAGCATTTCATCGGCACAGAACAGTCCCGTTTCTTCGATGGCACGGGTGTGCAGACGGCGGATGGCGATGATGCCCTCCAGCATGTCCTCCGCCGCATCGGGGTTGGGCTGATGCACCATGCCCTTATAGCCGTCGCCTGTGGTGCGGGGCTTATTGGTATAGATGCGGGGGATGAGGAGCAGTTTATCGGCTACCTTTTCTTGCAGGACGGCAAGACGGGAGATGTAGTCCAGCACCGCATCCTCTCGGTCGGCGGAGCAGGGCCCGATAATGAGCACCAGGCGGTTGTTCTTGCCGGTAAAGACATCGGCGATCTCCTTGTCCCGCAGTGCTTTTTTGGCGGCGTATTCCGCTTTCAGGGGGTATTGCTCCTTCAGATCCATGGGGATGGGGAGCTTTCGGATGAATTTCAGATTCTGTTGCATGATTATGATCCTTTTTGTAGTTGAAAGATTGGGAAATTTCTGAGGGATACCTAATATTATACAGGAAAAATCGCTTCTTGTCGACACCTTTTTTGAAATTTTTTAAATTTTTTTACATTTAAATAAAAACAAAAGGGAAAAGTTTCGGAAAATCGTTGACGAATTTCGAAAAATTTGATATGATATTATAGAAGAAACGAAGGGAATGGACAGGAGGCAAGAATGGAGCAGGAGAGATTTTCCCCGATCGCACCCGAGGCGTTGGAGAATGCCGTGAAGCTGATCGGGAGTGATTGGATGCTATTGACCGTGAAGGACGCCAAGCAGGGAAGGGTCAATGCCATGACCGCAAGCTGGGGGTGTCTGGGCGTGCTTTGGAACAAGCCTGTTTGCGTGTGCTTTGTCCGTCCGCAACGGCATACCTTTGGACTGTTGGAGGAGAATGAACGGTTTTCCGTGGCGTTTCTGCCCGAGTCGCATCGAGATGCCCTGAAGCTGTGCGGCAGACGGAGCGGCAGAGACTGCGACAAGCCGGCGGAAGCGGGGCTGACGGTCATGGAAATGGACGGCGTGCCTGTGATCGCTGAGGCAAGGCTGGTGCTGGTGTGTCGGAAGCTGTATGCGGATGACCTGAAAAAGGAGGGCTTTTTGGATGAGTCGCTTCTGTCCAATTATTCCGCCGAGGACTATCACCGCATGTATGTGTGCGCCATTGAGTCGGCGTATCTTGCCAACTGAAAAAACCGAAGCACCATGGGCAAAACGGAGGATGTATGAGCTTACGAGAGGATATTGAAATTTTATGTAAAAATGCGGGTGCCGCCGCCGCAAGACTTGCGCTGGCGGATACCGAGGAGAAAAATCGGGTGCTTTTGCGGATCGCAGAGCGCTTGGAGGCGCAGAGCGGGGCGGTGATCGCCGCCAATCGGGAGGACTTGGAGGCGGCAGACCTGAACGGTGTTCCAAAGACGATGCTCGACCGCTTGGCACTGAGCGAACAGCGGATCGCTCTGATGGCGCAGGCGTTGCGGGATCTGGTGGGGCTTGACGATCCTGTGGGTCGGAAAGAGACATGGAGCCGTCCGTCGGGGCTGACCATTTCCCGTGTGCGTGTGCCGCTTGGGGTGGTCGCCATGATCTATGAGGCACGTCCCAATGTGACCGTGGATTCCGCTGCCCTTTGTCTGAAAACGGGCAACGCCGTGATCCTGCGGGGGGGCAAGGAAGCCATCCGCACCAATCGGGTCTTGGTCGATTTAATGAAGGATGCCTTGGAGGACTGCGGATTTGATCCCCACGGCGTGGAGCTGGTGGAGTCTACCGAACGGGAGAGCGCACAGATCCTGATGACCATGCGGGGCTTTATTGACGTGCTGATCCCCAGAGGCGGCAAGGGGCTGATCCAAAGTGTGGTGGAGAATGCTACCGTTCCCGTGATCGAAACGGGGGCGGGAAACTGCCACTTGTATGTGGATGAGGCAGCCGATTTGGATATGGCGGTGAAGATCGCCGTGAATGCCAAGTGCTCCCGTCCGTCGGTTTGCAACGCCATTGAGACGGTGGTGGTGCATTCGGGGATCGCCGCCCGCTTCCTGCCGATGCTGGCGGAGGCGATGGCACAGTATGAGGTGGAATTGCGGGGAGATGCCAAGACGTGCGTTCTGATCCCCACGGCAAAGGAAGCCACGGAGGAGGACTATTTTACCGAATACAACGATTTCATTTTGGCGGTGAAGGTGGTGGGAAGTATTTCCGACGCCATTGCCCATATCAACAAATACAGCACAGGGCACAGTGAGGCGATCGTGACCGAAAATCCCGAGAGGGCGGAGCGCTTTCAGCGGCAGGTCAACTCGGCGGCGGTGTATGTGAACGCCTCTACCCGATTTACCGACGGCGGAGAGTTTGGATTTGGCGCCGAGATCGGAATTTCTACCCAAAAGCTCCATGTGCGGGGCCCGATGGGTCTGGCGGCGTTGACGACGGAAAAGTATCTGATCCGAGGGGAGGGCTCTGTGCGATGAGCAAGTGGATGATCGCTTCCGATCTGCACGGGGATGCCGCCTGTGTGGAGCGGCTGCTCGAACGCTATCGGGAATCGGGCGCGGAGCGGTTGATCTTGTTGGGCGATCTGCTGTATCACGGACCTCGAAACGATCTGCCCACGGGGTATGAGCCGAAGCGGGTCATCGATCTGTTGAACGCTGCTTCGGGCGAGCTGCTTTGCGTGCGGGGAAACTGCGACACCGAGGTGGATCAGATGGTGCTGAATTTCCCGATCTTAGCCGAGTACGCCTATTTGGAGGCGGACGGCGTGCGGCTCTTTGCCACCCACGGACACCGCTTCAATCGGACGGCGCTGCCGTCGCTGAAGGCGGGGGATATTCTGCTGCACGGACATACTCATGTTCCCGCCGCCGAAGCCTTCGGACAGAGAAATCTGTATCTGAATCCCGGCTCGGTCTCCTTGCCGAAGGAGGGCTCGCCGAATAGCTATCTGCTGTTCGAGAACGGTCGCTTTGCCTTTTGTGATCTGTTCGGGGATGTGTATCGGGAAGTTAGAATAGAATAAAAATCAGGGGGAACTTCTTTCGAGAAGTTCCCCCTGACCCCTTCAAGAACTTGAAACGGGGTATTGGTTGGTTTTCTTTTGCTTTTTTTTCGGACAGTCGAGGACGCCTGTCCCTACAGGCTTTTGAGAATTTTTAAGTTCAGTTTTCTTTTGCGTACTTTTCTTTTTTAAAAGAAAAGTACGTCCTTCAAGATCGGAACTAACTTCTCAGCCACGGCTCGATGACCGTCACGGAGGGGATGGAGGGGTTCGGGAGAGATCCAGCCGGTGGAGTCGATGAAGGTGACGTTGGCAGCGTGCTTCTCGTTATACTTCGCAATGAATGCGCCAAGCTCTTCATGGTGCGCACCGCAGAACGCCGAGAGGGCGATGACCTTTGCGCCCGGATTCATTGCCAAGATGACGTCCAACAGCTTTTCATAGCCGGCAAGGTACTGGTCGGCGGGCTTGCTTCGGTCGTTGGCTCCGTGGTTGATGACGATATAGTCGGGTTGGGGACGGGTCACGGGAGAGCTGTGGAAATTATAGGGATATGCCTCCTGTGCCACGGGCACATAGCCCTGTCCCACACGGGTCGTGCCGACCGCTCCGTAACCCATGATGATGGGGCGAAGGTTCAGCTTCTCGGCGGTGAGCCACGCATAGGTGGCGCAGACATCATCCTGATAGACTCGATTGATGGTGTCAATGTAGCACATCTGATCGGCGGGGGTGGTTCCTTCGTGATAATCCACGTCGATCAGCACACCCTCGGTGATGGAGTCGCCCACAAATTCGATGATTTTGCGGTCGTCCTTTTCGATGGCGACGGGCTTTGCGGTCTGCACGCCGAGGAAGGTGACCTTGCCTGTCAGAGGGGTATACCAGCGACGGTCGTGCTCGGTGCCGCCCTTATAGATGATGCGGACGGTATGCCGTCCGTCGGTGGGGGCGGTGACACGCAAATAAGAATCAATGGGAGCTTCGGTCATGGCGCCTCCGTCTACTTGGATCCAAAGCCGCACCAGCGGATGGGCGTTGGTCAGGATATCGAAGCAGGCAAGTGCCGTTGTGCCCTCAAAGGCAAATTCGATGTAGGCGCCTGTGGTGGTGGTTACAGCCGCCCTCGGGTTAGTGGTGTCCCATCTGCCCGTCAGTTGGACAGATTCGTGGGTGTAGGGTACTCTCATGATGCTCTCCTTTGTGATTTAAACATTGTGCCCCAGCGTACGCATATAGGCAAGGATCATATCTACGGACTTTTCAAAGCCGTATTTGGTCGTGTTGATGCACAGGTCGTAGTTGACAGGGTCATCCCATTCCTTGCCTGTGTAATACTTATAGTAGGAGGCTCTTGCTCCGTCCAGCTCCTCGATGCGGCGATCCGCCTCCTTGGGGTGGATGCCGTACAGCTCGGTCACGTTGCGGATGCAGGATTGGCGGTCGGCAACGATAAGCAGACGGATGGCATTGGGGTCGTCCTTCAGAATATAGTCGGAGCAACGCCCGATGATGACGCAATCCTGCTTTTCGGCAAGGGAGCGGATGATGCGGGCTTGGTAGTTGAACAGATTATCATTCGAAGAAAATTCGCTGCTGTCAGGGGGGATGAGCTTGTAGCCGTAGCTACGGTTATAGCGCTTGAACAGGTTGGTCTTGACATGCTCGTCGGCTTTTCCGAACAGCTCGATGTTGATGCCGCTTTCCTCAGAGGCAAGGCGGATCAGCTCGCCGTCATAATAGTTGATGTCCAGCCGCTCGGCAAGCAGCCGTCCGATGGTTCGTCCGCCGCTTCCAAAGCCGCGGGCAATGGTAATGACAAAGTTTGGCACGGTTGTTCCTCCCGATATAAAATTTAGTAATAATGAATATGCAGTTAGCGAATGGTGGCGATGAAGCGCAGGAAGGCAAGATGTCCGCCCTCGGTGCGCTTGTAGACTCCCGCATCCTCCAGCACCCGCTGGAAGGTCCTTCCGATCTCGGTCCTGAGGATCTGCTCGGTGTTTTCGGGGGTGAAGTCGTATCGGTCACGGAAGCGTTCAAACCAAGCCTTATGCTTGGCGGTACGCTCGTCGTCGGCAAAATCTCTGTCGGCAAGGATAAAGTCCTTCATCACTGCCATTTCTTCCTTCAGTCGGGCGGGCAGGACTGCCAGACCCATGACCTCGATCAGACCGATATTTTCCTTTTTGATATTATGAACATCGGCGTGGGGGTGATACACGCCCAGCGGATGCTCCTCGGTGGTAATGTTGTTCCGCAGCACCAGATCCAGCTCATATTTGCCGTCCCGCATGCGGGCAATGGGGGTGACGGTATTATGGGGCTCGCCGTCGGTATTGGCGAAGATGAAGGCATCGGGGTCGGAATAGGTACGCCATGCGTTGAGGATCTTTTCCGAAAGATCGATCAGATTCTGCCGATTGCCGCTCCGCAGACGGATGACCGACAGGGGCCATTTGACGATGCCCGCTTCGATGTCGTCATAGCAGGAGAATTTGATCTCGGTCTCGATGGGTGCCTTTGCCATGGCGAAGGTATAGTGTCCGCCCTGCATATGATCGTGGGACAGGATCGAACCGCCGACGATGGGCAGGTCGGCGTTGGAGCCGAGAAAATAGTGGGGAAGCTGTGCGACAAAATCCAAGAGGCGCACGAAGGTGCCTCGGTCGATCTTCATGGGGGTATGCTCTGCCGACAGGACGATGCAATGCTCGTTATAGTAGACATAGGGGGAGTATTGCAGATACCACTTTTTGCCCGACAGGGTCATGGGAATGAGCCGCAGGGTCTGACGGGCGGGACGGGCTGCATTGCCCGCATAGCCCTCGTTTTCGGGGCAGAGCAGACAGCTCGGATAGCCGCTTTGAGGCAAGAGCTTAGCGGCGGCGATGGCACGGGGATCCTTTTCGGGCTTAGAAAGGTTGATGGTGATATCCAGCTCGCCGTACTCTCCCGAATAGGTCCATTTAACATCCTTTTCCACTCGATAGGTGCGGATGTAGTCGCTTGCCTGACAGAGCTTATAGAAATAGTCGGTTGCTGCTTTGGGAGAGAGGGCGTACAGTGCCGTGAAGCTGCGGATCACCTCGCCGGGGCGGGGAGTGACAATGCCCATCAGGGAGGTGTCAAAGAGGTCTCTGAAGACCACGCTGTCGGTTTCGATCAGCCCCTGCTCGACGGCATAGTCGCACAGGGCGGATAGGATCTCCTCCAAGGGTGCCTCCTCGGTACTACCTTCCTCCGTATATTCGGAGAGCTTTAGGGCAGAGAGCAGGCTGTTGGTGATGTAGATGCGATCCTCCTCGCCAATGAGCTTATGCCGCAGGGCATATGCCACCAGCTGTCGGATACGGGTGTATACGGGTACGGACATGACAATTCCTCCAAAGTGGGATTTGAACGGTTTACAGTTATATTATACCATTAAATGCAAGAGATGTCAAAGGAATTGCAAAGTTTTTTTCTTCTTTTTTCAAGATTTTTGGGAATTTTGGGGGATTTTCAAAAAAGAGAGAATGTGTGGTTGACAGACGGCGTCAAACGTGATACAATATGGATACGATTTGAAAGAAAACGGAGAGAAAAACATGAAGGAAATGAAGGAAGAGGTGCGGATCCGCTTGCGCTCCACCCGATTTGAGGTAGAGGCATCGCTCTTTACCGAGGAGGACGGTATGCTGCATTCGGTAGAGCAGAAGGAGCCGGAGCCCGAGGTGATCGAGATCAACGCACGGGGGACTCTGTGCCGCCGTGAGGGACGGGTGGAGATCTCCTATGAGGAGACAGAAGCCACGGGTATGGCGGGCTCGGTGACGGCGATCTCCTTTCGGGAGGATGAGCCCTGGGTGGTCAGCATGATCCGAGAGGGGGCGGTATCGACCGTGCTGGTCTTTGAGGAGGCGTGTCGGCATCATTGTTTGTATCAAACGCCTTTTATGCCCTTTGAGGTGTGTGTGCATACCCTGAAGGTGGACAATCGGCTTGCCGATGAGGGGCGCTTGGCACTGGACTATATCATCGAAATTCGCGGCGCACGTGCGGAACGGACGAAGTTTGAAATGGAAGTGCTGTGAGAATAGAAGAGAAATAGAAAACGGAACCTTTCTTAAAAGAAAGGTTCCGAGCCTCCAAAGAATTTTCAACGAATTTTTTGGGGGCTGTTTTTACGTTTTGACTGGTGCTTGGGGGCAGTGGGGCGTTTTTTGGCATTGGGGCGGCTTGTGGGACGGTGGGTCTCCGTCGCCTTTTTTGCTTGGGACTTGCGGGGCGGAGTAGTGACTCGCTCGGGGCGGACGAGGCATTCGGCTCCGTAGCCGATCAGATCCTCCCGTCCCAATTTCCGAAGTGCCTCTCTGACCAAGGGGGCATTTTGGGGACGGTTATATTGGAGCAGTGCCCGTTGCAGCTGCTTTTCTCGGTAGTCGGTGGTCACAGGAACGGGCTTGCCGTCCAAAGGATTGATCCCCGTGTAAAACATGACGGTGGATGCCGTGCCGGGAGTGGGGTAAAAATCCTGTACTTGCTCGGGGGCATAATGATCCCGCTTCAGGCAGAGTGCCAGATCCAAGGCATCCGACAGGGTGGAGCCCGGGTGGCTGGACATGAGATACGGCACCAGATACTGCTCCTTACCCGCTTCCTTCGTCAGCTCGAAATACTTTTTGCGGAAGCGTTCATAGACCGAAAATTCGGGCTTACCCATGCACCGAAGCACGGCGGTGGAGCAGTGCTCGGGGGCGACCTTCAGCTGACCGCTGACATTATCCCGCACCAGCTTGCAAAAAAAGGCATCGCTTTTGTCTGCCAACAGGTAATCGAAGCGGATGCCCGAACGGATAAAGACCTTCTTTACCCTTGGCAGGGCTTCGATCTGTTCGATCAGGCGCAGATATTCGCTGTGATCGACCTTCAGATTCTTGCAGGGGGTGGGTGCGAGACACTTGCGGGAGGCGCAGACCCCGTCGGTGAGCTGTTTGTCACAGGCGGGGTAGCGGAAGTTGGCGGTGGGGCCTCCTACGTCGTGGATGTAGCCCTTGAAATCGGGTAGCTCGGTGATCTGTTTTGCCTCGGCAAGCACGCTCTCGGCACTGCGGGAGCGCACCGTCCGTCCTTGGTGAAACGCCAAGGCGCAGAAATTGCAGGCGCCGAAGCAGCCGCGGTTGTGGGTGATGGAGAACCGAACCTCCTCGATGGCGGGCACGCCGCCTGCCGCCTCATAGGACGGGTGATAGGTTCGCATATAGGGCAGGGCATAGACCCTGTCCAACTCCTGTCTCTCCAAGGGCGGCATGGGGGGATTCTGCACCAGCAGCTTATCGTCGTACCGCTCGGCGATCGCCTTGCCGCCGATGGCATCCTGATTCTTGTACTGTACGCCGAAGGCTTCGGCATAGCGGCGTTTATCGGTCTTTAGCTCGTTGTAGTCGAAGGTTGCCGCCAATGGGTAGTGAACAGGCTCCTCGGGGCGGCAGAGATAGACCGTGCCCCGCACATCCCGAATTTTTTTGATGGGAACGCCCTTATCCAGCAGGGCGGCGATGCGGAGCAGAATATGCTCGCCCATCCCGTAGGTCAGCAGATCGGCACGGCTGTCCACCAAGATCGAACGGCGCACGCTGTCCGACCAGTAATCATAATGGGCGAAGCGGCGCAGGGATGCCTCCAAGCCGCCGAGGATGATGGGCACGTCGCCAAAGGCTTCCCGAATGCGGTTGCAATAGACGATGGTGGCTCGGTCGGGGCGTTTGCCCGCCGCTCCGCCGGGGGAATAATAGTCGTAGGAGCGTTTTTTCTTGGCGACGGTGTAGTGCGCCACCATGGAGTCGATGTTGCCCGCTGTGACCAAAAAGCCCAGACGGGGACGTCCGAACTCCCGAAAGGCGTCACAGCTTTTATAGTCGGGCTGAGAGAGGATGGCGACACGAAAGCCTGCCGCCTCCAGCACACGGGAGATGATGGCTACGCCGAAGCCGGGGTGGTCGACATAGGCGTCGCCCGTTACGTAGACGAAGTCGGGGCGATCCCAGCCAAGGGTATTCATTTCGTTTTTTGAGATCGGTAAAAATCCGCTGTTCATGGCGATTCCTTCCTATAATATAGCTTCCTTTCCTTCTATTATACCACACTTTTTATTTTTTGTAAATACCGATTGACAAGGTGGGGGCGGTATGATATAATATTTGTGGGGTATCGGCTCTGTGAGCCGATACGAGCGAATGCTCCACCATTTCGGTGGCGGTTGCTTCCTTGCACTCTTCAAGGAAGTTGAAAAAGTTCTTTTTACCTTCCTTGGATACCGAGGGAGGTGATAGCTTGGAGTTTGTTACGTGGCGGGATCTGATCGAGATCGCCTTGCTTACATTTGCCATTCTGTCTGTTTTTTATAGCAAAAAAAGATAACCGCCCAACTTCCACATAAGGCGGTTATCTTTTTAATCGTTTAACCGGAAGCAACCGTTACCGGTGCCCCTCTGTTTGTATTATACTCTGTTTTTGTGGATTTGTCAATAGGTTTTGAAAAAAATCTTTTGTGAGAAGAAAGGAGGAGACGATGCGCTTTTTGGATCGGACGGTGTTGAAGGAAAAAATTTCCGAAGCTCTGTCCTCGGTGCTTCCCGTGACAGGTATTGTCCTGTTGCTTTTGATTACGCTGGTGCCCGTATCTGCCGCCATGCTGTTGTCCTTTGCGGTGGGGGCGGTGCTTCTGATCGTGGGCATGGGGCTGTTCAATCTCGGCGCCGAGACCGCTATGACGCCTATGGGCGAATATGTGGGCTCGAAAATGACCGCCTCCCGCAAGCTGTGGGTGGTGATCCTGGTGTCCTTCTTTGTGGGACTGATGATAACGGTCTCCGAGCCCGATCTTCAGGTGCTGGCGACACAGCTCCCCGCCATTCCCAATATGGCACTGATCCTGACGGTGGGGGTCGGCGTGGGTCTGTTTTTGGTCATTGCCATGCTTCGTGTGCTGTTCCGCATTCGCTTGAAATATCTGCTGCTTTTCTTTTATGCGGCGGTCTTTTTGCTGGCATGCTTTGTTCCCGAGAGCTTTCTTGCTGTTTCCTTTGATTCGGGCGGAGTGACGACGGGACCTATGACCGTGCCCTTTATTATGGCACTTGGCGTGGGTGTTGCCTCTATCTCCTCGGATGACGGAGCGGGGGATGACAACTTCGGTATGGTGGCGCTATGCTCGGTGGGGCCGATCCTGGCGGTGATGATCCTCGGGCTGATCTTTGACGTGGAGGGACAGGCGGTTCCCGTGTATACGGTTCCCGATGCCGATACCTCCCGTGCGATCTTCGGCGTGTTTTTCCGACAGCTGCCGCATTATATGATGGAAATGGCGATCGCCTTGGGGCCCATTGTGCTGTTCTATCTGCTGTTCCGCTTGGTGACGGGCGGTATGGGCAAGGGCGGACTGGGCAAGACGATGATGGGTGTGCTGTATACTTATGTGGGGCTGGTGCTCTTCCTGACCGGTGTCAATGTGGGCTTTATGCCCTTGGGAAATTATCTGGGCAACGCCTTGGGCGGCTCGGAGGTGCGGTGGCTGATCGTGCCGTTGGGCATGCTGATCGGATATTTTATCGTGTCGGCGGAGCCTGCGGTGCATGTGTTGACCCGACAGGTCGAGGAGGTCACGTCGGGAACCATTCCCGGCAAGGTGCTGAAAAATGCGCTTTCCATCGGTGTGGCGGTGTCGGTAGGGATCGCCATGCTCCGTGTGCTGACGGGGGTCTCCATTCTGTGGATCGTTCTGCCCGGCTATGTGATCGCCCTGCTGCTGTCCTTTTTCGTCCCCGATATCTTTACCTCTATCGCCTTTGACTCGGGCGGTGTGGCATCGGGCCCGATGACGGCGACCTTCCTGTTGCCCTTTGCCATGGGGGTATGTGAGGCGGTGGGCGGCGGCGCGGGAGACGCCTTCGGCGTGATCGCACTGGTTGCGATGACACCGCTTATCACCATTCAGAGCTTGGGTCTGATCTACAAGCTTCGGGCGAGAAGAAAGCCTGCGGCAGAGCCTCAGCCTGTCATGGAGGAGGAGATCCTTGAGCGGGAGCCTCAGACAGAGGATGAGGATATCATAGAACTGTAAGGAGGATGTTATGCAGAATTTATATTGGCTTATCACCATCATTCAGCGCTCCGATGAGACCGAATATGAAGAGTTTTATTTGCGGCATGGCGTGGATGTGACCTATACGATCCTGTGTAACGGAACGGCACATGCCAAAACGCTGAGCCTGTTGGGGATCGAAAAGACCGAGAAGGCAATGCTGTTTTCCACGGTCTTGGGAAAGACCTTGGCGGAGCTGAAGCGGGCGTTGACGGTGGAGATGAAGATCGACCTGCCCAACCGAGGGGTCGCCATGGCGGTTCCCGTTTCGGGGGTGGGCGGTATGCGAGCCTTAGAATATCTGAGCGGCGGAGCAGTGCCGCAGACGGAAGAAGGAACGGAGGAGAAAAAAATGCAATCGGATCATGAATTGATCGTAGCGATCTACGAGAAGGGATACACCGACCTTGTGATGGATGCCGCCCGTGAGGCGGGAGCAGGCGGCGGAACGACCATCCGAGCCAAGGGCACGGGCGCGGGAGCGGCTAAGTTCTTCGGCATCTCCTTGGCGGAGGAGAAGGAGATCGTATTTATCGTTTCCGATGTGAACAAGAAAAAGGGGATCATGAAGGCGATCATGCAGAAGGCGGGTGTGGATTCCAAGGCGCACGCACTGGTGTTCTCTCTGCCTGTGTCCGAGACGGCGGGCTTCCGCTTTGCCGATGCGGTGGATAAGGACAGCGAATAAGGGGGAGGCATGCGGGGAAACCCACAGCCCTAACGAATAAAAAACCGCTCTGCGCATATGCGGTATGCGCAGGGCGGCTTTTGTTTTGGCGTTTTTTCAGAGGGTCAGTGTGACCGTTTCTCCTGCATTCATGGGGACGGTCAGGATGCCGTTCTCTGCGGAGAAGGGCTTGTCGGCACCCTTAACGGGAGCGATATCGGTGATCTTGACACGCAGCGTATTGTCGATATCGGCACGGACGGTAGCGGCGCACAATACGCCATCCTTCCATTCCATATCCACGGCAAAACCGCCTCTTGCCCGAATTCCTTGGATGGAACCGCAGGCAAAGCCCTTATGCAGGGCGGGGAGCAGCTCTATGACACGGGAATCGGGGGTACCCAAATGGCTTTGGATCAGCATTTCGTTGATACAGGTTACATAACCGAAGTTGCCGTCGATCTGGAACAGGGAACCGCACGGATAGTTGTTAAACAGATTGGGATTGATACATTGGAGAAGTGCACTCAGCGGCTCGGCAAGGAGTTCTTTCTCTTTCATACGGCACAAGACAAGGGTACGCCACGACAGCGGCCATCCGCTGTTCGTTCCGCTGGCGGTGTCCTGATATTGGATGCGGCGCAGGATGGACTTTCTTGCCGCCTCCAACAGCTCAGGCGTTTCCTCGCTGATCTGATCGCCGGGGTAGACAGCAAACAGGTGGGAGATATGCCGATGTCCCGGCTCGGTCTCCTCGTAGTCACGGATCCATTCGCACAGCGTGCCGTAGCGTTCGCTGATCCGCAGGGGCGGGAGGCGTTTGAGAGTCTCGGACAGTGTCTCTGCCAGCTCTGTGTCGGTATTCAATACGGCGCAGGCGTGGGCGGTACGGGTAAAGAGGGCGTGGATGATCTCAAAATCCATCGTCGCCCCTCTTGTTAGCATGCTTGTTTGGCGGTTGCCCTCGGCATCGGTGTAATAGAAGCAGTTTTCGGGGGAGTTGGAGGGAGAGGTGACAAGGTATCCGTCGTCATCCTCAGTCAGATAGTCCATAACAAACTCACATGCCCCCTTGAGCAGAGGATAGATCTCATTCAGATAGGAGCGGTCGCCCGTATATTCGTAATGCTCCCACAGGTTCAGACACATCCAAGGGCCTGCCATGGGGAAGAAGCCGCAATCCACGCTGTCGTGTACACCTGTACGCCCAAAGACATCGGTGGTGTGGTTGACCGTCCAGCCACGTGCGCCGAACAGCTCACGGGCGGTGCTCTCGCCAAATCTGCCGATCATTTTCATGAAATGGGTCAGGGGCTTCACGGTATCAAACAGATCGGAGGGACCTGCGGGCCAGTAGTTCATTTGCAGATTGATATTGGTGTGGTAATCGGCTCCCCAAGGGGGACGGAAGTCGTGGCACCAAACGCCCTGGAGGTTGGCGGGCAGGGTGGCGTTGAAGCCGCCGCTTGCCAGCAGCAGGTAGCGTCCGAAATTGTAGTACAGCGCACAGAAATCGGGGTCAAATTCCCCGTGTCTTTGAATCTTTCTGAGGCGGGTATTGATAGGCATATGGTCTCGGGAGGGCCCCTTCAGCTCCAATCGGACGGTGTCGAAGGCTTTTCTGTGGGTCTCGATGTGCGCCGCCTTGACGGTTTCGTAGTCGGTGGCACGCAGTCGGTCGACTGTCTCCTTCAGCGTGGCACGGTAGTCGATGGTGTCGTCGATATCGAAGGTGTTGACGTTATAGTTGGTGGCAAAGGCACCGTAGGCTTCTACATAAGTAGCGTTTTGGATGACGACGGTATCGTGGGTGGGCTTCAGGGTGCCGTCGGTGCGTATCCAGACATTGGCGCCGAAGGACATGCCCTCGCCGCCCTTGCCGTACTGCGGATGATCCTCATAGCAAATTCTTCCGTTGAGAAAGACGGTATCGGCTTGCATAACGGCGGTGTAGGCATCCTGCTTGCGCTTGAAGGTCACCTCACAGGAGAAGCGGCGATTGTCGGCGGCGATCCGATAGACCAGCGCATTGTAGTCGGCACTGACGAAGCATTCACTGCTGTATTGGGTGTCATTTTTTTTGTAGCGGACACGGGCGATACCCTCAGACAGCTCCAGCTCTTTATGATAGTCGGCGGGCGGAGTTTTGTCGTAAAAATCGACAAACAGCTCGCCGAAGCTTTCAAAGAAGCGGACAAAGGGGGGATCGGACAGGAAGGTCTTTCGGGACAGCTCTGCCGCCTCGGTCAGACGCTCGTCCTCGATGAGCCTCCGAATCTCGGCAAGCGTCTCGGGGGAGGCGTGGTATTGCTCTTTGATTTGGCTACCGCTCCAAAGGGTTTCCTCGTTGACCTCGATCCGCTCCTTTTGCGGGTCGCCGTACAGCATGGCGCCGATGCGCCCGTTACCTAAGGGAAGGGCGTTGATCCAGTTGTCTATAAATTGGTTGTACCATAACTTGGTTGACATAGTGCAGTCTCCTTTTTATGCAAAGTTGTCTCGTGGATGGGATACACCTATATTTTACCATATTAAAATTTTTTTTGCAACAAAAAAATTACTTTTTTTTACACAAAAAGCTCTCTTTTGGAGAGATATTGATTCTTATGCGTTCGAAGGTTGCACGGGATTGACGAGTTTGACATTTGAAAATCCCGATGGGTGGTGGTATTCTTCCAGTGCAACGGCAATAAGTGGAACGAGTATTTCCGGTGCTGATCTTGAGGACACATCCACGGCGGCAGACTATTTGAAATCGACATATTGCAATTATTACTGGAAGCGGAGTTGACCGCAGAAGGACAAAAGCCTTCCCCAATTGGGGAAGGCTTTCTTGTATTGGTGAGGGGAAACGGACAGTCGGGACGCCTGTCCCTACAGGATTACAAAAACATAGCAAGCTCGCCCATTGTACAGACAAAACGGCTTCGTACTTACTTGATTGTAGGGACAGGCGTCCCCGACTGGCCGAGAAGGTTGAACTTGGGATCGGTTTGGAACGGCGGGAGCAAGCCCCCGCCCTACAACAAGATATGTGGAAACATGGAACAATAAATTTGCGTTTGTTTTCTTTTTCTACTTTGTCTCTTTATTCAAAATATTCCAGTGCTTTTCGATAGCCCTCGAAGCCCAGACCGCAGATGGTTTTGACTGCTGCCATGGAAACATAGGAATGGTGGCGGAATTCCTCTCGGCTATGAATATCCGACAGGTGTACCTCCACGGTGGGCAGACCCACCGCCTTCAGGGCGTCAAGGATCGCCACACTGGTATGGGTATAGGCGGCGGGGTTGATGATGATGCCATCATACACGCCGTATGCCGCTTGGATGATATCCACGATCTCGCCCTCATGGTTGGACTGGAACAGGGTCACGTCATGCCCCAGCTCGGCGGCAGAGGTGCGGATGTAATCTTGCAGGGCGGCAAAATCCTGCTTGCCGTAGACGGTCGGCTCCCGAATGCCCAGCATATTCAGATTGGGGCCGTTGATGACCAAAAGCTTCATAGAAACAGTTCTCCTTTTGATAAGTTACAGGTCGCTCTCTGCCAGCATTGCCGTCATTGCCGACACTGTTTTTTCGACGACCTCGGTGCTGTCCACCGTCAGATCGGCAAAGCGTTCATAGGCATCCTTACGGGCGGCGTACAGTGTCTCGACCGACATCCGCTGTGACAGAGGTCTGCCGCCGGTGGCAAGGCGGGACAGCTCCCGCCGCAGGTAGACGATGATGCCGTTCTGATGGAGGGGGGCATAGTTCTTCTCCCGTGTGACAACGCCGCCGCCGCAGGCAATGACGGTGCCGCTTGCCTTGCCCAAGGCGCAGAGCGTTTCGTGCTCCAGCTCTCGGAAGCGGGGCTCGCCGTACTGCTCGATAGCCTGTGCGGGGGTCAGACCGTGCATGGCAGAAAATTCGGTATCGGCATCATAGAAGGGGCGACCCAGCTTCTCGGCTAAGCGCTTGCCTACCGTGCTTTTGCCGCAGCCCGGCATGCCGATGAGGACGATGTTGCGGGTGCGGTGAGCGATCTGTCGGGTGACTGCCTCCACAACCCCCTCCTCAGCGGTATCTCCCGTGAAATATTCAAATGCCTTTGCCGCCTGTGCGACCAGCATATACAGCCCGTTCATGGCGGGAATACCTCGCTCCTCGGCTTGAAGGAGCAGAGCGGTGCGGGCGGGGTTATAGATGACGTCCAGAACGCCCTCGCAGCGGGGGAAGTCCGAAAGGGTCACAAGGCTTTTTCCGTTGTGGGGGTACATGCCCACGGGGGTGGCATTGACGATGACTTGGGCATCAAAATGGCGATCCAGATTGTCGTAGTTGTCGGGCAGACCGATATCCACCACCACGATCTCGTCCGCACCTCGGTCGGCAAGGACGGCTTGTACCGTAAGAGAGGCACCGCCGTTGCCAAGGATCAGTGTCTTTTTGCCCCGCACGTCGATCCCTGCGGCGGTGAGCATGCCGTCAAAGCCGAAATAGTCGGTATTATAGCCCGCAAGGCTTCCGTCGGGACGGCGTACCACGGTATTGACCGCTCCGATGCGTTGGGCTTCGGGGGAAATCTCATTGAGAAAGGGGATAACCGCTTTTTTATAGGGGATGGTGACGTTGAAGGCGTCAAAGCCGCCGTTTTTGACGAACTCGCCCACCTCCTCGGGAGCACGCTCCGCCAGCTCGTAGGAATAGTCCGCAAGGGCTTCGTGGATCTCGGGGGAAAAGCTGTGTCCCAGATGCTCGCCCAGCAGTCCGCAACGCATATGCGTATAGCCTGTTTTCATCAGATCACCTCCGAATAGGAGCCAAGGTAGGTGAATTCCTCGCATTCGTTTTCCAACTCGGCAAGCAGATCGGCAAGCTTTTCGGAATAGACCGACGCCTCCAAGTCAAAATAGAACATAAATTCAAAATCACGGTCGGGGATGGGACGGGATTCCAGCTTCAGCAGGTTGATGCCGAGGGCGTTGAAGCGAGAGAGAATGCGGTAGAGCGCACCGGGCTTGTGCGGGGCGACCAGCATGAGGCTGGTACGGTCGGCACCCGGGTAGATTTCGGTGGTATTGGTGATGCAGATAAAGCGGGTGTGGTTGTTGCCGTTGTCCTGTACCGCCGATGCGAGAACCGACAGCCCGTACTGACCCGCACAGGAGCGGGAGGACAGAGAGGCGACGTCACGGCGGTCGCTCTCGGCGACCATTTGCGCCGCCTTTGCCGTGTTCTCCACACGGGTGATCTTGACATCCGACCCCAAGGAGGCAAGGAAGGAGGCACACTGGCTGATGGCTTGCTCGTGGGAGTAGATCTCCCGAATGTCCGACAGAGAAGCGCCCGGCTTTGCCAGCAGATTGTGGTCGATCTTGATCCGTACCGTGCGGACGATGCGGAAATTGCGGCTGACCATCAGGTCATAGACCCGCTTGACGGAGCCTGCCGTGCTGTTTTCGATCGGGATGACGCCGTAGCGGCACAGTCCCGATTCGATGGCGGAAAAGACCTTTTCCCAGTTTGAGAAAAAGAGGATATTGGGCGCCTTGAAGAGCCGCTCGGCGGCGATCTGCGAATAGGCTCCCTCCACGCCCTGACATGCCACGGTGGCACGGTCGGGGAAGAGCTTGGGGGTCTTTTCGATGGCGTTGGCGATCTCCCGATAGAGGGGGGATTCGGCTCCGAGACGCTTGTATTGGTAGGAGCGGGACAGGTCGAGGATGGTGGCGTACAGGGTACGGGTGTATTCCTCAAATTCCTCCCCCGACAGCTCGGACAGCTTGTCCAGCAATGCCCGCTCCCGTGAGGGGTCAAGCACGCGCATGCCTGTCTGCCGCTTGTATTCGGCAACCTCTGCCGATACGTTCATGCGGCGGAGGAACAGGGGCACCAGCTCTCGGTCAATTTTGTCGATCTCTGCTCGTAATTCGTTCAGTTCCATGTCTTTTTTCCTTTATGTAGATTGGTTGGATTGAGTGAGTGTGGGGCTTTGCCCCACACCCCACCAAAGAAACTTTTTGGAAAAAGTTTCTTTGGAATCTTCAAAAACTTTTGAAAAATTGATTTGCTGTGTTTGCAGATGGTTTGTTGTAGGGACAGGCGTCCTCGACTGTCCGAGAAGAATGAAAATGCAATCGGTTTGAAACGGACAGCCGAGGACGTCTGTCCCTACGGGCTTTTGCGGTTTTCATCTATATTCGTACCATTTTACAAAAATATTCTTTGCAATGTTTTCTTTTGCGTACTTTTCTTTTTTAAAAGAAAAGTACGGTACATCTTCATCTACTTTTTCTTCTGAACCCCAAATAGCACATGAAGAGGATGAGGGCGGGGAAGAGGATGGAGATGAGGAAGGAGACCTTCATATTATTGCCGCAGGCTTCGGCGATCCAGCCCGCTGCGGTAGGGCCTGCGAGGCAGCCGATATCGCCCGCCATGGCAAGGAGGGCGAACATTCGCACGCCGCCGTAGGGGAGTCGTGCCGAGGCGAGGCTATACGTGCCGGGCCACAGAATACCCACCGACAGACCGCACAGGGCGCACCCCGCAAGGGAGAGCAGGGGGTAGGGCGACAGCGCCGCAAGAAGATAGGAGACGATACAGAGGATCGATGACACCACGATGAAGCGGCGCAGGTCGATCCGTCCGCCCGATCTGCCGTAGACCACACGGGCGGTACCCATGAGGATGGCAAAGAGGCAGGGTCCCAAGAGATCGCCCAGTGTTTTGGACACGCCAAGACCCGATTCGGCAAAGCTGGACGCCCACTGTCCCATGGCTTGCTCGGCGGCTCCCGCACAGAACATCATGAGAAAGAAGATCCAAAAGCTACCCGACCGCCAAAGGGTGGGGGCGGGCACATCGCCGTCCTCGGCGGCGGTCTCCAAGGTATAGATGGGAACCACGCAAAAGGCAATGGCTCCGACGGCGGGAACGATCGCCCACAGGCAGGAGAGGATGCGCCAATGCTCGATGCCGACCAGAGAAAAGAACAGGGTGGAAAGCAGCACCACGCCCGCCAGCCCCCAGCTGTAAAAGGAGTGCAACAGGCTCATAGCGGAGCTTTTTTCTTCGGTGGGACAGGCTTCGACGATGGGGCTTATCAGCACCTCAATGATGCCGCCGCCCACGGCGGCAAGCATGACCGAGAGCATCAGTCCGAGATAGGGGGAGGGAAGCAGGTCGGGCAGATACGCAAAGCCCGTCATGCCCAGTACCGCAAGGACATGCGCCAAGATCGCTCCCGCTCTCGGGTTCAGACGGTCGGAGAATTTTGCCCAAAAGATATCCGCCGCAAGCTGAGTCAGAAAGCTGATGGCGATGAGCAGACTGATCTTTCCCAAAGAGATGTTGTAGGTATTTTCAAAGGTAATAAACAGCAGAGGTGCAAAATTGATGGTAATGGCTTGGGTCAGATAGCCGATATAGCCGGCTCTGACCGTATGCGCCGCAGAAAGCTTCATAATACACGCCCTTCAGAAATTCAAAATTATCCGTTACCGATCGGCAAGAAGGTCGCAGATCGCAATGGCGCAGACCGCCTCAAGGACGGGAACGGCACGCAGAACGATACAGGGATCATGCCGACCCTTGATCGAGAGCTTGACGGGCTTCATGGATACCATGTCCACACTGTCCTGCTCACGGAAGATGGACGGGGTGGGCTTCATGGCGGTACGGAACACCAAGGGCATTCCCGTGGTCATGCCTCCCACGATGCCGCCCGCATGATTGGTGGCGGTGGTGATCGTCTTGCCGTCGGTGATGTAGGGGTCATTGTTCTCCGAGCCTCGGCGTGCCGCACACGCAAAGCCCGCACCGAATTCGATGCCCTTGACCCCGGGAATGCCGAACACGATGGCGGACAGGCGGTTTTCCACGCCGTCAAACATATGCTCGCCAAGACCTGCGGGAAGCCCTGTGGCAACGCATTCCACGATGCCACCCACCGAGTCTCCTTCTGCTCTGACCTTCTCTATCAGTGTACGCATGGATTCTCCCGCCTGTGCATCCAGTACGGGAAATTGCGCTCGCTCGGCAAGGGTCGCAAGCTCCCCGTCGGACACCGAAACGGGGTCAAAGGGACGGTCGCAGATGCCGCCGACCGAGTAGATATGGGCGGCGATGCGGATGCCCTTTTGGCGCAGATATTGGAGGCAGATGCCGCCGACGATGCAGAGCGGAGCCGTCAGCCGTCCCGAAAAATGACCGCCTCCCCGCAGATCGACCGCCTCGCCGTACTTCATTCTCGCCGCAAAATCGGCGTGGGAGGGGCGGGGAACAAAGGAGAGATTTGTGTAGTCAGCAGAGCGTTGGTTGGTGTTGCGGATGATGGCGTGCAGCGTGCCGCCGTTGAGGACAGCTCCCTCGTCCACGCCCGACAGAAATTCGGGGATGTCCGCCTCACGGCGGGGGGTGGACAGATTATTTTGTCCCGGCGCACGCCGCCGCATAAAGGCGGACAGCTCCTCGCTGTCAAAGCGGAAGCCTGCGGGAAGTCCCGAAGCCACGATTCCGATCTCGGGATCGTGGGAGCCTCCGTAGACCGTGATATTGATATTTTTTCCGTAAGAGGTTGACATCATACAGCCTTTCTTGTTGTTTTTTTGCGGAGTCAGTCTATGTGAAGGGATACGCCCAAAGCGGCGATATCCTCCCAAAAGCGGGGGTAGGATTTGGCGGCACACTCGGCTCCCTCCACGGTGACGGGAGCGACAGCGGCAACTGCCGCCACGGCGGCGCTCATGGCGATGCGGTGGTCTCCGAAGGCGGAGACACTGCCGCCCGACAGAGAGGAAACGCCTTCTATGCGAAGTCCGTCCTCGGTCTCGGTGACGTGCGCACCCAGTGCGTTCAGCATGGCGCAGGTGGTTTGCAGGCGGTCGCTTTCCTTGAGACGAAGCCGCTCGGCATGCCGGATGACGGTGGTTCCCTTTGCCACCGATGCCACGGCGGCAAGGACGGGCACCAGATCGGGAATTTGCGATGCGTCGATGTCGATGCCGTGCAGGGGAGCGGGGGAGACGGTGACCGCTTCGGCGTTTTCCGTGACCGATGCTCCGAATTGTTGCAACAGGGGCAGAATGGCACGGTCGCCCTGCGCTGAGGTAAGAGACAGTCCGCTGACCGTTACGGGATGCTTTCCGACCGCTCCCATGCAAAGGGGGAAGGCAGCACCCGACCAGTCGCCCTCCACGGGCGCCTTGTCGGGGGAGCGGAGCCTGTCCGCCGCCACGGCGAAGCCATGCTCGGTTCTTGTGATCGTCACGCCGAACAGAGCAAGAGCATCCACGGTCAATTGGACATAGGGGGCGGATTCCAGTGTGTCAAGGATGTGCAGTGTGCCGCCCTTGCCCGAAAGAGCAAGCGCAAACAGAAGTCCGCTGATAAACTGAGAGGAGACGTTTCCCGCAATGGCGAAGTCGGTCTGCGTCAGCCGTCCTTCGCAGGACAGGGGATTGGAGCCCTTCGGGGAAAAGCGGATGCCGCCTCTCTCCAGCTCCTCCCACAGGGGAGACAGAGGACGATCGGGCAGCCGTCCCTCCATCAGAAAGGAAGCATCTGCCCCCAGCATGCAGACCACGGGCAACAGAAACCGCAGGGTGGAGCCGCTTTCGCCGCACCGAAGGCTCGCTCCCTTGCGGAGGGTCGATACGGGACGTACATGGAAATAGGGGGGCTCCCGTCGGATATCGGCTCCGAGGGCGTTCAGACAGCGGACGGTGGCGACGATGTCGTCGTTGAGCTCTTCGCAGAGAACGGTCGTATCACCCTCCGCAAAGGCGGAGCAGATGAGTAGACGGTGCGCCGCCGACTTGGAGGCGATGGCACGAATTCTGCCCGACGGAGCAGAGGGGTGGATGGTTACGGTCATGTCGTCAGTCCTTTCTCGATGAAGACTTCCAGCTCGCTTACGGGAAGCCGATACAGGCGGGAGTCGCCGATGCCGTAGGGGAGAACCAAGGACAGGGTATCACCCGCCCGCTTTTTGTCCGCCGTGGCAAGCTCGGCAAGCTCGGCGGCATCCGTATAGGGGCATTCGGTGGGCAGATCTTCCGCCCGCAACAGGGTGATGAGGGCATTCAGGTCTGCCTCGGGGCAAAGCCCCATGGCGACCGCCGCACGGGTGACGATGACCATGCCCATGGCAACGGCACTGCCGTGCGAGATGGCAAAGTCGGAGCGGGTCTCAATGGCGTGACCCACGGTATGTCCCAGATTGAGAAGCTGGCGAGTTCCTTTATCAAATTCGTCCGCTTCGACGATATTCGCCTTGTTTTGCACGCAGGCGGCAATGACCTCCTCTATCCGATTTTTGACCCCGTCCTTCAACAGGTCGAAGAAGGGGCGGTCGTTGATAACACCGTATTTGATGACCTCGGCACAGCCGTCGGCAAAGATGGCGGGCTCTAACGTGTCAAGGGTCGTGTAGTCGCACAGCACCAGAGCGGGCTGATGGAATGCCCCCATGAGGTTCTTGCCAGCCGCAAGGTCAACGCCCGTTTTGCCGCCGACCGAGGAATCCACCGCCGCTAGAAGCGTGGTGGGGATCTGAACGAAGCGGATGCCCCGCAGATAGACGGCGGCGGCAAAGCCCGTCAGGTCTCCGATCACGCCGCCGCCCAGCGCAACGAGCGCATCGGTGCGGGTCAGGCGATTCTCGGCGAGGATCTCCAAAAGCTCCACGAGATTTTCGGTGTTTTTGGACGCCTCTCCGTTGGGAAAGACGTAGTAAAAGACGTCAAAGCCCGCCGCCTCTAAGGAGGTGACGACCGTGTTCAGATAGAGAGGGGCTACCTTGTCGTCGGTGACGACGCACAGACGGCATATGCCGCCCAGTGCTCTTTGGCAATAGTCGCCCGACTGCGGGAGCAGTCCTTCTCCGATGACAACATCGTAAGCCTTGGATGCCTTGACAGATATCGTTTTCATAGTGTTTTCCTTTGTTTGTTGTTTTTTATGGGGCTTTGCCCCATACAGAGTTGCAAGCAACTCACTTAAAAACTTTTTGAAAAAAGTTTTTAAGAATTTCAAAAACCTTCAAAAAATAAAGTGGATTGTTGTGCTTTCTTTTTCGGACAGTCGAGGACGCCTGTCCCTACAAAATAACATAAACGAACAAACGCTACGGCTACCGTAATTGTTTTTTTGTTTCGTTTTCTTTTTTGGTATCTTTTTTCTTTTTTAAAAGAAAAAAGTACAAATTCTTCTCTTTCTAATTCTAACTACCCATCAATCTCTTCCTTGGCGATACGGCCGTCACGGAGGAGGGCTTTGAGGGTATCGGCGTCGCCGTTCTCAATGGCGGCACGGTATTCGGAGAGGGATCGGATGATGGTATCCAGCTCAAAGAGCAGGGGTTGTTTGTTTTCCAAAAACAGTTCCGTCCACATCTGCTCATTCAGCCATGCCACACGGGTCATATCCTTATAGCTTCCCGCCGAAAAGCCCTTATGCTCATGGGCGGTGGGGCTTTTGACGTAGGCATTGGAGACGATGTGCGCCAGCTGAGAGGTAAAGGCGATGATGCGGTCATGCTCCTCGGCGGTGATGACCGAAAATTTTCCGAAGCCTGCCGGAGCAAGAAGGGTACGGAGCTTGTCCAGAAAGGCGATATCGTCGTACACGGGGGGAACCAGCACCATGGGCGCACCCTTGAACAGGGTCGCCTTGGCGTATTTAATGCCCGAATACTGAGTGCCCGCCATGGGGTGCCCGCCCACGAAGGTGAAGCCGTACTGCCTTGCCAGCGCAAAGCCGCACTCGCAGATCTCCTTTTTCGTGCCGCACAGGTCCATGACGACCGTATCCTTGGCAACATGGGGAGCAATGGCTCGCAGGTACTCTGCCGCAGGCTCGGGGTAGAGGGCGACGAAGAGCAGGGAGCAAGCCTTTACGTTTTCGGTACTTAGGACGCCGTCGGTGATCCCCGCCAGAGCGGTATAGCCCAAGGTGGCATCGCTTGTGTCGTAGCCGAGGACGGTATGCCCCGCCGCCTTATATGCCTTTGCCATGGAGCCGCCGATCAGCCCCAATCCGCAAATTCCAACTGTCATATTACTGCTCCTTTACGGCGTTCCGTACCCGAGTGACGGCGGCGATCACATCGGCGAAGGCATCGGGGGTCAGGGATTGGGCTCCGTCGCACAGGGCGTGAGCGGGGTCGTTATGCACCTCGATCATCAGACCGTCCGCTCCGCAGGCAGCCGCTGCCAGAGCCATGGGCTTCACAAGCCGAGCCACGCCTGTGGCGTGGGAGGGGTCGATGATAACGGGCAAATGGGAGAGCTCGTGCAACAGCGGCACGGCGGACAGGTCAAGAGTATTGCGGGTGTAGGTCTCGAAGGTGCGGATGCCTCGCTCGCAAAGGATCACGTTTTCGTTGCCGCCTGCCATGATGTACTCGGCGGACATGAGCAGCTCCTTGAGGGTATTGGCAAGTCCCCGCTTCAGGAGGATGGGCTTTTGGGTACGACCCAGCTCCTTGAGCAGCTCAAAATTCTGCATGTTGCGTGCGCCGACTTGGATCACGTCCACCTCCTCAAAGAGGGGCAGATGATTGGCGTTCATGATCTCGGTGACGATGGGCAGACCTGTTTCCTTTTTCGCCTCCAGCAACAGCTCAATGCCGTCTGCCTTCAGCCCTTGGAAGTCGTAGGGGGAGGTGCGGGGCTTGAAGGCTCCGCCTCGGAGCATGGTCGCACCCGCCGCCTTGACGGCACGGGCAATTGCCATGACCTGCTCCTCGCTTTCCACCGAGCAGGGACCTGCCATGACGGCGAAGGCTCCGCCTCCTACGGCGGTGTTGCCTACGGAGATGACGCTGTCGTCGGGATGAAATTTGCGGTTGGCACTCTTGAAGGGCTCGCTGATGCGCTTGACAGAATCGACGATGTCAAGGGATTCCAGAAGCTCTGCATCAATCTTGGCGGTGTCGCCCACCAATCCTAAGATGGTGTGGGCGCTGCCCCGTGAGAGGTGGACGTCCAGACCTTGGGATTTGATCCAAGCGGTGAGGTTTTCGATTTGTTGTTCGGTGGTTCCTGTTTTGAGTACTGCGATCATGGGGAAAAATCTCCTTAATAAACTGTATTTTCCGTGTGTGGGGAAGGACGAATGCTTCACCACACAGAAAAAATGAAGCCTTCGCGGTGTTTTTCACCGGAAAGGCTTCATGATGGTTTTTATCGGGCGGTGGAAGCCCTTACAAACAGATGAAACAAAACTCCGCACAAAAGCACCTTTATTCTTTTACTTCTGAAAGTAATAAAAATAAAGGGTATAAAACTTGTTTGCGAAGCTTCGGTTCATTGCCGTTTCTCCTTAATAAATATGATAGAATAAGTTTATCACTTGTCGGCGGATTTGTCAAGGGATTTTTGAAAGTTTTTGGAGTTTTCGCAATTTTTTTATTGACAAATGACTGTCCATGCGTTGTTGTTGCCGTCCGACAGAGAAAAAATCGGGTCGGAAGGTTGACAAATCGCAACTAAAATGCTATAATATCCTTAGAAAGAGGGGGTGAGGGGATTGATTTTCAAGCAAGAGACGGTGGGTGTGACCGTTTTGGACGTATGGCGGTTGTCCTACCGTGCTGGGCGAACCGAAAATCGGGGACGGGCGTTCAGTGCGCTCTCCCTTCGGTGGGATTCCGAGACCGTTCTGCGGTGCGGCGGACGGGAGTACGATGTGAGCGATACGGTCTGCTATGTGCCCTGCCATATGCCGTATACCCGCCTGACACGGGGCGAGGAAATGATCGTATTTCATTTGGAGAACCACACCTATATGACAAGCAAGCCCGAATGCTTTGTGCCGAGACAGCCCGCACGCTATCGGGAGCTGTTCGAGCGGGCGGCGGCGTGCTGGGAAGGGAAGGAGGAGGGCTATCGCCTGCGGACACAGGCGATCCTGTATGAGATCCTTGCGCTGGCGTATGAGGAAAATCGGGGCAGCAGCTTTCGGAATCCGTTGGTGGAGCAGGCAGTGCGGCATATTGAGAGAGAAGCCCTGCACGCCGAGCTTCCCGTCAGTGAGCTTGCCGATGCTCTGCACATCAGTGAGGCGTATTTGCGCCGCCTGTTCAATCGGGAAATGGGCGTATCGCCCAAGCAGTATATCCTGCGCTATCGCATCCACCATGCCATCTCTCTGCTGGAAAGCGGATATTATTCGGTCGCAGAGGTCGCCGAACATTCGGGCTTTGGTGACCCGAAGCACTTCTCGGTGGAGTTTAAAAAAATAACGGGAAAGTCCCCGTCGGTCTATTCGTATGAGTTTCATAGATAGGAAGAGGGGGGATGCGTGTTACTTTTCTTTTAAAAAAGAAAAGTAACCAAAAGAAAACGAAGAAAAAATAATTTGACGGTAGCCGTGGCGCGTGAGGAAGCTTGGATGTGCGGCTATGCGGACAGGCGTCCCCGACTGTCCGAGAAGGTTGGATTTTGAATCGGGTTGAAGCAATATCTTTTCAAAAAAAAAGGGAATCCGCCAACCGGCAGATTCCCTTTTTTTATTATTCTGTGGTGTAGTTATCGAAATAGCCTTGGATAAAGACGATGGGGGTACCCTTGTCGCCCGAGCCTGAGGTCAGATCGCACAGGGAGCCGATGAGGTCGGTCAAGCGGCGGGGGGTCGTTCCCTCGGATGCCATTTGTCCCACCAGATTGTCGTCCTTCTCTTGAATCTTTTCCTTAATGGCGGCTTTTAATTCCTCGCCCGACAGATCGGCAAAGTCGTTGTCGGCAAGGTATTTCAGCTTCAGCTCGTTGGGCGTTCCCTCCAAGCCCTTGGTATAGGCAGGGGAGACCACCGGGTCGGCAAGCTCCCAGATCTTGCCCACGGGATCCTTGAAGGCACCGTCGCCGTACACCATGACCTCGATTTTCTTACCCGTAGCGTCGTACAGTCTCTTTTGAATGGCATCGACGATGGGCTGGCAGTCTCTGGGGAAGAGCTTGACCTGCTCCTCGGTCGCCTTATTGGTTCCCAAAAGACCGTACTGCTCGTTATAGCCGCTTCCGTTCACGGGAGCGTTCAGGATCTCGTCAAGACCGAACACCCGCTCGGCTCCTGCCGCCTTCAGAATGCGCTTGGTGCGGGCTCTGGTGTGGATGTCACAGCACAGCACGTTCTTGGTATAGTCCAGAATTGCCTTGGGGTTATTGGCGAAAATGATCTCGCAGTCGGCACCGCAGTCACGGATGAGCTGCTCGTAATATGCTACATAGTCCACGCCGGTAAAGGTGTGCTTCTCGTAGCCGAAATAGCTACGGTAGGTAGAAAGATCCAGTACATCCCGATAGGGGTCAACGCCATGCTCGTCCAGCGCATCCATCGTGACCAAGTGGTTGCCTACCTCATCGGAGGGGTAGGAGAGCATGAGGACGATCTTTTTGGCGCCCTTGGCAATGCCTCGCAGACAGATGGCGAAGCGGTTGCGGCTGAGGATGGGGAAGATAACGCCGACGGTCTCGCCGCCCAGCTTATTTTTTACGTCCTCGGCAATATCGTCCACGGTGGCGTAGTTGCCCTGCGCTCTGGCGACGATGGCTTCGGTCATGGCAACGATGTCCCTGTCATGGAAGGCAAAGCCGGCATCCTCAGATGCGGCAAGGACGGATTCGGTTACGATGTCAACAATGTTGTCTCCCTGCTTAATGATGGGCGCACGGACGCCACGGGATACGGTTCCGATCATACGGCTCATACGAATAAACTCCTTTACAAAAGAGAGAATGGATTGTTGAGGGCGTTACGGAGTGCAACAGCCATACAACACTATATTATACCACGCAGAGGAAAGGATTGCAAGATTTTTTTCAATATTTTTTCAAAAAATCGCAGAAAAATCAAAAAGGGAAAAGATGACACGAAAAAATTGAATGGATGGTAAACGGACAGTCGAGGACGCCTGTCCCTACGGTTTGTAAAAACATAACACGCTCGCCCATTGTACAAACAAAGCGGCTTCGCACTCAATTGATTGTAGGGACAGGCGTCCTCGACTGTCCGAAAAAAGGTTTAAATTCGAATCGGAACAGGCGAACACGCCGTGTTTATCTCCACGCAAAAAGGAAACAAGCCATCCGCTGTGTGCGGATGGCTCAGTCTGTCGAAAAAATATTATGATTGCACATACTCTGTTAGCCTTCCCCGCTGGGGAAGGCTTTGAAGTTAGATTGCGTTGAAAATTATCGTTTCAAACGAATTCAAATTTTCTTCTGTTTGTTCGGTGGGCAGAAGCCTTTCAAAGCAGAGAGGCAATAAGCTCGTCTCTCGATTTCGGGCTGAGGTAGGCGGGGGGGATATCGAACACGGTCTTACATCCCACGTTGCCCTCCCGATACAGGCGGGCGACGGCACGGGCGTATGCCACGATGACCGAAGCCGTAAACTCGGGGTTGGAGTCAAGGCGCAGACTGTATTCGATGACATGGGTATGCTCGCTCTCCTTGCCTGTCTTGCCCGAACGGATGACAAAGCCGCCGTGAGGGATACCGCCGTGATCTCTTGCCAGCTCCTCGGCGGAAATAAAATGCACGGTCGTGTCGTAATCGGCAAAATAGTTGGGCATGGTCTTGATCTCTCGCTCGATGCGTGCCTTGTCCGCCCCCTCTGCCGCTACCACGAAGCATTCTCTTGTGTGCTTCTGTCGGGTAGTGAGGTCGGGGCAGACACCGCTCCGCACTGCCTCAAGGGCGCTCTCGACGGGAATGGTGTATTGCTTGGCATCCAAAACTCCGTCAATGCGGCGGATGGCATCGGAATGTCCTTGGCTGACGCCCTTGCCCCAAAAGGTATAGTCCTTGCCATCGGGCAGAACGGCATCGCCGTACAGGCGGTTCAGGGAGAACATGCCGGGATCCCAGCCCACCGAGATCATGGCGGTCTTGCCGCCCTCCTTCGCCGCCGCATCCACCGCCGCCAGATGCTCGGGAATGCGGGCATGGGTATCAAAGCTGTCCACCACGCAGAAGCGGCGGGCAAGGGCGGGGGTCTGCGTGGGCAGATCGGTGGCGCTTCCTCCGCAGAGGATCATCACGTCGATCTTGTCCGCATACGCCTCTACCTGTGAGGTGTGCAGGACGGGAACACCCTCCGTGCCGATGGTCAGAGTGGCGGGGTCACGGCGGGTAAAGACCGCCGCAAGGGTCATATCGGGATTCTGACGGATGGCGGATTCAATACCCCGTCCCAAATTGCCGTAGCCGAAGATACCGATTTGAATGCTCATGTGTTACCTTTCCTTTCATGGGGAGCAATGCTCCGAAAAAATACGAACATATTATAGCATATCTTGCCTCTTATTGCAAGGGCTTTGGAGAAGTTTTTTCGAATGTTTTTGCACGCCTGCGATATTCGGTGGGGGTCATGCCGAAGCGGCGGGCAAAGGAGCGGTTGAAGTATGAAATGCTGGCAAATCCGCTGTCCATGGCGACCGCCAGCACGCTTTGCTCGGAGTCGCACAGCAGAGAAGCGGCGTACCGCAGACGGAGGTCGGACAGATAGCCGTGGAAGGAGAGACCCATGTGCGTACGGAAGAGCTGTCCCATGTAGACCTCGTTCATGGCGTACAGGCGGGAGACCTCTCGCAGGGTCACCTCACGGCGGAAATTTTCCTCGGCGTATTCCGCCATACGCTGAACGACCCAGTGGACGGACGGCTTTTCGGCGGCGGGCGGAGGCAGGGTGGGGAGCAGGAGGCGCAGATAGCTCTCGACCAAGCGGGCGGCTTCCATCATGCGCCCCCGATCGGCATCGGGGAGCAGGGAGGGATCGGAGAAATAGGGCAGGAGCGGTGCGGGATCGGCACCCCGCTCGGCACAGGTCGCCTCCGCCTTGGCTCGGCTCGTCTGCCGATCCTCCACGCAGTTTCCGACAAACAGGATGCCCAAAGGGCGGTCGCCGTCAAGGATGGGGTAGACCAGCTCGCAGAGCCCATAGGGGCAGATGCCGAAAAAGGGAGCTTTTCGGCGCAATGCCATCCGACAGACCGTGGCTTTGCAGGAGGTACAGAGGCGGTAGCCGCCTACGGTCGCCTTGGCGGCATCGCAAAAGGGCTGGGCGTGGATGATGAGTGAGCGGGGGAGGGATAGCGCACCGTCGGCAAACCGCCCCGAAACATCGTAGAGATTGAGGCGGAAGCGACCGTCCCGATTCAGAAACAGCAAGAGCTCTTGAAAAGTCATAGCTTCCTCCAAATTAAGATTTTGTAAATATTATATCACAAATCTTTAGTTTGTGCAAGAGATTGTTGAATTTGTGGTAGAAAAACAGGAAAAAAAGAGGTATAATGAAAATGAAATGGACGGGCGAACGCAGTTCGCCCCTACGAAGAAGGAAAGGGGAACCATCGTACCCGTAGGGGCGACCTGCGGTCGCCCGCCAATAAACAAACAAAGGAGAATCATCATGGAACACAAGAATCATTATGACGTGATCGTAGTCGGAGGCGGCTTTGCGGGCTGTGGGGCGGCGATCGCCGCGGCAGAGCAGGGCAGCTCGGTCTTGCTGGTGGAGGCGTCCAATGCCTTGGGCGGAGCGGCGAACGTCAATCTCGTCAACCCCTTCATGCGGTATTATTGCAGAGACAAGGAAACACGGGCGGTGCTGAAGGTTCTGTCCAAGGGCATCTTTGAGCGCATTGTCGGAGAGCTGGAGAAAATGGGCGGCTTTATGGGCAAGGGAACTGTCTACCAATCGGCAATATTCAATGAGGAATACCTGAAGCTGATCCTGAACCGTATGACGACCGAGGCAGGCGTGACACTTCTGTATCATGCCTATCTGTGTGATGCCGATACGGCGGACGGACGGATCACGGCAATCGAGGTGGCGACCAAGTCGGGCAAGCTGAAGTTTTCTGCCGACTGCTTCATCGACGCCACGGGAGATGCCGATCTGGCGGTGCTTGCGGGCTGTCCGTACCGCCTTGGCAGAGAGGAGGACGGGCTGTGTCAGCCGATGACGCTCTGCTTCCGTGTGGGTAACGTGGATATTGACTGCTTTTTGGCGGAAAAGGAGAGCATGCAGGCGCTTTACAAGCAGTGGCAGGCAGAGGGGAAGATCAAGAACATTCGGGAAAACGTGCTGGTGTTCCGCAACGTAGCCCCCGGGGTTCTGCATTTCAATTCGACCCGTATCGTGCGCCGTGATCCGACCGACGTGTTCGACGTGACGCAGGCAGAGCTGGAGGCGAGAGAGCAGGTCTTTGAGCTGTTCGACTTCTTGCGGACGAATTTTGAGGCGTTCCGCCAAAGCGAGCTGATCGCCACCGCCGTTTCCATCGGCGTGCGGGAGAGCCGCATGATCGACGGACTGTATGTGCTGACGGGCGAGGATCTGAAAAACTGTACCATGTTCGAGGATTCCATTGCGCTGGGCAACTATGACATCGACATTCACAATCCCGCAGGAAGCGGAACGAGCCATTATTACTTTGAAGGAACCGACCATTACAGCATTCCCTACCGTTCACTGGTGCCGCAGAAGTGCGACAATCTCTTGGTGGCGGGACGGTGTATCTCGGTGACCCACGAAGCGCAGGCGTCTATCCGTATCATGCCCATCGTGTGCTGTCTGGGCGAGGCGGCAGGCGTGGCGGCATCCCTTGCTGTGAAGGAGAAGGGGAAGCCCGCTGAGGTGAATACCGACAAATTGCGTGCCATCCTTACCGCAAGCGGTGCCGCTGTCTGAGGATGCAAGGATGCGAGGATGCGCCTTACAGGCGGTCAAAAGCATAGTCGCCTCACGCCCTGCCGGTTGTGATGCTCGTTGCTTTTTCCCTTTTCGCACTCCTTTTATCTGCCTTTGGGCAGCAGTCGTGCTCAAAGCTTTTAAAAAAGAAAAGGTTGCAAAAGAAAACTTTGCAAAAAGTATCCGAACTGTCACTCGCAACCTAGGGCGGGGGCTTGCTCCCGCCGAAAAAGGTTGAAATGTGAAACGGAAGGGAAAGCAACAGGTCTTGCGTCCTTCGTTCTTGCAGAAAAGATATTGTTTATACAAAAAGAAAGCCCTGCTATTGACATAGGAAGTCCTTTGTGATATAATAACGGTATCTGTTGCAGAGGAAGGGAGATTGAAGGATGGCAAGGACGATCAAAACAATCGTATTCGATATGGGGCAGGTGCTGCTTCATTTTTCGGTTGAGCACCCGCTGGAGCGGTGGTATGCGGCGGACGACCGTCCTTTGATGAGAAAGGTGATCTTCGAATCGGGGGATTGGCGTGCGGTGGATGGGGGTACGCTGACCGAGGAGGAGGCGCTTGCCCGCTGGCAGGCGCAGATACCTGAGAGATTGAGAGAAGTGACGGCAGAGATGCTTGCCCATTGGCATGAGCTTTTTCGACCTGTGGAGGGGATGGCGGAGCTTGTCCGTTCGCTGAAGGCGGCGGGATACGGCTGTTATCTGCTGTCCAACACCAGCCTGCGGTTCTTTGACTATTGGGAGCGCTTTGAGGCGTTACGGTTGCTGGACGGACGGTTCGTATCTGCCGAGTATCGGCTTCTGAAGCCCGATCCTGCCATTTTTCATAAGATGACTGAGGTCTTTGGGCTTTGCCCGGAGGAATGCTATTTTATCGACGATCTTCCCGAAAATGCGGAAGCCGCCCGCTCGGTGGGCATGACCGCCTTTTGCTTTGCCCAACAGGATATTGCGGCGCTGAAGGCCGATATGAGAGACAAGGGCATTCGGGTGTGAAACGGAATATAAAAAGAGAGAACACGGCAGACATTCTGCTGTGTTCTCTTTGTATGAAAAAACGGACAGTCGAGGACGCCTGTCCCTACAGGTTTGCAGAAACATAAACGGTTCGCCGGTTGTGCCAACAAATCGGCTTCGCTTTTGTTTTTGTTGTAGGGACAGGCGTCCCGACTGTCCGAAAAGGATGAAATTTGAATTTTTTTATTTCGTCCGTCTGTGATATTCCTCCTCGATCATGGCGGGGAGAGCGAAGCGTTTGATCTTCTTGGAGGAATTTTTCGGAAATTCCTCTGTGGTGACGATGGACAGGTCGATGCGCTTGTAGGTCTGAACGGTACAGTTCACCTCTGCCACGGCGGCGGTGATCTTCTGCTCCAACACGGCGGGGTCATAGCTCCGACCCAATTGCTCGGCGGCGTACTCGGTATCGGGGCGGATGACCGCTACGATATCGACCTCGCCACGCTTTTCGTTGTTCATCGAAAGCACCACAGCCTCGTCGATCCACGGACTGCGGCAGAGGTAGGACTCCAGCTCCTCGGGAAAGACGTTCTTACCGTTGGCTCGGATGATGACGTTCTTCTTCCGTCCCGTGATGATAAGGAAGCCGTGCTCGTTGATATAGCCGATGTCTCCCGTGTAGAGCCAGCCGTTTTTCTTGACCTCGGCGGTCAGGTCGGGTCTGCCGTAGTAGCCGATCATCACGTTGTCGCCCCGATAGCAGATCTCGCCCGTACCGTCCTCGGCGGGATCGACGATCCTCAGCTCGCCCTCGGGTAGGCACAGACCTGCCGAACGGTCGTTGAAATAGCAGTCCCGATTGACGGCGGCAAGGGGAGAGGACTCGGTCAGTCCGTAGCCTTGGATCACCTTCAGACCGAAGGCACGCATGCCTTTGATGATCTCGGGGTCGATGGGGGCACCGCCCGAAATGAGCAGATCGAGCCGTCCGCCGAAGGATTCGTGGATCTCGGCAAAGAGCTTCCGTTTTGCCGCCATGCGGGCGGAGGCGGGGTGGATCTTATCGGTGAGCTTGATGATGGTACGTACCTTGTCCTCAATGCCCTTTTTGCGGATGTTCGCCCAGATCTTGCGGTACATGGTCTCCAGCAGCAGCGGTACGCAGAGGATCTTGGTGGGTCTTGTCTCCTTGACGTTCTTCATGATGTAGCGCACGCCCTCGGAGAATGCCACCGATGCGCCGCAGAACAGGGGATACAGGAAGCCGCAGGTGCATTCGTACACATGGTGGAGCGGCAGAACCGACAGGGCTCTGTCCTCGGGGGTGATGCGTACCATTTTGGCAAGATTGCGGATGGTATGGCAGAGGTTGCGCTGGGAGAGCATGACGCCCTTGGAGACCCCTGTGGTGCCCGACGTGAAGATCAGGGAGCAGAGGGTGTCGATGTCGATGGAGGCATCCAGATAGCTCCGATCGCCGTCGGAAAGACGGGTCATGCCCTCGGAGATGAGGGCGGGCAGGTCGTCAAAACTGATGCGCACGATGGCGGCATCCACCTGCGCCAGCTTTTCCCCGTATTTTTGGGAATGCAGGATCAGTGCCGCCTCGGACAGGCGGGCGATGTTGGCGATTTCCTCGGCGGGGATCTCCTTATCCACGGGAACGACGGCGCCCAAGCCGCAGACGGCGGTCATGTAGGACAGGCACCAGGCGTAGCAGTTTTCGCCGATGACGATGATCCGCTTGCCGCCGAAGCCTTGGGCGGACAGGGCGGTACCCAGTGCCATGACCTCGTTTTTGTAGCGGGCATAGGAGTAGGCGCGGTATTTTCCGTCGATCTTTTGCAGAAAGGCGGGGCGGTTGCCGTACAGCACGGCACTCTCCTCCAGCATTTCTCGCAGGTCGTGGAGCTTTTTGGTTTGATACAGGGCAGGCTGTGCCATGGAATGTTCCTCCGTTTTGTCTTTTTGAAAATGTTGAGTTGATGTTGAGTTAAAATTGACTGCTCAACAATTATATAGATATTATATCATGTTTGGACAGGGAATGTGTGGATAAAGTGTAAATTTATTGTGGCAGAAGTGGGAACATCCAGAGATATTCCTTGATTTTGAGGATTTTTTACCATGTTCGCACACATATTCGGAAGGAGCTTTTTTTAAACGCCTCGTTCCAAACCAATTCAAAGTTCATCCTTCTCGGACAGTCGGGGACGCCTGTCCCTACAGGTTTGTAAAACAAAGGCAGGTTCGCCCATTGTACAGACAAAACGGCTTCGTACCCAATGGATTGTAGGGACAGGCGTCCTCGACTGTCCGTTTCCTTCTTTCTACCTTCTCAGCCGTCCTCCGACGGCACTCAGGCGGCGGAGCTTCCATGCGGTGGCATCGGAGAGGGCATCGGGGGGCATACGCCATGTCCAATTGCCGCCAAGGGTGGAGGGGCGGTTGATCCGTGCCGAGTCGTCCAGCCCCCACAGGTCTTGCAGGGGGAGGATACAGAGGCGGGAGGGGGAGCGCATGAGGAGGGCAAGCAGGGAATCGCACAGCTCGCTGTCGGGGGTATGATGATCCCACAGATAGTCCCGCAGCATGGCTTTCTCTCCTGCCGACAGCCCATCCAGCCAGCCCCTCAGGGTGGGATTGTCGTGCGTGCCGGGGTAGGCAACGCTGTTTTCGGGGTAGGTGTGGGGCAGATATTCATTGGAAAAGCCCTCATCCGACGGGTCAAAGCCGAATTGCAACAGCTTCATGCCCGCAAAGCCGCTGTCCTTGACCAGACGGCGCACCGAGTCGGTCATGTAGCCAAGATCCTCCGCAATGATCTCCCGCTTGCCGAGGACGTTCTCCACCGCACGGAACAGCTCCATGCCCGGCCCCTGCTCCCAGTGTCCGCCGACGGCATTTTTGGCACCGTAGGGGATAGAATAATAGGAATCAAAGCCCCGAAAATGGTCGATGCGCACGGCATCGAAGAGAGCAAAGGCGTGAGAGAGTCGGGCAATCCAAAAGGCGTATCCCGTGCGCCGATGCTCCTCCCAGCGGTACAGGGGATTGCCCCACAGCTGACCCTCGGGGGTAAAGCCGTCGGGGGGACAGCCCGCCACGGCAGTGGGGGTTCCCGTGTCATCCAGACAAAAAAGGGAGGGGTTCACCCACACATCGGCACTGTCGGCGCTGACATAGATGGGCAGGTCGCCCAAGATGCGGATGCCCTGACGGTTGGCATAGCTCCGCAGAGCCTGCCACTGTCTGTGGGCGCAGAATTGCACGAATTGCCAAAAGCCGATGTCACAGGCAAGACGCTCCCGCTCTCGCTTCAGGGCGTCGGGGTCTCGCAGACGGAGCGGCTCCTCCCATTCCCACAGGGGGGCGCCGTGATGGGCGTCCTTGATCGCCATAAACAGGGCGTAATCGTCAAGCCATGCCGCCTGCTCGCTCTCAAAGGCGGTCTGCTCGGGGGTGGGAGCTTGCGTGCGTGCGCGTTCGTAGGCAAGACGTAGGAGGGGATAGCGGCGTTCGTATTGAACGGCATAGTCCACCGCTCCCGCTCTGCCGCCAAGACGGGCGGCTCGGCACTCCTCCTCGGTCAGAAGCCCCTCACGAATGAGGGCTTGCAGGTCAACAAGATAGGGGTTGTAGGCGAAGGACGAAAACGCCTGATAGGGCGAGTCGCCAAAGGACGTGTGCCCCGTGGGCAGAATTTGCCATACGCTTTGCCCCGCCGCACAGAGAAAGTCCACAAAGCGGTAGGCGTCGTCGGATAAACAGCCGATTCCATACGGCGTCGGCAGGGAAGTGATGGGCAGTAAAATGCCGGATTCTCGTTTCATATGGTTCTCCTTTGTTGGGGATGGGGATGCGTCTTACTTTTCTTTTAAAAAAGAAAAGTAAGCAAAAGAAAACATGACAAATTTATTTTTTCTATGTTTGCACTTACATTGTTGTAGGGACAGACGTCCTCGGCTGTCCGTAAAAAAAGTAAGCAAAAGAAAACATTGCAAATTTCTTCTTAAAGTTTTGCGAAAAAGCGAAGGTAGCAAAAGAAAACATGGGCAAAGATATTTCTTGCTATGCTCGCACATACATTGTAAGCCTTCCCCAGCGGGGAAGGTGGATTGCCGTCAGGCAAGACGGATGAGGAGATCGCCGATTGCATTGCAGATTAAGGTGTGAAATTGCTTGTTTCTAAACAAAAAGATTCTTTTAGAAAAAACAAACGGTTCGTTTCTGTATTTTCTCTGTGCTTGGGGCGATCTCCTCAATCCACATAGTTGCTTCGCAACTTGCAAATTTGCTTCGCAAATATTGCCCGTAGTCCCCTCGATATTTGCCTTTGGCAAATTCGACAAGGTCGCTTGCGACCTATGCTCCCCGCTGGGGAAGGCTTTAAAATTAGAACGATTGAATAACAAGGGCGTCTAAATATTTTTTGTTTCGTTTTCTTTTTTGGTACTTTTTTCTTTTTTAAAAGAAAAAAGTACAAATACGCATCTCTCACTATATTTCCGCAATCACGCCGAAATGGTCGGAGAGGGGAGGGCGGTCGGTTCCGTTGAAGGCGGTACGGCAGGAGCGGACGGGTCGGCGGGGGCGGCACCAGATATGGTCGATACGGAAGCGGTCTCTGCCTGTGCATCGACCGTGCCAGCCGTCGATCTCGCCGCGGACGGTCTCGGCACCGTTTCGGTGCTTTGCCAAGGCAAAGGCATCCTCAAAGCCCGAACAGAGGATGCGGTCATAGCCCTCTCCCCGCACTTCGGCGGGGTTATTCATGTCGCCCATCAGCCAACAGTCGGGGGTATCGGCAATTCCCTCGCACAGCCGCTCCCACTGGGCTGAAAACGGCTCCTCCTTATCCTGCCACCAGCTCATATGCAGGCAATAAAACCACGTCTCGCTCCCCTCGGGGCGTACACCGAGCGCCATGCGCCGCCGCCAATTGCGGTAGTCGTCACAGCGGCTGACGGGAAAGGCACGGATGTCGGCGGGCGGGGCTTGGGAGAGGATGGCAAGCCCCTCGTCGTAGCGGTCATAGCCCACCTTCACGGGGAGCCACAGCCAGTGATAGGACAGCCCTCGCTCCGCAAGGGCTTGCACCAGCCGTGCGGCGGCGTTATCCGCCCGCAGGGGGACGGATGCGCCGCAGGCGTGAAAGCTCTTCGGGATCGCTCCCCGCCACAGGGGGGCGGCAATGCTTTGGCTCACCTCCTGCAATGCCGCCACGTCGGGGGCTTCTTCCGCCAGCCCCTCCGACAGCGAAGCCAGCCGTGCCTCGCCGTCGGCACCGATAAGGCTGTGGGTGTTCAGGGTCAACAGCTTCATCCTTGATCCTCACAGAATGTCATTGATATCGGATTTCAGCACGTCGGCACGGGGGCCGTACACCGCCTGAATGCCGTCTCCCTTTTTCAGGAGGCTGAGCGCACCCGCCGCTCGCCATGCGTCCGTATCGGCAACACGGTCGGGGTTCTTGACGGTGATCCGCAGGCGGGTCATGCAGGAATCGACCAGCACGATATTCTCTCTGCCGCCGAGAAGTGCGATGATCCGCTCGGCTTCGCTGTTGCCATCGGAAGCCGACGGTCGGGCAGCTGTCTGTGTGTCTGCGGTGAAGTCCTCGGCGTTCTCATCCATATAGTTGCCAAGGCGACCGGGGGTGGCGTAGCGGAAGCGTCCAATCATAAAATATGCCACGAAATAGCCGATGGCGAAGAAAACCACCGAAGCAATGACAAAGTTCAGCACGTCCATGCCCAGCCCCGCACGGAAGGACATGGGGAGCCGAGTGGCAAGCTCCACGTTGCCGAAGGAGTGCAGGCGCAAGTCAAAGATGCCCGCTAACGCAAAGGCGGCTCCCTGAAGCACCGAATAGACGATATAGAGGGGGATGGCACAGAACATGAACATGAATTCCAGCGGCTCGGTCACGCCTGTCAGAAAGACCGCCAGCGCCGCCGAGAAGAAGAAGGAGCGGTACCGCTTGCGTTTGTCCTTGTCCACACGGCGGTACATGGCAAGCCCCACGCCGAGCAGAAGTCCCGTCGCACCGATCATCTGTCCCACCTTGAAGCGGGCGGGGGTCACGCCGTTGAGCAGCGCCTCATAGGAGGCGGTATCGCCCGCCGCCTTGAAGTTGATAAGGTCGGTGATCCATGCCAGCCACAGGGGGTCTTGTCCGAATACGGCAGTTCCCGCACTTGCTCCCGTTTGGATGATATAGGTTCCGCCGAAGGAGGTGTAGTTCATGGGGATGGTGAGCATGTGGTGCAGCCCGAAGGGAAGGAGCAGACGCTCCAAGGTTCCGTAGATGAAGGGGGCGAGGACGGGGGAGGTGTCCGCCGAATTGGCGATCCACACACCGAAGGCATTGATGCCCGACTGGACGGTGGGCCAGACCACCGCCAGCACGAGCGAGACGATGACCGACCAGAGGATGACCACCAGCGGAACGAATCTTTTGCCGTTGAAGAAGGACAGGGCGTTGGGGAGCTTGCGGAAGTTGTAGTATTTGTTATAGAGGATACCGCCCAAGAAGCCCGCAATGATGCCCACGAACACGCCCATATTCAGGGCGGGCGAGCCGAGGACAGAGACAAAGTAGCCCTCCACGGGGATCTCCTTGCCGAACAGGGTGTGGGTGACCGCTCCCTCCGTGGCGAGCATGTCGGCGCTCACGCCGAAGATCGAGCCGGTGATGTTGTTGATGAGGATAAAGGCGATGACGGCGGCAAACGCTCCGCCCGCCCGATCCTTTGCCCATGAGCCGCCGATGGCGACGGCAAAGAGCAGATGGAAGTTGCCGATGATCGCCCAGCCGATGTTCTCAAGGATACTGCCCGAGGTGGCAAGCCACGTGATGTCGCTTGCCATGGCGATGAGCTTGCCGAGGCTGATGGCAAGTCCCGCAGCGGGCATGACGGCGATGACCACCATCAGCACCTTGCCCAGCTTTTGCAGAAAATCAAAATTGATTCGCTTTTTCTCTTTTTTGGGGGGAGCCTGCTTTGGGGCGGGGGATTCCTCCGCCTGAAGGGTCAGCAGATCGTCTCCCCGGCGGACATTGCCCGTGGAGAAGGACACGCTTGCCCCGCGGGGCAGGTCGCAGAGCAGGACGGGGGTGAGGGGAGAAAGCCCCTTTTTGCGGATGAGGTCGAGGTCAAATTCAGCAATGAGCTGTCCCCGCTTGACCTTCTCGCCAACCGATACCTTGGGGAAAAAGCCTTCTCCGCCAAGGGTCACGGTGTCCAGTCCGATGTGAACCAGCAGCTCAGTGCCGTCCTGAGCGGTGAAGCCGTAGGCGTGGCGGGCGTCGGCAATGGAGGATACCACGCCGTCCACAGGGCTGTATAGCTTGCCCTCCGTGGGCAGAATGGCACAGCCGTCTCCCAAAATGCGGTCGGAAAAGACGGCGTCGGGAACCTCCTCCAAGGGTACGGCTTGCCCCGTCAGAGGAGCGGCAAAACGCCTCTGCGGAGCGTTGGGTTGTTGTTTTTGTGTACTCACGGTTTTTCTCCTTCCGTTTGATCGTGTATGTTAGTATGTGCCTTTGCCCGCATGGATATGCACGGCGACCGTCCTTGCCGCACAAAAAATGGGGAAATTTTGAAGCGTTTGAGAACGGACAGTCGAGGACGCCTGTCCCTACGGTTTGCAAAAACATAGCAGGCTCGCCCATTGTACAGGCAAAACGGCTTCGTACCCAATGGATTGTAGGGACAGGCGTCCCCGACTGTCCGAGAAGGTCGAAATTTGAAACGGAATGGAATGGGTCGCATGCCAAAGTATCAAAAAACCTTAAAAAGTGAGACAAAGTGAGACAAAAAGTCACTTTTTGAGACGGAATTTTATGATATACTGTACGCAACAAAGAAAAGGAGCGTATACAAATGTCAAAAAATGAGCGAAAGAGCTTTATTTTATACCATAGCTTTATGAACCAATTCGGACTTTTGACAATGCAAGAACGTGGAGAATTGATTACGGCAATTTTTGAATATGATGCCAAGGGAACGCTTCCCAAGGGATTGTCTCGCCCTGTGGAAATGGCGTTTTCTTTTATAAAGGATACCATGGATCGGGATCGTGAGGAATACATGAAAATTGTGGAAAAACGGTCAGAAGGCGGCAAAAAAGGCGGTAGACCGAAAAAAGAAGAGAGAGGGGAAGAAAACCTTAAGGATTCTTTTTTTAACGAAAAAACCTTAAGGTTTTTTGAAAAAGCAAAAAAACCTGATAATGAGAATGAGAATGTTAATGTTATTGATAATGATAATGTTAATGAGAGTGAGAATGAGTGTATCTCCCCCACGGCTTCGCCGTCTCTCTCGGCTGCTCCGCAGCTTTCGCAGGAGGAAAAGCAGAGCTTGCTGAACAGGGGCGTCTCTCCCGCCTATCTGCGGGAAAAAGCCGACAGGGCGGCACTGTATGCCCACGGAGGCAAGCGGGTAGCCGATATTCTGTGGGATTGGTGGCAGAGCGACAGGGAGCGGATGCCGTCGGGCAGAGCCTCACCCCGTCTGTCCGAGCCGAGCTATGACATCGACAGCTTCTTTGATGCGGCATGGGAGCGGAGTCTGCACACCATGGAACAGGAGCTCTCCGACGGTAAAAAATAGAAATATATAAAAATATAGAAAAAAACCTTGATTTCTTCCGTGTTTTGTTGTATAATGAATGGTGTATGTGTCAAAAACGGAGGAGCGATCCTCGGAACGGAGTAAAAACAGGATGAGCAGAGTTTCCAAGCATAACTATTACTTAGACATTGCCCAGACCGTGGCGGAGCGGTGTACCTGTCTGCGAAAAAAATACGGTGCCATTATCGTGAAGGACGATGTGATCGTCTCCACGGGCTACAACGGTGCGCCCAGAGGTCGGCAGAATTGCAGTGATCTGGGCTACTGCATGCGGGACAAGCTGAATATTCCGAGGGGGGAGCGGTATGAGCTGTGCCGTTCGGTGCATGCCGAGGCGAACGCCATCATTGCCGCCGCACGAGAGCGGATGCTGGGCGCAACGCTGTATATGACCTGCATCGACCCCAAGGACGGCTCGGTCGTCAGCGGTACGTCAAGCTGTATGATGTGCAAGCGGTTGGTCATCAATGCGGGCATTGCGACCGTGGTGGTGCGGGATACGAAGGACGAATATCGGATCATTCCCGTGCAGGAGTGGATCGAGAACGACGACTCCCTGACGGGTGTGTTCGGGTATTGAGCCGTGGCTGCGGTTGCGGTTCGTCTCCTGACTGCCGCCGACCTGTCAGAGGTGGCAGAGCTGGAGCGGCTGTGCTTCGCTGAGCCTTGGTCGGAGCAGAGCCTTGCCCTCCTTTGCTCGGAGGGAGGCTTTGGCGCAGTCGTGACGGTGGACGGTCGGGTGGTCGCCTACGGCGGCATGACGGCTGTTCTTGACGAGGGTTCGGTGACCAATGTCGCCACCCATCCCGATTTCCGCCGACAGGGCTTTGGACGTATGGCGGTGCAGACTCTCCTTGACGAGGCGGCTCAAAAAGGGCTTCGCCGTGTCTTTTTGGAGGTCAGGGAATCCAATGTCGCCGCCCAACACCTGTATCAAGTCATGGGCTTTTCCCCCTGCGGTGTGCGGAAAAATTTCTACCGCCGCCCGACCGAACATGCGGTGTTATATGTTGCCGCCATTTCTGTATAGGATGAAATTTGAAACGGAACGGACAGTCGAGGACGCCTGTCCCTACAATCGAATGGGTACGAAGCCGTTTTGCCTGTACAACGGGCGAGCCTGCTATGTCCCTACAATCGAATGGGTACGAAGCCGTTTTGCTTGTACAATGGGCGAGCCTGCTATGTCTCTGCAAACTCGTAGGGACAGGCGTCCTCGACTGTCCGCAAAACATAGCAATCTAAAATTTTTTTGAAAGTTTTTGAAATTCTTAAAAACTTTTTTCAAAAAGTTTTTAAGTGGGGAGTGGGGCAACGCCCTACAAGTTGCCCCAAGGAGAACGATATGATTATCTTAGGCATGGAAAGCTCCTGTGACGAGACCTCTGCGGCGGTGATCCGCATGGAGGAGGGAAGGAGAGAGATCCTTTCCAACATCGTAGCGTCGCAGATCGAAATACATCGGCTATACGGCGGAGTAGTTCCCGAAATAGCCAGCCGCGCGCACATTGAGGCGATCAGCGGCATCACCTATGAGGCACTGGAGACGGCGGGCGTGATGCTTGCCGACGTGGACTGTGTGGCGGTGACCTCTCATCCGGGGCTGATCGGGGCGTTGCTGGTCGGCGTGAATTTTGCCAAGTCGCTGGCATTTGCCCACGGCATTCCCTTGGTGGCGGTGAACCACGTCAAGGCGCACGTGGCGGCGGCGTATTTGGAATATCCCGACCTGAAGCCGCCCTTTTTGGCGCTGGTCGTTTCGGGGGGACACACCTCCTATTATCGGGTGGATTCCTACACCGAGTTCTGCGAGATCGGCGGAACGAGAGACGATGCGGCAGGCGAGGCGTTCGACAAGATCGGACGGGTCATCGGTATGCCCTATCCGGGCGGCGCCGAGATGGATCGGCTGGCGTATGAGGGCGACCCGACGGCGATCAAGCTCCCCTCACCCGCCCTTTTGGGAGACACGGCGGAGTTTTCCTTCAGCGGTCTCAAGACCGCCGCACTGAACTATATCAACGGTGAGCGGCAGAAGGGCAGAGAGCCGAATGCCGCCGACCTTGCCGCCTCCTATACGAAAACGGTCGTGGATGCCATTCGGCGCAAGACCGAGCTTGCCCTTTCACAGTCGGGAGCCAAGACCCTTGTGCTGGCAGGCGGCGTGGCGGCAAATTCCCATATCCGCAGAGAGCTGGAGGCACTTTGCCGCCAGCGGGGCGCAGCCTTCTGTACGCCCTCCCGCAGCCTGTGTGGCGATAACGGCGCCATGGTGGCGGCGGCAGGCTATTTTGAATATCAAAACGGCACCTTCGCCGATACCTCCCTCAATGCTTCGGCGTGTGATTGAGATAGCGGAGAGGGGAATGGTACTTTTTTCTTTTAAAAAAGAAAAAAGTACCAAAAAAGAAAACGAAACAAAAAACAATTTGACGGTAGCCGTGGCGTTTGCGAAAAATGGCATGTTCGCACTCACTTCGTCAGCCTTCCCCAGCGGGGAAGGTGGATTGCCGTCAGGCAAGACGGATGAGGAGATCGCCGTTTGCACAGCACAAAAGTTGCTCTCCTCATCCACATAGTTGCTTCGCAACTTGCAAATTTGCTTCGCAAATATTGCCCGTAGTCCCCTCGATATTTGCCTTTGGCAAATTCGACAAGGTCGCTTGCGACCTATGCTCCCCGCTGGGGAAGGCTTATCATGTATGTGCGAACATGGTAAAAGAATTTTTGCAAACTTTAAGAATGTTTTTTGCAATGTTTTCTTTTGCAACCTTTTTTACGGACAGCCGAGGACGTCTGTCCCTACAACGATGTAAGTGCAAACATAGCGAATATATTTTGCCATGTTTTCTTTTGGTTGTTTTATCTTTTTTGCAAACTTTGAAGATAAATTTGGCAATGTTTTCTTTTGCTTACTTTTCTTTTTTAAAAGAAAAGTAAGGCGCATCCCCATAACTGAGTAAAGGAAAGAGATACGATGAGTGAACAGAAAAAAGAGAGAGAGGAGTCGTTGGAGCAGCTAAGCCGTGAAATTGACGGCAGAGACTGTTTTCGTCCGCAGGTATCGTCTGCGGTCATTCGGCGGCTTCCGAGATACTTCCGATATTTAAGAGAATTGATCCGCATGGGCAAGACGAGAGTCAGCTCGGCGGAGCTGTCCCGCATGATGAACCTTACTGCGTCGCAGATCCGACAGGATCTGAACTGCTTTGGCGGCTTCGGACAACAGGGCTACGGGTACAATGTCAACTATCTGTACACGAAGATCTGTGAGCTTCTCGGCGTGGGCTTCGGCTTCCGTGCGGCGGTGATCGGTGCAGGTAACTTGGGCACGGCGCTGGTGAGCAGTCCGATGTTCGAGAACCGAGGCATGGATGTGGTGGCGATGTTTGACGTATCCCCCGCCGTCATCGGGAAAACGATCGGCAATGCGCCTGTGTATTCCATGGACGAGCTGGAGGAGAAGCTGAAGGCACTGGCGGTGGAGATCGTCATTCTCACGCTTCCCAAGGAGCATGCACCCGAGACGGCGCGGCGGCTTGCCGAGACCGACATTCACGGCATTTGGAACTTCACGGGCAAGGAGTTGAATGTGGGGAACAGCGGTATTGTAGTAGAAAACGTACATATCGGCGACTCGCTGATGACCCTGTGCTACGAGGTAGCCCAGCGGATGTCATCGGAGAAGAAGGACGCCAAAAAGGACGGCACGAAATGAGTAAGACCGAAACGAAAAAAAGCGCCCGTCTGTGGGTGGACCGTACGGCGATCCCCGAGGCGGCGGGCGAGCTGTTGAAGCAGGCGGACGAGAACGATCTGCGGGCTCTTGCGCTCCTTTTGCTGTCGGGAGACGGCGAGGGCGGTCTGTCGGCGGCGGAGCTGGCGGCGGCGTTGGACATGGAAGAGAGCGAGGCGGATGCCTCCTTGAAATTCTGGCGGGGCGCAGGTCTTGTACGGCAGGGAAGCGGCAAAAGGGCAGGAAAGCCCGCAACAAAGGCAGAACCGAAGAAGGAGCCCGAAGCCCAACGCCCTGCGGCGGTAAGCAAGCATCGGGAGGGCGTGACCGAGCGGAGCGACGGACTTGGCTCTTACAGCACGGCGGAGCTGGCGGCGGTGATGGAGCAGCGGGCAGGCTCTGCCCAGTTCATCGACGAAGCGCAGCGGATCATGGGGCGGATGTTCCGCACCTATGACGTGGGCATTCTGATGGGGCTGGTGGATCAGCTTGGCTTTGACGAGGCGGCGGTGCTGACGATCCTTAGCTATATCGTAAGCAAGGGAAAGACGACTCTGCGGTACGCCGAGCGGCTGGCTCTTGCGTTGTACGACGAGGGACTGACCGACACGGCGGCGGTGATGGAACGGATCAGCCGCATGGAGCGGTCGGGAGAGGTCATCGAGCGGATACGGACGCTGTTCGGTATGGGTCAGCGAGCCCTGACCGCCACCGAAAAGAAGCTGTTTGGGACATGGACGGAGGTCTATGGCTATGACATGGACGTGATCCGTCTGGCGTATGATATCACGGTGGATACCATTCAGAAGCCCGCCCCCAAATACACCAACAGCATTTTGGAAAAGTGGTATACCGAGGGTCTGCATACCCCCGAGGAGGTGCAGAGCTACCTTGACGCCGAGCGGGCGAAAAAGGAGGGCGATCGGATCGCCAAAAGCTATGATGTGGAGGACTTCTTCGAAGCCGCCCTTAAGCGGAGCATGGAGGAGCTGTCGTGACGCTTGCGTCACGACAATGATGTTTTGCTTCGCAAAATGATGTTGCCTTTGGCAATGATGTTTGCCCTGTGGGCAAATGATGTTACGCCTACGGCGTAAATGTCCACCGTAGGGCAGGGGCTTGCTCCCGCCGAAAGGATGAATTTTGAAACGGAATGGAACGGACAGTCGAGGACGCCTGTCCCTACAATCAATTGGGAGCGAAGCCATTTTGCTGGTACAATGGGCGAGCCTACCATGTTTCTGCAAATCTGTAGGGACAGGCGTCCTCGACTGTCCGAGACGGTTGAAATTTGAATTGCTTTAAACGGGCGAACAGAAAAACCTCTGCAACAAAGAAAGGCAAAGAATATGAGCTACAACAAACAGGATTACATACGGATCAAGGCGGAATATTCCCGAAAATATCTGAAGGCGCAGGAGCGGGCGCAGGAGCGTCGGCTGGAGCTGTATGCCGCTTTGCCCGAGGTGCGGGAGCTTGACCGCATTCTGTCTGGCACGGGCATGGATATCATGGCGGTGATCGCCGCAGGCGGCAACACCGAGCCGAAGCTTGCCGAGCTTCGGGCGAGAAACGATGCCCTCCTTGCCGAGCGGGGACGGATCCTGCGGGAGGCAGGCTATGCCGAGGACTATTCGGACATTCATTACGATTGCCCGATCTGCGGTGACACGGGCTTTGTGGACACGAAAATGTGCGACTGCATGAAGCGGGCGCTTGCCGAGGCAGGCTATGAATCGTCGGGGCTTGGCACGCTGATCCGCACCCAACGCTTTGAGAATTTCTCGCTGGACTACTACCGTGCGGGCGGCAATTGCGAGGCAATGCGGATGGCGGTGGCGGGCTTGCAGAAATTTGCCGAGGAATTTGAAAGAAGCACCTATCGGAATTATCTGTTGCTGGGCGGCACGGGGCTGGGCAAGACCCATCTGTCCACGGCGGTCGCAAAGAAGGTCATCGACCGAGGCTTTGACGTGGTATACGTCACGGCGGTGGGGATGCTGGGCGACTTTGAGGCAAAGCGGTTCGGTGACGGAAGCGGTGCGGGGAACGACCCGAGCCGTTACGCCGAGGCGGAGCTGCTTATTGTGGACGATCTGGGCACCGAGGTGACGAACCAGTTCACCCTGTCCTGCATTTACGACCTGATAAACCGCCGTATCAACACGGGCAAATGCACCATCATCAATTCAAATCTCAGCTTTCGGGAGCTGGAGAGCCGCTACGGTGAGCGGATCGCCAGCCGTCTCCTTGGCGAATACCACCCCATCCTGTTTACGGGCACCGACGTCCGCAAGCAGAAGTTATCGAAAAAGTAAGAAAAAAGGACGAGAGTGTTTCTCGTCCTTTTTCATTTACCGCACCCGCACGAGGCGGGCGAGATTTTTTTGCAGGGAGTCGGCAAGGGCGTCAATGTCCGCCCGTGTGTTCTGCTCGGAAAAGCTGATCCGCAAGGAGCAGTCCGCCTCAGAAGGGGTCAGCCCAAAGGCAAGCAGGCTCTCGCTGTGGGTCTTGGCGTGAGAGGAGCAGGCAGAGCCTGCCGACACGCAGATACCGTCTGCCGACAGGGCGTGGAGCATGGTCTCGCTTCGGATACTCGGCAGGGTGATGTTCAGAATATGGGGCGCACGCTCACCTTGCGGGCGGTTGATACGAAGCTCCAAGGGAGAGAGGCGTTCCTCTGCGTAGCTCCGCAGGTCGCACAGCTTCTGCCGCAGGGCGTCTCCCTGCTTGCAGGCATCCGCCACCGCCGCACCGAAGGCGGCAATGCCGCAGACGTTCTCTGTCCCCGACCGCATGCCGCCCTCCTGTCCGCCGCCGAGGAGGAGGGGAAGGAGCTTTTTCGCCGTTCGGATCGGCTCTGCGATATACAAGGCACCCACGCCCTTGGGCGCATGGAGCTTATGACCGCTCAGGGAGATCAGATCGGCGCACAGAGAGGCGGGCGTGAAGGGAACCTTCAGAAAGCCCTGTACCGCATCGCAGTGGGTGACGGCATCGGGCCAGACGGCTTTGATCCGACGGAAGTGCCTGCCCACGTCATAGACGGCACCTGTTTCGTTGTTGACCAGCATAAAGGAAGCCAGAAGGATCGGACGGTCAAGAGCCGCCTCCAGCTCGTCCGCCGAAAGCACGCCGCCGCGGGTGGAAAGGCGGATGACCTCAAAGCCGCTCTGCGCCAGCCTGTCCATGACCCGACTCACGGAGGGATGCTCCGAGTCGGTGGTCAGAATGCGGTTCGCTACCCGCCGCTCCTTGGCGTAGACACTGCCCAAGAGCGCCAGCGAGGATGCCTCTGTGCCGCAGGAGGTAAAGACGAGTGTGCCGCTCTTTTGCCTTGGGCGCAATCCCAGTCCCGACAAGACCTGCTCTCTTGCCGTATCGGTCAGCTTTTGCGCTGCCTGTCCCGCAGGGTGCAGAGAGGAAGGGTTGCCGAAGGTCTCCATGGCACAGAGCATCGCCTCCCTTGCCGCCGCCGACAGGGGCGTGGTGGCACTGTTGTCTAAATAGATCATCGGTTTGTTCATGGTATCTCCGTTCGTTTGGTTGTTTGGAATATGTTCACTCGTTCCAAGCCGATTCAAATTTCATTCTCTTCGGCGGGCGACCGCAGGTCGCCCCTACGGGGTATGGTGGTTCTTCCTCCCTCCTCCGTAGGGGCGAACTGTGTTCGCCCGTTTAAACCAATTCACTTTTCATTCTTTTTCCTTATCGGAACGAAAAGGCGTCAAGCATTGCTTCCACGTCCGACAGGTGCGACTCAAACTGCTCGGACAGGGCGGTGTAGGTGATCGAATAGATCATTTCGTTATAGGCAAACAGGGTCTGCATAACGGTAAATTCCCGTTCCTCCACCGTCGTGCGATAGGTGTAGGAATACGCCGACCGCCCCGAAACCGTTCGCTCGGTCATGCCGATCCGCTCATAGGCGGGAAGGGTCTTTTCATAGTCTCGCTCACAGCTCTCAAAATACTCCTGTACCGACAGAGAGCGGTTGGGAGAGTAAGAGGTGACGGTCACGTTGGCACGTTCGCTCTCGGGGAAATATGCCTCGGATACGCCGCTTTCGGCATCACACACCCAAGTCTGCGGCACATAAAAACGGTACTCCAAGTGCTTGGCGGAGGCGATCTCCATCCCCTCGGGGGTATTTTTGTCGGTAAAGACCTCGCCGTTCCCGTCGGAACGGGGGGCAAGGGCGAAGGCATTGATGATTGAATCGAACTCGGAGGCGTACAGCTCCCACAGATCACTCGGACAGTAGCCCGACAGATAGATCAGATCGCCCTCGGCTTCGGTGCAGACAAGGAAGCAGGTCATCTCCCGACCGTCCTCGGTGACGGTGTAGGAGAGCTTGAGCGCATCCTTGCCGCCGAGAATGGCAGCGCTCCGCTCGGTGACAGAAAAATCCTCACAGGTCTCGGCAAATTGCTCCTCACACAGACTCAGAAAGCCGTCGGGCGTCATGCCGTCCGCAAGCCGATAGCGGGCGCTGACGATGATCTTTGAATCGGCGGACAGATAGGCACAGGAGATCCCCGATGCCGTGTTGGCACTCCAGTGTTCGGGAACATACAGACGGAACGGCTCGCCCGCCACAGTGACCGATTTCATGCCCTCGGGGATGCCGTCATTTTCCTTGGCACAGGCGGTCGCACATAAGATCAGTAAAATCGCCAGACACAGGGCGATCAATTTCTTTGTCATAGTTGGAACTTCCTTTCCTTTCGGTTTATCCTTTATTATATCATAGCTTTTTTGGAATTTCTATCACAATTTGTAAATTTTCAGAGGATGCGCCCTACTTTTCTTTTAAAAAAGAAAAGTAGGCAAAAGAAAACACTGCAAAATTTTATCTTGAAGGTTTGTCAAAAAAGATAAAGTAAGCAAAAGAAAACACTGACAAATATATTTTTTGTTCCGTTTTCTTTTTTGGTACTTTTTTCTTTTTTAAAAGAAAAAAGTACGAATCGTTTCTTTCTAACTCATAACTCCTTATTCCAACTCCCCCACAAGCCTGCGGAAGGTATCGCCTCGTTCGGCGAAGTTACGGAAGGCATCGAAGCTGGCGCAGGCGGGGGAGAGGAGGACGCAGGTGCCGGGTCTTGCCAGAGAATGGGCGGCACGGACGGCATCCGCAAAATCGGGTCGGCGCAAAATAGCGGGTCTATCCTCCTCATTGGGAGCATAGGCAAGGAGTGCTTGCTCGATCTTGTCGGCGGTCGCTCCTGTCAGCACCACAGCCCGTGCATGGCGGCAGAGGCTTTCGGCAAGGGGGGCGAAGGGGATCTTCTTGTCATAGCCGCCGCAGATGATGACGATATCCCGTCCCGCAAGGGCGGACAGAGCGGCGGCGGTACGGCTGGGGGAGGAATCAATGGAGCTGTTGTAATAGTCCGCACCGCCAAGGGTTCGGATATGCTCCAAGCGGTGCGCCACGCCGCCGAAGGTATCGGCGACCGCACCGTAGACGGAGGGATCGACAGAGCCATAGGTCAGCCCCATGGCGGTCATGAAATTTTCGATATTATGCCGCCCCGGCACACGGATGCGTCGGGTATCAAGAAGAGGGGTCTCCTGCTTGCCGTCCGACAGGACGATGTGTCCATTCCGCAGATAGATAGCTCGGTCCTCCTTGCCCGCCCCATGGGGAAAGAGCGAAGAAAACTCGGTCCTTTGAGAGGAGAACAGGAACAGAGCAGGGGTCGGCTCGCCGCTCTCACGCCGCCGCAGCAGACGTTCGGCAAGCTCGGCGGTCACGGCGTTGTCGGCGTTGGTCACCAGCCGCTCGGTGTTTTCGCCCACGATCCGCTCCTTGGCGGCAACGTATTCCGCCATGTCGGTGTGCCAGTCCAGATGGTTGGGCGACAGGTTGGTGACTGCCGCAAAGCGAGGGGCATGGGTCAGGGTCATAAGCTGAAAGCTGGACAGCTCCAGCACGGCTTTGTCTTTTTTGCCGATCTGTGACAGACGGTCAAGGAGAGGAGTGCCGATGTTGCCCCCCACAAACACCTGTGTGCCGCCCGTCCGCTGTGCCTCCGCTTCAAGGAACAGCCCTGTCAGCGTGGTGGAGGTGGTCTTTCCGTCACTGCCCGTGACGGCAAAGGTCTCGGCATCGGTCAGTCTCAGAAACAGCTCGATCTCGCCCGTCAGCTCGGCACCCCGTTCGACGGCGGCACGAAGCCCACCTCGGTCGGGGCGAATGCCGGGGGAGCGGAAGATCAGCTCGCCGTCAAGGTCGTCAAAGCAGGTCTCGCCCGTCACGAAGCGCACGCCACGCTCAGCCAGTGCCTGCGCCGCCTCACCCAGCTCCGATAGGGGCTTTTTGTCCCGAACGGTCAGCAAAATGCCCATGTCGCACAGCAGAGACGCCAGCGGCGTGTGCGTCACGCCCAGTCCGAGAAGCTCACACGACCGACCGTGTATGTAGGCTTGTAAGCGGTTTTCCCCTGTTGTCATCACGCACCTCCGAAAAATCAATGTTCCTTATTATTATATAAGATTTGAGGGAAATATGCAAGAGGGAAATCTACTTTTTTTCTTTTAAAAAAGAAAAAAGGCAGAAAAAGAAAATATTGCAAATTTATTTTTGCTATGTATGCACATAGTTCATAAGCCTTCCCCGCTGGGGAAGGCTGATGAAGTGCGTGTGAACAACAACACTTTTTCGACAGACCGAAAACGGGCGACCGTCGGTCGCCCGTAATATTCGTTATCCCTTTACCTCAAACCGATGCTTGCAACGGGGGCAGACCACACGGTGCTTGCCCTTTGCCTTCGGCAGACGCAGCACGGCACCGCAGGCGGGGCATTTCCGATAGACATGTGTCTTTCTGTCCCGAAAGCGATTGCGCCGCAGACGGAAAAATCCGCAAAAGCGTTCATTCTCCCGCCGCCGCTTGGGGATGTTGCGGGAAAACATCCGAAAGAAGATCAGCACGATCAGCACCGAGCAGATCAGAAAATAGAAAATGCCCACCAGTGCCCGCACCCCATCGGGGAGAAAGAAGGAGGCAACGGTGTGGATCAGCACGATGGCGATGTATACCCAAAGCAGGGTCTTATTGAGCGTGTCGGTTCCGTACCGACCGTAGAAAAATCGGCTGACTTTGTTTTTGAATTTACCCATAACGTATGAGATACCCGCCTGCGGAGGGGTCGCTCCGCAGGCGAGTGTTCCTTTCTTTTTTGTTGCGTTTTGCGATCGTTATTCGGAGCGCAGAGCCTCCACAGGGTCTTTCTTGGAGGCGACCTTGGAGGGGATGAGTCCCGCAATGAAGGTCAGCAGCATGCTGATGCCCACAAGGACGATCGCCGCTACCCAAGGAAGCACCGCATTGATGTTGTCCATACCCGTCAGCGCATGGATGATGGCATTGATGGGCAGACAGAGCAGGATCGTACCGACCACGCCGATCAGTCCCGCCGCAAAGCCCACGATGAGGGTTTCGGCGTTGAACACACGGGAGATATCCTTCTTGGACGCACCGATGGCACGCAGAATGCCGATCTCCTTGGTACGCTCCAGCACTGAGATATAGGTGATAATGCCGATCATGATGGACGATACCACCAAAGAGACCGAGACGAACGCCACCAGCACGTAGGAAATGACGTCGATGATGGTGGATACGCCCGACATCAGCGCACCGATCATATCGGTGTACTGGATCTTCTTGGTCTCGTCGGTCTGACTGTCGGAGTAGTCCTTGATAAAGGTCTCAATGACCTCCTTGGATTCAAAATCCTTGGCATAGAAGTTGATGGAGGCGGGGGAAGCCTTTTCGGCATCACCCAGATCGGCAAGCACCGAATCGTAGGTGGCATCGGTCTGCGGAGCAAGATTATAGAGGGTCTGCTCCATGGTGGCAAATTCCTCGTCACCCATAAAGCCAAGCAGCAGGGGGAAGGTCTCGTCATTGACACTCATGCCCTTGATCTGCTCATTCATATACGCATAGATCTCGTTCATGGCTTCGTCGGGGCACAGATCCTTCAAGCCCACGATATCCATGGGCATCTGCTCACTCTGCGGAATGCCGTTGATGAGGATGAGCCGCTCCTGCGCCGAAAGCAGGGGAAGGAGCTTTTCCATCGTCACATCCTTGCCCTCCGCACCCAGCTTCATGGTTGCCACGGTCGACCGAAGCATCTCCAAGCTCATCGCATTGGCAGGGTTTGCCTTGGCGGCAGATAGCATGGAATCCACCAGCATGGTCTGCTGTTCCTCATTCATGATGGCGGCAAAGCCCATAAAATTCTCGGGCGTGACCTGCAATTTGGTGAGGAATTCCTCATTGGAGAAGATTTGCGCTGTCATAAAGGCGTATAGCTGCTCCATGGTGGTATCGTCCACCTTGTCGATCAGCTCGTTGATGTTCTCCTTGGTGTAGGGGATACGCTCAAACTTCAAGCCCGTCAGGACATTGGTCTCGGGGGTCGCCTTTTGCTGCTTGATGATCTCGCTCTCGGCGGTCTCGGCAAGGATCTTGTCGGTCAGCGCACGGGTGTAGCCGACAGCACCGCTGATGGAGGTTCCGCTGACTCCCTCCTTGGGGCGGACGATACCCGAGATCACAAGCTCCGTGCCGTTCTCGGCCACGAATTTCTCCTGCTCGTAGATCGCCTTATTCCAGATGTTGTAGGTCTGTCCGTCCTCGCCCACATAGGTCTTGTCGGTCTTTTCATAAAATTCATAGGCGTTGAGCAGGCGGAACTTCATACCCAAGAAGTCCTCCAAGGGCAGAGGCTCCATGTGAGACGCCTCATACTCGCCCTCGGTCATGAGCTGCTTCATGATATCCTCCAGCTCGCTCTGATCGAGCACGCCCAGCATATACAGGGTCATTTTGCTGACGGTGTTGTTCTTGCCCACCACCAGCACGACCTCATTTTCGTTTTCGGGCCAATGGCTGCCTTCACCCACCAGCTCATATTGCTGATCCAGCAGGTCTTGGTTGTCGATCATCTCCGAAAAGATGCCCATGCCGCCCATGCTCTCCATCATCTCGCCAATGCCTTGGAAGGAGGAGCCCATGTTGTCGAAGATGGTGGTGGGGGATACCTGCACCGAGCCGTCCTCGGTGTAGATCTGCAAGTTCAGATCGTAGGTGTACTGAATGTCACTGACCGCCGAAGCGATGGCCTGATAGTTCTCATCCAGGTGCGCCTTGAAGGAGGTCAGATCATTCTCGACCGTGGCACTCATGGCGGACATCATGGTACCCAAGGAGTCGTCAATGTAGATCATATCCTCATCCAGCTCCTCGGGGTTCACCTCCGAGACCTGCGTCATGGCAGAGAGCATGGCGGTGTAGTCGGCAGTGGTCTTGGTGATCGACAGGGGATAGGTGGACAGCGTGTCCTCCTGCACCTGATCGATGAATAGCTGAATGCCGTTGGAGAGGGACAGGATCAGCGCAATGCCGATGATACCGATGGAGCCCGCAAAGGAGGTCAGAATGGTACGTCCCTTCTTGGTCAGCAGATTGTTCTTGGACAGCGAGAGGGCGGTCAGGAAGGACATGGAGGTCTTGTTTTTCTTCTGCCGCTCCTTTTGCTCCTTCTTCTGTGCCTTTTTCTCCTGCTTGGTCAGTGCGGCAGTCTCGGCGGTCGGCTGAGAGATCAGCTCCTCACCGCCAAAGGGAGCGGTATCGTCGATGACCTCGCCATCCCGCAGACGGACGATCCGTGTGGAATATTCCTCGGCAAGCTCGGGATTGTGAGTGACCATGATGACCAGCTTGTCTTGGGAGACCTCCTTCAGAAGCTCCATGATCTGTACGCTGGTCTGTGTGTCAAGCGCACCCGTCGGCTCGTCGGCAAGCAGAATATCGGGGTTGTTTACCAAGGCTCTCGCAATGGCGACACGCTGCATCTGTCCGCCCGACATCTGATTCGGCTTCTTGTGAAGCTGATCGCCCAGTCCCACCTTGGTCAGTGCCTCAATGGCACGGGTGCGGCGCTCTCCCTTGGAAACGCCCGACAGCGTCAGCGCCAGCTCCACATTGGAAAGGACGGTCTGATGGGGGATGAGGTTGTAGCTCTGAAAGACAAAGCCGATAGAGTGGTTGCGGTAGGAGTCCCAATCCCCATCCCGAAATTCCTTGGTGGAGGTGCCGTTGATGACGAGATCGCCCGAGGTGTAGCGATCCAGACCGCCGATGATGTTGAGCATGGTGGTCTTGCCGCAGCCCGACGGTCCGAGGATCGAAACAAATTCGTTTTCCCGGAACTTCAGGCTGACGCCGTTCAGCGCATGTACCTCACTGTCGCCCGTGACATAGGTCTTGACGATTTGCTTGAGTTCTAACATTTTGATTTCCTTCTTCCTTCATTCCTGTATGATATATTATCATACCATATAATTTTTAACATACGGTTGCGTTTTGCGGAAAATTCTGTGAAAATTTTTCCTGAATTGTGATAACTGTGTGAATTTTATGGGTGTTGTACCTTTTCTTTTGAAAAAGAAAAGGTACCAAAAGAAAACGTTGCAAAAAATAATCGACAGTATCCGTGGAGAGTGCAAACCATTTTGTCATATTTTCTTTTTTGGTACTTTTTTCTTTTTTAAAAGAAAAAAGTACGCTTCTTCCTTCCATTCTTTCTTACTCAACAAACAACAGCAGCAACAGCAAGAAGAGCAGGTCGTCCTTGGTATTGCTTTGGGATATGAGGAGGATCAGCCCCAAGAGGAGGAGCTCCTCCGTACCGATCCCGAAGCCCCGATCCTTACGGAACAGGCGGCCGAAATCCAGCCGAAAGCCGGGTGCGGAAAAGAGCTTTGCCGCTGTGGGGGCGGCATCGGTCGGCGGCTCCGATCGAGGGGAGGAAGGCTGTTCGGTCTCTGCCGAAACAGCTTCGGCGGTCGTCTCAGGCGGGATCGGCTCAGCCGGCTCCTCCGTGCTTGCCGACAGGATCGGCTCCTCTCGGGAAAAGGCGTTGCCGCTGTAATTGCGGGGAACCCGAAGGGGGCGTGGGGGTCTGCCCTCGGGCGGTTGTCGTGCGTACATACAGGCTCGATGTCCTCCTTTCTTCGATGAGATGACAGGCTCAGCCGAGGTGCTTCAGCGTGTCCGAAAGCACAGACAGGCGGATCATGGTTTCAATTGCCTCCCGCCGTCCCGGACTGAGATAGGGCTTCAGGGCACGGAGCAGACAGGTGCGGTCATCCTCCTTGCCCCGATGACCGCCTCCCGCTGAGGGCAAGCCTTTGCCGCCGCCAAGCAGAGGCGCTAAGGTAGCGATCAGATCGGGCAGAGAAGCGGAGGCGGGGGAGACGGCAGGCGTGCTTTCCTCCGAGACAGAGGGTAGCTCCTTGGTCTCGCTCTCGGTACTACTCGGTGTGACCTCCGTCGCATTCTCCCCATTGGAGGGGGCGGCGGCAGTCGGCGCAGGCGCACCCAGCGCCGAGGCGACCATGGAAAGAAGCTCGGGCTGTGCCATCAGACGGGCAATGGCATCCGAAAGAGGGGGCGGAGCGGCGGCTCCCGTCTCCTGATCGGGAAGGTGATCGGTGCGCTCCATGGCTTATCCTCTCTTGTTCTTGTTGGCTTCGTATTGCTCAGCGACCCGACGCAGATCGTCATTCGTGGCGGTGCTGAGGGCGTGACGGATGCTTTCAATGCTTTTCGGGTCGATGTTGAAGTCGGCGGGGTCGATCCCGCTTTCCGCCGCCAGACGGGTGATGATGGTCTTGAGTTGGTTGTCGTTCAGACGAAGCAGACGGTCAATGGCAGATCGGTCGATTTGCATGGTGATTCCTCCTTTGATGCCCATGGAAGGGATTTTTGGCAGTTCTGTAACAGCATATGCCGAAAAAAAACAAAGGTACCTGTTTTTTATGGATTGACGGCGGACGAATTTTGTGGTATAATAGTATGAAACAACAAAAAATGCCGTCGGGTCGGGCTGACCGATACCAGTGTATGCGGCGCAAAGCAAAAATATCCGCCATGGCGGACACGGGAGGGCTTTCATGAAATACTGTTTTGTCATCAACCCTGCGGCAGGCAGAACCAATGTGGCGGAGGAGCTGAAGGCTCGCATCGAGCAATGCTATAAGCAGAGCGATACCGAGGTGACGGTGTATCTGACCGAGGGCGTGGGAGATGCCACCGACTATGTGATCCGCACGGCACGGGAGTATCCCGACGAGGAGCTTCGCTTCTATGCCTGTGGCGGAGACGGAACGCTTGGCGAGGTGGTCTGCGGTGCCATGGCGGCAGAGGGCAGAGAGCGAATTGCCGTGGGACTTGTTCCGTCGGGAACGGGGAACGATTTTGTGCGGAATTTCACCTTTCGGGACAATTTTGGCGACATCGAGGCACAGCTTCGGGCGGACGTGCATCCGATCGATCTGATCCGCTGTAACGACCGCTATGCCATCAATATGGTCAACGTGGGCTTTGACTGCGAGGTGGTGGTCAAGGTGGCACAGCTGAAGCGGAAATGGTGGGTGCCGTCGGGCATGGCGTACATAACGGGGCTGATCGTGACCCTGTTGCGCAAGCCGGGGGTCAAGGGCAGACTGAGTGCCGACGGAGAGGAGCCCTCCGAGCGGCGGTATCTGCTGAATACCTACGCCAACGGCGCTTTTTGCGGCGGCGGCTTCCATTCCAACCCCAAAAGCAACCTGACCGACGGGCTCTTGGATGTTCTGCTTGTGAGTAATATCGGCAGATTGAAGTTCGTTTCCATCGTGGGAAGCTATAAAAAGGGAACCCATCTCGTTCCCAAATACGCAAAAATATTGGAAAGCCGCAAGGCAGAGCGGATCGACTTTTTCTTCGATCAGCCCACCCATGTCAGCGTGGACGGCGAGGTGATCTCGGTCTCCGAGCTGCACCTTTCGACCGAAAAACAGGCGCTCCGCTTCCTGATCCCCGCAGGCTCACGGCTGGAGCATGTAGAACCGACGGAGCAGACGGTATCGGTATAACAACTTTTTATCCGCTTACGCATATATTAACAGAGAAAGGCGTGTTGTACTTTTTTCTTTTAAAAAAGAAAAAAGGTACCAAAAAAGAAAACGAAGCAAAAATGCAACGTTTTCCTTTTGGTTGTTTTTCGTAAGCGGACAGTCGTCCCTGCAAAAAATATTTTTTGCAATGTTTTCTTTTGCTTACTTTTCTTTTTCAAAAGAAAAGTAAGGCGCATTCTCCGCATTCTCCGCATTCTTTATATCGTCCTTAGCCGCCTGTGCCGCTTCGTATTCGGCGTGATAGGCGGCAATGACCTGACTTTCCAGAGCGGTACGGAACTGGGCGTTAATGGGATGTACGATGTCCCGGTAGGTCTCATCGGGGTTTTTACGGCTGGGCATGACGATAAAGAACTTGTCTCTTGCGTAGATGACCTTGATGTCATGAACGGCGAGCTGTCCGTCAAAGGTGACTGAGACGATCGCCTTCATGGGGCCTTCGTCGAAGAGCTTTCTGATTTTAATATCGGTGATCTGCATTTTGAAATCCTCCCTTGTGTGATCTGAAATTTTTGACAGATGAGCGGGATATTTTTACTCCGCTGATAGTATTATACAGGATGAATTTGACGGTTATACAACGGTTTTACGTTTTTTTTGTGAAGTTTTTTGAACATCGGGCAAAAATCATTGACCCGCTTCTTCATAAAACGGCACGAAGCGAGCAAATCCTCAAGCCTTCGCCCGTTTGCGACGAACGGCAACAGAAGCGGCGTCCCTTGGGAGGCTGAAAGGAGAGAATCCATGGCAACAGAGAATACTCATTACGGTGCCGAACGGATCGCCGCCATGCTGACGGGGTGCGAAAGCATCTATTTTATCGGAATTGGCGGGATCAATATGTCGTCACTGGCGCATATTACCCATACCCGAGGCTATCGAGTCGGCGGCTCTGACCGCACCGCCACGTCGCTCACCGAGCGGCTGGCACGGGAGGGGATCACGGTCTTTTACGCCCACGCAGCCGCCCATGTGGACGACTACGATGCCGTGGTCTACACCGTTGCCATTTCGCCCGACAACCCCGAATACCTGCGGGCGATCGAGCGGGGCATTCCTTGCATTTCCCGAGCCGACTATCTGGGCTATCTGATGATGGGCTACCGTCGGCGTATCGGCGTGTCGGGCATGCACGGCAAAAGCTCCTGTACCTCCATGTGCGCCGAGGTCTTGCTGGCGGCGAACACCGAGCCGACGGTGCTTTCGGGTGCCGAGCTTGCGGCAATGGACGGAGCGTACCATGTGGGAGGAACCGAGAATTTCGTCTTTGAGGCGTGCGAATATATGGACTCCTTCCTTGATTTCAACCCCACCGTGGCGGTCATCCTGAACATCGAGATGGATCATGTGGACTATTTCAAGAGCATGGAGCAGATCCGAACCTCCTTCTCCCGCTTTGCCGCCCTCACGGGCGAGGCGGGCTATGCCGTCTATAACGGAGATGATGCCGAGGTGCTTGCCGCCCTGTCCGACTATCGGGGCGATCGGCTCTCCTTCGGTATGACGGGAGAAAACCTGTCCTATCGGGCGGAGAATATCCGCACAGAGAACGGATGTCCGTCCTTCGATGTGATAAAAAAAGGAACATTCCTTTGCCGTGTCTGCCTGTCGGTCACGGGATATCATCATATTTATAATGCCCTTGCCTGTACGGCGGTCTGCGATCTGTGCGGTCTGTCGCCTGCCGAGATCACCGAGGGGCTTGCCCGCTTCGGCGGTGCCAAGCGGCGTATGGAGCGGAAGGGAACACTGAACGGCGCAGCGGTCTATGACGATTACGGACACCATCCCACCGAGATCCGCACGACCTTGGAGGGCGCCAAGAAAGCGGTCGCCAAGGACGGTCGGCTCTTCTGCGTATATCAGCCCCATACCTACTCCCGCACGGCGGCATTGCTGGACGGCTTTGTGTCGTCGCTTGCCGTTGCCGACCGTGTCCTGATGGTCGATATCTACGCCGCCCGAGAGACCGATACCCTTGGCGTCAGCTCCGCTCTCGTGGCACAGCGTATCGGAAAGAAAGCCACCTGTCCCGCTACCTTCGCCGCCGCCGCCGAACAGCTCAAAAAGGAAGTGACCGCCAAGGATACCGTCATCATCATGGGCGCAGGCGACGTCTATAAAGTGTTTGATTATTTAGGGGATGCGAGGGATGCGATGGATGCGCCTTGCTTTTCTTTTGAAAAAGAAAAGTAAGCAAAAGAAAACATGGCAAGAAATATTTTTGCTATGTTTGCACAAATTTCATGGTAGGGACAGACGTCCTCGGCTGTCCGTTTCAACCCGATTCTATTTTCATTCTTTTCGGACAGTCGGGGACGCCTGTCCCTACAACAAGCCATGTGCGAACATATTATAAAATTTATTTTCGAAAGTTTTTGAAATTCTTAAAAACTTTTTTCAAAAAGTTTTTAAGTGGGTGCAGGGCAAAGCCCTGCAAAAAAGGAGAAGTACATGAACGGATGTGAGGGCTATGAAGCCATAGCGAGTGTATACGATCGCCTCAACCGAGAGATCGACTACGAGGCGTGGGCGGATTTTTTTGAGGAATGCTTTACGGAGCATCTTGCCGAGAAGCCGAAGCTGATCCTTGACCTTGCCTGCGGCACGGGTCGGATGACGAGAACGCTTGCCGATCGGGGCTACGACATGATCGGTGTGGACGGCAGCGAGGAGATGCTCTCCGAGGCGGCATCTGCCGAATGGGAGCGGGAAGATCCAAGAGAAACGCCCATTTTGTATCTGTGTCAGGACATGCGGAGCTTTGAGCTGTACGGCACGGTGGGTGCGGCGGTGTGCTGTCTGGACAGCCTCAATTATCTACCCGCCGAAGCTGATCTGGAAAAGACCTTCCGCCTGTTGCACAACTATCTTGACCCCCACGGACTGTTCCTGTTTGACGTCAACACGCCCTACAAATTCGAGACGGTCTACGGCGACAATGCCTATATCTTGGAGGACGAGGACGGAGACGGACGGAGCATTTTTTGCGGGTGGCAGAACGCTTACGACCCCGCAAACGGTGTCTGTGACTTTTATCTGACCCTCTTTCGGGAGGAGGACGACGGCAGCTATATCCGCACCGAGGAGCATCAGCGGGAGTACTGCTATTCCAAGGGGACCCTGTTCCGCCTGCTGATCGACTGCGGCTTTGAGGTCGTGGGCTGTTACGGAGGCTATGACAGAGCCGAGCCCGCCAAGACCGCCGAGCGGTGGTATATCGCCGCAAAAAAGAAATAAAATCAGAGAAACGAAAAAAAGAGGAACCATATGAATAAGCAATACGCAACCATTCTGCGTGCCATGACCGCCGACGGCAGCGCACGCATTCATGTCATCAATTCGCAGGCGATGGTCAACGCCGCCATCGAGATCCACCGCACGGAGCCCACCGCCACGGCGGCGCTGGGGCGTCTGCTTACCGTCACCTCCATGATGGGCTGTATGATGGGGGAGAAGGACAATTCCATCACCGTGACCCTGAACGGCGACGGACCTGCGGGGCGCATTCTGGCGGTCGCCGATTATTACGGCAACGTCAAGGGCTACATTCAGCACCCCGAGGCGGACGTTCCGAGAAAATCGAATGGCAAGCTGGATGTGGGAGCCGCCGTGGGGCGGGGACTGCTCACCATCGTGCGGGATGAGGGGACAGGCGAGCCGTATACGGGGTCGATCCCGCTGACCAGCGGTGAGATCGCAGAGGACATAGCGGCGTACTATGCCAACAGCGAGCAGATCCCCACGGTCTGCGCCCTTGGCGTGCTGGTGGATACCGACGGAAGCTGTCGGGCGGCGGGAGGTGTGCTGGTTCAGCTCTTGCCCTTTGCCAACCCCGAAACGGTGGATGCCATCGAGCGGAACATTCCCGCCCTTGCCAATCTGTCCAAGGCGTTTGATCGGGGCATGTCGAACAAAGCCATTGCCGACCTTGCCCTGAAGGATATCGAATACGATGTGTTCGACGAGCTGGAGGTCGAATACCGCTGTGATTGCACTCGAGAGCGGGTGGAGCGTGCGCTCATCACCTTGGGCGAGAAGGAGCTGTACGGTATGCTTGCGGAGCAGACCGCCGAGGGCAAGGAGGAGCTGCTGGAGGTGTCCTGCCGCTTCTGCGGACGCAAGGAGTGCTTCGACCGTGCCGATATCGACCGCATGCTGGGGAAAAAGCTGTAAAATTTTTTGAAAAATTTAAATTTTGTGCTTGACAAACACAAACGGTTATGGTATAATAGTCACCGTTGACGGATCGGATGCCGACCCGAACGAAAATTTTGAAAAAAAGAAAAAGAAATTTTCAAAAAAGGGTTGACAAACAAAAACGACTGTGGTATAATATCAAAGTCGCCGCAAGATGACACGGGAGCATAGCTCAGCTGGGAGAGCATCTGCCTTACAAGCAGAGGGTCATAGGTTCGAGCCCTATTGTTCCCACCATACGTGGCCCGGTAGTTCAGTTGGTTAGAACGCTAGCCTGTCACGCTAGAGGTCAGGGGTTCGAGTCCCCTTCGGGTCGCCACTTTGTACAGCCCTTGCTGTATGCCTCTGTAGCTCAGTTGGTAGAGCAGGGGACTGAAAATCCCCGTGTCGTTGGTTCGATTCCGACCGGAGGCACCACCTTATGCGGATTTAGCTCATTTGGTAGAGCGCGACCTTGCCAAGGTCGAGGTGGCGGGTTCGATCCCCGTAATCCGCTCCAAAAAGACACGGGCACGAAACACTTTGTGCCCGTTGACTTTTGTAAGCCGGACGATCGAAAGATTGCCTGTTTATATACTGATGTCCCGCCCAATCGGGCAGGGAACATCAGAGCCTTGAAAAAGAATACGGCGACATAGCCAAGTGGTAAGGCAGAGGTCTGCAAAACCTTTATTCCCCGGTTCAAATCCGGGTGTCGCCTCCAAGACGTGTTGACAAAAAAGATGCCAACCGAAAAACCCGAGATTTTCTCGGGTTTTCTTCGTTTTTCGCCGTTTTTCTCACTTTTTTGAAATTCGGATTTTAACGAAAATAAAAAGATGCCAAACGGCATTTTTGAGCAAGGGAGTAGAAGTGAACCTTTACCTTGCCTTTTTAGGGGAGATATTTGCGATTTTTCATCGCAGGTATCGCTCCTTTTTCTATTTCGATGATTTGTATTTGTTTACAAACTGCGTTGGCGTAATACCCATATATTCCTTGAATTGTCGGCTGAAAAAGTACACGTCGGAAAAATTACAAAGCTCCGCGATTTGCGTAACGGTGTAGCGTTCAAGCCGAAGAAGGTCACAGGCGTGATTGATCTTGAGCTGAATGATGTATTTCTTAGGGGAGATACCGTGTATTTCCTTGAAAAGCTTTTGAAAATATGATTCTCCCATTTTGCATATAGCGGCAAGCTCGCTCAAAGAAAAATCCCGTTTCAAAAAATCGCTGTGTATCATATCCATTGCCGGCGCAATTTTCGACTTGTGCCTTTTAGGTATGGAGGTGTCTTTCTGCATTTCTGCAAAAATGTGGTAAAGCAAGGAAACCGATTCAAAATAGTATCCTTCCTTTTTGCTTACCCAAGTTGAAAATAATTTTTTGAAAAGCGCACCGAGCTTTTCGTTATGCGCAACGTCGATTACAAAAGCTTTCGGTGAAAGAGGTCGATCCGCGCTAAAGCAAACGTCGATACATTCCCCACGATCATGACGAAGTACGTCGTATCGTTTGGTTTCTCCTTGCGGTAAAAAACGAATCGTATTCGGCTTCGTTTCCAAGACCAAATCATCAAAAAATACGGTTGCTTGTCCTGAAAAGTGAAAAATCAATTCATTGTGATTGACTGTGTGACCAAAGGAAATCATTGGTGTGGAATATTCGTTTTTTCCAACCATCACAATGCGTTTTATTTCTGTGATGACAAATTTTTCTTCCATATTGCACTCCGCTTCTTGATTTTTATATCTAATTATACCATAGATGTCATTCGCTGTCAATCAACACAAATAAATTTGTCCGTAAAAGTACAAATGGTCGGGGTTCATCTATTGTATTATTTTGGTTCTGTGATATACTTGTTTCAAATCTCTACAAATTTTGGAGGCACGCTATGACAGAAAGAATCAAAAGACTGACCGAGCTGACGTTATCGGGACAAATGTATGCGAATACCGTAAAAACCACGTATGACGAAGCAGACCTACTTCTGCCGAGACAACAGATGGAGTCAAAGCGTATTTGCGAGTATATTTTGAATCAAGAGCCCAAGTTGACCGAATATTCCTGCCTGACGGGATTTTTCAACTTTGACGGCAGTGTTGTGGGCGATGCCTTCCGACGGGGTGGACACCAGGCAACGAAGGAAGCGAAAAAGCTTTTTTATCTCAAGCCTATCGACAACCTCTCCACGATGGAATGGCAGCACGCCACCGCAGACTATACCAAGGTGCTGAACAAGGGTATCTGTGGGATTATCTACGATATTGAAGAATCATTAAAGAATCATTCCGAATCCGAACAAGTGGAATTTTTGCTCGCCTTGAAACGAGTGGCGAACGCCTTGATCGCATGGGCACACAAATGCTCGGATCGTGCGTTGGCACTCTCTCAGGTCGTAGAAAAAGAAGAATACAGAAACAATCTTAAAAAGCTTTCCGAGGCACTTCGCCGTGTTCCCGAAAACGCCCCTGAAACATTTTATGAGGCGATTCTTTGTATCTATCTTTGCTTTTCCGCAGACCCCGACAGTGTGGGAACGCTTGACAGATATCTTTATCCATTCTATAAAAAAGATATTGAAAACGGAATGCTGACAAAAGAAGAAGCCGCTGAATATTTGCAAGAGCTTTTTTTGATGCTTCAGGCGGCAACAAGGATTACATCAAGCAATTTTACACGCGGCGGCGAATCGCATTTTTGCATCGGCGGATATCTGCCAAACGGTGAGGACGGCTTTACCGAGCTTTCACGTCTGATCGTCGAAAGTATGATCGACCTGCCTACCTATATTCCGCAGGTAACGCTGCGTTGGACGAAAAAAACGCCACGTGAGGTATTCCGTTTTATGCTGGATTGCGAACGAAAAGATCCCCACAAGCGCATCGCGTTCCAAAACGATGAGAAGCGCATCAAATGCTACACCGAGATCTGTGGTATTCCCTTTGAGAGGGCGGTTGGCTATACCACCGTCGGATGCAATGAGCCGGCTTTCCTCGGAGCGATTATCGGAAGTAACTCAAAAATCAACTTTCTTCGCTCTATGGAAACCGTCTTTCATAAAAAATCAAAATTGATTGAAAATAACGCAAGCTTTGACGACTTTTTTGACATATTCAAAAAAGAACTTTTCTCCGATCTTGAGCGTGCTTACGAATACGACAACTTTTACAACAAGCAAAGAGCGCAGGACATTAACTATATTTCCAGC
>SVTY01000017.1 GCA_015063535.1 Oscillospiraceae bacterium
GAAAGAATACGAGCATAATCGAGATGCTTATACAAACGCAAAGACCGAGTTCGTAAAGAAATATACTGAAAAAGCGAAATCAATTTATGGTAATAGATACTAACAAATTCCAATTTGTCGGGATGATATAAAGAGCGAGGGCTGACCAAGCGGTCAGCCCTCAAAATTTGAGTCGCAGAAAGCAAAGAAAAGGGTTTTTACAAATAATTGAGAAAAAGCCATGAAAAATCCAACAAAAAGCCCCAAAATCAGGCAAACATGTGGTCAACTGAAAACAGCCGATTTTGTGAAAAATATATAAAAAAACAGCCGAAAACAAGTCAAAATAGCTTGTTTTCGGCTGTTTTTTGGTCGAGGTGACAAGATTCGAACTTGCGACTTCTACGTCCCGAACGTAGCGCTCTACCAAGCTGAGCCACACCTCGATGGTGGTTTTTTCGTTATTTTTTGTAAGTGGTCAAACATGTGGTCAGACCTCTTAAATCGGGAATTTTATATAATTGGTCACTGCCCAAAAGTGCAGTATTTTCAAGGGTTTCTGGCGTTTGGAATTTTCGCGGAACGGGAAACGGCAATTGTGTCCCGAACGTAGCGCTCTACCAAGCTGAGCCACACCTCGTAAAGAACAAAGCATCGGACGATTGCCCGAATTTGTACCAAAATATTATATCACGTTCCGAAGAGCTTGTCAAGAACTTTTTGAAATTTATCTGAAAAAAGTACGGCTACCATCCCATGGCAGCCGTACTTTTTCTCTTTATTCGTGATCGAATGCGATCTTGATCTGCGAATTTTGCTCCTTCTTGTGCTTCTCCACCAGATTGTGGATTCTCTTCACGGGGTTGAGCAGCTCGCTGATGGTCTCGTCATGGTTCAGCGTGTCAATCAAATAAGAAACATACTTACACATATTGACCTCAACATACCAATCTCTCGTATACAGATCGGGGCGGCGATACACCAGGTTGGTGGTAAAGATCTTGTCGAATACGCCGTCGGCATGCGCCTTGTCGAACTTATCCAATCCGTCGGTAAACAAACCGAAGGTCGTAAAGGCGAATACACGCTTGGCTCCCTTTTCCTTGATCTGCATAGCAACATCGATCAACGATTCGCCGGAGGAGATCATATCGTCAACGATAATGACATCCTTGCCGTTCAGATCCTTGCCGAGGTACTCGTGTGCCTCAATGGGGTTTTTGCCGTTAACTACAATAGAGTAATTGCGACGCTTGTAGAACATACCGATATCAATACCCAGCACAGAGGAGAAGTACATACATCTGCCCATAGCGCCCTCATCGGGAGAAATAATCATCAGATCCTCTTTATCCAAGGATACATCGGGAACATTCTTGACCAAAGCCTTGATCATCTGATACGTAGGCTTCACATCGTCAAAGCCGGACAGCGGAATGGCGTTCTGCACACGGGGATCGTGAGCGTCAAAGGTAATGATGTTGGAAACACCCATCTGCACCAGCTCCTGTAGCATACTTGCGCAGTCCAAGGATTCTCTGCTGGTTCTCTTGTGCTGTCTGCCCTCATACAGCATGGGCATCACAACGGTGATCCGTCTTGCCTTTCCCCCGATAGCGGCAATAATGCGCTTCAGGTCTGCGTAATGGTCATCGGGGCTCATGGGAACCTCCTGACCGTACATCTTATACGTAACGCCGTAATTAAAGGTATCGCAAATGATGTATACATCGTGTCCGCGGAGAGATTCATGCAGCAATGCCTTTGCCTCGCCCGTTCCAAATCGGGGACAATCCGCCTTGACAAGGAAGGATTCCTCACCGCCGTGACGGCGCCACTCCTTCAGATAATAGTCCACCTGCGAAGCAAATTCCTCGCATCCTCTCATACCGATCACACTTAACTCCGCATACTGTGCTTCCTTCATACCATCATTTCCTCCGACTGAATTTTTTAGGGATACCCCCATCCTATATCTTCTATAATTATAACATAGATTTTCGGCGCAAACAAGCGATTTTTTAAATTTTTTCGCAAAAATAAACAAAATATGACTTTGCATAAACAAACCCCTCGGTTTGCCAGCTTCCTTGTCAAAATTGTTTGCGCACTCCGCTCATTTCAGCTCGACTACGGTCACACCGCCGTCTCCCTCTCCAAACTGACCAATGCGGAAGGATGCCACACGGCGGTCGGTCTTTAAATACCGCCACAAGGCATTTTTGAGGGCACCGGTTCCCTTTCCGTGTACAAGACGAACGGTATGAAAGCCTGCCAGCTGTGCCTCGTCGAAATATTTGTCAACTCGACTCCACGCCTCGTCTCCCGTCATTCCTCTCAAATGGATCTCGTCCTTGAACTCACGGCAGACCGACATGCGGTATTCACTTGCCTTTTTCTTTTGCTCGCCTGCCCCGATCTGCATCTCCTCCTCGATCAGCTGCAGATCGGACACCTCGACCTTCGTCTTGATGATCCCTGCCTGCACCGTCACCTTTCCCGAACGGTCCGGCTCCTCCAACAGCACGGCTTTTTTGCCAAGGCTGACGATCAACACCTCATCTCCCCGACACAGCTTGCGGGGCAATACATATTTCTCGTCACGCCGAACCACAACAGGGTCAAAGGAATCACTGTGTGTCCGCAAATGCTCTCGGATCTCCCGTCTCGCCCGTGCCAGCTCCTCACCCAAACGCTCGGATTCCCGTTGCTTACGGAGCTTATCCATCTCCTCCATGATATAATCACCGGATGCCTTGGCGCTCTCCACCATATTCTGCGCCTTACGGCGGGCGTTTTCCAGCTCTCGCTCGGCGCTTGCCAAACGCTCAGCGATCTCTCGCTCGGCATCCTTCCGATACGCCTCATACTCACTTCGCATCGCAGTCGCCTCAGACAACTGCTTTTCCGCCTGCTGTCTGGTCGCCTCCAGCTCACCCAGCACATGCTCCAAGCGTTTGTTTTCCGCACCGATGGCGGAATTTGCCCGCTCGATGATCCTTCGGGGTAACCCCAATTTTTCCGAAATAGCAAAGGCATTGGATTTTCCGGGCGTTCCCACGATCAGCCGATAGGTAGGTCGCAGGGTCTCTACATCAAATTCGCAGGAGGCATTGCAAACACCGGGCGTATCCAACGCATAGGTCTTCAGCTCGGTGTAGTGGGTCGTGGAGGCGCAAAGTGCTCCCGCCCCCCGAATATCCTCGATAATGGCGACCGCCAATGCCGCTCCCTCCACAGGATCGGTTCCCGCTCCCAGCTCGTCAAACAAAACAAGGGAACGGTCGTTGCGCTCGGCGACGATGGACACAATATTGACCATGTGTGCCGAAAAGGTGGAGAGTGACTGCTCAATGCTCTGCTCATCACCCAAATTGACCAGTATCTTTTCAAACAGACAAAGGGAGGTTCCCTCCTCGGCAGGCAGATGCAAGCCCGCCTGTGTCATAAGTGCAAACAGCCCCAAGGTCTTAAGGGTCACTGTCTTACCGCCCGTGTTCGGTCCCGTAATAATGAGCGTGTCATACTCTCCGCCCAAGGTCAGCGAGATCGGCACCACCGTCCTTTTATCGATCAGAGGATGCCTCGCCCGAACCAGTCGGCAGACCCGCTCCTCGGTGACCTGAGGCTCAATGGCATCCATCCGTCTTGACAGCTCGGCACATCCGAATACAAAGGCAAGCTCGGTAATGTTCCGATAATTCAGGGACAGCCGATCTGCCATATCCGCCACCTGTGCCGACAGCTCGGCAAGGATCCGTTCAATCTCGTGGGCTTCCTTTGCCTCCAGCATCCGCAGCTCGTTGTTGGCATCCACCACCGCCATCGGCTCCACAAAAATGGTAGCTCCCGAGGAGGAGGTATCATGGATAAGACCCTTGATCTCATTGCGGCACTCCGCCTTCACGGGGATCACATACCGCCCGTTCCGCTGGGTCACGATATTCTCCTGCAAAAACTTGGAATACCCTCCCCCGATGTATCGGGACAGGGTCTCTCTCACACGTCCGTTGGCGGCTCGGATCTTTCTGCGCACCTCCGCAAGTGCCGGGCTTGCTTCATCGGCGATCAGCTCCTCCGAGAGAATCGACCGTCCGATGCGATCCTCCAGATGCCGATTTGGCATCAGTCGCTCGAACACCTCGTCCAGCACCGTCTCAAACAGGCGATTGGAACGAATGTACTCCAGCAAAGAGCGAGAGGTGCGAAGCACGACCGCCACGTCCATTAGCTCTCTTTGGGTCAGAATGGCTCCCTTTTGGGCACGCTCACAGCTGTCTCCCACATCGGTCACGCCGCCGAAGGAGGGCATCCCCTTGGCATCGGACAGTCTGCGGGCATCGGTGGTGCGCTTCTGACGGCGGCGAACCTGATCCACGTACTCGGCAGGTGCCAGTGTCAGTGCCTGCGCCGCCGAGCCTGCGGTCGGACAGGCATCCGCCAGCATCCGCCGTATTTTATCAAATTCCAGAGTCGTTATGGTTTTTTCGGTAATATTCATAGCAGCAATCTTTCTTTATCCCTTCAAAAAAAGTACGCCGATCAATCCTGTACCGAGCGGTAAAACTCCAAGGTATCAAATCCTCTCTCCAGATGATTGAGCAAATAGCTCTCCGCCCCACGACAAAAGCTCTCCAGCCCTGCTTGCTCGGAAATGGAGAAGGAAAAGATGCGAGACAGGGGCGCTGATGCCACATAGCGCAACGCCGCCAGTGCCGAAGCGGTCAGCGGCATCAGGATCGTGCGGGTGCTGTATTCGTCCACCTCGGGCAGAGGCAGGCTTCCGCTCTGCTTTTTCAGACAGTCCTCGCACAAAAGACGGCCGTTCATCACGTCCAGCCAAACTGTTTGTCCCGGTTCGGCTCCGCATTTCTCACAGCCCGACAGATCGGGCGCAAAGCCGGAGATCATAGCGGCAAACCACTCATACACCGCCTTGATGATCGGCAGGGGCTTTTGCTTCTGTTCAATGCAGTATAAGGTATTCAGGGTCATACGAAGGATCTCGGTGGCATCCACGCCCTCTCCCGTGATCTCGTCGGCGACCTGCAAAATGTACGCCGCCAGCGAGAATCCGCAAAGATCGGTGTTCAACCCGAAAAAGCTGTCATTGACCGAGCCGCCCGAGACCCAACGGCGGTCGTTTTTTTCGTAATATTCAAAATTGGCGTAGGTAAAGAGCCGACAAAGGGGCAACACCTTGCTGTGCATGGACATGGCGCCCTTGGCGGTCATAAACAGCTTTCCCTCCCCCGCAGTCAGCACCGTCAACAGCTTGTCATGCTCTCCGAAGGGAAGCTCCCGTAAAACCAATCCGTCCACCGTTTTTTTCATCCGATGCTTGTCCGTCCTTCGTTTGTTGTCAATTCTCGTCCCGATATCCGAAATTGCCCACGGTTCGGGCACTTTCTCTCCAGTTTTCCTTGACCTTGACCCAAAGATTCAGATAGACCTTGGTGCCAAGCAGCTTTTCCAGATCCTCTCGGGCATACGTACCAATGAGCTTCAGAGAGGCGCCGTTCTTCCCCACAAGGATCCCCTTGTGAGAAGCTTTTTCGCAGAAGATCTCGGCACGGATCCGCACAAGGCTTCCCTCGTCCTTGAACTCCTCAATGACCACCGCCGTGCCGTGAGGGACCTCCTTATTCAGCGTCCGCAGGATCTTCTCCCGAATGATCTCCGCTGCGATCTGCCGCTCGGGCTGATCGGTCACCATATCCTCAGGGAAGAACCACGGCGACTCCTCTAAGAACGCCGCACATTCGTCCAACAGCTCGGATACGTTCTTTCCGCTCCGTGCGCTGATGGGCACCACCGCCGAGAAATCATGCCTCTCGGCGTAACGGGTGATCGCCTCGGCAATATCCTCCTTGCGGTATTGGTCGATCTTGTTGAGTGCCAGCACGGCGGGAATACCGCTTTTCTTCAAATAAGCGATCACATTCTCCTCCACCGCCGACAGCTCCTTGCCCGTATCGACCACCAACACCACCGCATCTGCTTCCCGCATAGAGGAATCCGCCGCCTTGACCATGTACTCCCCCAAGGAGTTTTTGGGGTTATGCATGCCGGGCGTGTCCAAAAAGACAAACTGCTCCTCCCCACGGGTAAAGATGCCCGTGATCCGATTGCGGGTCGTTTGCGGCTTATTCGAAACAATAGCCACCTTCTCGCCGAGAATGGCGTTCAACAGCGTGGATTTTCCCACATTGGGGCGTCCCACGATCGCAATAAATCCTGTTTTTTTCATATTTTCCTTTCCTTTGGGGCGTTTCTTTGGGCACTGCCCCAAGCCCCCGCAAAAACGGTCAAACTGATTGATGAAGCAGTACGCTCACGCAAGGGTCAAGCCCATCCGTCCGAGGATCTCTCTTTGGCGACTGCGCATTTCCAGCTCCTCTTCCTCGCTGTTCACATGGTCATAGCCCAACAAATGGAGCATCGAATGCACCGTCAGGAAGGCAACCTCCCGCTCGGAACTGTGACCGTATTCCTCCGCCTGCGCCACCGCCCGCTCCAAAGACAGCACGATGTCGCCAAGGCTCACCTCGGGTGCATCCATGGGAGGCTCCTCCCCCCGCTCAAATTCGGTCAAGGGAAAGGACAGCACATCGGTCTCCTTGTCGATATTCCGATACTGTCGGTTCAGCTCCCGAATGCCCGCATTGTCGGTAAAGGTCACCGAAACCTGACAGTCGGCACGAAAGCCCTCGGCGTCAAGCGTAGCAAGCACCGAACGGCGTACAAGATGCTTCAAGGCATAGGAGACGGTCTCCACACCGTCATCGGTCGAAAAATAGATCCTTACCTTCTGCTTCATGACTTGTCTCCCCTCTCTGCCCGATAGCGCACTGCGGCACGCTTGTCCTTTTTCTCCTGCTCGGTCTTTTCGTATTTTTCATAGGCGCGGATGATCCGCTGTACCAGCTTATGCCGCACCACATCCCGATCGCTGAAGGCATGCACGGCAATGTCCTCCACGCCGTCCAGCACCTTCACCGCCACGGCAAGTCCGCTCTTCTGACGGTCGGGCAGATCGGTCTGGGTCAGGTCTCCCGTCACCACCGCCTTGGAATTGAAGCCCAAACGGGTCAGAAACATCTTCATCTGCTCGGGGGTGGCGTTCTGCGCCTCGTCCAGAATGATAAAGCTGTCATCTAGCGTGCGTCCTCTCATATACGCAAGAGGAGCGATCTCAATGCTTCCCTTCTCCAGCTGTCGCTGATAATTCTCGGCGCCCAGCATCTCAAACATGGCATCGTACAGCGGGCGCAGATAGGGGTCGATCTTGCTTTGCAGATCGCCCGGCAAAAAGCCCAGCTTCTCCCCCGCCTCAATGGCAGGACGGGTCAGGATGATCCGACTGACCTGCTTTTCTCTCAGCGCACGCACCGCCATCGCCACCGCCAAAAAGGTCTTTCCCGTGCCGGCAGGCCCGACGCCGAACACCACGGTGTTGTTCGTAATGGCATCCACATAGCGCCGCTGTCCCACGGTCTTGGCTTTGATGGGCTTACCCCGTGTGGTGATACAGATGCAATCCTTCTCCAAGCCCGAAAGCTCCTGCTCCTGTCCCGCCTTGAGCATGTCAATGACATAGCCCACCTGCTGTTCGGTCAGGGTCTCGTTATAGCCCGCCATATCCTTCAGATATTTGATCGCCTCCGCCGCCATACGGACCGAATCTCCGTCCTCTCCGCTGACCGTCACCGCATCGCCCTCCTCATCCGAGCGATTCCGCACGATCACGTCAAACGCCTTTTCCAGCATTCGCACATTGATGTCATAGCTACCGAACAGTCGGGCTGTCAGCTCACTGTTCTCTATTCGGATCATCCTTTGCTCCATCTGCTTCTCCTTATACACATTCCTTTGCGCATTCTCTTCTTTTCAAAGCACCTTACCGAAAGCCCTCCAGCTCAATGGGCTGTGTGCGTGCAATATCCTCGACATACTCCGCCTCACAGCGAAGAAGATACGCCGTATCCGTAAAGCTTCCGCTCATGGCTTTTCGCATCAGCTGTCCTGTGGGAAGCTCTGCCTCCATGATACAGCGCAAGCGATATTGCGCCAGCTCTGCGGCGGCATCCTCTCTGCGCTCTGCCGTTTCTACACGGTATTCCCGATAGCGAACCGTTCGGATCCCCACGGGCAGCTCCACCTGTCCCGGCAGCTCCCAATATTCTACCGTATTTATTATATCATAAGTAGCGTCCGAATTGCCGACATTTCCGAAAATTTTTACCTCTTTTTCAAAGAAAATCAAATATTTTTCCTCTTTTACCTCTCCCGTATACACTTTTTTCTCATAGGTCAGCGGAATTTCCACCTCAAAGACATGTTTGGTTCTGGCAAAGACCCTTCCGTGTGCACAGGTATAGCGATATCCGCCCCCGGGCAGATCGTAGATTCCTCCCACCAAAAGCTCTCCCGCAGAAACTCTGTCTCCGATCTTCACGGCAATGTTGCCCCGCACATCCTCAAAACGGTCGATAACACCGTCCGCCGCCGCCACCAGATTCGCCGCATCCGACGCCTCTTGCTCAGGCACTGCCTGTACCTCTCGGATCTCCACCTCAGCGACCGTACCGATCAGATTCACGGTGATCCACGAGATCTCATCCGAGGCAATGAGCATGCGGTTCTCCAAAACAGCCGTATCCAAGGAATCCAACCGATCTCCCACGGTCATGCCGCACCGCCGAAGCTCTTCGATCACCTCCTCATCGCTGAGGGTACGGTTTCCCTCCACCCGAATACTCCAAAGCACCCGTCCCGAGAAAAACAGGATCGCTGCAAAGGCAAGCATCCCCACAAAAATGCCCCAACGGCGGTGATAGCGGATAAACAGTGCAGGCAAGCCCTTTGCCTGCTCCGAGTAAAGAGGGATCTCTCTCTCCCGACAGCGCTCCTTCAGTCTGTGCGCCGTCCGCAAGCCGCAATCCATGCAAACGTGTGCGCCGCAAAAGGTCAGATTGCGGTACACAAAGCCGTATTGCCGACATACATTGACCACCTCTCCCGCATACTGCCGATCAAAGCGGAGACGGCGGTAGCCCAATAAAAACAAAAACGGATGCGGCATACTCATATCTCCTCAAAGGAGATACCGCCGATCTCCCCGTCAATGCCCACCGCCCCCGCATGATAGGAGGTGCAGACCAACCGCTTGCCGCATACCCGCAAGCACCCTTTTTTGAGGGCAATACGGATCTCCTCTGGCGTGTATAACAGGATCTTGCCACAGCCCTTCAGGGTGATCGACTCTCTCCCCCGAAGCTCCAGCAAGCTCTGTCCGCCAAACAGATCCGGGGGAATATCCAAGCTTTTGCTCAGCCTCTCCCGAACCCCCATCTGCTCCTTTTTTCTCTCATCAGCTTTGTTCGATTGCTTCAATTCCGTCTCCTCCCCCGTGCTTGCACTCCGTTTCCATGAATATCCTTCTGCCGTGATCCATACATTTTTTACAGAAACGGTTCTTTTTCAGTGTATGATACGGGAGGGCAAGGCATGACCGAACCAATCAAGAAATCCACCCTTTCGGGAGGCTCTCTTCCGAGGCAAAATGTCGGAAGGATCGCATTTTGCCTGATGAGCACCTTTCTGTTTGCGCTTCTGCTCCGCAATGCGGAATTTGCCATCGGGCATATGTCCGACGGCTTGCGCCTTTGTGTCCGCACCGTCATTCCCTCCCTCTTTCCCTTCATGGTGCTGTCGGAGCTTTTGGTCGCCACGGGAGCGGCAGAGCTTATCGGAAAAATGATCCCCCACCCGATCCGCCGCCTGTTCGGCATCGGTCGGGACGGCTGCTGCGCCGTTTTGCTGGGATTGCTGTGCGGCTCTCCCATCGGTGCCAAAAGTGCCGTCTCTCTGTATCGGGCAGGGCGTATCGACCGTGCGGAGCTGACCCATCTGCTGACCTTTTCCAACACCCCCAGCTCCGCCTTTCTCATCAGTGCCGTCGGCGTGTCTCTGTTCGGAGATCGGACATTCGGAACCCGCCTGTACCTTATCACCCTGCTCTCCGCCCTGCTGACGGGGATCCTCGGCGCACGTCTGCGGGGCAAAGCCTCGCCGTCGGAGATGCTTCCCAAGCCTTCCCAAAATAAGACAAAGCACGCCACCGAAAAGGAAACGAGTGTGATCCGTCTTTTTACGGGTGCGATTACCTCCTCCGCTCTTTCGATCCTGTATGTCTGCGCCTTTGTCGTTTTCTTCTCCGCCTTTGTGGGAACGATCGAGAGCATGCTGCAAGCCTTTAGCTTGCCGCCATCGGTCACCGCCCTTTGCTACGGCTTGTTCGAGTTGACAGGCGGCGTCGCCCGAGCCGCCTCCTGCACCCCTCCCGCCGCCGAATATCTGTGTGCCTTTTTGGCGGGCTGGTCGGGACTTTCGGTACACTGTCAGATCATGAGCCTGTGCGCCGATAGCGGCGTGTCCTTTCGCCCCTACCTTCTCGCCAAGCTCGCCCAAGGTCTGCTCAATATCCCTCTGTTGTTCCTCGCCAATGCCATCCTCCCGTAGAGTTGATTTTTTCGCCATGTTCGAACACATTTTGTTGTAGGGCGGGGGTTTACTCCCGCCGTTGCCAAGCAGCTTTGATATTCTTCTTTTCGCTTTTTGCAAATTTTTTCAAAAGGCTTTACAAAATCCGAAAATTGTGGTATAATAACAATGCTCAACAAACTTAATATTAGCGGAACAATAGGTGTATTTTCTTATTTAGAGATATACTCTTTTTCGTTGCGCTTACATATTGAATTTGATAAAAATGCAAATTCCAGTTATGTAAGCGTGTTATACACCTTCCGCATAAGTTTGTTGAGCGACAAATCGGAGTTTGCGTTTTTAGTGCGTGGCTTCGGTCACGCACTTTTTTATATTTTAAGAGAACTATAAAAATTTGTTCGTCCAAATCCATAGATAAGTTTCGAAACCGAGCACCACAAATATCATAAAAAAGGAGAGCATCAAAAATGGTATCTGATAAAAGAAAAGAAGAACGCAGGCTTGAACTGATCAATGAGTTAAAAGGGGAGTTAAATATCTCCGACAAAAAATTGAATCGCATTATTGACCATCTGGTAGAATTGGAATACCGCCGTGAGCGGAGCGGCACATGGATATTGGACAATCATTCTGCGACGAAAAAATATGTACGGTGGGTATGCTCCTCATGTGCGCATTGGCAATCGGCGCAAAGACACATCATGTCCGAGCAAATCTTCTACATGAATTACTGCCCATTCTGCGGCGCACAGATGACACTGCCCGATGGCTCCATGCCAAGGCTGCATAAATGATTGGGATAATAAAACAAAAAGAGAACTTTTGGTAGGCAAAAGTTCTCTTTTTGTTGCGATTGAAACGGAAAACGAAGCATCATGCAGAGAATCGACATTGTAAAATTTTTTCACTCTCGTCTCCAATTGCAAGTTTTTTCGCTTTCATTGTGTATTCTCCTTCGCTGTGTTGATAGAAGCAATTAAAATCCTTTTCACTTCCATACATCTATCCAGTATTGTCTGATCGTGATAATATCCGCTCTCAATCAAAAGCTCAAGCCAATATTCCGTTTCGGAGCATTCCTTGAGGGCAATATGTAGCTTCGCTACAAAATCCGCTTTTCCGTGTGCATAAAATGCCTCTCGGATATTCGCGCCAATACTCGTTCCCGACCGTAAAAACTGATGGATCAACGCATTTTCACACCGTGCCTCCCTTAAGATCCTGCAAGCACGAATAACCTCTAAAGCAAATGCTTTGGATTTTACCATCAAAGGACTTTCGGACATATTCCATACCCCCTTTTTTACTTTGCTTCATTATAGCATAAAACCTCTTCCTTTTCAACCTTTATAATAAAAAATTGCTTTTCGCCACGGCGAAAAGCTACCTCACTTCTTCACTATTCACTATTACCTCTAACCTTGCCAAAAATCCCGCCGAATCAGTGAAAAGTGAAGGGTGAAAAGTGAAAAAGTAAAAATCCCGCACTGACGCGCGGGATTTTTGGCTGGGATGGCCGGATTTGAACCGACGGATGCCAGAGTCAAAGTCTGGTGCCTTACCGCTTGGCGACATCCCACTATTCAATAAAAAATCACTGGATGATATTATACCACACTTTTTTTTGAATGTCAAGAGAATTTTAAATTTTATAACACAGATTCCATAGAAAATCGGCGTATCGAAACAGGATACGCCGATTTCTCGGAACATTTTGTTTTTTTATTTCAAGGTCGGATACTGCCCGTCAATCGCATTCCATATCTTGGCATCCCACTGCATCGTTCCGATCACAAATGAAGCGGTCTGCATCACCGCCGCAGCTTGGATCTCTCCTACCGCATTCTTTATACCGCCTTCGATCTGCTGCTCGGCACTGTGATAATTGGTCGAAGAAGACTCTCCTCTGCCAAACAATCCGCCCGCACCCGCATTCTCTCCGCCGCTTTGCGATACGTTACCCGTAGCAAAGCAATACAGCACTTCATTGCCCGCCGAGCCGATCAAACCTCCCGCCAAACAGGAGTAAGAGGAGCTTCCGCCCCGTGCCTCCACGTTCCCCGTGGCATAGCACTGAGAAATTCTCGCCTCACTGCCGCCCATACCGGCAAGACCGCCTGCCACAACGGAACCGACACTGTGCATACTATTGTTGGTCACAGAAACATCTCCCGTAGCATAGCAGTTGTAAATCGCACCTCTCGAGTCTCCCACAAGACCGCCGCCCGTTGCGCCCAACGTACCAACCGCCGTCACGTTCACCGCGGCATAGCTCTCTTGAATGACAGCAGAGGCGGGATAGCTTTCTCCCACAAGACCGCCCACTTCAAAGGACGAATACCGAGAAACGGAGATCGTTCCCTTGGCGTAGCAATGCGTCACCTTTCCGCTGTTGTACCCCACAAGACCGCCTGCCGAGCCAAGCCCGCCGAACAGTGCCTCGCTGGAATCATGAATGTTGATGGAAAAGCCTTCCACACCCACGTTACGAAGCTCCCCGCCCTTGCATGAACCGAACAAGCCTGCATACACGACCTCGGTAGAGGTGATCGTAAAATTTGAAACCACATGCCCCGCACCGTCAAAGCTTCCCATAAAGGGTACATTCAAATTGATCCCGATAGGCGTCCACTCCTTGCCGCCAAGATCAATGTCCGCACCCAACACGACCCATTTTCCCTCATAACTTTCACCGCCGTTTACCGCCGTAGCAAGTGCCGTAAGCCCTGCCGCATCCGAGATCAGCACACCGCCACAGCCCGAGCAAACACCGTCCGCAAAGCTGTGTCCCTTGGCTGGGATCACGTCTCCGATCTCCATTCTCGTTCCGCAGTCGGCGCATTCGCTGTGACGAAGCCCCTCTTCCGTACAGGTTGCCGCACGGTCAATGACCCACTCGATCTCCCCATGAGAGCATTCGGTCTGCACAGGCTCCGGGGCTTTCGTGGTTTCCGTTTCCTCCCCCTTCGTGCCGCCGCATCCGGTCAAAACCAAGCTTGCCGCCAAAAGCAAGCACCCCAAAATAATCAACAGCTTCTTTTTCATATCCCTACTCCTTTTCGGTTTTTTCACATACTATTCTATCACAGCCTTTGCCTTCTGTCAATCACCCAAACCAAAAAATTTCCGTTTTTCAAAAAGCAAAAAACTCCCCCGTCTTCGGCAAATGCCGAAGCGAGGGATTTTCTGTCACAGCGAGATCTTTTTGATCTCCTCTGCGTAATACTGCACCAGCTCAAATTTACTTCCGGGCATTAGGCGGTGATCGGGACAAGGGATAAATCCGCCCAAGGAAACCAACCGCTTCATCCGCTCGATCTCGGCATCCACCGCTGCCTTGTCCTTGCGGAAGGCGGTCTTATCCATGCCGCCTACACCCAGCACGCATTCGCCGTAGTTGTCCCTTGCTTTTTCAAACTGGTCGCCCCACACGCCCACCTCCAGCGGAAACAGAACATTCACACCTGTTTCCAGCCAAGTGGGGATCAGCCTTTCGATCACGCCGTCACAGTCCAGGCTGATAATATCAATGCCGTATTTATGGCACAGATCATTCCGCTTCTTATAGTGCTTGGCGCACAGCTCATGAAACATGTCGGGAGACAGCAGAGGCCCGTTTTTGAAGCAGATATCCTCCCAATAGTGCCCGAAATCCACGTCGGCACCGGCAGCCAAAGATGCCTCCACGCACTGATATTGCATCTCCGCATAGGTATCCACGATCTCGGCAAACAGCTCTTCGTCCTCGTCGTACATCAGAAGGCTCATACCCTGCACCGTCGTTATATCACGGATCTGTCCCATGACACTGCCCAAGTGCAACCCAATCGGGCGATCCTTCGGACGGGTCTCGTTGAATTGCTTCACATCTGCGCAAAGACGGTCGGCAGAAAACTGCATTTTTGGCTTAAACAGTGTCTCAAATGCCTCCCGATCCTTCAGCAGATAATCGTCCTCGGAGGGAATAGAATTGATCCCGGGCTTCACCCGTTCAATCGTCCCCTTCCTTGTTTGAAGCCGCTGCATGCCGTCGGAAAGGGTTTCCAACACCTTGTATTCAAACTCGGGATATAACCCATTCCGATAAAAGGTTTTTGTTTTATGCCAATTGAAATCCCAGCCAATGATCTCATCCAATTGCCGATCCTTTTCACTGCCGTCACCCACACCGTAAGAAAGCTCCTGCGGGATCTTCCCCTGCTCTGCCCATTCCTCCAACAGTTCCTTCCAATATCCGAAATGAACCGCAGGCATACGGTCTGCCGACTTATAGTGCAAAATATTCATGGCTCTTTCACGATTTGTCATTCTACTCCTCTTTCTGTGGGAACCGATATTTTAAAATGTTCCCACGACCATATGATATCATAAAAAAATTCAAAAAACAATATGACTCCGTTGTTTTTTGACAGATTTTTTGGGAGAGAACCACAGAAAATAAAGAAAAAACCAAAGTTTTTCCAAAAGCAAAACGGCGCACCCACAGGTACGCCGTTTCGGCTCTCGATCACTCAAAGCTCGATCTCTTTTCGGATATCCGCAGAAGCATACAGGGAATCCAACAGCTTCATGCTCTCCAAAATGTTGTCAATGTGATTGCGATTCTTCTCGCCCGTCTGCACAGAACGGAGGAAATCGCTGTTCTCTCTTTGATACATGTCGGGAATTTCATATTCGGGCGCATCGGTTTGGAGTGTATCACCGTGACAGAACGTAAACAATCCGCAGTAATTCAAGCGTGCTCCGCCCTTATCACCCAAGAAATCCACATAAGTATCCTTTTGATCCAGATTCTGCGCCCAAGCACCGTTGAAAGAAATGCTTGCCTTGTCGGTACGGACATAACCCGTTACAAAGTCATCCACATCATTGACACCGTTCTCCACATCCTTGGTATCCTCCGCCCACATGCTGCGGTATTTGTACGCCTTCATATCCTTTGCCATCTCGCAGTAGGTATCGCAGGTCACATTTTTCAGTGTGGCTCCGCCCAAGATATACAGAATTAAATCCAAAAAATGAATACCGTGATCGATCAGCACACCGCCGCCTGACTGCGATTTGTCGGTAAAGGAACCACCCAGCCCGGGGATAGAGCGGAAGGAACGGAAGGAGCAATACACATGATAGATATCGCCAAACTCACCGTTTCTGTTCTTCTCTGCCAACATCTCCACAGACTTATGATAGCGGTTGCAAACGCCGATATTCAAAATCTTACCCTGCTTCTCGGCTTCCTCTGCCATCTCGCAGGACAGATTGTAATTGACGGTAATGGGCTTCTCGCACATCACGTGCTTGCCGGCACGCAGCGCATCCATCGTTACGGTATAATGTGCATAGTTGGGCGTCAGCACAAAGACCGCCTCCACCTCGGGGTCTGCAAGAGCAACATTGTAGTCGGTAATGACCTGTTCAATAAAGGGATATTTCTCCTTCAACGCCTCTGCCTTTTCGGGGATCAGGTCGCAGGCATACTTGATGCGGATCTCCTCCTGCATCTTGGCAAATGCGGGAAAATGTGCTCCCTTGGCAATTCTTCCGCATCCGATCACAGCCACAGTTGTTTTCATAAAACGATTCCTCCGGATTTTCTTCTCACGTTGATACACCGTGATGAGATATTATTGATTTCCTTCATTATAGCTGAAAAAAATCGGTTTGTCAACACCCTTTTTCAAATTCGCAAGGATCATATAAAATTTCGCAAGATTGTGGTAAGAAAAACAGAAAAAACCGTATTTTTTCACTCCTTTACCACTCGGCACCGCAAGATTCCGTAATAGCGAAAGCAACGAACGGTATCCTCTCCCAGCCGCTCTCCGCAGATCGCCACAGGCACCGCAGGCGGACAGGAAACCGCCGCATCCGACAGAATGCGGCCCACACAAGCCTCCACGGGCAGCTCCTCGGAGGGACAGAGCATTGCCTCCCGAATCGACAAAACCGCCTCTCCCTTGGGCAAGGGCGGAGGTGCTTGCACGATCGGTTTCTTTCTTTCGAGAGAAACAAGGAGCCTCTCCAGCCGCTCCCACACATCCTCTCCCAAGAAAGGAGACAGCATCATCACCGTATGCTCCGCATCGTCAAACTCACACACGATCCCCTGCTCCCGCAAGACCGCCGCCAGCTCGGTTCCCGTGTATCCGTAGGCTTTGGGGCAGACCGTCAGCTTCATCGGCTCTCCGCCAAGCAGAGCATAGCCCCGCTCGGTCAAGTGCCGCTTCAGCGCATCCGCTCTCTGTGCCGCCCGAAAAAACGCCGTAGGAAGCTCTGCCTCCAATCGGGGGTTCAGTGCATCCAAGGCTTGCAAAATAAGATAGGACGGACTGGTCGAAGCAAACAACGCCATCGCTCGCTCCGCCTGCTCCGCAAGCAAGGCGGGAGCCCCCTTTGCAATATGCAGATATCCCGCCCCCGTCAGGGCGGGCAGCGTCTTGTGCGCCGAATCACAGCAAAGATCGGCACCCAGATCAAGCGGATGCAACGACTTCGGCAAAAACTTCAAATAAGCCCCATGGGCGTTATCCACCAACAGCAAAACTCCGTGCCGATGACAGACCTCCGCCAGCCCCGCAATATCCGCCATCTGCCCCAAATAATCGGGAGAGGTCACATATACGGCAACAGGCTTTTCCTTCGCCTTTGCCAAGTACCGCTCCACCTCTTGAGGGGTCAGAAGACAGGAGAGCAAGCCCTGCGATACCTCAGGAACCATCCATGTCACCCGCAGATCAAGCAAGGCGGCGGCGCTCATAAATACCCTGTGGGCATTTCGTGCGGCAAGCACCAGCGGCGCTCTGCCCTGTTCTCTGCCCCACCAAAGGGCAAGGGTCAGCATCGCCCGAATCGACAGAGACGACCCCTCGGCGGAATACAGCGTCCGAGCGCTTCCAAAAAGCCTTGCCGCATTCTCCTCGCTTTGCCGAATGATCCCCTCGGCGGCATACAGCACATCCGCCCCTTCGATCTCGGTAATATCCAAGGCTTCACAGCCAAGCCCCGCCATTCCCTTATGTCCCGGCATATGCAAACGGGTCGGCTTTTCCTCGGCATACGCCCGAACAAAATCGCAGATCGGCGTCCTCATTGCTCTTGACCGTCCAAGGTCTTTGCCGCCTCCAGCATAATGGCGCACTCCATGCGCTTGCGGAACAGTCGACAACCGTACTCATAGACGCCCGTCACCGCTCCCGTTGCATGGTAGGCGTTGGCGGCACATCCGCCCGAACAGTACAGCTTCGCCCAGCACTCCTTACATTCGGGTCGGGTATATACATTGCACGCAAAAAATTCGTCTTGGATCTCGGTATTGTCCACACCGTCCCATATATTGCCCAGCTTGAACCGCTCCTCGCCCACAAATTGGTGACAGGGGTACAGATCACCCCACGGCGTGACCGCCATATATTCGGTGCCCGACCCACAGCCCGAGATCCGCTTGTAGATACAGGGCCCGCCCTTCAGGTCGATCATATAGTGATAGAAGGTAAAGGGCTTTCCCTCTCTGTGCCGCTTGCGCATCAGCTCGGCAAGCTTCTCGTATTGCTCCAGCACGATGGGCAGATCCTCCTCGGTCAGTGCCGACGGATCGTCGGGAGCGCACACCACAGGCTCCATGCTCAGCTCGGTAAAGCCGAGAGAGAGCATTTCCTCAATATCCTTCAGAAAATCGGGATTGGCATGGGTAAAAGTACCCCGCATATAGTAGTTTTTGTGTCCCCTTGCCTCAACAAGGCGTTGAAATTTGGGAACGATCCGCTCCCAGCTTCCCTTTCCCGCATAGTCCACACGGAATCGGTCATGGATCTCCTTGCGCCCATCCAGCGACAGCACCACATTGGCGCATTCCCGATTGGCAAATTCGATCACATCGTCGTCAATGAGGAGCCCATTGGTAGTCAGCGTAAAGCGGAAATTCTTTCCCGTCTCCCTCTCTCGCTCTCTGGCATACGCCACCAGATCCTTGACCACCTGAAAATTCATCAGCGGCTCTCCGCCGAAGAAATCCACCTCCAGATTGCGGCGGCTTCCCGAATGCTCGATCAGAAAATCCAACGCCTGCTTGCCCACCTCAAAGCTCATCACCGCCCGATCGCCGTGATACTTTCCTTGGCTGGCAAAGCAGTAGGAGCAATTCAGATTGCAGGTGTGGGCGATATGTAAGCAAAGTGCCTTGACCACTCCCGAGGTTTTTTGCTTCAAGACACTCGCCTTGTCCACAAAGGTATCGGGGGCAAACAGCTTGCCCGCATCCCGCAACGCTTCGATCTGGTCACAGCACTCGATCAGCTCCTCACGGGTCACATCCTCCCTGTCGGCATATTTTTTCAGCATGGCTGCAATGACCGTCTCTCGGTCATTCTCCTCAAACATGCCGATCATGTCATACGCCACCTCGTCCACCACATGGACCGAGCCGGAAAAGATATCCAGCACGATATTCAGCCCACCCAATTTATAGCAATGTATCATTGTTTGCTTTCTCCGTTTTCATTGATTTCATGAAAAATGCCGCCCAAACGGCGGCATTGTTGGTGCAGAGCTTCCTCTGCGCACAGACTTACTCTGCGCTGTTCTCGCACTGCTGATTGGCAATGCCGCAGCTGGTCTTGCAAGCAGACTGGCAGGAGGTCTGGCACTCGCCGCATCCGCCGTTCTTTGCGCTCTCGCACAGATTTTTCGTATCCAAGGTCTGAATATGCTTCATTTTTATGTCCTCCGATATAAGTTTTTCGATTGATATTATCATTATATCACATTCCGAGCGGGAAGTCAATCCGCCTGCGACATTTTTTATGAAAAATTTTCGTTTTTCCCCAAAGGGGGGTGCCATCGGAAGATCCGATGGCACTTTACACTTGTGTCGCAGCAAGAGGAACTTGCATTTCCCTTTTCCGAACCGTCGGGGGATATCCGACGGTTATTTTGTTTGTGTGACAACGAAAGACCCCGTTCCGACTCCGTAAACAGTCGGGGCAGACCGTAAGCACTCCCAAATCAGACACACGTTTCTCCCATCAACACTTTACCATATCCCTGCAAAGTGCCGTTTCTCCAAGTGCCGCCGTCTGCCTGTACGGGAACGGAGCTTGGGAGATGGGAGGGTCTTTTATCCCTTGTTCGAACTACCGTGTTGGTGGCACAGCAATTCGGTGAGTCCGATTTGTCAGAGAACTTTCCAAAAGAATACCTGCCTCGGTGGCAATAAAAAATCCGCACCGACAGCATAAAGTGTTCGGCACGGAAAAAATCCATTACGAAAAAGCCTATGTTCCGAAAAACCTCTTGCAAAAACCAAAGAAATGTGTTATAATGTTCCTTGGGTGCCGGTTATCCGGTTGTATAGGAGTGCCTTTTACACTTTTATGCAGGGCTGTCGTATTGGTGGTACGTCAGCCTGCCTTTTTGTTTGTACCCTTATTATACCGCATTTGTCGGACTTTGTCAAGATGTTTTGTGAAAAAACAAACGCCTCCATAGGCACTATACAATTTTTTTCAAAACCACTTGACAAATAAATAAAAATACGGTATGATACATACGAAGGAGCTACCGATGACGGTTGCTTCCTTGATAGCAATTAAGAAATAACCGCTAAGTTGGTCGCTGGGCGGTTATTTCTTTTTGTGGTCTATGTAAGTCAAAAGGGCAAGTATAAATCCCGCAATCTTTTCCACAAAGCACAAAATTTTTTGCAATGTTTTTTACGGACAGTCGAGGACGCCTGTCCCTACAATAAAAAGAATACGAATGTAGCCAAAATTTGTTTTGTTTTCTTTTGCCTACTTTTCTTTTTCAAAAGAAAAACAGAACACCTGTCCTTACAATAAAGAATACGAACATAGCAAAAATATTTTTTTGGCAATGTTTTCTTTTGCCTACTTTTCTTTTTTAAAAGAAAAGTAGGGCGCATCCCCTACTCTTCCTATCTATTCTTCATATTGCTTCATTCCCTGCATCTTTCCCATCATACGGAAGCCGTCGATCTCGCCCCGTTGAATAGCGCCGAAAATACGGTAGCGAAGCCCTTTGTTTTCCCGTTCGAGGCTGGCAAGGAGCCGTTTCATTTCCTCCCGCTCGGTATTGCCGTCGGCAGGACAAGGCGACTTCACCACAGGCAGCTTCACCTTGGAAGCAAAATAGCGGATATCCTTTTCGGGCATATAGATCATCGGACGGATCATGGTAATATCGGTATGGGAGAGATAGGTCACGGGCTGAAAGCACCCCAGCCGTCCCTCATAAAACAGATTCAGCATAAAGGTCTCCACCACATCGTCAAAATGATGCCCCAATGCCACCTTGTTGCACCCCAACGCCTTCGCTCCGTTGTAAAGAGCCCCTCGGCGCATCTTGGCGCAAAGCGAGCAGGGATTTTTCTCCTTGCGAACGTCAAAGATCACCGTGGCGATCTGCGTGGGGATCACATGATACGGAACACCCAATTCTTCGCACAAAGCTCGGATGCCCGACAGATCCATCCCCTCAAAGCCCATGTCCACTGTCACAGCGCACAACTCAAAGGACTGCGGATAAAACCGCCGCAGCTCCGCCAGTGCGCACAAAAGAGTCAGGGAATCCTTCCCCGCCGATACGCCCACGGCGATCCTGTCCCCCTCTCGGATCATTTCATAATCATCCACACCACGGCGGACATAGCTCAATATCCGTTTAGTATGCTCCATCCCCACTCTCCTGTCATTCCTCGATCCGCATGGTCTCGTAAATGCGCTGTACCCGCAAGGTCAGCGCCCGTTTTTTTGCGCCCCGGTCTTTGCTTTCGTGCAACAAAAGCGGCGGCAAGACCCGCAAGCCCACAGCCCCTCCTTTTTTGGCGCAGATCAGAACCGAGGACGGCTCCGACCTCTCATCCGCATGCACAAATACCATCCGCTTCGGCTCCAAGCGATTCTCCCGCAACGCCGCCATCAGCTCGGATAGACGTTCGGGACAAAACACGCAGTAAAACTGTCCGCCGTGCTTGAGAAGCCGACCTGCGGCGGCACAAAAATCCGCCACCGTCCCATACACCTCATGTCGGGCGATCGCCTGCCTGTCCGACAAATTCTGCTTACCGTCGCTCTGCTTTCGGTACGGCGGATTGGCAAATACCGCATCCACCTCATAGCCAAGGGTGTCCGCTCGCACCTTGCGCACATCGCACGTATGCACCGTGATCCGTTCGTCAAGACCGTTCCCCGCCACATTCCGCCGAGCCATATCGGCAAAATCCTCCTGTATCTCCAAGGCATCGATATGGGCAAACCGACCTCTCGCCGCACACAGCAAGGAAACGATTCCCGTCCCCGCGCCAAGCTCTGCCGCGCGTCCCCGTCCCACAGGACGAACCCAAGCGGCAAGCAGATAGGAGTCTGTCCCCAAGGTCAGACCGTCCACCTTGCTCAGCAGGGTCAGTGCCTCATTTACCCGATCCACTCGCTCATCCTCTTTAACATATTCCGACAACTCGCCCATACGCTCTCCTTTCCGAGCATCGCTCTCATAATAGACAAGAAGGTCTGTCGCCAAAGCAACAGACCTTCTTGTGTTCGCTCCTATGTAGGACGATCAATTACTCAGCAACGGGAGCGGCAACGGGACATGCTTCTGCGCATGCGCCGCACTCAATGCACTCATCAGCGTTGATCTCGTATTTGCAATCGCCTTCCTTAATGGCGCTTACAGGACATGCCTCGGCGCAAGCACCGCAAGCAATGCACTCATCGGTAATTTTGTATGCCATTTCAAACACCTCCATGTTGATTAGTAAATTGGCGGTAGAAGCCCTACCATCTTATATTGTATCACATTATTTCCGAATTGCAAGAGTAAATCAAAAATTTTTTTATATTTTTTGATTTTTTTTGAATTTTCGTCATCTTTCTATCACAAAATTCTGCTGTTCTCTTGTAATCCGCCTTCAAATATGTTATAATATGTTATAATGAAAAAAATTTCAAAGGAGACCTCCGATTATGAACTTTTCAAAGCTTGATACCTTTATAAAGCAAATGCCTCTGCGGGGCATCCCCGCCGCAGAATTAGCAGTTACCAAGGACGGAAAGACCGTTTACCATGCCTGTGTGGGCTATTCCGATGCAAACAAAACAAAGCCCGCTGATGAGCATGATCTCTACTGGATCTATTCTTCCTCCAAGGTCATCACCTGCCTTGCCGCCATGCGGCTTGTGGAGGAGGGTCGCCTGCGTTTGGAGGATCCCGTTGCCAAATATATTCCTGAATTTACCCATATGACCGTCCTTCAGCCGGATGGTACGCTTGTCCCCGCCCAAACGCCCATGACTGTCCTGCATCTATTCACCATGACAGGCGGCATGACCTACGACATGAACACCGAAGCCCTTCGTTCGGTCATCTCTCCCACCGTCACCACCTTAGAGCTGGTTCGAGCAATGGCAAAGGATCCTCTCATGTTCGAACCGGGAACCAATTACCGTTACAGCCTGTGCCACGATGTGCTTGCCGCCGTGGTGGAGGTGATCGTCGGAATGCCCTTCTCCAAGTATGTGGAGGAGCTGATGTTCAAGCCGTTGGGTCTGACCAACATCGGCTTCCATCCCTCCGAAGAGCAGAAACAGCGTTTTTCTGCCTTGTACCGCTTCCAAAACGGCATCGGCATTGCCACGCCTTGCGCCTGCGAAAACGCCTACAACTTGTCCGATCGCTACGATAGCGGCGGAGCAGGCATCTTCTCGTCTGTCAACGATTACATCAAGATCATTTCTGTGATCGCCTGCGGCGGAACGGCGGACAACGGCTATACGCTTCTGAAGCCCGAAACGATCCGTATGATGCAGGTCAATTACCTGAACGATGCGGGACGGAAAACCTTTTCCGCCGGTCGTCTCTACGGGTACGGCTGGGGACTGTGCGGGCGGGTGCATATGGATCCCATTGTCTCCCTCTCCCTCTCGCCCGTAGGAGAGTTCGGATGGGACGGTGCCGCCAATTCCTTTAACATGATCGACCCCGAAAACCGTATAGCACTCTATTACGGTGCCCATGTTCTCGGTAGCGTATACGGATATAATATCCTGCATCCCGCCATTCGTAATCTAGTCTATGAGGGACTCAACAGCTAACAAAAAAACTGACCGCCCGTATCCTACGGACGGTCGCTTTTTTAATTGATCGTTCCTTCCTCCAAGGCAAACATCCCTCTCACCCGCTCGGCAAGTAACGGATGCCCGCTCAGGTCGGGATCGGTACCGATCATAGCCCTCGCCTCGGCAAAGGCGGTTTTCATCAGTCCCGTATCATCGCACAGGGCGGCAAGACGAAACCGCACACCGCCGCTCTGGCGCACCGACACATCGGTGCTTCCCCGCAGAAAATCCCCGGGGCCCCGCATCTCAAGATCCCGCTCGGCAATGGCATAGCCGTCGTAACAGCTCTTCATGACCGACAGACGCTCCTGCGCATCGCTCTCCCCCGTTGCCGACTCGGACACCAAGACGCAGAACGACTTCCGCCTGCCTCGCCCCACTCGGCCCCGAAGCTGATGTAGCTGAGACAGACCGAATCGGTCGGCGTTTTCCACGATCATCAGACAAGCGTTCGGAACATTCACCCCCACCTCGATCACCGTGGTAGAGACCAATACATCCATACGCCCTGCCGAAAATTCCGCCATTACGGCATCCTTTTCCTTGCTTTTCATCCGTCCGTGAAGCACACCGATGCGCAAAGCGGGAAACCTCTCCTTCAGCTCCTCCGCATAGCTCACCGCCGATTTCAGCGGTGTACCCCGTCTCACCTGACCCTCGCCGTCGATCTCCTCCATGGAAAGCTCAAAGGACTCCTCCTCGCTATTCTCCTCTACGGCAGGACAGACCACATAGACCTGACCGCCCTCCGCAACCTGCTTCAGAATAAAGCCGTCCAACCGCTCCCGATACCGCTCATCCACCACATAGGTGTCCACCCGTTGCCGCCCGGGCGGCATTTCGTCGATCACCGACAGATCCAAGTCTCCGTACAGCGACAGCGCCAAGGAACGGGGAATGGGCGTGGCACTCATGACCAACAAATGAGACAGCGCGTTTTTTTCTGCCAGAATGGCTCTCTGATTCACCCCAAAGCGATGCTGCTCATCCGTAACGACCAGCCCGGGGGCTGCAAAAGAGACCCCCTCACTCAGCAATGCCTGCGTTCCGACCACAACGGCGATCCGCTCCGACTCCTCCACAGCGCAAAGCCCTCGGTATATCTTCTTTTTCTCTGCGGCAGAGGTGGCGCCGATCAATAAAGCGCAACGAACGCCCAAAGGCTCGAACAGCCCGCAAAGCTCAGCGTAATGCTGCCGTGCCAAAATTTCGGTGGGTGCCATCAGTGCCGCCTGCCTGCCGCTCCGTACCGCCGTCAGCATAGCGGCAGCGGCGCAGACCGTCTTTCCGCAGCCCACATCTCCCACAAGCAATCGATTCATGGCGGTATCCCTCGCCAGATCGGCAACGATCTCGCCGATCACTCGCCTCTGTGCACCCGTCAGTGCATACGGAAGCATCGCCTCCAGTTCCGCTCTGCCGTCGGCAAGGCAAGGCACGGCGGGCGCATGCGTTTTTTTGGCACTCGCCATCGACAGTCCCAGTGCATACGTGAAAAATTCTTCAAAGATCAACCGCTTTTTCGCCGCCGCCAACGCCGAAAAGCTGTCGGGCATATGAATATTTCTCAACGCATAGGATTGCAAACAAAGCCCATATTTATGCCGAAGCTCCTCGGGAAGCGGGTCATTGCTGCCGTCCTCGAAGGAAGCGGCAAGAACCATAGCCGCCCGCATATCCTTGGCAAGCTGCTTCTGTGTGATCCCCTCAGTCAAGGGATAAACGGGGATCAAGGGAGGAAGCACCTCCCCCTCACGGATCGGCTCATAAGCAGGAGCGGTCATAAAATACCGATTTCCCTTTTTTTCGACCCGTCCGTAAAACCGAAACTCACTGCCCGGCACAAAGACAGCCTTCAGATATTCCTGATTAAAAAAAGTAATGTCGCAAATACCGCTCTCATCATAGGCACGGAATTTCACCATAGACATCCTGCCTCGGATGCGAACGCTCTTCGCCTCGGTCGCCACCGTCAACACATGGGCGCTCTTCCCCACGCCGTCGGACTCACAAAGCAAGCGAATATTCCCCCGCTCCTCATAGCCCCTCGGATAATGCTCCAGCAGCTCCTCCACCGTATACACGCCCAATCGGGCATATGCGGCGGCACGCACGGCACCCACGCCGTACAGCCTTCGGATATCGGTACTCACCGTCTCCCCCCTCTCTGTTTGACTTCCCTTATATTATACATCCGCACCGCCGCCTCTGTCAAGCGAATCCGCCCGATTTTCTGAAATCCTTACCCTTCTTTCGGCATTTTGCCGAATTTCTTCTCTTTTTTTAAAAAATCTGCTCCATACGCAAATTTAATATTGACAATTTTCGTTTTTCGTTGTATAATAAGAGGTAATGAAATCAAACGGAGGTTCTCTCATGAAAAAATTTTTAGCAATATTGCTCGCTTCTTTGCTGTTGCTCTCTTTGGTAGCATGCGGCAAGGAGGAAACCGAAGAAAAGAAAAAAGCAGACGAGGCAGTCGTCAACGAAGAAAGCAAATTCGGATATTTTCTCTATAACGTCAATACCGACGGCGATTACGAGATCACAGGCTTCGATTACACCGAGGTCGAAAAGATCGACGTAGAGATCCCCGCAGAGATCGGCGGCAGAGCGGTAACGGGTATCGGCGACGAGGCATTCAAGGCGCTGAAAAATATCAAATCGGTCACCATCCCCACATCGGTCACCTACATCGGGGCGCACGCCTTCTACGATTGCGACTATGTGACCGAGATCACCCTTCCCGATTCCATTCTGACTGTCGGAACAGGTGCCTTTGAGGATTGCTCCGGCTTGGAGAAGGTCACCCTGTCCAAGGAGCTGAAGCAGCTGGATGCCTACTCCTTTAAGAACTGCGCCAAGCTTGGCAACGTCACACTTCCCGAAGGACTTCTGACCATCGCAGAGGGTGCCTTCATGGGTTGCACCTCCATCACCGCTGTCACCGTTCCCACCACCGTTACCTCCTTGGGCAATGCCGTCTTTTACGGCTGTACCGCTCTTGCCGAGATCACCGTGAAGGGCGAGGTAGCCGAGATCGGAACCATCCTGCTGGACGGATGTGCCGACGGTCTGACGGTCAATACCACCGAAGGCTCTGCCTTTGAAAAGTACGCACAGGAGCAAGGCTATTTGGAGGTTCCCGAGCAGGACGGCAACGAGGAAGGCGAAAATTAACGAACTTTCCGCATACATACCCATAATAAATATCCCCCCGTAAAACGGGGGGTATTTCAGTTTCGGGCATAGCCCTAATACTACTGGCTACGCACAAGTGCGTTTTAGATTGGCCTGCCAG
>SVTY01000018.1 GCA_015063535.1 Oscillospiraceae bacterium
GGCAGCTATGGATCAGTTCAAGATGCAGGCAGCCAGCGAAGTGGGCGTAAATCTTCAGAACGGTTACAACGGTGATCTGACTGCACGTCAGGCAGGCAGCATCGGTGGTCAGATGGTTAAGAAGATGGTGGAGAGCTACGAGAACTCCATTAAGAACACCACGAAATAAGGGACTTCCAAACAAAGCTTTCAGCTTACAAAAAATCAAAGCAAAATCTTTGACTCATGTAAGCCGAAGAGAGGCTGTCGTATGACAGCCTCTCTTCCTTTTTATTTTCTTTTTCGCTTTATCCATTGACAAAAAAGACAAGATGCGGTATAATATATGAGATAACAGAAATTTCTTGTAAACTGCGGGAGGAAGTATGACGATTTACGACGAGCTTGTTGCCAGAGGTCTTATCGCTCAGGTAACGGATGAAAATGAAATAAAGGAGCTTATCAACAACGGAAAGGCTGTTTTTTACATCGGCTTTGACCCTACGGCAGACAGTCTGCATGTGGGACACTTTATGGCGCTGTGTTTGATGAAGCGCTTGCAGATGGCAGGCAATAAGCCTATTGCCCTCATCGGCGGCGGTACGGCAATGATCGGAGACCCCTCCGGCAGAACCGACATGCGTCAGATGATGACCGAGGAGACCATCGCTCACAACTGCGAATGCTTCAAGCACCAGATGAGCCGTTTTATTGATTTTTCCGAAGGCAAGGCGGTGATGATAAACAACGCCGATTGGCTTCTCGGCTTGAATTACATCGAGGTTCTGCGAGAGGTCGGCTCCTGCTTCTCGGTCAACAACATGCTCCGTGCCGAGTGCTACAAGCAACGGATGGAAAAAGGTCTTTCCTTCTTGGAGTTTAACTACATGATCATGCAGTCCTACGACTTCTATCACTTGTATAAAACCATGGGCTGTAATATGCAGTTCGGCGGAGACGATCAATGGTCGAACATGCTGGGCGGAACCGAATTGATCCGCAGAAAGCTGGGGAAGGATGCCTATGCCATGACCATCAATCTGCTCCTCAACTCCGAGGGAAAAAAGATGGGCAAGACCCAATCGGGTGCTGTATGGCTTGACCCCGAAAAGACCTCTCCCTACGACTTTTATCAATACTGGAGAAATGTGGCGGATTCCGATGTACTCAAATGTATCCGTATGCTGACCTTCCTTCCCTTGGAGGAGATCGACGCCATGGACAAGTGGGAGGGCGCACAGCTCAACCGTGCCAAGGAAATCCTTGCCTATGAGCTGACCAAGCTGGTGCATGGAGAAGAGGAAGCGAGAAAGGCAGAGGCAAGTGCCAAGGCTCTGTTCGGTGCGGGTGCTGAGGCACAGATCCCGCAAACCGAGCTGACTGCCGCCGACTTCACCGACGGTGTCATTGACATCGGCAGTGTGCTTGTCAAGGCGGGATTGGTTCCCTCCAAGTCCGAGGCAAGACGTGCCATTGAGCAGGGCGGCGTTTCCGTGGATAACGAAAAGATCACCGATGTACGGGCAACCTTTACTGCCGATGAGGTAAACGGTAAGGTATTCCGCAGAGGAAAAAAGAATTTCCGAAAGATCGTAGTTCAATAACGAACAAAGGCTGTCACGCAATGCGTGACAGCCTTATTGCTTTATAAGCTTTCCTTGTCTTTTCCTTTGCGGCGCTTCCGCACGATCCAAACCGTTACGACAGAAACGACCGTGGCGATCACACCCAAGATCACCAAGGCGGGCAAGGCGTAAACAAACCAAATGACCGCATCCTTACAGAAATCCACAAAGTTGCGCCAGCTCTCGCCGATCGCTTTTTTGAACCGTGCGCCAAAGGTGTTTTCCTCGACCACAAGTGTCAGGTCACTGACCTCCCACAGCTCCAACGTCACCGTAGAATAAGCAACCTTACTGTCATAGACCCGAAGCATGGTCTCGTAGGATTCGATCTCATAGATCACATCGTACAGTCTCTGCTCGACGGTAATCATATTGCTGATATTGGTGGATTCGGCAAGCATTTTTTCCAAGACCTCCCGCTCTGTGCGAAGCACGTTCAAGCGAGCCTCAATATCATAATAGTCATTGCTGACGTCGGTTGCCGTGGTTGCCGAAGAAGTCACATTCAAAAGCTCTCCCGCTTTTCCCAAAAACGCATCCAGATCCTCCGCAGGCACACGGATCGAAAATTTTGCCGATCTTGTCGCATGACTGTTGTTTTGGGAAGCATAGTTTCGCCCTGTGATCTCGGAGGATTCCATGTATCCGCCGAGAGCCTCCACCTCTGATTCGATCTCTGTGACGGCACTGTCAAAGCTCTTGGTTTCCGCTGACACATTGGCGGTACGAATGATCTTGACTTCGTATTCCTTGGATTCCTGTGTTGTGTACTCCGCATCCGCTCCGTCCTCGGACGCACCGCCCATCGCCTCTCCGATCTCGGATTTATCGGTAGCATCGGGAGACGCCCCCGGTGAGGAGCTGCCCGAAGCCCCGTTCTGAAGCATGGGAATTTCATCGGTTGCCTCTATATCTGCGGATTTGGATTTGCAAGAGACAAGCAGACATACGAGAGACAACAACAGGCACAGTAGTGCCAAACCGTACCGAACGGCGGCTTTTTTGTTTAATGGCATTTGTTTCATCGTTTTTCTCCTTTTCTTTTTCGGGGCAGCTCTTTTTCCTCTCTCTACCCTATATGTTATATGTTGTTCCAAAGCGGGAACAGTTTACAGAATAATTTTAAAAAATATTTATGAACATGTGAAATCAAAGCTATTACCAAAGTGTAAAATATCACAGAGTCATTACAGAAATCGGTAGCAATCCCCGAAAATAAAATTATTTTGGATTTTTTTCGAAAAACCCCTTGACAATTCGGGGATTCTTTGGTATAATAACAGGGTCGCATGGCGATGCTGGTATGGCTCAGTCGGTAGAGCACGTCATTGGTAATGACGAGGTCATCAGTTCGATTCTGATTACCAGCTCCAAAGTCCGAAGATTCCCGTCTTCGGACTTTTCTTTCCAAGCTGTGAAACGCAAGGATCGGAAGTAGTACGCAAGATTCGAGGGCAAAGAGAGCGGACGGGTGGTGAGAGTCCGTGCCGAGGATTGCGGAAGTCGTCCGTGAGCGGTATGCGTGAGGGTCAGAAGCCGTAGCGCATAACGGTTGCCGCCGTTATCGGTGTAAGCCTTTTTGGGCTTCATGAGATGACCGGCAACGGTCAAAATCAGGTGGTACCGCGTGCTCCACGCCCTGATACGGGTGTCGGGGCTTTTCTTTTTTGTATTTTATTTATATTTTATTATTTGCAGGAGGTAAGTATGAATTCCTACAATGAATTGCCGAAGGTCTATTCCCCTTCGGACTTTGAAGACCGCATCTATCAAAACTGGTGCGACAAGGGCTATTTTACGCCCGACGTAAACGATCCCGCTCCCGCCTTCTCGGTGGTCATTCCCCCGCCCAACGTAACGGGGCAGCTCCACATGGGACATGCTTTGGACGAGACACTTCAGGACATTTTGGTTCGCTACAAGAGAATGCAGGGCTTCAACACCCTGTGGGTTCCCGGTACCGACCATGCGGGCATTGCTACACAGATCAAGGTGGAGGAGCAGCTTCGCAAGAACGAGGGGCTGACTCGGTACGATCTCGGCAGAGATAAATTTTTAGAGCGGGTCTGGGATTGGAAGCACCAATACGGAAGCCGCATCATCAGCCAGCTCAAAAAGCTGGGAGCCTCCTGTGACTGGAGCCGTGAGCGCTTCACCATGGATGAGGGCTGCTCCAGAGCCGTGCGTGAGGTCTTTGTCAATCTGTATGACAAGGGGCTGATCTACCGCGGAAACCGTATCATCAACTGGTGTCCTCACTGTATCACCGCACTGTCCGATGCCGAGGTGGAATATTCCGAGCAGAACGGCTTCTTCTGGCACATCAAGTATCCCATTAAGGGAGAGGATGGCTACGTAGAGGTCGCCACGACCCGTCCCGAGACCATGTTCGGTGACACGGCAGTAGCGGTCAACCCGAACGACGAAGCGACCAAGCACCTCATTGGAAAGACCCTGATCCTCCCCATTGTCAATCGGGAGATTCCCGTGATTGCCGACGATTATGTAGAGATCGGCTTCGGTACGGGCTGTGTGAAGATCACACCTGCCCATGACCCCAACGACTTCTTAGTGGGTCAGCGGCACGGACTGGAGCAGATCAAGGTCATGAATGACGATGCGACCATGAACGCCCACGCAGGAAAATATGAGGGTATGGATCGGTACGCCTGCCGCAAGGCACTGGTTGCCGATCTGGAGGAAGCGGGACTTCTCATCAAGACCGTTCCCCACGCCCACAATGTAGGCTCCTGCTACCGTTGCGGCACGACGGTGGAGCCGATCACCTCCAACCAGTGGTTTGTCAAGATGGAGCCTTTGGCAAAGCCCGCCTTGGAGGTGGTCTATAACGGAACGGTAAAATTTGTTCCCGATCGCTTCAGCAAGACCTATATCAACTGGATGGAAAATGTCCATGACTGGTGCATCTCCCGTCAGCTTTGGTGGGGACACCGCATTCCCGCCTTCTACTGCGACAAATGCGGAAAGATGACGGTCTCCAAGACCGATATCGACACCTGTCCCGACTGCGGCGCTCCTGTCCGTCAGGAAAATGACGTGCTGGATACTTGGTTCTCCTCGGCACTTTGGCCCTTCTCTACGATGGGCTGGCCCGATAAGACCGCAGAGCTTGAAAAGTACTATCCCACCTCGGCACTGGTCACGGGCTACGATATTATTTTCTTCTGGGTCGCCCGAATGATCTTCTCGGGGCTGGAGCATATGGGCAAGGAGCCCTTCTCTACCGTCTTTATTCACGGGCTTGTGCGGGATGCACAGGGACGCAAGATGTCGAAGTCCTTGGGTAACGGCATTGATCCCTTGGAGATCATCGCCACCTACGGTGCCGATGCGCTTCGCTTTGCCTTGGCAACGGGCAATTCCCCGGGAAATGACATGCGGTTTTCGGATGAAAAGATCGAGGCGGCAAGAAACTTTGCCAACAAGCTGTGGAATGCCTCCCGCTTTGTCCGCATGAATCTCACCATTGACGAGATCACGCTTCCCGCAGAGAGCGAGCTTGCCGCCGAGGACAAGTGGATCCTCCATGAGTTCAACAAGCTTGCGGGCAGTGTCACCGCCGCCTTGGATAAATATGAGGTTGGCGTGGCGTTGGCTTCTATTTACGATTTTACCTGGGATGTGTTCTGCGACTGGTACATTGAGCTGACCAAGGCTCGTCTTTCCGACAAGGATTCGGCAGGCAACAAGGTCGCCCAAAATGTGCTGGCGCATGTTCTGACAGGCATTCTGAAGCTGTTGCATCCCTTCATGCCCTTCATCACAGAGGAAATTTATCAAGCACTGCCTCACACCGATGAGAGCATTATGATCTCGTCGTATCCCAAGTTTGATGCCGCCTTGGTATTCGAGGCGGATGCCGAGAGGATGAACCGTGTGATCGGTGCCATCAAGGCGATCCGTGCCCGTCGAAACGAAATGAATGTTCCGCCCTCTCGGAAAGCCAAGGTCTATATTGCCACTCGGTATACCGATGCCTTCAACGAAAGCACGGTTCCCTTCTTTACCCGCCTTGCCTCTGCCTCTGAGGTAGAGATCGCCGACAGCTTTGAAGGCGTGCTGTCTGCCGATGATGCGGTACAGATCATTACCGACTCGGCAACGGTGTTCCTGCCCCTGTCGGATATCGTGGATACCGAGAAGGAGCGTGCCCGCTTGGAGGCAGAGCAGAAAAAGCTGACAGGAGAGATCGAACGTCTTTCAAAGAAGCTCTCCAACGAAGGCTTTGTGGCAAAAGCCCCTGCCGCCGTGGTAGAGGGAGAGCGTGCCAAGCTCACCAAATACAAAGAAAATCTGGAGGGCGTTATTGCCGCTCTGGAGAAGCTGAAGTAAGCATTGAATAAACCTCAAAATCCCTGTTGAAGAAATCTTCAACAGGGATTTTGAGGTTATTGAACCGTTCTGTGTTTGTACTCATATTGTAAGCCTTCCCCAGCGAGGAAGGCTTTAAGGGTTCACTTACATATCGTCAATGCTCCTATATCCATGTACTATTTTCCCGCCATCCGATCTATATCGGTAGCATAGCACCATTGTGCTGAGGTAAATTTCCCGAATATGTATTTGTTGGATGCCGATTCGCACATGGTATACATCTTTCCGTCGGCAAAAACGATCTCCTCCGACATGGGAGCGATCGTTACCCGTTTGGTCAAGGCATCGGAATCCAATGCGTACAGAGGAAGCGTGGTATCGGTCAGCCCGATATCGGTCTGATACACCGCTTTTTTGGCATCGTATTCCCAAATATGAGAGAAGGCAAGCCCATATGAGGTAGAAAGATATACCTTTCCCTCTCGGAAGCACATTCCCTGCACCAAGTCGGGCAAGGAATAGGCGGCGGTCGGCACGGGATTCAAGCCGAATACGCTTCCCTCCTCCTCGGAAAATTCATAGGCAACAGCCAATGCCTGCTGATGGTCGCCTGCCTTTGTGGTCAGCTTATGGCTGTCGGGGGTCTTGTAGTTTTCCTCTCGATAAAATTCGCCAACCCACAGCCGACCGTCCTCGGTCGCCGTAAAGGATACCCGAATCCCATCCTCCGCAGAACCGGTAGAAAACCGACCGAGAGAGGAAACCGAAGCACCGTTCTCCGCCTGTAGGATTGCATCGTAAGAATACACATACAGGCAATAGTCCGCTCCGCCTGCCACATACACATACCTGCCATGCACCGAAAGACCGCCCGCATGTCCGCAAAAAGCACTTCCGTCCTCCTTGGCAAGATACACGGTCTTTTCCAGGCTTCCCTCCGCATTCTCTACCAGATAGACAGGAGAGGCAGAGCCGTCCTTTTGATAACCCGTCACCAAAAACAGCTGCCGGCTTTCCTCATACGCCAAGCCTTGGGGAATAAATCCGTCGGACAGCCCCGGGATACGAAAGCCCTTTTCCGATGCCCGATAATAGTCGCTGACCGACAGGCGAAAATACGCACGGACACCAAGCAGGACGGCAGCGATCACGCCTATCAGGATCGCCAAGATCACACAGACCGCCTTTGCCCATTTCGGCATTGTTTGATTTATCATCCTTGATCTACTCCTTTTCTCTTTTAAAATAGCCTCTGCTCATGCAAAACGCTTGGCAGAGGCTAATTTTCATCCTTCGTAGCTTGCCTTGGTCTCGCAGTAGATACAGCGATAGACATGCCGCTCGGGGTCGGTGAGCTTAAATTCATGCTCCAGCTCCTGCTCGCAGGAGGTAATGCACCGGGGGTTTTTACAACGGATCACGCCCGTCAGGGTCTTGGGCAAGGCAATGCTTTTCTTTTCTACCAAGACACCGTCACGAATGATGTTCACCGTGACCTCGGGGGAAACATAACCGATGATATCAAAATTGATGGCAATATCCGCATCAATTTTGATGATATCCTTTTTTCCCATTTTACGGCTTCCCACGTTTTTGATCAACGCAATGGAGCAATCAAGACTGTCCAGTCCCAAAAGCTCATACAGCCGCATACCGCTTCCCGCAGGAATGTGGTCGATCACAAAGCCGTTGGTAATCGAATCAATGTTCATAGTCTTCCGGCCTCCTTCAATAGCTTCAGGATCAATGCCATACGGATATATTTTCCGTTCAGCACCTGCTTAAAGTAGCAGGCTCTGGGATCCTCGTCAATTGCCACGCTGATCTCGTTGACACGGGGCAACGGGTGCATGATACTCAAATCACGCTTCGCACCGAGGAGCTTCTGAGGTGTCAGAATGTAGCTATCCTTCAAGCGCAGGTAGTCCTCCTCGTTGAAGAATCTCTCTCTCTGCACACGGGTCATATAGAGGACATCCAGCTCGGGCATGACCGCCTCCAGATCGGTGGTCTGCGTATAGGGGATCCCCTTCTTTTCCAGCACATCGGTCTTGATATAACCGGGGAGCTTCAGCTCCTCCGGAGAGATCAGAACCACTCGGATCCCCTCATAGCGAGACAATGCGCTGATCAGAGAATGCACCGTGCGTCCGAATTTCAAGTCACCGCAAAAGCCGATGGTGAAATTTTTGATCTCACCCTTTTCCCGACTGATCGTCAACAGATCGGCAAGGGTCTGCGTGGGGTGATTGTGTCCCCCATCCCCCGCATTGATCACGGGAATGGATGCCGCCCGTGCCGCTACCAACGGCGCTCCCTCCTTGGGATGGCGCATGGCGATGATGTCGGCATAGCAGCTGATGGTCTTTGCCGTGTCGGAAATGCTCTCGCCCTTGGCGGCGGAGGAGCTTTGCGCCTCGGAAAAGCCCAGCACCGATCCGCCCAGCTCCAGCATTGCCGCTTCAAAGCTGAGTCTTGTTCGGGTGGACGGCTCGAAAAACAGAGTGGCGATCTTCTTCCGCTTGCAGCAATCGGCATACGCATCCGGGTGGGCAATGATGTCGTTGGCGGTATCGATCAGCTCATTGATCTCCTCCACCGAAAAATCCAAAATATCGATCAGACTTCTCATGTTGCTCTCCTTTCCCTTTGAGAACGATGGGTCAAGCCTTTGCGCCGTTGACCTTCAGATAATTCTTGATACGCTCCACGTTTTCGGCATTCTTTTCGTCTGCTTCCAGATATTCAATGATATCGTACACATCGACGATGGAGTAGACGGGGAAGCCGAACTGCTCCTCGATCTCCTGCATAGCTCCCTTTTCGGTCTGACCCTTTTCCTTGCGGTCTACCATGATAAAGGTAGCGGCAACCTTCACTCCCTCCAGATGGGAGAGGATCTCCATGCTTTCCCGAATTGCCGTTCCCGCAGTGATCACATCCTCGATGATGACCACCTCTTCTCCCGCCGTGGGAACATAGCCGACGAAAACACCGCCCTCGCCGTGATCCTTGATCTCCTTACGGTTGAAGAAGAACGGAACATTCAGCTCCTTCTTGGAAAGAGCCACAGCGGCAGAAACGGCAAGGGAGATCCCCTTATAAGCGGGGCCGTACAGCACTGCCTTCTTGGCACCCAGCTTTTCGGTATATGCTTTGGCGTAGAACTCGCCCAGCTTTGCGATATCCTCTCCGGTCTTTATCATGCCCGCATTGATGAAATACGGGATCTTCCGTCCGCTTTTGGCGGTGAAGTCACCGAACTTCAGCACGCCTGCGCCTTCCAAAAATTCAATAAATTCTCTCTTATATGCTTCCATGATATTCCCCTTCCATTTTAATCAACAAACTCGGCAACACATCTCTCATATGCGGCAACGGGATCGGCGGCGGCGGTAATGGGTCTGCCCACCACGATATAATCCGAACCGATCTTCTTCGCCTCAGCGGGCGTCATGACCCGCTTTTGGTCACCAATATCTCCGTCGGCAAAACGCACGCCGGGGGTCACGGTGAGGAATTGTTCCCCACAGGTTTGGTGTACCTTCCCCGCTTCCAGCGGCGAGCAAACCACACCGTCCAAGCCCGCCACCTTGGCGTTATGCGCATAGTGCATCACCACATCCGCGATGGGCTTTTCGATCAGCAGATCCTTTTCCATGCTCTCCTGGTCGGTCGAGGTCAGCTGGGTCACGGCGATGAGCAATGGTCTGGTTCCGTCGGGACGGGTCAGCCCCTCAATTGCTGCCTCCATCATCCGAACGGTTCCCGCCGCATGCAGGTTGGTCATATCCACGTCAAGTCGAGACAGCACTGCCATTGACTTTTTGACGGTATTGGGAATGTCATGGAGCTTCAGATCGAGAAAGATCTTATGTCCTCTCTTTTTGATCTCCCGTACGATAGAGGGACCCTCCGCATAGTACAGCTCCATCCCGATCTTCACAAAGGGCTTTTTGCCCGTAAATTGATCCAAAAACGCAAAGGTCTTTTCCGCACTGTCAAAATCACAGGCGATAATTACATCCTTTCCCATCAGTTGCATCCTCCTATTATTTCAGTTAACGAATTGATTTTGTATATTTCCATGACACGAGGCAGCTCCTCGATGATGGTCTTGCAGGCGAAGGGATCGATCAGATTTGCGGCACCGACCTCAACGGCGGTGGCTCCCGCAAGCATCATTTCGACCACATCCTCTGCCGTACTGACTCCGCCCATTCCCACCACAGGGATCTTCACCGCATGGGAGACCTGATACACCATTCTTACCGCTATCGGGAGAATGGCAGGGCCCGAAAAGCCGCCCATTTTGTTGGCGATCACAGGCTTTTTGGTTTTCAGATCAATCCGCATGCCCAGCATGGTGTTGATCAGGCTGATCCCGTCCGCCCCCGCCGCCTCGCATGCCTTGGCAATGGCAACAATGTCGGTCACATTGGGAGAGAGCTTGACGATCACAGGCTTAGTGGTAACCTTTTTTACGGCACGCACCACCTCTGCCGCCGCTTCGGGAGAGGTACCAAAGCTCATACCGCCGCCATGAACATTGGGACAGCTGACATTGACCTCCAGCCAACCGACCTCAGGGCAAGCATCCAACCGCTGACAGGTGTAGGCGTAATCCTCCACCGCAAAGCCGCTGACATTTGCCATGACCTTTTTATGAAAGACCTTCCGCATTTTTGGGAGCTCCTCGGCAATGACCTTTTCCACGCCCGGGTTCTGTAAGCCCACGGCGTTGATCATGCCCGCATAGCACTCGGCGATCCGAGGCGTGGGATTTCCGAATCTCGGATCCTTGGTGGTTCCCTTGAAGGAAAAGGTTCCCAGCATGTTGATATCATACAGCTCGGCAAATTCATAGCCGTAGCCGAAGGTTCCGCTGGCGGGGATAATGGGGTTATCCATTTCGATCCCACACAGGGTCACACTCAGTTTTCCCATAGGATCTCCTCCTTTCGCATCACGGGGCCATCCTTGCAGATCCGCTTATATCCGGTAATCGTTTTGCAGGAGCATCCCATACAGGCACCGAAGCCGCATCCCATCCGCTCCTCAAAGCTGAACTGCCCCTCAGTCATGCTTGTACGGTACACGGCTTTGAGCATTGGCTCGGGGCCGCAGGTATAAAAGTACGTATAGTCGATGTCCTTCATGGCATCGGTCACAAAGCCCCTGACTCCATAGGAGCCGTCGGCGGTTGCGACGGTAACGTGGCATCCGAGTGCCTTGAAATCCTCCTCACAGAAGATCTCCTGTTTGGTATTAAATCCAAGGATGACCGAAACCTGCTTCCCCTCGGCGATCAACTGCTTGGCAAGCATATACAAAGGGGGAACACCCACGCCGCCACCCAACAGCAACGGACGGTCGCCGCTCACGGCAGTGTCATAGCCGTTTCCAAGTCCCGTCAGTACATCCAAGGTCTCGCCCACCTTCATGAGGCGCATCTGCTCGGTTCCCTTGCCCACCACCTTATAGATGATGGTCACCGAGTGATCGTCCCGATCATACACCGAGATAGGGCGGCGCAAATACAGTCCATCCAGCTTGATGTTGATAAACTGACCCGAAGCGGTAATGTCGGACACATCGCCCTCCAAGCGCATCCGCATCACGCTGTCGGTCAGAGGAACCTGTTCGATAATTTGAAAAATTCCTTGTTTCATGAAAGCTCCTTATGCGTCAATAGTAGAGATGCAGAGGGTAGTCTCCTCCAAAACATCCAAAAGAACACGCACAGTATCCAGCGAAGAGAAGAGCGTTACGTTGCTTTCGATCGCCCAAGCGCGGATCTGACGTCCGTCGGTAATGGCATCCTTGGATTGCAGATCGCTGGTATTGATCACATACGCCACATGTCCCTGACGGATGGAATCCTGGATCTCATTGCTGCCTGTTTCGATCTTTTCCAACACATGAGTACGGATACCGTTGCTCTTCAGGTAGTTTGCCGTACCGATGGTAGCTTCGATATTAAAGCCCAGATTGTAGAACCGACGGATGAGCGGAAGTGCCTCCTCCTTATCCTTGTCCGCAATGGTCACGAACACGGTTCCGTAATTTTGCAGGTGCATGCCCGATGCCTGAAGTGCCTTGTACAGTGCCCGATTCAGCTTATCGTCATAGCCGATCGCCTCACCCGTGGATTTCATTTCGGGAGACAAATAGGCATCCAAGCCGCGCAGCTTATTGTAGGAGAACACAGGCACCTTGACATACCATCTCTTCTTTTCCTCGGGATAGATATCGAAAATCCCCTGCTCCTTGAGGCTCTTGCCCAAAATGACCTCGGTAGCAATATCCGCCAAGGAATAACCCGTTGCCTTAGAGAGGAACGGAACCGTTCGGGAGGAACGGGGATTGACCTCAATGATAAAGACTTTCTCGTCCTTATCCACGATGAACTGAATATTGAACAGTCCCTTGATCCCGATTCCCAACCCCAGCTTCTTGGCATAGGTCAGGATCGTTCCCTTGACCTTATCGGAAATACTGAAGGCAGGATAGACACTGATGGAGTCTCCGGAGTGAACGCCTGTCCGCTCCACCAGCTCCATGATACCGGGAACGAATACATCCCGTCCGTCGCAGATGGCGTCGACCTCTACCTCTTTTCCGATGATATATTTATCCACCAGCACAGGGCGATCCTCGTCGATCTCGACAGCGGTCTTGAGATAGTGGCGCAACTGCTCCTCATTGCTGACGATCTGCATAGCACGTCCGCCAAGCACGAAGCTGGGGCGAACCAAAACGGGATATCCGATCCGTGCGGCTGCCTGTACGCCGTCCTCAATATTGGTCACTGCCTTGCCCTCTGGCTGAGGAATGTTGAGCTGGCGCAAAATCTTTTCAAAGCTGTCGCGGTTCTCTGCCCGCTCGATGGCATCGCAATCGGTTCCTACGATCTCCACACCCCGATCCCGCAAGGGCTCGGCAAGGTTGATGGCGGTCTGTCCGCCCAAGGATGCGATCACACCCTCAGGCTGCTCGAAGTCCACAATGCTCATCACATCCTCAGGGGTGAGGGGCTCAAAGTAGAGCTTGTCCGCCGTGGTATAGTCTGTGGAAACGGTTTCGGGGTTGTTGTTGATGATGATTGCCTCGTAATCGGCTTTCTTGATGGTCTGCACCGAATGCACCGTGGAATAGTCAAATTCCACGCCCTGACCGATACGGATCGGACCTGCGCCCAACACCAGCATCTTTTTCTTGTCGGTCAGTCTGGAATCATTCTCTCCCGTGTAGGAGGAATACAGGTAGGCAATGTATGCACCGGTATGGAGGGTATCCACCATACGGAATACGGGAACAATGCCGTTGTCCTTTCTCAGCTGGCAGACCGCCAGCTCGGGCATATTCCAGAGCTTTCCGATAAATTTGTCGCAAAAGCCCATCTTCTTTGCCTCGCCCAAGGTCGAAATATCTCCGACATGAGCGCTCAGCTTTTCTTCCATCCGAACGATACGAAGGAAGGACTCCAAGAAGTACTCGGTGATCTTGGTCAGCTCATGAACCTCTGCAACCGATCTTCCCCGACGCAACAGCTCGGTAACCGCAAAAATACTGTCATCGCGCACATCCTTCATATAGTCGATCAGCTCATCCTCGTTCATTCTCGCAAACTTGGGCATATACAGATGGCACACGCCCGTCTCCAAGGAACGAACCGATTTTAACATGCACTCTTCCAGATTGGAGCCGATCCCCATGACCTCGCCCGTCGCCTTCATCTGCGTTCCCAGTACATTGGAGGCAGAGGAGAATTTATCAAAGGGGAAACGGGGGAATTTTGCCACGATATAATCCAGCTTAGGCTCCATGGCTGCCGTTCCGCCCGCTACGGGGATCTCCTCCAGCAACATGCCCACGGCGATCTTTGCCGTGACACGGGCAATGGGATAGCCGCTTGCCTTGGATGCCAAGGCAGAGGAACGGGAAACACGGGGATTGACCTCGATCAGATAATACTCGGAGGTATCGGGATTCAGCGCAAACTGTACGTTACAGCCGCCCTCGATCTTCAATTCCTTGATGATCTTAATGGCACTGTCATTCAGCATCTTCAGGTCATGGTCGTTGAGAGACAGGATGGGTGCCACCACCACAGAGTCACCGGTATGCACACCGACAGGATCCACGTTCTCCATACCGCAAATGGTAATGGCGTGGTCGTTCGAGTCCCGCATGACCTCAAATTCGATCTCCTTATAGCCCTTCACGCTCTTCTCGATCAGCACCTGATGAACGGGAGACAGCTTAAACGCATTCCGACCGATCTCGATCAGCTCCTCCTCATTGTTGGCAAAGCCGCCGCCCGTACCGCCAAGGGTAAAGGCGGGACGAAGAACCACGGGATAGCCGATCTCGGCTGCCGCCCGCTTCGCCTCCTCCAGACCGTACGTGATCTGAGACGGGATGGTAGGCTCTCCGATGGACATACACATTTCCTTGAACAGCTCTCTGTCCTCTGCCCGTTCGATAGAGTCACTGCTCGTTCCCAACAGCTCCACATGGCATTCCTTCAAAATGCCCTTCTTCTCCAGCTGCATTGCCAAGTTGAGTCCCGTCTGTCCGCCGATTCCGGGGACGATAGCATCTGGACGCTCATACCGTAGGATCTTTGCAATATATTCCAAGGTCAGTGGCTCCATATAGACCTTATCCGCAATGGTGGTATCGGTCATAATGGTAGCGGGATTGGAGTTGACCAACACCACCTCATAGCCCTCCTCCTTCAATGCAAGACACGCCTGCGTGCCAGCATAGTCAAACTCAGCTGCCTGACCGATGACGATCGGACCCGAGCCGATAATCAAAATCTTCTTCAAATCTGTTCTCTTAGCCATTTTTTCTTCCTCCAAATTATACTCTATGGGTTCAGTCCGCCCGATACACAACGGTACCGTTCGCCACTGTCATCATACATCTTCCGTACAAAGTCTTTCCCGCAAAGGGCGTTGCCCGCCCCTTGGACAAAAATCGGTTGGGATCTACCGTATATGGCTCATCCAGTCTCCACACGGAGAAATCCTTCCCCATCGGAATGCCGAAGCGCTTTCTGGGAGCGATTGCCATCAGCTCGATCAGCTTTTCCATCGAGATCGTTTCCGTGCGCACCAAGTGCGTGTACATCACGGAAAATGCCGTTTCCAAGCCAACGATGCCGAACGGACTGCCCGCCAGTCCCTTTGCCTTTTCCTCGGCAGAGTGAGGTGCGTGATCGGTGGCGATCATGTCGATCGTTCCGTCCAATATCCCCTCCAAAAGTGCCAGCCGATCCTCCTTGCTTCGCAGAGGGGGATTCATTTTCCATCTTCCGTCCTCTTGCAGATCGGAATCGTCCAACACCAAATAGTGCGGTGCCGTTTCACAGGTAACATCCACGCCTCGCTTCTTTGCCGCACGGATCAGTGCCACGCTCTCCTTCGTGGAGATATGACAAACATGATACGCACATCCGATCTCCTCGCACAGACGCAGATCCCGCTCGATCTGCTCATATTCACTGGCAGAGCAGATCCCCTTGTGACCGTAGATCCTTGCATATGCACCGTCGTGAATATAGCCGCCCCTGAGCAGCTCATTGACCTCGCAATGAGCGGCAATGATCTTCCCCAGCCTTTTGGCTTCCGTCATGGCGGCACGCATCATTTCCTCATTCTGCACGCCCCGTCCGTCGTCGGAGAAGGCAATGACCTGCTCGGCAAGCTCGGCAAGATCGGCAAGCTCCAGCCCCGCCTCCATCTTAGTGATAGCACCGTAGGGATAGACAGAGATCACGGCATCCCGCTCGATGAGCTCCCTCTGCATGCGCAGATTCTCCCTGCTGTCGGGCACAGGATTCAGGTTCGGCATGGTGCAGACGGCAGTATAGCCGCCCGCCGCCGCCGCACGGCTTCCGCTTGCTATGGTCTCTTTGTAAGAAAAGCCCGGCTCACGAAAATGCACATGCACATCACAAAAGCCGGGAAGGATCGTATATTCGGGGGAGTGGAAAAGAGAAGGCAAAAAAGCCTTCGCCTCATCGAGAGAAAGGGACAGGTCGGGAGCCTTCATCATCGCACCGATTTGTTTTTCCGCTTGGATCCGTTCCATCATCAACACTCCTTTTTGATATCATTCACTGTCGGCGCCACAAATATACACGCCGCTTTCTCCGTCAAGCTCGGGAACCGTCACGGCGATCCGTTCGCTTTTGGAGGTAGGAACATTTTTCCCCACATAATCGGGGCGAATGGGCAGTTCCCTGTGCCCTCTGTCCACCAAGACCGCCAACTGCACCGCACGGGGTCTTGCGTTAGCGAACACCGCTTCCATTGCCGCTCTCGCCGTCCGTCCCGTATACAGAACATCATCGACCAAAATAACTGTCTTTTGCCGAATATCACAAGGAATATGGCATTCGTTTGCCGCATTGCGCTTATCGGTATCGGACAGATCGTCACGGTGAAGCGTCACATCCAAATAGCCCAGCGGCACCTCGACGCCCTCAAAGCGGCGAATATTATCCGCAAGCATTGCCGCCAGCGGAACGCCCCGACGCCTGACACCAAGCAGACAAAGCCCTTCGGCGCCTTGATTACGCTCTATGATCTCATGAGTGATCCGAGCCATCGCCCGTCTGAGCGCCGCCTCGTCCATGATCATCGCTTTTCGTTTCATCGGTTTTCCCTCCTTCGGGATGCCAAACAAAGAAAAAAAGTCCTGCCTGCGGCAAGACCGTTCTGCAAAAAGCCCAGTACAAGCATCCTGTACCCGACTGTTCTTTTCATGTAAAACCGATCTTACCGATATCTCTGTATCGCTTTAAAGATTCACCTTGTATATTATATCACATCCTCGCTTTTCTGTCAAGGGGGAGATTGAAAAAATAATACGATTTTATAAAGAATATCCCTCCCGCAAAAATACGGGAGGGATATGTGCTTTTTAGTCGGTGACGTAAGGAAGCAGAGCGACCTGTCTTGCACGCTTGATAGCGGTGTTCAGCTCACGCTGATGCTTGGCACAGGTGCCGGAGATTCTTCTGGGAAGGATCTTACCGCGCTCGCTGATGAACTTTCTCAGCTTTGCGGAATCCTTATAGTCAATAAAATCAACCTTGTCTGCGCAGAAAATGCAGACCTTCTTTCTTCTGCGGACTACCGGACGCTGAGGGCGAACGGCAGGTGCTGCTGCGGTATTTTCAGCTCTATCCATTTTCAATTATCCTCCTGTAAATTGTTGATACGATGATCCTCAGAACGGAAGATCGTCGTCTGTGTTGAGCTCCTCAAAATTCGGAGCGGTTCCTGCGGGTGTGGAATAGCTCGGTGCGGCATTATAGGCATCGGGGACATAAGAACCCTGTCCGCCGTTTCCTGCCTCATTGCGAGAGTCCACAAACATGGCATCGTCTACAACGACCTCGGTCGCATATCTCCGTTGTCCCTGATTATCCTGCCAGCTTCTGGTCTGGATGCTTCCGGTAATGCAAAGAGCCGATCCCTTGCGGAAAAACTTGGAAATAAATTCCGCAGTCTGTCTCCATGCGACAACGTTGATAAAATCGGTTTGTTGCTCCGCCTGCTCTCCGTTTTTGGAAGCGAAACGGCGGTTGATCGCCAAGCTGAAGCTCAACACCGGCACACCCGACTGCGTTTGCTTCAGCTCGGGGTCAGCGGTCAGTCTTCCGGCAAGGACGACCTTGTTCAAGTTCAAATTAGACATGTCAAACCCTCCCGACTTTCGAATTACTCTGCGTCAGCAGGAGCTTCGGTTTCGTCGGCAACGGTCTCTGCCTCTGCGGCTTCAGCAGCAGCCTCGGCAGCAGCAAGTCTTGCTGCCTTCTTTGCGGCGGGATCGTATTCCAGCTTGACGATCATCGAACGCATGATGGTCTCGTCAATGTTGAAAAGACGCTCCAGCTCTGCGGGGAATGCAGGCTCTGCCTTAAACGTAGCGACCACATAATACCCTTCGGGCATATCGTTGATCGGATACGCCAAACGGCGCTTGCCCCACTTTGCCACATCCACGACCTCGGCGTTTGCCTCGATCAGGGACAGGAACTTGTTCACAGTTGTCTCGGTGACTTCCTCACCCTTGCTTACGTCAACAATGAACAGGTTTTCGTAAGAATTGATTACCTTTTCCATTTTTACACCTCCCTATGGACTATTGACCGTGCGCCTGAACATATAATTTGCGCACAGTAAGGAGACGGGCATACAGTTTTTACCCGTACCGAATATGTATTATATCATGTTTTGATTTTTTTGTCAAGGGGTTTCTTACTTTTTTTCAAAAATATAACTTTTAGTATACGGTTACGTCCACAACGCGGAAGGTAGCGTTTTTCATTTTATTCAAATCTTCACTGCTCACATATTTAAAAATATCAAATTTTTGTCCCTGTCCCGCACCGAGATCAGAGACATAGATAGTATCCGTATCAATGCGGTCACCGTTCTTATCCACAGCTTCAACTTTGACATAAAAGCTTCTTATTTCACTACTCTTGTTTTTGACTCTGACCGTTACTTTCGTATCGGTCGAATATTCTTTTTCTATTACCTCAAAGCGTCCAATGCTCACCTCTGCGTAATCTTCCCATGTTGGTTCCCGTTCAGATTCGTTATACGCAGGTTTGTTATACGCAGGTTCATCATACGACTCTATTACCACAAATGCTATAACACAAACAGCAATGGCAAGCACAAAGGAAAGAACACCCGATACAATAGCTGCAATGGCTTTCCCTTTTGATTCTGTTTTCACCAGAGCAACGATTCCAAATATGAGCGGAAGCAAGCCAAACCAAAGAAAGAAAAGATTTAAAATTGGAATCAGGGCAATACAAAGAGCTATAATTCCCAAGATCAATGCTGCCGTTGCCAAACCGCTTTTTTGAGGCATATTCGTCCCATTTGTCTGATATGCTTGCGAGCCTCTCTCAAACTCATTCATTCCATTCATGTTTTACATCCTCTCAAATTCAGATATTTCAAACAATACTGCTTCACTTTACAGATACATCTATCACTCGGAACTCGGCATCTTTCATTTTATCCAAATTCTTTTCCTTCACGGATGTAAACGCATCAATTTTTTTCGTTTTCCCCGCACCAATATCTTCGAGAGTAACCTTATCCGTATCAATACGGTTGCCATCCTCATCCAACGCTTCGATTTTAACGACAAAATCTCTTGTTTCTTTACTCTTATTTTTTACTACAACCGTTAATTTGGTACCGTCCTTCTTCGCTTCAAAATCCTGAAAGCTCACATCTGCATACTCCTCCCATGCATCCTCTATTTTCGTGGAACTCTGGTTAAAGGAATTCAATGACAGCGTTGAGATTGCCCCGATCACAAGCACCGTCACGATCAAAACAACCACCGTAATAACAAAGGAAATAATAGGCGATAACACAGCAAATATCGCTTTCCCTCTGGCAGGCTCTTTTTTTATAAGGGCAATCGTTCCCACGATCAACGGAACCAATGCGTACCAAAGGAAGAACAGATTCAAAAACGGAACTGCGGCAATGCAAATGGCGATAATAGTCAAAATAAATCCTGCCGAGGCAAAATTTGTTTCTTTTGGTGCTTCTGTTTGGATCATCTCCTGTTGCGCTTCTGTTTCAAACTCATTCATTTCATTCATTTTTTAACCTCCAAATAAATATTTTTTGATATTTTTCAATATCTTATGTACACATTATAGCATGTATAAGTCTATTTGTCAAGACCTTTTTTCGTGTATAATGTAGAAAATATATAATGTGGAGGTATATTATGCGGTTACGGATCCTTGATATTCTCAAAGAAAAAGGAAAAACAAAGTATTGGCTTTATATTCAGTTGGGGCTAAGCTATCAAAATTTCAATCGGTTGGTCAACAACGAGACAAAAAGCATTAAATTTGAAAATTTGAAAAATCTGTGTGACATTTTGGAATGTACGCCAAACGACCTGTTTGAGGATTATTACAACGGCAATTCGACAATTTCATAAACCCTCTTGATTTTTTTCCCCCGTTACGTTATAATAATAGTAATGTAACAAACGGAGGACAAACAGATGAAGGTTTTGATTACCGGCGGTTCTCGTGGGATCGGACGGGCATGTGTGGAACGCTTTGCCAAGGACGGACACCGGGTGGTGTTTCTCTATCGGCAAAATACCGAGGCGGCAGAGGAAACAAGCCGTCTGACGGGGGCTTTGGCGATCCGTGCCAATCTATCTCTGCCGAGTGATGCCACTGCCGCCGTCACCGCCGCCACGGAATTTCTCGGGGGCTTGGATGTTCTTGTAAATAATGCAGGGATCTCTCAGATCAAGCTCTTTACCGACGTGACCGATACCGACTGGCAGACCATGCTGAACACCAATCTGTCAGGTTCCTTTTACGTGACACGGGAAGCGGCAAAGACCATGATTGCGAACCAGCAAGGACGCATCATCAATATCGGCTCCATGTGGGGCAAGGTCGGGGCTTCCTGCGAGGTTCCCTATTCCGCCGCCAAAGCGGGCTTGCGTGGAATGACGATGGCACTTGCTAAGGAGCTGGGGCCGTCGGGAATCACCGTCAACTGCATCGAGCCGGGGGTCATTGCCACCGAAATGAATGCAACACTGACGGAAGATACCCTCTCTTCCCTGCGGGACGAAACACCCCTGTGCCGCTTGGGACGACCCGAGGAGGTTGCCGCCCTTGCCGCTTTTTTGGCATCCGACGAGGCAGGCTTTATTACGGGTCAGTGTATCGGAATCGACGGCGGCTTCGCTGTTTGACCTAAAAATATAGGAAACAGACGGTTAAAAGCGTATTATATTCGCACTCGGTTTGCAAGCCTTCCCCGCTGGGGAAGGCTGTGAAAGTTGAATTGTGTACAATAAAAGGCTGGTTCTCTCACGTAAAAGGGCTGTTGCTTCATGCAACAGCCCTTGTGTTTTATTCTTGTACCGCAGAGGGATTCTTGACTGCTTCAAAGTCCTCCTCGATCTCCTTGGAGGGCGCCTTAGTCAAAAGCGAAACGACAACAATGCAGAGTGCCGAGAAGATGAAGGCGGGAAGCAGCTCATAGATGGCAAATGCACCGCCCAGACGGCTGATACCCAGCTTCCAAACAAAGACCATCCCCGCTCCGCCGACCATACCGGCAATGGCACCGGCACGGGTGGTTCTCTTCCAGAACAGCGAGAACAGCATCAGTGGACCGAAGGTAGCGCCAAAGCCCGACCATGCAAACGAAACGATATCAAAGATTACACTGTTTTCATCCAGCGCAATCAAAATGGCAATCAGAGCAATAACAAGCAAAGTGATTCTTGTCACAAGCATGACCTGCTTGTCAGTCGCCTTTTTATGTACAACGCCTTGGAATACGTTCTTTGCCAAAGCCGAAGCGGCGATCAGCAAATAGGAATCCGAGGAGCTGATGGTAGCGGCAAGAATGCCCGCCATTACAAATCCCGCAAGAATTGCAGGCAAAGACGAGGTAGCCAGCGTAATAAAGATGCTTTCCGCACCCGATTTGGTCAGATGCTCGGTCGGGAATACGGTTCTGCCCATAATACCGATAAACACGGCAACCGCCAAGGAAATGACCACCCAGACCATGGCAATGCGACGGGAGGGCTTCAGCTCCTTCTCATCACGGATCGCCATGAACCGCAGCAGCACCTGAGGCATACCGAAATAGCCCAAGCCCCACGCCAGCATGGAGCAAACGCTCAGCAAGCCATATTCGGAGGCTGCGCCGAATACCGGCTGACCGGCGGCATCCACGAGCTGCTTGCCCGTTTCGTCCAAGGTCGGGCTTGCCATACCGAAGAACTCCAAAAATCCGGGGATCTCCTTGGAATTGTCAATCACAGCACCAAGTCCGCCCGCCGTAATCGTACCGATCACAACGATCACCACCAAAGCGACGATCATGACGATACCCTGCATGAAATCGGAAGCACTTTCCGCCAAAAATCCGCCGAGGACGGTATACAGCAACACAAAGACAGCACCAACGATCATCATGGCGATATACGGAGCGCCGAAGAGCTGTGCGAACAGCTTGCCGCAAGTCACGAAGCAGCTTGCCGCATACACTGTAAAGAAGATCAGAATAAAGACCGCCGCAAGGGTCATAATGACCTTTTTCTTTTCACGGAAACGGTTGGAAAAGAAGTCGGGGAGCGTAATGGAGTTGTTGGCTCGCACACTGTACCGACGAAGCCTCTTGGAAACGATCAGCCAGTTAAGGTATGTACCGATAGCAAGACCGATGGCAGTCCATGCCGCATCGGCAAGACCGCACCAATACGCCACGCCCGGCAAGCCCATCAGAAGCCATCCGCTCATATCGGATGCCTCGGCGCTCATGGCGGTGACCCAAGGGCCCAACGACCGTCCTCCCAAAAAGTAATTTTCGGAGCTTTTGTTTGCCCGCTTGGCGTACCAAACGCCAATGGCAATAACTCCTGCCATGTAGATAATCATGGCGATCAAAATTTGAATGGTTTGACTATCCATGCATGCTTCTCCTTTGCATTCGTTTTTAATTGAAAGACTTATTAACAAATATTATACCATATTTCCCTTAATTTTGTAAAGTACTTTTTATCAATTCTTTGCAATTTTGTAAAATTATTCGGAATTTTTTCATTTTTATACCGCCATCATTTGAGTGCCGGACATTTTTAAAAAAAATTCTAAAATTATCAAAAACCCTCTTGACAAATGAAATCCAATGTGATATAATATTGCCTGTTCGGTAAGAACATCTAATATGCGGGTATCTTTGTGCTACGCACAAGTAAAGAACGCAAGCGTTCTTTAGGCATCGCCATACCACGCTAATTTCATTCGCGGGTATGGCGGAATTGGCAGACGCGCTAGATTCAGGTAACGACACCTTGGTGAACGGTTATCTTGATTTAGTTGCCCCGTCCTCGAAGAGCTGCTTCGTGTAAAAATTAACAGCAAAACTTAATACGCGGGTATGGCGGAATTGGCAGACGCGCTAGATTCAGGTAGCGTCACCTTGGTGAAAGGTTATCTTGATTTAGTTGCCCCGTCCTCGAAGAGCTGCTTCGAGTAACTGTTTCGCAAAGCGAAACGGCAAGTTTGTTTCACAAACGTTGCAAATTAACAGCAAAAACTCAATACGCGGGTATGGCGGAATTGGCAGACGCGCTAGATTCAGGTTCTAGTCGGGGTTCCTCGGTGAAGGTTCAAGTCCTTTTACCCGCACCACTGAAAGCCTTGAAAA
>SVTY01000007.1 GCA_015063535.1 Oscillospiraceae bacterium
GTTTTGACTGGCAGGTCGAACTAATTATATCATATTTGGAGGATTTCCTCTCACCGGTTAACCTTTTTTGAACCCCGCCACTATGGCGGGGTTTTCGTTTACAAAAAGAAGGCGAAGAACCATCTTCGCCTTCTTTTTTTATTTACTGTCCCTGCTCCTCCAGCCACAAACGGACATACGCCGCCACAGGCTCCACCAGCGACTTGATCTCCCGATCGGTGGTATTGATGCACAAATGATACCCCCGACGGTCGCCCCAAGGAATATCCGAGATCATGCTGTGATACCGCTTCCGATCCATGTCTACCTTGCGGATCTTCCGTTCCATCTCCCGCCCGCTCAGATGCTCATCCTCCGATGCCCGCTCCCGACAGCGTTGCAGCTTCGAGGGCATATCGGCATAGACAAACAGATTAAACGGACGAAATTCCCGCAGGATCACATCGGCGGCACGCCCCACGATCACACAGTTTCCCGCCGTAGCCAGCTCCCGCAACAGCTTGTTCTGATCGGCAAACAAACGGCTCTCCCCCGCCATCAGTGCGGGAGAATAAGAAAAGGTGCGACCGAAATGCACGGGAAAATTCCGAAACATTCCGCCCTCCAGCGCATAGGATACATACTGCTCATTCAGCTTGTTTTTTTCGGCAATGGCAGTCACGATCTCTCTGTCATAATATCCGTAGCCCAGCTCGTCCGCCAAACGCTTGCCAAGCTCTCTGCCGCCGCTTCCGAATTCTCGGCTGATCGTAATAATTCCCATATCATCCCTCCATGATGTATTTGAACTCATTTCCATCTTTATTATACACCATTTTCCGCCATTTGTCAAGAGCCTGCCGCACAGCCCATGCCTGTTTCGATTTCTTTGCTCCGCAACGCAACAATCCCCGCAAAAAATCCCGAAACTGCTTGACAACCCTCCTACAGCGTGATATAATAATATAATGTATGATTCTGTAATTTTTTAGAAAGGCAAGGCTTCCTGCTATGCAATGGACATCTCTTAACGACCTTCGGGAAAAATATCTGTCCTTTTTTGAATCCAAAGGACATCTGCGTCTTCCCTCCTTCCCGCTGGTTCCCATCAACGACAAATCCCTTCTCCTGATCAATTCGGGCATGGCGCCCATGAAAAAATATTTTACGGGAGAAGAACAACCCCCCCGTACCCGTGTCACCACCTGTCAGAAGTGTATCCGTACACCCGACCTTGACCGAGTGGGACATACCGCACGTCACGGCACCTATTTTGAAATGCTGGGAAACTTCTCCTTCGGCGATTACTTTAAGAACGAAGCGATTCCGTGGGCTTGGGAGTTCCTGACCGAATGGCTGGAGATCCCCGCCGAGCTCCTTTGGCCCTCCATCTACGAAAAGGATGAGGAGGCCTTTGCAATCTGGAACAAGAAGATCGGCGTTCCCGCCGAGCGCATCGTTCGTCTCGGCAAGGCAGATAACTTCTGGGAGCACGGCTCAGGTCCCTGCGGCCCCTGCTCTGAGATCTACTTCGACCGTGGCGAAAAATACGGATGCGGCTCTCCCGACTGTAAGCCAGGCTGTGACTGCGACCGCTTCATGGAGATCTGGAACAACGTCTTTACCCAGTTCAACAACGATGGGCAGGGCAACTACACCGAACTTCAGCAAAAAAACATTGATACCGGCATGGGACTGGAGCGTCTCGCCTGCGTCATGCAGGGCGTGGACAACCTGTTCGAGGTCGATACCGTCCGCAAGATCCTCAATACCGTCTGTGCCATTGCCGACAAAGCATACGGTGCCAATGCCAAGGATGATATTTCCATCCGTGTGGTCACCGACCATATCCGTTCGGCAACCTTTATGATCTGCGATGGCGTCATCCCCTCCAATGAGGGACGCGGCTACGTACTTCGCCGTATTCTGCGTCGTGCCTGCCGCTTCGGCAAGCTTCTCGGCATTCAGCGTGCCTTCCTGTGCGAGCTGTGCGAGGTCGTCATCGGTGAGAATATCGGTGCCTACCCCGAGCTTGGCGAAAAAAAGGCCTATATTCTGAAGGTCATCCGCAACGAAGAGGAACGCTTCGATGCCACCATCGATGCAGGTCTCAATATCCTAGGAACCATTATCGCCGAAGCAGAGCAGAGCGGACAAACGACCATCTCCGGCGAGGACGTCTTCCGTCTCTATGATACCTATGGCTTCCCCATGGATATCACCAAGGAGATCGTTGAGGAGAAGGGTCTGACGATCGACGAAGAAACCTTCACCCTGCGTATGAAGGAGCAAAAGGAGCGTGCCCGTGCCGCACGAGGTAATATCGGCGGTTGGGATGACGGCTCAAAGCAGCTTCTCTCCACCCTGCCCAAGACCGAGTTTTGCGGTTATGACCGAATGACCGCTGAAGCCAAGGTGCTTGCCATCATCGACGAATCTGCCTCCTTTGTAGACGAGTTCAGTGAGGGCGATTGCACCGTGATCCTTGATACCACACCCTTCTACGGCGAGGGCGGCGGACAGGTCGGAGACATCGGTACGATCACAACGCCCAACGCCTCCTTGCACGTTACCGATACCAAAAAGACCGACGGTGTGTTCCTGCATATCTGCACGGTTGCAAGCGGCATACTGAAGGTCGGCGATCCCGTCACCGCAACGGTCAGCACTTCCGTGCGCCGTGCTACCATGCGTTGCCACTCGGCGTGTCACCTGTTGCAGGCAGCACTCCGTCAGGTACTGGGCAACCATGTAGAACAGGCAGGCTCCTACGTGTCGGGAGATCATGTCCGCTTTGACTTCACCCACTTCTCCGCCCTGACGGCAGAGGAGCTGGCACAGGTCGAGACCATCGTCAACGAGCATATTTTGGCGGGCGAGACCATCACCATGACCGAAATGCCCATTGACGAAGCCAAAAAGCTGGGAGCAATGGCGCTGTTCGGCGAAAAATACGGAGCCATTGTCCGTGTAGTCCGCATGGGAGACTTTTCCACCGAATTTTGCGGCGGTACCCATATGGATAACACCGCAGGCATCGGTCTGTTCAAGATCACCTCGGAATCCTCAGTCGCCGCAGGCGTGCGACGGATCGAAGCGGTCACAGGCGAAGCCGTGCTGAAGCTTTTGGCAGAGCAGCAAGAACTGATCCGAGAGACCGCCGCCGAGCTTCGTTCTCAAAACCCCGCTGACATCGCCAAGCGCGCCGTACAGCTTCAAGGCGAATTGCGAGACATGAAGAAGGAGGTCGAGGCGCTCAACAGCAAGCTGGCGTCCGGCAAGCTGGATGCGATCCTTGGCTCTGCGGTACAGGTAGGCTCCGTTCGCCTAATCGCAGTGAAGCTCACCGACATGCAGCCGGATGCGGCAAGAAGCCTTGCCGATGATATCAAGGCAAATCATCCCGATGCCGTTGCCGTGCTGGCACTGGAAACACCCGATAAGCTGAATTTCTTAGCCGTTGCGGGAAAGGATGCGGTCGCCACAGGCGTTCATGCGGGCAAGCTGGTCGGTGCCGTTGCCGCCGTCACAGGCGGAAAGGGCGGCGGACGTCCCGACAACGCCATGGCAGGCGGTCAGGATCGCACCAAGATCGACGAAGCCCTTGCCTGTGCCGAAGCACTCCTGAAAACCATGCTGAAATAAACCGAATATTTTCCCAAAAAACATGTGGGTCACGCAAACCGAATTGCATGACCCACATGTTTTATTTTTTGAAATTTTTGAAAGGGCTTGGGAAAACTTTTTCTAAAAAGTTTTCCCAAATTCTCCCTGCAACGGTCTCTTAATCCGCCGTCAAGCCGGAACGCTCAATACCCTGTACCAGATATTTCTGACAGAAGAGGTACATCACGATCAACGGAGCAATCAGCATCAAGCCGCAGGTATTGCGGATCGCTGCATAATACAGATTCTGTCCGGCGTAATCCTTCGATAGCGATGCGGGAACATCAATGATGTCGGGCATCAGGATCGTTTCGGTATTGGTCGTAAAGAACAAGCCCGTATAGAAGTCATCCGTCCACTGCCAGGAGAAGGCAAACAGGAACACGGTAATCATCATAGGAACGGACAGCGGCAGAATAATGGTAAAGAAGGTGTGCATCACACCGGAACCGTCGATATATGCCGATTCCTCCAGCTCATCCGGCACGCCTCTGAAGAACTGACGAAGCATAAAGATATACAAGCCATTCTTAAAGGCAAGTCCGCACAGAGACATAATGATCAGCGGCCAATAGGTATTGGTCAGCGTCATTCCGTAGCCATCCTGGAACACCTTCGTCCACTCCTCGGTATCGGGAATGATATCCACCACACCCTCAAGGAAGGTGTTGCCAAACAACTCGATTCCGCCACCGTTCAAGAACTGAACGATTCCCAGAATGTCAAAGTCCAAGAACTTCATAAACAGGGAAAGCTGCAAGGTCTGGTGAGGAATGGTCAGCGAGAAGATCACTGCCAAGAACACAAGACCGTTCCCCTTGAATTTGAACTTTGCCAAGCCGTATGCCACAAAGCAGCAAATGAAGGTTTGGATCAAAGCCGTGCTTGCCGACAGCAACAGTGTGTTACCGAAGGCCTCTAAATAGTGATTTTCCGTCCAGATCGCCTTATACATATCCACCGAGAAATTCTTGGGGATCAGACGAACCGTCACATCCACAAAGTCATCGGGACCCATAAAGGAGCCGGCGATCTTGGAGAAGAACGGGAACAGAACGATGTAGGCAATACCGATCAAAAGAATCAATCGGAAGATATACCAGATCACCCGCTTCAGGAAATAGAGGGAAAGGAACTTTGCCTTCAGTCTTTCTTTCAAAGGCGCCCGTTCGAAGTCCACACGGATCTTGTTCTTTGTTTCCTTGCGAACCTTGGGCTTATTTTCAATATTTTGTGCGTTCATTTCAACCTCCTCAATCCCGTCTCTGATAGAACACGAATGCCGAGAAGATACCGGCAACCAGTGCGATAATTCCGATGACGATCAGGAAGTACATCCACGCCATAGCAGAGCTGATGACGTTACCGTTGGGCTGATTGTACTGATCCGAAATAAATCTCATGACCACATTGGAATCGGTCGTAAAGGAGTCTATCACCGTATAGACTGCGTTCACCAGGATCATCGGGCTGATCATCGGGAAGGTGATCTTCCAGAAGGTCTCCCATGAGGAAGCGCCATCGATCTGCACCGACTCATAAATAGCGGGAGAGATCGACTGCAAGCCTGCCAGGAAGATCAGCATCTGTACACCGGAACGGTTGACGATATCATAAATGTTGTTGATCGCCGTCGTAACGTATTCCACCAATCCCTGACCGACTGCCATGCCGGAGAACATCTTTTCCACATCCATAGAAGAAACGATCTCCGAGGCAGTGCTCTCGCCGGATCCGTCATCAATTCCCTCTGCCCCCTCCATGTAATCGCCGAGGATATTCCCCGCCTCAATGGACTCCATAACACCCGTCGAAAGAATAACGGGAATGAAGAAGATGGCACGGAACACAGCACGTCCCGCCATTTTCTGGTTCAGCAGGACCGCCATAAACAGCGAAAAGATCAGGATCATGGGAATGTCAAACACCATGTCTGCCAAACCGCTCAGCAACGTGGAAACATAGTTGGGGTTTTTAAACAGCGCATTCTCATAGTTCGCCCAACCCACAAATTCAAAGACCGGCTTGCTTCCGCCGCCTACAACCTTCATTTCACAGAAGCTGTAGGTGATGGAATCAACGATAATGGGAAGATAGACCAACAAAAATCCAAGAACAAAAGGAAGAACAAAGATCCATCCCGCCCGTGCCTTCTTGCGTTCCAGAGAGGCAACCTTACGCTTTTTGGGCGCTTTTACTTTCATTTCACTTGTCATGCTTTACCTCTCCTTTCCTCAAGCTGCTCGCTCCAGCACCAGATATCCGTATGCGTCGATCGTATAGGTACCCGCATGCTTGCCGTCCTTGATGGTAACCACCACACGGTAGTCATTGAAGTTCAAAAGGAAGGCAGTGCCGTTTTCGTAGACCTCATAGACAATGTTGTTGGGGTCGGAAACATAGCGGCTATCAACCGTATCTCCATCTCCGCCAACAGCTCCGGCACCACTGTTCGCTCCGGCACCTTCCTCATTTTTGTTCGTCTCGGGTGCCTGATACTCGGTAACGGTCATCAGCTTAGAAATGTCGGCAATGTCGTATTCAGCGACCGCCTTGTTGGTGTCATCCTTGACCTCGGTTTCCAAAACGACCGTTGCATCCTTCAGTGCTTTATACGCCGTAAAGGCATCGGCTACGGCAGTCTTTGCCTGTGCCGCATGATCGACAGCAGTCAAAGAAGCATACTGTGTTTCAAACTCTGCATCCAGCAGATCAAGAAGTGCTTCTCTGTACGCATCCTCAAAGGCTTGCTCTGCCTCTAACAGCTCAGCACCCGCCTTGGCATCGGCATACGCCTTCTTCACAGCATCCAGCTCATTCAGAACTGCGTTGACCGCCGTATACAGCTTGGTCATCTGCTCATTCAGTGCCGCAGTAGCCTCCGTAGCAGCAGTCTTTGCCTTGTCTCTCATAACACGGGTACCGGTCTCTTTGTTTGTAACCAGATCCGATTTGTCACCGATCGTGGGATCATACTTATAATCCGCATGCTTCTTCTGCGCATCGCTGTACGCCTTGATCTTGGCATCAGCATCCGTAATTGCCTGATCCAGCGCAGTCTTTTGTGCCGTCACATTGGCGATCATCGCCGCCAGATTGCCGGACTTTCCTGCTGCCATGGCATCCTTTACCTTGACAACGCCGTTCTGAATTGCCAGCTTGGCATTCAGGATCTTAGACTGCTCTGCCTGGGTCTCGGCTTCCTTCTTGGCAGCCTCGGCGGCAATAGCATCCTTCACAGCTTGAATGGCATCTGCCTCCAGCTCATCCGCATCGGGAACACGAACGCCATCCAAGAATTCATGAACCTCAATGGTGCTGGTCTGCACATCCTTCAACAGCGCATTCAATTCGGTATACATGGAAACCATGTCCTCGAACCAAATGTCATACCGAACCGAGTAGTACTGGCTCAGAGTATGATACTCCTTCAGTGCGGCAGTATTCTGATACGACAGAATGAAGTTCAGTGCGGCACCGTTCTCCAAGGATTTCAGGAATGCCAGCTCCAGATTACCCTCCATATTGATGGGCGTTCCTGCGATCTCCACATATCCGTGAAGCACGATTCCGAGGAACGGAACGGCTGCGGAGGAAACCGAGAATCGGCTGGAATCCAAAGCAATATCGGTAATATGGTCCACGTACTTCCAGCAGTACGAATTACCGCCGGAGGTCATGATCTCGGCATCGGCAAACTGCTCCCGCAGATACGCAAACGCCTGAACGGTATATTCCTGACCGTCAGCGCGGTTGTAAGGCTCATCCTCATCAAAGTCCGAGTTCAGATAAGAGCCGAGAGTCGAAACCGAAATACCGATTGGCTCATATTTCTGATACTTCGGAGTAAATTTCTCATAGAAATGCTCAAAATATGCGGGAGAGATCGCCAGCTCGAAGTTGGTCACAAAAGTGTGCTTGGTTGCGCTGTACTCTCTCTTGGAGGTATATCGGTTGTCAATGGTCTTGACCGCATGCTTCTTCAGGGACAGACCGTCAAACATATAGTCGCCCGAGGTAAACACAAAGTCAAAGTCCGGGAACAGACCGAAGTCCTTTTCCTTGGCATAGGCAAGCAGATCCTCAAAATCCATATCGCCCTCTACCGCATTTTCCCACTTCAGCTTATACGGCATTCTCCGATTGGTCATACCGCCGTCGGTATACCCTGTCATAATGAAGTTGACATTCTGAATGCCTTCGCCTTCCAGATCCTCATACATGGTACGAATATCGTCAAAGCTGGTCAAGGGAGTCATAACATTGACAGGGATCGACAAAAATTTCTTTGTGGTTCTCACTGCGCCAAAGGTCTCAATGTACAGCGGGATATCCTCGCTCACATCCTCAGCAGTCAAACGGGTCAAAATCCCATTCTTCTCTAAATACGAGCGATACGCCTTTGCCATACCCACATAGGAGCACTCATAGAATTCGCTCATTTTCTTTTCTGCCGCCACATCTTCATCGGTCAGCATCATGTACCGAACCTTATAGTTGCCGGTATACTTCCGATCGGACACCACGGTCCATGTGGAGTTGGAGCCGACGGAGATTGCATCCGCAAGATTGTAGGAGTCGGTAGGTCTGGGATAGACCGACATCTTAATCGCATTGTATTCACTGGTCTGACCGGCATGGAAGGAAGCCAACTCCAACAGGGAATCTCCCTCCTCCACGATGGCAACATAACCCCGATCCTTTTCGTAGCTTTGCGTCTCGACGACGTTGCCTTCTTCGTCAAGGATATTCTTGGTCAGCGTCTCTGTCTCGGTTACACCGAACACAGGATACCGAAGGGTCTCCTCATAGGTACCGGAGATCTCATGATACGCAAAATCCTGCCCGTAAAGCCTTCCCGTTACAAGCTGACGGGTTCCTAAAATCGCAATGTCCTTAAAGTCAAACAGCGTTCCCGAACCGTCAGGGAAGAAGGTATACCCGGGATTGGGGTTGGTTCCCGCACCGATATAGGGAAGGATATCGATACTGTCAAGGCGATATGCCGACTCATTGAACCGAATGCCGCCTGCAGCCAGCCGCACCACGAGCCCTGTGTCCTCCAGCGTGTATTCCAACGCCATTTTGAACAAGGGAGAGCTTTCATTCTCAGCCTCATATTCCACATACCGATGTGCCTCATCCAGGTCCTCAAAGGTATATTCGGGATGGTACTGCTTCATCAGATTTTCCAGCTTCTTTACCGTGTTCTCACCCATCTGTCCATCATCCAACACATAGATGTCACACTTCTCAAGAACAGGATACTGGTTCAGCATACTGACCTTCATATCCTCACTGATGGCATCGGACAGCCGATAAGGATCTCCGTAATAGGACTTGAACTGCGTAAATCTATGCCGTTCGTCTTCCGCATCCTTTTCGGAAACCTTGCCGGAGGCGATTGCCTCCTCAATATTTGCCTCAATGGTTGCGAAGATCTCCTCCATAGCGGAGACCTCGATCATTCTGGGCAACAGGCTACGGCTCTCCTCACGACCGATGGCATACTCCACACGAAGTCCGCCCTTGATGGTCTTGACTGCGATCTGTCCGCGGTTTGCCGCCCACGTGTAGCTGTAATAGGTTCCGGGCGTATTGGTTTTTACGTCGGTGTAGTTAACAACGATCTGAGACAACAGCTCATCCTTCGTGCTGCCCACATTGTTGGTAGCCTTAGAGGAACCGATGTTCCAAGGGTTAGTAAACAGCATCTCGCCGCTGACCGTATCCACCACAGCGACCTCTCCGCTGAATGCGTCGATATACAGCTCATAGCGTCCGTTTCCGTAACGGTAGTCCATAGTAGCCAGCTTATCCTCAGCCGAGGCAATGGTTCCCGTGGTTCCGTTCGCCAGCTTGTATGCACCGGTCTTGTAGGAATACTTATCCAGCGTCTCGTCCTGCTTGCTTGCGGCGTTGAACACCATCTGCGAGCTGGTACTACTCGTGTTATATGTATACTCCTTCGTCTCCTCCTCTGCGCCGATCACCAAGGTCATTGCGCTGGCCAGCATGACAACAGCTAAGAGAGTCGATATTATTCTTTTTATTTTCATAGTAACATCTACCTCCTATCCGTTACACTCGATACTGGATCTCCGTTACGATATTGGTAACGAAGCTTACCAGCTTACTAAGCAAGGTACTGAACAAAATAGCAATAAACATAATAATGACCATACCGAGAATGGTTCCCAAAACCGTGATCACATTCTTACCCAAGCTGTAATCGTGGGTAACCATGGTTCCGAAGAAGAGCAGCATACCTGCCCAAACATAACCAAATGCCGTGATCACAGACAAAATATTTGCCTCAGTTGCCAACACAAAGTTGGATGCAATCGTCACGGGGATCATGATGATAGCCAACGGCACCAGAGCATAGCAGGTAGCGATGAAGATATCCTTCAGACTTCCTTCTCCGTCGAACAGCGTAGTCAGACACCAGTTGGAAACGATCCACAGAGCCAACGGCACACAAACGCTCAGGATCACCGAGAAGACCGAAGCGTATCTTGCCGTGGGATTCAGAATATAGCCCTGACCCACTGCCTGATAATAGAACGCCACGATGGTAATTCCCAGGAAGGTGAGTGCCGCTCTTACCGAGCCTCTCTTTTCATGCTTCAGATCCCAATATCCGTCAAAGGGATGGAACATCAGATGGAACACATAGATCAGCTCCTGTCCGTAGGTTTTCTTTCCGACCGTCACAGACACCCGCTTGTTTACCTTCTTCGCAAAGCCCATGAACTTCGCCCAAGCGATGCACACGGCAATGATAAAGATCGGAACCAGCAGAATGAACTTGGACAGCCATTCCTTTCGGATCTCCTTATAGGAATTGGAATAGTTGACGGTATCGTATGCGGAACGGAAATATTCCAACGATTCCTCATACTGACCGCTGCGGTACAGTGCGTTACCGATTCCGATATAGGCAGCGTCAAAGTTGGAGTTTCTCTTCAGGATCTCCGTCCAGTCGTCGATCGCCTTATCATTCTGTCGAGTGTTCTGATTGTGCAACGCATGGATCAGAATATCGCCGTACTCGGTACGGCTGTACACCGTAAAGGTGGCATCGGTCTTGTTCAAAAGCAACATTCTGTCGCCCTGATACACGATACCGGCAAGTCCCGCCTGGGTAATGTTACCCAACTGACGGCCCATATCACCAAAGGCAAACAGCAGATTTCCGTCGAAGTCATAGGTATAGACCTTACTTCTCTTCTGGTCAATGATCGACCATGTCTTTTCGGGACCGACCGCCACATCCACCACGGTAGAAGCGCCGAAGATCGTGTCGGAAACATTGACCTTGGCATTGTCCACCTCACCGGAGGGAGGATAGAAGCCGTTTCGGCGCATGATCTCGTCGCCGGCGGCGTTCAGCATCTTAACAGGCGCATAGTCGCCCGAGGTGGATTTCGAGGTGATCGAGGAAAGCACTTGCTCCTCATTCACCGAGGACGTGGTAACGTAAATAAAGTCACTGGTCAGCGTAATGTTGTTAAACTCGGTAGACACATAGGATTGCGTCTGCGCTCTCTGCTCTTCGGTCTGGAAGCGTCTCCAAATCCGCTCCCAAGCACCGATGGTAACCTTCTGCGCACCCACGAATCCGGTAAACACACCCTCTTCGGTCATCACGATAATACCCTGATAGGTGGTAGAGGATACCACATACAACCGATCGTAGTTGTCCACTGCCAAGGCAACCGGCTTATACACGGCACCGTCATCGAACAGCTGCGATTCGGGCTGAGGGATGACATCCATAAAATTACCGTCATGGTCGAAGGTCACGATCCGATTGGCATCGGTATCGCACACATAGATTTTTCCGGGAACCATTTCTCCTGCCACCATCTTGTCGGGGGTGATATACACACCCTTGGGAGCGGACAGTACATCTGCGATACCCTGCCCGTTCAAGAAGTTGGCAATGATAAATTTCACCTTGTAATATCGGTCCAGAACCACAATGCGGTCATTTTCGGTATCGACGATGTACACATTCTCATTGGCATCCACCTCAATATCCGAGGGACCCGTGATCTTACTCAAGGTCTTATACAGATTCAAATAGTTGTTGTTGACGGTATTGTAGGTCGTAGTAGCGGTAGTGAGGGCGGTATTGGCCGCCTTGTACTCATTGCTCTTCTCCCCAAATTCGGCCTTTGCCTGTGCGGCAGCGGCGGTCGCATCGTCCAACTGCTTCTTGGCATCCTCCCGATTGGCGTACAGTGCCGCCAGCTCCGGGTGATACTTGCAAAGGAACAGCTCATCCGTCAGCCCCATATAGGTTGCGTCCACCGTTTTGGAGGGCGTATAGGCATCGGGGGAATACAGTGCGGTTCCGTCAATGGAGTAGGTGTAGGTCTGATACGGCGTTGCTGCGCCTATGGGAAGAGCCAACACCATGACCATGGCAAAGATCAAACAGATAATTGCTGTCAGTTTTTTCATGTTTCTCCTCCTGTTATCAGTCTTTCATACCACTGGATCCCATGGTCTCAATAATATTGGACTGGGAAATAACGAATACGAGAATCGGCACGATCATCATGACCACGGTAGCCGCTGCGGAAGCGCCCGCACGCTTGATACCGCCGGCAGTGATCTGACCGATGGCGTAGTTCAACGACTTCAGCTGCTCCGAATGGATGTAGATCGACGAACCTGCGTTCCAAAGTCCTTGGAACGAATACACGATCAGCGTCAGCCATGCGGGCTTAACCATCGGCATGGCAATCGTCCAGAAGATCCGAAGCTCGCTGGCTCCGTCCAGCCGTGCGCTTTCCAGCACCGCATCGGTCACGCCGGATTCCATAAACTGCTTCATCAAATACAAGCCGAGAGTGGAGCCCCATGCGGGAATAATGATCGCCCAGTAGGTATCCACGATATGCAAGGCACTCATCAGAATAAAGCTGGTAACACCGGTCACCGTTGCATGGAACATCAGCGAGGTTCTGACCAGCTTAAACATGCCCTTACCGCCGGGGAACTTGATCTTCGCCATGGCATACGCTGCCAAAGAGGACACAAACAGGTTACCGACCGTACCCGCAACCGACGTAAAGACGGTATTGAATATGTATCGGGAGAAGGGCACCAGATTTCCGCTCATCAAAGTAAACAGGTCCTTAAAGTTCTTCCCCGTAGGAGAGACTACATAAAATCTCGGGGGGAACATCCACAATTCATCCAAGGGCTTGAGGGCTTGGATCACCACATAGTACATAGGCAGGAACATAAAGAGTCCCAAAATAAACAGTACAACGGTGATGCCCGCATCTCCTCCTCGGGAACGTGACAGAACAACCTTATGCTTTCTTGTTCTTAACTTCTTTGCCATATCACGATCCCACCTTTGAAAGTATCTTTTTTACCAATGCGTTGGCTCCGATCATCACGAGGAAGAGGATCACCGCAATGGTAGACGAATAACCGATCTCAAACCGTTGTCCGCCGTAGTCATCCAAGTGGTGCATAATGGTATGCGCCGCATAATCCACGGAGGGGAAGCCGCACAGTGCGGTAACAACGCCGCCAAAGCCGAAGGAGCTGGTGATGGACATGACCGCTCCGAACATCAGCTGCGGCTTCATGTTGGGCAGCGTGATGTACCAAAGCTCCTGCCAACGGTTGCGGATGCCGTCCACGGCGCCCGCCTCATACTGGGCCTTGTCAATGCCCTGCAAGCCTGCGATAAAGGACAGGAAGGCGGTACCCAACGAGGTCCAAAGAGCAACCACGATACACAAAGGCATGACATAGGAGGCATTTTGGAACCAAGCGATGGGCGTTGTTATCAAACCGAGCTTCAGCAGCATCGCATTGACCCATCCATAGGCGTCTGCGGAGAACAGGGTACCCCAAACAAGGTAAACCTGACCGGCAATGGAGGGGGCATAGAAGATCAAGGTCACGATCGCTCTGATCTTGGGAGACAGCTCGTTGATAAACCATGCGATCAACAGAGACATAAAGTAGGACACGGGTCCTACGATCGCCGCAAAGATCAAGGTGTTCTTGACTGCGATCAGAAAGATATCATCATCGAGGAACAATCGTACATAGTTGTCGAACCAGACAATATTCGGCAACTCAAGCAAGTTAAAGTCTGTAAAGCTGATGAGGACGGACAGCACCACAGGCAACACGGTAAAGCAGGTAAAGATCAGCATAAAGGGCGCTACCATGAAATAGGCGACCTTATTCCGCTTCATTTCCTTCCATGTCCACTGTCTGCGAGTCATATCCTGACGGACAACAGCTTTCTTTTGTGCCGTTTTTTGGGACATTATACTTCTCTCCTTCTTTGTTGTTTTCACGATCACAAGGGATTATTTATAGGCTTCGTAGGATTCCAGCGCATCGGCAGCCTCTCTGAGGTATGTGGTAACTGCCTTGCCGTTGTCACCGAAGGGCTTGCCGAACAGATCGGCATTCAAACCGTCCAGGGAATCGGCGATCGCACGAAGCGAAGCATAATCCTCTGTCAGATATCCGTCGATCAGATCCATCGCATTGTTGTAAGCGGTGTCATACTCGCTGCGGTAGGAATCGGACTCCTTGATCTCCTCCAAGACCGTCTCTGCCTGAGCCATTCTCTTCTGAGCCAAGGTCTGTCCTACATAGTCCAGCGTCTCCAAGCCAAACTCTTCGCGCTTACGGGTGATCTCTTTGTTAATGGTGGTAATGTAGCCCTGCAATGCGGTAGCAGGATCTGCATGGGAGTTATACGCATCTAAGAATGCGAACTGCGTATACCGTCCCACAATGTAGCTACCGGGATAGTTGGGAATGGATGCCAGACTGTTGAACTGATACGAGATCTGCTCATACTCGTCTGCCGTCCAGGGCAGGCTTTCTATGGCCTCCTTGTTTGCGGTGGGATGCTTTGCGGAGGGACCGAGAATGGCAATCATTTCATTCGAGTAATCCACTTGGAACTCCGCTCCCGAATGCCATTTCATAAATGCCCACGCATCATCCACATTGTCACATCCCGTGATCATCACGATGGCAGTAACACCGGACACTGCGACATTGTTGATCTTACCGGTCTCCTCGTCAGCATAGCCGGGCATGGGATAGAAGCCCCACAGACCCTCGATCTCGGTAGCGAACACCTTCAATTGGTTGTATGCTGCCGTATAACCCGCAAAGCCGATCGGCATCTCACCGGTTCGGAATCGGTTGGCAAAATCGTAAGAATAAGGGAAGGAATACATGGTAAACAGATCACACATGGTGTTAAAGGATTCCAATGCCACGTTGGAGTCTAAATTGATCCGCATGCCGCCGTCGGCAAACAGCTCGCCGCCGCTCTGATACAGGAAGATATTGGCATCGTTGGACATACCGATCTCCATATTGTTCGCCTGAAGCACGGGGATCGCTTCCTTCACGTCATCCCATGTCTTGGGGATCTCAATCCCCAGCTCTGCAAGAACATCCTTTCGGATAAACATCATCGAGAAGCTTTGCGTCTCGGGCAAACCGTAGCAGTGATAGTCTCCTTGGGCATCCTCAATACCAAGAACCATCATCGCCGCCTCGTTGAAGTTGGCTTCGATCTCCTCATAGCCCTCCAGATCCTCAATCTCCATTAAGGCACCTCGGATCGCATAGTTGATTACGTCTCCCTGTCCCACACCGATGTACACATCGGGACCCGTTCCCGACAGAATAGAGGGCAGCAACGTACCGCCCGCAACCAGCTTCAGGTTGATCGGAATTCCCTCCTGCGGCGTGAACTTGTTGTTCACCAAGCCTCGGAGAACCTGCATCTGGTCACGTCCGGTAGCGATCCAAACCTCCGCCGCTTCCTCGGATTCAGCATCCTTGCTGATCGCACCCATGCGGTCATAATTTCGGAAGAAGGACTTCACGAAGCCCATGACCTCATAGGAGAAGGCTTCCCAGAAGTTTGCCTTTGCCTTGGGAAGCTCAGCGCCCTCGGGCTGGATCTGAATATAGTCAAGGATCAGCGGCTGTGTCTTGGCATCCGACAGCCAGGTACCCAGGTTACCGATATAGGTCTTAAGCTGTTCCAGGTTTTTCGCCACCTCGTCATCATCCATACCCATGGTATTCAGCACACGTGCCGCCTTTTCCAGCGTTGCGGTCATCGAGCTCTTCTCGCCCGCCTCAGCTTCCAGCTCAGCGGCGATCTGATACAGAGCCTCCGCCTGATCCAACAGGTCAGCCATCGTATCGGGCATCACACGGGAGAAGCCGTAATCCCGATATTGGTCGGGCGTGGTACCCGTCAGCTTCAGGATCTCCAGATAATCGCTGTTGATACTGTCCAAGGATTCGGTCACACGGCGCACGATATCGCCCATGTTGCCAAGCGTTACCTCAAAGCGAAGCGTGTAGGTCACTCCCTCCTTGAAGTAGAAGCTGAACTCATCCGTTCCGTCGGTCAATACACCCGACTGCCAATCGGAGGAATAATCGAACTGCAACCGTCCCGCCTCCTCAAAGGGAAGACCGTTGTAATAGCCTGCCTCGCCCTCCTTCAGAGAGCCGTCGCTGTAAATATACAGCATTCTGGAGGTATACATACCGTCCAGCACGTTCTGCATGTAGCGTGTTGCGATCTGATAGCGTCCGCTGCTTCCCACACGGAAGGTATATTCGATCCACTGTCCGGATCCCTGCCACTTGTCACCGCCAATGGTGTTCAGCACCGTGTAAGAGGTGGAAGAGGGCGAGGTGATCGCACTCGCAGTATCAGAAACAGGATAAATGGTCTGAGAGGAGGTTGCGGAGAAATATTCTCCTTCGATCTTGATCGTTTCGGTTCCGTTGGACTCCGTTGCGTATTTTTCGCTGTATTCCTCATAGGAGAGCGGCTCCTCCGGCGTTACCAAGCGGATCTCGGAGATCACCACAGGCTCGTTCACCGACTCCATGGAGATCGTCACCTTGCCGTCCTCGTCGGGCGTAATCGCAAACTCAAAGGGAGTCTGCAAAAATCCGTTGACATCCTTAAAGGTGTAGGTAGTCCAAGCGGGAGCCTGCACCAACGTCGCGCGGATCTCATTGCGGTCGATATCGGAGGTAAAGAACCGAACCGTCTGCTCATCCACCATCGAGGCAACATCGGCAGTCCAGTATTCGGGCATCTTATAAATAATGTAGGAAACCCCGTCCTTTTCGGTCAGGCTTGCCTCAATTCCCATATCCTTCGCCTTGTTCAGGTAATCCTGTGCGCTTTCGTCCTTGGGCACCTCAAACTGCCCATCGGGATACACATTCTTCCACAGCTTCGCCATGGTCATGTACCGCGCCTCAGCAAAGGGAACCTTATCATTGATCATAAAGATCCGCTCAATCGCAGTAGCCTTATTCTCAATGGGGTAATACTCGATCTCTACATAGTAGCGAGCAGCCTCCTTGACCTGATCCGTCGTCCAGGAGACCATATTGGTCGCAGGAACATACAGACCCTGCTTTCCGTCATAGGTATCCACCCTTGCCAGCTCGGCATCGGGATCGACCTCAGCATCTGCCTGAGAAAGGATCATCTGCTCGGTCTTATGGTCTTTCTCCACTTCCTTGTAATAGCGCCAGTTTTTGGTCGCATCGATCACCACATCCTCCGTGGCACGATCCACACCGGTTTGTGCCTCCGCATGAATGTAGTCATTGTACGAAATCGCATTCAACAGCTCCCGTATATCGTCCGTGGTAGTCTGAGAAACCGAATCGTTCTCCTCGGCGCCGATCATGACAACACCGCTGCAAAGCAGAAATACCAAAGCGAGTACAAAAGCCGTAACTCTTTGAAATTTCGTCTTTTTCATTCAAAAATCCTCCTGTAAACCTTTTTTGAAATTGCTGATTTTTCTGCGGCATGTTGCATGATCCACACCGCGCAAGGCATTTTTGGGGCAATCGAAACCGATCACGCCAAAAACACCGTAAAATCGTAACGATATCTTACCACATTTTCATCGAAAAGTCAAGCCAACATTTCAAATTTTATATAAGAGAAGCCCCTCTTGACCGCCGCATCTCCGTGTAATCGCTTTTTGCAAAATCGTCATTTTTATCGTCATATTTTCCGAAAGTCAAAATATGTAACTTTTATTCACCTTTCTTTGGGGAATTTTGCGGAGTTTTATTGCAATTTTTATTAAAAATTCCCTGTTTTTTCTCTCAAGCAAATCAACAAAACAGGCGTGGTAACTTTTGTTCACCTTCCCTTCCTTGTGCACCCTCTTTTCATGCGGCAAAACGCCCGATTTTTTTGTTACTTCTGCACAAAAACCGTTCGCAATTTTCTACATCCGCACAAATCTGCAAAAACTCAGAATTTTTTCGCTTTTTTCAAAACAGCCACCAATGTTTCTCTTCTTTTTACCCTTTTTCTTCCATGTCTTACTTTTTTGTCCAAATCTTCAAGTTTCTTCTTTTCTTTAAAAAAACATCTCCCTTGCGCAAAAAAAAGAGAAGCCGCCGAGAGCCAACAGCTCTCGGCAGCTCATTCCGCTTCAGCTCTCACAGCAAAAAACTCACCGCAAGAACCCATTCACGATTTCTTCCTCTGCTTCCTTTTCGGTCAGACCCAACGTCATCAGCTTAATCAACTGCTCTCCCGCAATCTTTCCGATCGCCGCCTCATGGATCAACGAAGCATCGGGGTGGACTGCCATGATCTCAGGCACCGCCGACACAGTTGCGCCATCCATAATGATCGCATCGCATTCCGTATGTCCCGAGCATTTGGCATTTCCCTTTACCCGGGAAATAAAATGCTGTCTCGAGGTATCTCTCGCTACCGAGCGGGAGATCACATGCGCACCGGAATTTTCTCCGTTCAGCTCCACCTCAAATTCAGTCTCGGCAACCTGCTCTCCATGAGTCATCACCTTTTCATGCACGATCAGCGTTGCATTTTTCGACAGAATCGCCTTTGTCTTTCTCTTGGTAGAATCCACACCCTTGATCTGTGCTGTTTCCATTTCCAGCCGTGCATTTTCCGCCAATTCCGCATAAGTATAGGGATTCATCACGTTTCTTCCATTTCCATCGCCCTGTCCGTAATGCTTTTCCACATATTTCACCTTTGCATTTTTCGACAGATAAAACGAATGAACGCCGCTATGCTCAGAGGTCTCCGATCCGCCGTTATGGATCCCACAGCCGGCAACGATCGTCACCTCACAATCCTCCCCAATGTGAAAATCATTGTACACCAGCTCCCTCAGTCCCGTCTGAGAAAGAAGCACAGGAATATGAAGGCTCTCATTCTTCGTCCCGGGCTGAATATAAATGTCGATCCCGGGCTTGTCCTCTTTTTTAACGATCTCAATATGCTCCGAGGAGTTCTTACCGTACAGACTTCCATTGATCCGCAGAGAATACGCTCCCTCAGGGACCTCATGCAGACCCGCAACCTCCTCCAATAGCTTCTGTTGTATTTTATCCATGTCCATTCCTCCTTATCCGTTCACCGTAAAGCGGCAACCGGCGTGTACATCCATCAGCTTCGGGAACACCAGCTCCCGTGAGCCGTACTCTGCAACCTGACCGTCGGCAAGCACCACGATCTTGTCGGCAATATTCAAGATCCGCTCCTGATGAGAAATGATCACGATCGTTCCCTTGGTACGCTCATACATCTTCTCAAAGACCCGGATCAAATTATTAAAGCTCCACAGATCGATCCCCGCCTCAGGCTCATCGAATACCGAAAGCTTGGTGCCTCTGGCGTTTATCATGGCGATCTCGATCCGCTTCAGCTCGCCGCCCGACAAGGACGCATTGACCTCTCGGTTGATATAATCCTTGGCGCAAAGCCCCACCTCAGACAGGTATTCACACGCCTCGGACATCCCCATTTTCTTGCCCGATGCCAAGGAGATCAGATCCTTGACCGTGATTCCCTTGAAGCGAACCGGCTGCTGAAAAGCGAAGCTGATCCCCTCTCTTGCCCGTTCGGTAATGGAATGCTCGGTAATGTCCACACCGTCCAGCAGGATCTTCCCCTCCGTCGGCTGTAAAATACCGGCGATCAGCTTGGCAAGCGTAGATTTTCCGCTGCCGTTGGGGCCGGTGATCGCCACAAACCGATCCTCGATCCGCAAATTCACATGCTTCACGATCTCTTTTCCCGAGACCGCATACGATACATCTATCAATTCTAACATTGTTTATCCTCTTTTGTCCGATTTACTCTGTTTTTCTATTCCTCGGTACGGTTTCGTCCCCGTCCTGTCAGAATATTATATTATTATACCCGATTCGTCGGTTTTTTTCAATAGTTTTCAAAAATGTTCAAAAAAAATTTAAAATTGCACCCCCTCACCGCTTCAAACTCTTCGTAGCATGTGCTTTTTTGTTTAACATTTAAAAGCAAGTCGTTTGTTTATAATGCTTTTATTATATATGTTTGTGTTGATTTTTACAATAATAAATATTTTTGCCGCAATCCCATCTGTATGTTGTATTTTTCGGCATTTCCCGTGTTTCAGACAAATCATATTTTATATGATTTTCAACTCAATATATTTTTATTTTTCATCACTTTCTTAATAAAAAAGCAGGGCGGAATTTCTCCCGCCCTTTTGCCATGATTATTTTTTCATAACCTTCACGTCGATCTCAATCCATCGCAGATACCACGTATCCTCATCCTCTCCATGAGCGTCATACAGCAGATACATCATCTCCTTGCATTGATCGCCCCGAACATACATATCCAAGTCATCAATACCGTCCCGTTGCGTCCATTCCACCGAATCGACCCAACCGTAATCTCTCTTCGCCTTTTCCTCATCAACCCGATCGTCGCTGTTTGCAATGTTCGAGCTGTGTTCTTTGTTATACAAATGAATTTCATGGGTACCGTCCACCCATCCGATTCCTGCAAAGCCTTTTTCGCATTTGGAGCTGACCTTCATATCAAACCAAAAGGTATATTCCTCCGTCATATACTCTTTCAGGGAAGACATATTCAATGTATGCTTTTTTCCCACCTGCTCCAAGCCAAATACACCGTTATCTATGATCTTGAAATCGGGATTGTCTTGATAAAATGCAGATGCATACACATAATCCGCCGTCTTATTGGGCAGATCCTTTTGGAACAGATCGACCGTAATACCTGCCAGCATCTCCTCGGTCAGTGCCAGCTTTGCCTCATCGCTCGATACACTGAAATCATTGGTCGTGCTAAAGCGGAACATATCGACAAAGGACTCGGGCTTGGGAACCGTTACATAAGTATATTGAACCGTCTTGTCGGCAATGTCGCAAACGAGTACCGCATAGACCTCAAAATCGGCATAGACTACGTACCGATAATAGCCAACCTCGGAATCCTTGTCGATCTTCACTTCGCGGGTACGACTGTTCTGCACCTTGTCGCTGACCTTTTTGGTAAAGGTTGTCTTGTCGCTCTCGGTATGCGTATGGCTCAAGGAGGTAGAAAGAGAGGTCGAGACCTTAACGCCAAAATCCCCGCTCAAAGCGCCATAGCTTGCCTTGATCCCGGCAGATGCGGACGTATTCACCTCCGCCTTCACCGACGCATTGGTAGAATTGCTCACGCTGTTTTCCATCGCCTCGGTATAGGTGTCCTCGGTCACAGTGGATTCCGACCACGCATAGGTCGATACCGTTCTTCCGTCGTGATAATACGCATCCTCATAATAAACAGGCACGTTCTTGGTCTCGCCCAGCTTGAAATAGAAATAATTGTATTCTCCGTCGGTGACAGGAACCCCTGCCAAGGCAACGTTGCTCGCCGCCTCGATCTGATAGGGTCTCGTCACCATTTGTTCGGTAACGTTATAGATGTAATTTTCGGTGTTCTGCCGATTGCCCGACGGTGCCTGTGCCGCCGTATCGCTTTCAGTCTCACCGCCTACGCCAATCAGCGTGCCGTTACACGCCGCCAACGACAGCAGCATCGCCGCCATCATCATAATAGATAGAATCCGAATTCCTGTTTTTTTCATACCTGATCTCCTTTTTATTTTCAAAATGACTACATTTTGATTCGTTGCAAATAGTACATGTGGCTCAGTTGGTTGGCAATACGGCTCTGCTCTTCGATCATGCGACTTGCGTTGCGGTTATTGTCGTTTCGCAGCTCGTTGATCGACTTGTCTAACACAGCAGTCTGCTCATGGATCGAACGGTTGACGGTTGCGATCTCCTTCGTAATGGCGCTCTCCATGCTGTCCAGACGGCTCGACAGCCGATCAACTCCCTCCCGCACAGCACGGATCGTCTCTCTCTGCATGTCACTCAGTTGATTCTGAATGCGAAGCATTTGCTGATCCTGCACATACAGATTGAGCGCCTCTTGAATCGTCTTTGCCCGACGCATATCAAAGTAATACAGAATGTTGTCGATACAATCGAGATTCTTCTGAGAGGAATGCAGAATATCCAAGGAACGGATGGTCTTGTCACAGCTCTGCATGAGTCGCTCATACTTGGTCACAGCATCCTTACGTACACTGACCATTTTGTTGTAGTGATCGACCTCCTTATTGTAATATTCCCGATAGAATGCCAGATCCTCCTCAGTCGCCTTGCGGTCGCGCTCCTCAGCCTCCTTGTATTCCTTGGTCTGCTTCAGTTCAGTCAGATCAATTTGCGGCTTTTTATAGGTATGCACGCTCGACATCGTGCCCCGCACACATAAAAAGATCAACAAGCCCGCCACAAGCGGTGTGCCGATCACAGCAAGCACAAAGGGAAGCAAATATCCGAACGCCATAAAGAATTTTGGAATAAACAAGAATGAGGCAAGAAAGGCAAACAGCTTCTCCCAAAAGCCCGATACAATAGAGTAATAATAGGAAAACGAAGCAAAAAAGGATACGACTCCGCAAAGACCGAACACCACCGTCCCCGCAAAGAATGCGGGGGATACCCCTGCGCCGAGGAATCCCAAGATCGTCGCTCCAATCGCAAGGGCAAAGGTCAGCGCAAACAAATGAATACCAACCGCCACCTCATAATCGATCATCGAATTCATATACGGCTCAGTAATCATTTTTCCGATAGAGCCGTTCCAGCTCCATACCGCCGAGTGATAAATGAGAAAACCGCCCAAGATCACGATCCCGATGGCAAGAAGCACAAAAAAGATATTTTTGACCGTGTTGATCCCCCTATCCCGACGGCGTGCGACCTTGTAGGCGGCATTCACCGTAGGTGCCTCAAATTCCTTTATCATCGCCTGCGTGTGGACCCGAACAGGTGCCCGATTGTTGGGGCTGGTCAGAGAAAATTTCATGTCATTCAATGTCTTGCGTGCTTGCGCCAGTCGCTCCTGTGCCTGCCGCTTGCCAACAATGGCACCTCTCAGCTTCAAAAGCTGTTGATACTCCACATTATCCTTTAACATACCGGCTCCTTATCTGTTTTATTTATCTACATTATATAATATCGCCGTAATTATATCACATTTTCAGAAGAAAGTCAATAGCAGACCAAAAATATCCCGAAAGCACCCCAAAAAGCTCTCGATTCTGTAACAAAGCCATTGACATTCCGTGTTTTTTCTGTTATAATAATGTAAACAATATTGAAATTTCGGCAAATCGGCATTACAAAAAACGACTTATTTTTTTACAAAAAAAGCCGCAAAAGCGGCATAAAAGAAAGGAATCCCCGGCATGGAGCTTTTAACAAATATTGCAGAATTTTTCCGATTTATTTTTTATGATATTTTCTTCTTCGCCCTTTGGGGCGATCTGATCAAGATCCCCCTCCCGGGCGGAAACACCTTGAATTTGTCCCTTTTGGTCATCCTGCTGATCCCTACAGGGATCTACTTTACCGTCCGCACCAAGGGCTTGCTGATTCGCAAATTTCCCGATATGCTACATATCGCAACCGAACGGAAGCAGGATAAAAAAGGTCACGCCATTTCGGGCTTTCAATCTCTGATCGTCTCCACCGCCACCCGTGTCGGTATGGGCAACCTCGTCGGTGTCGTCGCCGCCGTCTCGGCAGGCGGTGCCGGTGCTGTATTTTGGATGTGGATCACAGCACTCATCGGCTCCTCCACTGCATATATCGAGGCAACTCTGGCACAAAAGCATAAGCGAAAGGATCCGCTGTACGGCGGATATCACGGAGGTCCCGCCTACTATATCCATGATTTTGCCGAGCAAAAGCGAAAGAAAAAATTAAAGAAATCGGTCATTGCCGTTTTGTTTGCCATTTCGGGACTTATTTGTTGGGGCGGCATCAGTCAGGTCATCAGCAACTCTGTCACAAGCGCATTTTATACTGCATTTGATATCCCACCCATTTGGACAACTGTTATTTTGGTAGCAATCGCCGCAGTCATTGTCCTGCGAAAGAAAGCCACCGTAAAGGTCTTGGATATTGTCGTCCCCATCATGGCGGCAATCTTCTTTGTCATCACACTGGTCATTATTTGTCTGAACATCACCGAAATTCCGGGCGTATTCGGACGGATCTTCAAGGAAGCGTTCGGCATCCGACAGGTAGTTGCCGGCGGCTTTGGTGCCGTACTGATGAACGGAGTCAAAAGAGGACTGTTTTCCAATGAAGCAGGTAGCGGCTCCGCCCCCTGTGCGGCGGCGGCAGCCGAGACCGATCACATTGCAAAAATCGGACTGCTGCAAGCCTTCGGTGTATTTATTGACACCATCGTAATCTGCACCTGCACCGCCCTCATTCTCCTCCTTGTCCCCGAAACCGCAACCGTCGGTCTTGGCGGTATGGAGCTGTTGCTTGGGGCAATGTCTCATCATATGGGACAGGTCGGCGTGATCTTTATTACGATTACTCTGTTCCTGTTCTGCTTTTCCACCTTCCTCGGCGTGCTGTATTATGCCCGCTCTAATGTTGCCTACCTGTTCGGCAGTAATTGGACAAGTCAGACTCTGTATAAGATCTTTGCTCTCATCATGCTGTTTATCGGCGGCTTGGCTACCTACACCTTTGTTTGGGATCTGGGAGATCTGGGCATTGGCTTGATGACCGTTTTTAACCTGCTGATTATTATTCCTATGGGAAAAGAAGCCTTAGATGCGCTAAAGGATTATGATCGCATTCGAAAGGAAGAAAAGAAAGCAAAAAAAGAAGAAAAGTGTGAACGCAAGCAAAAGCTACAGTGATACATACCGACATGCGGAGGTGATTGCTTGAACCCCTCAATCTATATTCCAATTCTTTTATTATTTGTGATTCTATATTTTCTATTGCGAACGCAAAAGAATGTAATCGCAAAGAAAGCCATGGAAAGACGAAGCACAAAGGAGAAAACTCACATGAACGAGCTTGCAAAAAAATTTATCGGCAAGGAGTGCGTGATCTACGCCTTCGACAGCAACCATCAATTTGTAGGAACCCTCAAAGAGGTTACCGACGGAGCCATTTTGATTGAAAATAACGGTACGATCGAAGCGATCAATCTTGATTTTGTCATTCGCATCAGAGAATATCCAAGGAAAAAGAACGGGAAGAAAAAATCGGTCATATTAGATTAACTTACTTAGATACATAAGAGGTAAATGCAATGAAAGAAAAAACGAAAATAACCTTTTGGCAACTTCTGCTGATATGGTTCTGTATCGCCTTACCTTTGGCTGTACTCAATGGTTTTTTTCTTAAAATCCCTTTTGCACACAATATCATCCTATCAACCTTGGGAATTATTTTGCTAATATATCCGATTTATCCCATCGAATTAACCTCAAAGTTCACGGAAAAACAATGCCGCATCTTCATTCGTACCCTTGCCGGAATTGAAATTCTTTTGTCACTGGCAACAATAATTGTTTTTTGAGCAACAATCAATAAGGAGCCTTTTATGATAACTTTTTTCATCACCGCAGGAATCGGGCTTTTGCTTTGTATCCTTGGTATAATCAATATGACAGGAAATATATCCTCACTTCATTGGTACCACAGGCAAAGAGTAACCGAAGAAAACCGAAAGCCCTTCGGCAGACTTGTGGGCTTGGGAACCTTGATCATCGGCATTGCGATCATTACGTTCGGTCTCCTGCTTTTTCTACATGAAAAAACACAACTCGATTGGATTGCGATCCTCGGCACCGCTGCACTGCTCTCAGGAATCGTATCGGGAATGATCATCAGCTTTTATGCCATGATAAAATACAATAAAGGAATCTTTTAACATACAAAAAGCGGAGAGTGAGTTTCTCTCCGCTTTTTGTATGCGATTTTCTTTTTTCAAAGCTCTCCGAACAGGCGAAGAGCTTCCATGGCGGCGTTTTGCTCCGCTTCTCTTTTGGAGCGTCCCTCTCCCCGCCCGATAATATTGGAGTTCAGTCTTGCCACAACGGTAAAGATCTTATTATGGTCGGGACCGCTTTCTCCAACAACGGCATATTCCAAGCAATCGCCCTCGGTCTGCTGTACCAGCTGTTGCAGCTCGGTCTTGGGGTCTACCGAGATCGGGCTGTAATTCTCTTGCAGTTCACGCACGATAAAGGGAAGCAAAAAAGCACGAACTACATCCATTCCTTGAGTCCCCGCATCCAAAAAGATAGCGGCAATCAGCGCTTCAAAGGCATTTTCCAATGTGGATTGCCGTTCCCTACCGTTGTTCTTTTCTTCTCCGTTACCAAGATACAGAAACTGTCCCAGTTCAATTTTTCTGGCATAAGAGGCAAGTGCCGACGATTGCACTACCGCTTTGCGGCGGCTTGTCAGCTCGCCCTCCGGCAGATCGGGGTATTCCCGATACAGATAGTCACTGACCACTGTCGCAATCACGGCATCTCCCAAAAACTCCAACCGCTCATTGCAAACGGCGTGCTGTTTTCTTGCCCGCAATTCATTGGCATAGGAGGAGTGCGTCAATGCCTCTCTGAGGACAGTTTTGTCCCGAAAGGTATATCCGATCGTTCGTTCCAACAGGGATAGTGAAAGCTGTCCCATCGCTGTATCTCCTTTCTTACAGTATAGAATAACAACCGATCATTCGTTTGTCTGCTCTTCCTTTTCTTTCTTTTTTCGCTCCGAAAGTACCTGCATAGCAACCGTCATATCACCCGTCAGGTCGGTCTCGGCACAGATCAGGGCTTGACGGATAGCATTTTTAAAGGCTTTGGCATCGGAGGAACCATGTGCCTTGATGACCGGCTTGGCGATCCCCAAGATCGGCGCGCCGCCAAACTCACTCGAATCAAAGCTCTGCTTGATCTCTTTAATGCCCGACATGACCATTCCTGCGGCAAGCTTACTTCGCAGATTCTCATAAAACAGCCCCTTCATGGTCTTAAGCATCAGCTTACCCATTCCCTCCATGGTCTTGAGAAAAATGTTGCCCGTATAGCCATCGGTCACCAGCACATCGCAAGCATCGAACATCACACGGTTTCCCTCCACATTGCCTACAAAGTTGATCTCCGGGCAATTTGAAAGCAGACGATAGGTCCCGATCTGAAGCTCGGTTCCCTTATGCTCCTCGGCTCCGTTATTCAAGAGACCCACTCGGGGATTCTCCACATCCATCATTTTTTTCATGTACACAGAGCCCATCACGGCAAACTGCTCCAAATATTCGGGGGTCACACTGATATTGGCACCCGAATCAAGCAACAGCACAGGGGGCTGCATGGGAAGCATGGCACCGATGGCGGGACGGCGCACGGCCTTCATACGGCGCACGATCAGATTGGCACCTGTAAACAGTGCCCCTGTATTGCCCGTACTGACGAAAGCATCTCCTTTTCCCTCGGCAAGCATTTTCAAGCCGATGCTCATAGAGGAATCTGCCTTGGCACGAACCACAGCCGCCGCCTCGTCCTCCATGGTGATCACCACCGATGTGTCCACGATCTCACAGCCATCGAGAGAGACTGCGGCTTCCTTTGCCGCCTGCTCAATCTGCTCCCGATCGCCCACCAAAATATAGTCGGCACTCAGCTCCTGCCTTGCAAGGGCAACTCCCTTGACGGTCTCCGCAGGGGCATTGTCCCCTCCCATCATATCCACAATAATTCGTTTCATCGAAAATTCTCCTTGATCTTTTCGATCTGTTCCAGCGCACGTCTTGAAAGCGCCTCATTCTTTGCCATCTTTCCGCCTTTCACTCGGGCAGGCAACGGCTCAACGATCCCAAAATTGGCGTTCATCGGAACGAATGAACCAATACCGCCATTGGCAACATATGACGCCATGGCGCCCAGCATGGTCGTGCGGGGAAACACCACTGCCTCACGACCCAGCACCGAGCAAGCGGCATTCAAGCCTGCCACAAGCCCTGAGCCTGCCGATTCCACATAGCCCTCCACACCCGTCATTTGTCCTGCAAAATAGACATTGCTACGGCTGTGCAAGCAATAGGTTTCCGACAGAAGCCCCGGCGAGTTCAGATAGGTATTGCGGTGCATGATTCCATACCGCAAAAACTCGGCATTCTCCAGCCCTGGAATCATCCGAAAGACCCGTCTCTGCTCCGAAAAAGTCAGATGGGTCTGAAAGCCGACCAGATTATACATGGTTCCCTCGACGTTTTCCCGTCGCAACTGAACCACAGCATAATTTTTGTTTCCCGTTCGGGCATCCACCAAGCCCACGGGCTTCAAGGGACCGAACAGCAACGTATCGTGTCCCCGTCTCGCCATGACCTCTACGGGCATACAGCCCTCAAAGACCTTCAGCTTCTTTTGCTCCTCCCGATCAAACTCCTTCAAAGGCGCTTCTTCGGCACAGATCAATGCCTGCCAAAAGGCGTCATACTGCTCGGCGGTCATGGGACAGTTGATATAGTCCGCATCCCCTTTATCATACCGAGAGGCGAAAAATGCCGTATCATAGTTGATGCTTTCCGCATCCACGATGGGAGCGGCAGCATCAAAGAAATGCAGGCTACCGCACTTCAGCTCGGTCTCGATGTAGCTTGCCATCCGATCGGAGGTCAAAGGTCCTGTGGCGATGACCGTCACACCCTCCTCTGCCACACGGTCGGCTTCAGCGGTGACCACCTCAATGCTCGGATGATTGCGGATCCGTTCGGTGATATAGTCAGAAAACTTTTCCCGATCCACCGCCAGTGCTGAGCCTGCCGGCACACGGGTCGCATCCGCCGCCGCAAGGATCAGCGATCCCATACGGCGCATTTCCTCCTTTAGCAGTCCCACCGCATTGGCAAGGCTGTCCGAACGGAGAGAATTGGAGCAGACCAGCTCGGCAAAGCCCTCTGTATGGTGAGCGGGGGTGTATTTGTCGGGCTTCATCTCCACAAGGCGAACCCTGACACCCATTTGCGCCGCCTGCCATGCAGCTTCACATCCCGCAAGTCCCGCTCCCAAGACCGTAATCATACCGCCGTTGTTCATCTTACTCCTCATTCTAACAAACAATTTTTGCAGAGTTTTCTTTTGGTTCCTTTTCTTTTTCAAAAGAAAAGGAACACGCATCCTTATTCCTCTTCCGTCTCTACAACGGGAGCGGGCTTTTTGAAGCCGCAGCTCTGATTGTGGCAAACGAGCATTGCCTGTCCCTTTTTACGGAACAGCATTTCTCCGCAATCGGGGCACTTCTCCTCTGTGGGCATATCCCAAGAAGAAAAATCACAATCGGGATACCGCTCGCAGCTATAAAACATCGCTTTCTTTTTGCCGCTCTTCATGACGATCTTGGCACCGCATTTGGGACAAGGCACGCCGATCTCTCTTGTCTTTTGCTTCGAGAAATTACATTCGGGATACCGCACGCAGGCAAAGAACGTACCGTACCGCCCTGTCCGCTGAACCATATCCGAGCCGCACTTTTCACACTTAAAATCGGCATAGATCGGCTTTTTCTCCACGGTCTCGCCGTCCTCATTGACAGCGGGAGTGATCAGCGGCTTGGTATTCCGACACTGGGGATACCCCGGGCAGGCGGCAAATTTACCGAATCTGCCGTTTTTAACGATCATGCGGCTTCCGCACTTGTCGCAGAGCATGTCGGTCTCCTCCACGGGGACCTCCAGCTCTCGGGATTCCATTTTTTGATTTGCCTCCTCCAGCTCCTTGCCAAAGCCCTTCCAAAAGCCATTCAGAACCGCATCCATGGTGGTCTCTCCGTTTTCAATCTTATCCAGATCATCCTCCATTTCGGCAGTAAACTGGTAGTTGACGATATCGGGGAAGCTTTCCAGCATTAGCTTGTTGGTCAACTCGCCCGTGGGCGTGGGAACCAAGGATTTGCCCTCTCGCTTCACATAATTTCGGGAAATGATGGTGGTGATAATGGTGGCAAAGGTACTGGGTCTGCCGATCCCCATTTCCTCTAAGAATTTGATCAGAGAGGCATCGTTATACCGTGCGGGCGGCTCGGTAAAGTGCTTCATGGGGTCGATGGAGCGAGACAAAACCTTCTCGCCCTCCTTCATATCGGGCAGACGAAGATTCTTTTGCTCCTTCATTTCGTCAGCGTTGACCTTCGTATCGTCCTCGCTCTCCTCATACACTGCCATATAACCGGGGAAATCCACGGTATATCCGCTCGTGCGGAACACATATCCCTCGGCTTCAAAATCCGCCGTGACGGTTGCCAGTACGGCAGATTCCATCTGGCTGGCAATGAATCTCTCCCAGATCAGCTTATACAGCTTGAACTGGTCGGGGGTCACATATTTTTTAATCATTGCCGGCTCCAAGTCCACACGGGAAGGACGAATCGCCTCATGGGCATCCTGCGCACCGGCACGAACCTTGTAAACTCTGGGAGTCTTGGTATTGTAGCGCTCTCCGTATTTGCTGTCGATATAGGCTCTTGCCTCATTCTGCGCCTCTGCGGAAACACGCATGGAGTCGGTACGCATGTAGGTGATAAGACCCTGCATGCCGCCATTCTCCGCTCCCACATTGACACCCTCGTACAGCTCTTGGGCGATCCGCATGATCTTCTGCGACTGGAAGCCCAGCTTCTTTGCCGCTTCCTGCTGCATGGTGGAGGTGGTAAAGGGCGGTGCGGGCAGTTTTTTCTTGTTGGATTTTTTGACGGAGCGAACGGTAAAGTCCTTGCCGCTTACGGCACTGACCACCTTCATAGCATCCTCCTCACAGGTCAGCTTGATCCGCCCGTCGGAGTTTCCGTAAAAGCGCACCGAAAATTCCCTTCCCTCGCTGTCAGACAGCAAAGCATCCACCGTCCAATATTCAACGGGAACAAAGCTGCGGATCTCCTCCTCCCGCTCCACGATGATGCGGGTAGCCACCGACTGGACACGTCCCGCCGACAAGCCGCTCCGCACGTTTTTCCACAGGAAGGGGGAGAGCTTATAGCCCACGATGCGGTCAAGGATCCGTCTTGCCTGCTGTGCGTTTACCAAATTCATATCCAACTGCTTGGGGGTCTTGATGGCTGCCTTGACTGCCGTCTTTGTGATCTCATTGAAGCTGACACGCAGGGTCTTTTCCACGGGGATCCCCAATGCCACAGCCAAATGCCAGGAGATGGCTTCTCCCTCTCGGTCGGGGTCGGTGGCAAGAAAGATCTTTCCCGCATGCTTTGCTTCCTTGCGGATCTCCTTGATCAGATCCCCCTTTCCCCGAATGTTGATGTAGTGCGCCTCAAAGTTGTTGTCGATATCTACCCCCAACGAGCTTTTGGGCAGATCGCGAACGTGTCCCTTGGAGGCGACCACTTTATAGTTGGAGCCCAAATATCCCTTGATGGTAGATGCCTTGGAGGGAGACTCCACAATGACCAGATTTGCCATGTTTTTTTCCTTTCTTCCTTATGATTGATCTCTTGGATCTTCTCTTATTTTCTGATATAAAGTCCGCCCGGCAGAGATTCCACCAGCCCGCTCAGCTCCAACAGCGTCAGGGCGGTAATGACCTCTCCGATCCCGATCTCGGACAGCTCCGGCGCATCGGGCGATACCGCGCGATCCAGTGGCAGTGCCGCAAAGATCTTACGGGTAGTCTCATCCAGTGCGTTCAAGGCTTCGGCAGATGCCGTATGCGTGACTTTTTTCGGCTTTGGCTCCGCAGAGGGCGGTACCTGCATTTGTTGCGGAAACGGCTCCTTCGGCGGTGCCTGCTCGGCGTATGCGCCGCTATTCTCCATGAAATCTGCGACCTTTCGCTTTTTTCGTCCGCCCGCATATACGGCGGCAACGCCGTATTGACGCAACACCCGTTCCTCCTCGGGACGCTCCCGCTTGGCTCGCTGTAAGCCCTTGTAGGAGATCCGATCGTGATACAGAAAATCATAGTGCCGCAAAATATCCTCGGCGCAAAGCGCCACATTGGCACCGTGACGGATCAGCTCGTTCGGTCCATCCGAATTGCTTTCGTTGATCTTCCCCGGCAGGGCGAACAGCTCTCTGCCCTGGGAGATGGCTTTTTGGGCGGTGATCAAGGCTCCGCTTCCCGCAGCCCCCTCTACCACCAAAACGCCCTGACACAGACCGCTGATGATCCGATTCCGCTTGGGAAAATTGCCCCCGAAGGGTCGTTCGTCGGGCGGATATTCGGTGATGACCGCTCCGTGACGGGCGATCGCCTTCATCAGCTTTTCATGCTCCTTGGGATAGACGACCGAAATGCCGCAGCCGAGAACCGCCACGGTCGTTCCTCCCGCCGCCAAAGCACCGCAGGCGGACACACCGTCCACGCCCAATGCCATGCCGCTGACCACCACCGCATTGGCAGCGGCAAGCTCATAGGATATTGTATACGCCGACTGCCGTCCGTATTCGCTCATTTTTCTCGTTCCGACCATGCCAATGCATAGCCGATCGTTCAGATCGGGCAGGTCACCCAACACATACAGCAATACAGGGGGATCCTCGATGGTGCGAAGCCGTGCGGGATACTGCGCATCTCCGTAAGGAAGGATCGTAACCCGATGGCTTCGACAATAGCGTAAGATCGCATAGGCGGACTCCAGTGTTTTGTCGCAAAGCCTTGCCTTCAGTGCCGCTCCGATCCCCTCTAAGCCTTCGATCTCGCTGTCACTCATGGAATACAGCTCAAAGGGATCCTCATAGTGCTCTGCCAATCTCCGAAACTCTCGGGAAGCGATCCCGCATTTTTCGGACAGCCATATCCAATACAGGCGATTTTCGTCGTTCATCCTCTTCCTCTCTCTCCCTCTGTCTCTCTTGCTGTCTTGCTCGGTCGTTAGATCGGTCGGAATGCCCGAACCGTCTCCCAAATACAAATTGCCGCCGCCGTTGCCGCATTCAGCGATTCATTTCCCTCTTCCATGGGAATGATCGCTCTGCCGTCACAGGCGCAGACCGTTTTCTCTGAAAGACCGTGTCCCTCGTTTCCGATCACGAAGCAATCGCCTTCTCGAAGAGCCATTGTGCCGATCCGCTCCGCCTCCTCATGCAATGCCGTCGCATAGACCCGTCTGCCCGATGCTCTCAAGCGAGTAATGACCTGCGGCAGCTCCTCCGCATCCACTCTCAAAGTAGGCAGACGAAACAAGGCACCCATAGCCCCTCTCAGGGTCTTGGGATGATACAGATCGGCGCAATCGGAGCTGAGGATCAAACGGTCGATCCCCAAAGCGGCACAGCTTCGCAGCACAGTTCCCAGATTTCCCGGATCCCGCATTGCCTCCACAAGCAACAAACGCTCCTCGGGGGCGATCTCCGCCACCACACTCTCCCATTCGGTATCGGAATGCAACGCCGAAAGCTGCTTTGCCACGCACAGCACACCCTCGGGATTCTTCTCCTCACTCAGCTTCTCAAAGACCGATTCGGTGACCGAAAGGATCTGCTCCTCCCGAAGCAATCCCCCCTCCGTCGCCTCCCGAAGAAGTGACTCGGTTTCGACGGACATGGGCTCTCGCACAAAGACCGTCTCGATCGCCACCTCAGCGGCAATTGCCTCCCGAAGCAGCTTGATCCCGTCAAAGCGGAACAGCCCCGTCTTTTTTCTTTGCTTTTTATCCAGCAAACCGCATGCCGCAAGTACACGGGAATTTTGTCTGGATGTGATCGTTTCCTTCATCTCGGGCATTCCTCCCCCATAATACGACAAATAAAACCCGGTAGAATACCGGGTTTTATCGCTCAGATCAAAGAGCGGCCTTTGCTTTTTCTGCCAAAGCGGCAAATGCTTCCTTATCGGATACTGCCAGCTCAGAGAGCATCTTACGGTTCAGATCGATGCCCGCAAGCTTCAAGCCGTGCATAAAGGTGGAGTAGTTCATTCCGTTGACCTTTGCCTGTGCGGAGATACGCGCGATCCAAAGCTGACGGAAATCTCTCTTCTTCATCTTTCTGCCGGCATACGCATAGTTACCGCTCTTCAGAACGGCTTGCTTTGCCATCTTGAAATGCTTGGACTTTGCGCCCCAGTATCCCTTTGCAGCCTTCAATACTTTATTTCTTCTCTTGCGCGTCATCATTGCGCCCTTAATTCTTGCCATTTTCCGTTTCCTCCTCTTCCTATTCCGATTATTTCTGGATCAGTGTTCTGATGTTTGCGGTCATAGACTCGCTGAGAATTGCGCTGGAGCGCAGATGTCTCTTTCTCTTGGCGGTCTTCAGACCGGTGTTGTGTCTGTGATGGCAGTGACCCATTTTCACCTTACCGGAAGCGGTAACAGAAAATCTCTTTGCCGATGCTTTATGTGTCTTGATTTTTCCCATTTTTATAATCTCCTTTTTTCTTTTTCGGTTTTTATTTTTTCGGGTCGCTTCGGCTCTCGCCGATCTATCATCAACGCACATGGCGTTCACGAACAAAAATTACTTGGACTTTATCGGCGAGATCACCATACTCATGATCCGTCCGTCCAGCACGGGAGCTTTATCCACACTGCCCACCTCGCTGCAGGTCTCCTGAAACTTCTTCATGATCTCCTGCCCAATGGAGACGTGGCTCATTTCCCGTCCCTTGAAGCGCATCACTACTCTGACCTTGTTGCCGCTCTCCAAAAAGCGTACCGCATGGCGCGCCTTAGTGTCAAAATCGTGAGTGTCGATCCGACAGGAAAGCTGAATCTCCTTCAGCTCCACGACCTGCTGCTTCTTCTTGGCTTCCTTTTCCTTCTTGTCTCGCTCGAAGCGATACTTTCCGTAATCCATGATACGGCAGACGGGGGGCTGTGCCTGAGGAGCCATCAAAACCAGATCATACCCTTGATCGTATGCGATCTTCAGGGCGGCATCCGCACTCATCACACCCACGGGATTTCCGTCGGCACCGATGACACGAACCTCCTTGGCATGGATCTCCTCATTGATCAATAACTCTTTTGCGCTAATGTGAAATACACCTCCAATTTTGCCGAAGGCAAAAAAATTGTGCGAAGAGGAACCTCCGCACGACACAATTCTCCCCCACACAGGAGAGTTTCATATCAACCGAGCTCGCAGTGCGGCAGGGTGAGAACGGATGTTCTGCTTCTTTGTCTTGCCTATTTTACCACAATTCCGTTTCCCTGTCAAGAGCTTTTTGAAAATTTTTTTAAAAAACTTTTTGCCACCGTCACAAGAAAAAACTTTTTGAAAATTTCTTTTCCCGCAAAAGGCTTCTCTCCTACGACACGACCTGCGACATTTTCCGCATTCTCTTGTCCTTTGTGCCAATTTTTTTGAAAAATTTTGGATTTTTTTCTATTATGTATCGTTTTTCACGAAAAATTCGACAAAAAATCGTCTATTTTGAATATTGCCTTTTTTTTGATTTCAAGGTATAATAATAAGGCTGTCGGCGGCACCAACTCCACAGCATCACGCACAACGGTCGCATCGTTCTTGCGGAGTATCAAGCTTATGATATCAACGCGCAAGCATGTCAACGGTTGTGCTTTTTTAAGCCCCACTCGGCAATCGTCGGGTGGGGCTTAATATGTTTTTTGAAGAAATATATTAAATATTTGAATAAAATTTAAAATAATTTCAAAACCACTGGAAATTCGGAGTTTTTTGTGCTATAATATAGAATTGTATTCGTATGCGCATATTCGGAATAGCTCCGAGATGCCTGCGGACAGCAAATCCCCTGTTGAAAGGAACCTGTTTTATGTCAAGATATATAGAAAAGATCGAGCAGCACTCTCTGCCCGTCATCGCTCTGCGGGGTGCCGTAGCGTTTCCCGCCGTCTCCCTCAGCTTTGAGCTGACCGACGAGCTTTGCATTCACGCTGCCGAGGCGGCTTTTGCCACCGATTCTCATGTCCTTGTCTGTACCGTCAAGGATCCCGAAGAGGAGCGGCTGACACCCACCTCCTTGTATCGGGTGGGTACAGTCTCTCGCATCAAGCAATCGGTCAAGACCCCCGACGGCGGTATGCGGATCATCACCGAGGGCTTTTCCCGCGCCACCGTGACCGAGTTTCGGAGCTTTGCGGACTATCTTTGCGCCGATGCAATCAGCAAGGTGCTGACCATGACCGACGAAGACAGCATCCGCTCCGAGGCATATTGCCGTGCCATGCTCTCCGAGACCGAACAGCTGGTGGCTCTGCTTCCTTCGGTCAGCGACGATGTTCTCACCGCCGCCCGCTCCATTCGCAATCCGGCACTTCTTGCCGATTTCATCGCCTCCAATATTTTGGTCAAATATCCCGACAAGCAGCAGATCCTCGAATGCTTTGACCCGGTCAAGCGCATCGAGCTGCTGATCGCCCTGCTGAAGGAGGAGACCGCCCTGTTGGAGTGCGAGCTGGATATCCACAAGCGGGTGCGTGCCAATCTGAATCAGAATCAAAAGGAATATTATCTGCGAGAGCAGGTCCGTGTCATTCAGGACGAACTGGGAGACACGGGGGACGTGGACGAATATTATGAAAAAATTCTGTCTGCCGAGCTTCCCGACGAGGTGCGGGAAAAGCTGCTGAAGGAAAACGACCGCATGGCAAAGACCCCCTTCGGCTCCTCCGAGGCATCGGTGATCCGTGCATATCTGGACACCTGTCTGGATATTCCGTGGAGTGCCAAAACCAAGGATCGCATCGACATCAAGGCGGCGCAGAAGATTTTGGACGCCGACCATGACGGATTGGAAAGGGTCAAGGAACGGATCCTCGAATACCTTGCCGTCAAGCAGCTCAATCCCTCTCTCGGCAATCAGATCCTGTGCTTGGTGGGTCCTCCCGGTGTGGGAAAGACCTCGGTGGGTGCCTCCATCGCCAAAGCCATGAAGCGGAAGTATGTCCGTGTCTCCTTGGGCGGCGTGCGGGATGAGGCGGATATCCGCGGACACCGCAAGACCTACATAGGCGCCATGCCCGGACGGATCATCAACGCACTGATCCAAGCGAAGGTACGTAATCCTCTCATTCTTTTGGATGAGATCGACAAGGTTACAAGAGATGCCCACGGCGATCCCTCCTCTGCCTTGCTGGAGGTCTTGGATGCCGAGCAGAACAAGGCATTCCGCGATCATTTCATCGAGCTCCCCTTCGATCTGTCTGACTGTCTGTTCATTGCCACCGCCAATACGCTGGATACCATCCCCCGTCCCCTATTGGATCGGATGGAGGTCATCGAGCTGAAGACCTATACCAAAACCGAAAAGCTTTCTATCGCCAAGCATCACCTGATCCCCAAGCAGGTAAAGCGGCACGGACTGACCCGTCGGATGCTAACCGTCACGGACGGTGCCGTGCTGGAGCTGATCGACTATTACACCCGTGAGGCAGGCGTGCGGAATCTGGAGAGAAGCATTGCCGATCTTTGCCGAAAGGCGGCAAGGAAATTCGTGGAGGACAGCGAGCTGAAGCGTTTGCGCATCACCGAAGCGGAGATTGCCGAGTATTTGGGCGTTCGCAAGCTCCGCCCCGACAGGATCGCCGAGAGAGATGAGGTTGGCGTGGTCAATGGACTGGCATATACCGCCGTAGGCGGCGATATGCTCCGTGTGGAGGTAGCGGTCTTGGAGGGAACGGGAAAGATCGAGCTGACCGGCTCCTTGGGAGACGTGATGAAGGAATCGGCAAGAATTGCCGTCAGCTATGTCCGTTCGATCGCCGCAGAGTACGGAATCGCCCCCGATTTCTATCAGAAGAAGGATATTCATATTCACTTCCCCGAGGGAGCCGTTCCCAAGGACGGACCCTCTGCCGGCGTGACCATCGTCACGGCACTGGTCAGTGCGCTGACGAGACGCAAGGTACGAAGGGATGTAGCGATGACCGGCGAGATCTCGCTGAGAGGGAACGTGCTTGCCATCGGCGGACTGAAGGAAAAGACCATGGCGGCATATTCTGCCGGTGTGACGGCGGTGCTTTTGCCCGAAGACAATCTTCAGAATTTAGAGGAGATCGACCCTGCGGCACGGCAGGCTTTGACCTTCCTTCCCTGTAAAAAGGCATCGGAGGTTCTCGCCTATGCGCTTTGCCCTGCCGAGGAGCTTTCTGTCCAAGCGACGGTAAAAACTGCGGAGGAGCCCTCCTATCCCGAGGTCATTCCCAACCGTACCGTTCATTCCAATCCCATCCCCTTGGGACGGTAAAAAAGGAGGCCGTATGCCTTTGAATACACAAAATGTCGTGCTGAAGATCAGTGCGGGCTTGCCCAAGCAATTCCCCGCCGATCCGCTGCCGCAGATCGCCTTTTCAGGGCGCTCCAATGTGGGAAAAAGCTCCCTCATCAATTCTCTGCTGAACCGCAAGAGCTTGGCTCGGGTCAGCTCCGCTCCCGGAAAGACCATTACCATCAACTTTTACGAGGTAGACCGTAAACTCTACCTTGTTGACTTACCCGGCTACGGCTTTGCCAAACGAAGCCCCGAGGATAAGAAGAAATGGTCGGCACTGACCGACGGATATTTCACTCAAAACAAAAACATCGACCGCCTGTCTGCGGTCATTCAGCTGCTGGACAGCCGTATCCCCCCCACGGCAGATGACGAGATGATGCTGGAATTTTTGCATCAGACAGGGCTTCCGTATCTGGTGGTTGCCACCAAGGTGGATAAGCTGAACGCCACTGAGCGAAAGAAAAATTTAGAAGCACTGCGGGCGCATCCCCTCATCGCACAGGTTCCCCTCATTCCCTTTTCCTCCCTGAAGGGAGAAGGTAAGGAGGAGCTTTGGCGTGCGATGTTGCGGCAAACCAAGCTTCAGTAACCCATGCAACCTTCAAAAAAAGGAAGAACGAAACTATGACCAAGCTTATTCTTATCCGTCACGGACAAAGCCTTGCCAATGCCCAAGATCTGTTTGCGGGTCATTCGGATTTTGACCTCACCGATTTCGGCAAGGAGCAAGCGGCGTGCACCGCCGCTTGGCTGACAGCGCACGAGTCGGTAAATGCCATTTACGCCAGCGATCTGTTGCGTGCCTACCATACCGCCTGTCCCATCGGAGAGGCGTTCGGGCTTTCCGTTACTCGGGATGATAAATTGCGGGAGATCTATGGGGGACTTTGGGAGAGCATGCCCTTTTCCGCCATTGCAGAACAATATGCCGAGGCATTCGACGTGTGGTGCAATGATTATGCAAATGCCCGCCCCGTAGACGGCGAATCGAATATAGAGGTCTACCGTCGGGTCGTTCCGCATATTTGCGAGCTTGCCGAGCGGCATGACGGCGGCTGTATCGTCATCGCCACCCACGCCACGGTGGTGCGCGCCTTCGATGCCTTTGCCAAGGGGCTTTCGGCAGAGCAAATGGGACAGACCTCGTTCTGCTATAACGCCGCTATCAATCTGTATGCCTATGAAAACGGAAAGGCGTCTCCCATCCAAACGAATATCATCGAGCATTTGGACGGCAAGACCTCTGCTTTACCCCCGATCATCAGCGCATGATCCAAAAAACGCACAAAAAGGAATTTACCATGATCTTACATGAGCATTTGAATGTCAACGAACAAGGACATCTGACCATCGGCGGTGTGGATACCGTCGAATTAGCAAGAGAGTTCGGCACACCCGCCTATATTTTGGATGAGACCGTCATTCGCAAGAATTGCCGTACCTACCGAGATGCCGCACGGCGCTATTTCGGAGAGGATGCTCTGCCGCTGTACGCCTCCAAGGCACTCTGCTTTACGGAGATCTATCGCCTTGCCGCCGAGGAAGGAATGGGCATTGACTGCGTTTCGGGCGGTGAGTTATATACCGCCAAAAAGGCAGGCTTTCCCGCCGAGCGCATTTATTTCCACGGAAATAACAAGACTGATCGGGATATTGCCGATGCCATGGATATGGGCGTGGGAACCTTTGTGGTGGACAACCGAGAGGAGCTTGCCGCCCTGTCGGCAGAAGCGGTCCGTCGGAATGTCACACAGCGCATCCTGCTCCGTATCACCCCCGGCATCGACCCCCATACCCATCGGGCGGTAGTCACGGGCAACGTGGATTCAAAATTCGGCAATGCCATCGTCACAGGACAAGCCATGGCGATCGTCAAGGAAGCTCTTGCGGCACCCGGCATTCATTTGGCGGGACTGCACTGCCACATCGGCTCACAGATCTTCGACATCGAGCCCTTTGCCGATGCTGCGGACATCATGATCCGTTTTATCGCCGCCATCAAAGCAGAATGCGGCTATGAGATCGGAGAGCTGAATTTGGGCGGCGGACTGGGCGTTCGGTATCTGGACACAGACCCCGCCATGGACTATGCCGATGCCATTCGGCAGATCGCCTCCGTTGTTACGGGCTTCTGCCAAGCGAACGGCATCGCCATGCCCCGTGTCATCTTAGAGCCGGGGCGATCCTTGGTCGCCGCTGCGGGCATTACCCTGTATACCGTCGGTTCGGTCAAGGAGATCCCGAATTTCCGCAATTATGTTTCGGTAGACGGCGGCATGCCCGACAATCCTCGCTATGCCCTGTATCAATCCCGCTATACCGCCCTCATCGCCAACCGTGCCGATGCACCGAAGAACTATCGGGCAACAATTGCGGGGAGATGCTGTGAATCGGGCGACCTTTTGGGAGAAAACATGGAGCTTCAGATCCCGAAGCGGGGTGACATCCTCGCCGTTCTCGTCACAGGCGCTTACAACTACTCCATGGCATCCAATTACAACCGCATTCCCCGACCGCCCGTCCTTCTGGTAAAGGACGGCATCGCCCGTGTGGCAGTCCGTCGGGAGACCTATGAGGATCTGACGGCAAGGGATATCTTTTGATTCAAAAAACAAGTATTACACGATTTTTACGGAGTCTTTTATGGTATTGGAATTTCTTCGAGGCGGCGATTTTCGGGGCTTTATCGTTTCCCTGCTGCTCTCCCTGCCCATTGTTCTGCTTTCGCTGTCGGTTCATGAGACCGCTCACGGCTATATTGCGCACAAGCTGGGAGACCCCACCGCCTACAATTACGGACGGCTGTCCCTGAACCCCATCAAGCATATCGACCCCATCGGCTTTCTCTGCATGATCCTGTTCGGCTTCGGGTGGGCAAAGCCCGTCCCCATCAACACCCGCTATTTCAAAAAGCCGAGACGGGATATGGCGCTGACAGGCATAGCGGGACCGATCTCCAATCTGCTGTTGGCTGTGGTATTTGCCCTGCTCTTCAAGCTGGTGGTCGTGCTTCTGAATCTGTTTCCCGTCACCTCTTGGTTCGGCAACAGCTTCTTCTATTGGATGACACTCTTTTTCAATTTGGGCGTGAGCCTGAATGTGACCTTGGCAGTGTTCAACCTGTTGCCCATCCCTCCGTTGGACGGCTCCCGTCTGGTCTTTGCGTTCCTGCCGCCCGACAAATACTTCAAATTCATGCGCTATGAGCGGTATATCTCGATCGCCCTGATGGTTGCGCTGGTGCTCGGGCTGTTGGATACCCCCATTTTTTGGCTGTCCAATCTGGTTGAAAATCTGATCTATCGATTTGTATTCTGACTTTATCCGATTGCGGGAGGCTGTATGGAAGCTTTGACATACCGTTTGGAGCAATTTGAGGGGCCCCTTGATCTGCTTCTGACGCTGATCCAAAAAAACAAAGTGAATATCACCGACATTCCCATCGCCCTCATCTGCGATCAGTATGTACAGACCATTGCCGAGGCACAAAAGCTGGACATGGATGTGGCGGCGGAATTTTTGGTCATGGCAAGCGAGCTGATGCTCATTAAAAGCAAGATGCTCCTGCCCCGTCCCGAGGAGGACACGGAGGATCCCCGCGCACAGCTGACCGATGCCCTGCTTCGGTATCAGCAGGCAAAGGAAGCGGTAGCGAAGCTGACCCCTCTTTATGCCTACTATAACGGACGCATGGTCAAGGATACCGACGAGATCTCGGTGGACAAGACCTATGTGCAGGATCAGGATATAACGGCTCTCTGTGCGGCGGTGCGGCGGATCGTTGCCTACAACAATGCCTTGGAGCATGCGGCAAATACCGCCTTCACACCTATGATAAGTAAGCCCATCATCCCCGTGGAGATCAAAATCGTCTCTCTGTTGAAGACCATCGAACAGCGGGGGGCGGCGACCGTGGAGGAGCTTCTCATCGGAGAGGCAACTCTGCCCGATCTGATCGCCTCCTTCTTGGGAGTCTTGGAGCTGATCAAAATCCGAAAGCTTCTACTGTCCGATGACACCGACGAGGAAAACGCTCTGCTGAGCGCCTCTGCAAGACTCATTCTGAACACCGACGACAGCACGGTGGAACAAAGCGAATACCTGCTGAATACAGACACCGGGGAGGAATCCGATGGAACCGCAAGCTGAAGCACTTCAACCCTTAAAAAATATCGAAGGAGCCATTGAGGCGATCCTGTACGCCGCCGGCTATCCTGTCAAGTACGCCAAGCTGGCAGAGGTACTGGGCTTGGATGTGCGGAACACAAAGACCGTCATCCAACATATGAGCACCGAATTTAACAGCGAAAAGTCCAAGCGGGGCGTTCTTTTGCTGATGTTTGAGGACACCTGTCAATTCTGCACCAAGGAGCAATATGCACCCTATATTCGGGAAGCCCTCGGCATTCGACGCGGAGGTAACCTGTCCGCCTCCTCCATGGAGGTACTGGCAGTGATCGCCTACAATCAGCCCGTGACCCGTTCCTTTGTGGATCAGGTACGGGGTGTTGATAGCTCCTATGCCTTCAATTCGCTGATCGACAAGGGTCTGATCGAAGCCTGCGGACGGCTGGATGCACCGGGACGTCCCATGCTCTATGTGACCACCGAGAAATTTTTGCGTGTGTTCGGCATTACCTCTCTGTCCGAGCTTCCCGCCACCGAGACCATGCTCCCCGCCAAGGAAGCGGTTCCCATGGTCGAACAGGAGGGAGAGGATGCCGAAGGTGGCGTGACCTCAGAGGAGGAGCTTGCGGACGAAGCCCCCGATAAAGAAACGACGGCTGAATAAACCAAACCGAAGAAACCCAATACTAACTATTATTTAAGAAGGAGGGAAATGTGTGACTGCACTGCTTGTGATCGGGATCATCATCCTGCTTTTTATCGGTCTGCTTTCCCTCAAAGCAACCATTACCGTCGCCTATTCCGATGAGGTACGGCTGTCGGTCAAGGTTCTGTTTTTCCGTATCCGCATCCTGCCGAAGAAGGAGAAAAAGGGACCTCATTCCATGAGTGCCGCCAAGGCGGAAAAGATCCGCAAAAAAGCAAGAAAGAAAGCAGAAAAAAAACGCTTAGCCGCCAAAGAAAAGGCAAAAAAGAAGGCAGATCATAAATTTGAAAAGAAAAAGCCGAAAAAAAGCATTTCCGAGATTCTGGACATGCTAACCATGATCCGCTCCATTGCGGCAGAGGTCATCCGAAGATTTTTCGGGCATCTGCGGATCGACATTGCCCGTCTCAAGCTGACCATTGCCACGGGAGATGCCGCCACCACCGCCATTGCGTACGGTGCCGTCACCCAATCGGTCAATCTGCTGTTCCCTGTTTTGGAGCAGGTGAAAAACTTCAGCCTTCCCCAAACCGCCGATCTGGACATCCAAGCCGATTTTACGGCAGAGGAGTCGGAGGCGGATGTGGAGCTTTCCTTCTCCCTGCGTGTGTGGCACGTATTCCATGTGGCATTCGGCGCACTGGGAAAATTTTTGAAGCACCGATTCCAAGCCATGTCCCGACAGTAATTTCCGCAAGTTCAAGCCAACGGCTTTCTTGATATACAAACCAAACATTTAAAATTCATTTACGGAAAGGAATTTCAATTATGGCAAACGAAAACAAAATTCCCGAGATCATCCGATCCTCTATGGAAAGCATTCGCTCCATGGTGGATGCCAACACCGTTATCGGCGATCCGATCCAGGTAGAGGGTGGCACGACTATCATTCCGATTTCCAAGGTTTCGGTGGGCATTGCCTCCGGCGGTGTGGACTACAACCCCAAAAAGGATGCCCAGCCCCGTCCGCAGAATTTCGGAGGAGGCGGCGGAACCGGCTTGACGGTGGCACCTGCAGGCTTCCTCGTGGTCGATCGCTACGGAGATGTGGAGTATATCAACGTCAATCAGAAGGGCAAGCCCGATCCCGTGGATCAGATCGCCGATCTGGTAGAGCGCACGCCCGACATCATCGCCAAGATCAAGGATATCTTCTCCAAGGAGCCCAAGGACGAGGAACAATTCTGATCGGCTTTTCGGTTTTATTCATGTTTTTTGTGCCTGTCTCCATATAATGGAAGCAGACGGCACCTTCCTTGCCGTCCCGATCTGTTCGGTCTTTCGGCATGAGGTGCGTTATGAAAAAGCTGCTCGCCTTCCTTTGTACCCTGACCATAGGGCTTTCTTGTTGCGGAACCGTGCGTCTCGGCGCACTGCCTGCGGAGGGTGCGTTACCCGCTCCTCCTTCGGTATCCGCCGAAGCCGCTATTTTGGTCAATGCCTCGGACGGCACCGTGTATTTTGAAAAAAATGCGGATCACCCTATGGGACCCGCCAGCACCACCAAGCTGATGACTGCTTTAGTGGCAGCAGAGCAGACCGATCCGAGTAAGACCGTGACCGTCGCTCCCGAAGCGGTGGGAATCGAAGGCTCGTCGATCTATCTGATTGCGGAGGAGAAGCTGACCATGCGGGAGCTGTTGTATGCGCTCTTGCTTTCTTCCGCCAACGATGCGGCGATCGCCATTGCCATTGAGGTAGCGGGCAGCACCGAGGAGTTTGTCCGACAAATGAATGTGCGTGCCGCCGAGCTGGGGCTTCACAGCACGCAATTTTGCAATCCTCACGGATTATACGATGAGGCGCACTACACCACGGCACGGGAGCTGTCGGTGATCGCCTCGGCGGTATTGAAGCATCCGCTTCTGCGAGAGATCGTTTCCACCTACAAAACGACGATCTCCCACAACGGAAAGCCCGACAAGCGGCTGTTGGTCAATCACAACAAGCTCCTGCGCACCTATGAAGGTGCCATCGGCATGAAGACCGGCTTTACCAAAAAAACAGGGCGGACACTGGTCAGTGCCGCTGAACAGAACGGATTGGAGCTGATCGCCGTTACGCTGAATGCGCCCGATGACTGGCGGGATCACACCGCCATGCTGGATCACGGCTTTGCCTGCTATGAGGTCGTCACACTCGCCGATGCGGGGTCCTTTTTCTATCATTTGCCCGTGTCGGGCGGAGAAAAGGAGCAGATCACGCTGACCAATACAGAGCCGCTGACGCTGACCCTGCGCAAGGATCACGGAGAGATCGCCTATCGGGTCGAGACAAAGACCCGATTTGAGCTGGCACCCGTCCGCTCTGCCAAGGAGCTGGGACAGGTCACTGTATTTTGTGACGGTCGGTCTGTCACCTGCCCGCTTGTTTCGACCCACGGGGTCGATGCCAAAGCCCCTGCAAAAAAGGGATTTTTTGAGCGCATTCTGACCTTTTTTACGGTCGAGTAAAGCAAAGGATAACAAGGTATGGAATCCATCAAGCTGCAAAAATATTTTTCGGATTGCGGGGTCATGTCCCGCCGTGCCGCCGAGGAAGTGATCCGACAGGGCAAGGTTCTGGTCAACGGCATCCCCGCCGAGCCGGGACTTCGCATCGACCCGAAAACCGACATCGTCGAATACGAAGGCAAACGCCTACTCCCTTCGGGGGAGGAAAAGATCTGTGTCCTTCTCAATAAGCCCAGAGGCTATCTGACTACCCTATCGGATGATCGGGGACGGCGCACCGTTGCCGAGCTCATCGCCGACACAGGGCGGCGGCTGTACCCCGTAGGGCGGTTGGATATGGACTCCGACGGGCTGTTGCTTCTGACCGATGACGGAGAGCTGACCCACCGGCTGACCCATCCCCGACACGAGATCCCCAAAATTTACCGTGTCACCGTTCGGGGAGCGGTGACCGAGGAACAGCTTCGCTCCTTGGGACAAGCCATGATCTTAGACGGATACACCATCCAACCGGTAGAAACACATCTGCTCTCAAAGGGGGATTCCCGATCGGTACTGGAGATGCGGCTATATGAGGGACGCAATCGGCAGATCCGCAAAATGTGCGATGAGGTAGGGCTGACCGTCCTACGGCTGTCCCGCATTGCCATCGGGGAGCTGACACTCGGCGCTGTGCCATCGGGAAAATGGAGATTACTGACCGCCGAGGAGCTTGCCTATCTCCGAGGTGAACGCAAGACATTACAAAAAAAGAAAGGTTAACCACAGATCATGTTAAAGGTACTTCCCATTCAATCCAAGCTCCGTCAGGAGGAGCTTTGCAAGCAATGCAATATTCGCTACAATCCCGATCTTCTCGCCTACGCCGCGTCCGTGGATGAGGAGCTGGTGGGCATCTGCCAGTTCAAGCTGACCGACAAGGGCGGCGAGGTACACGATATTGCCCTTGTGTGTGACCGTCCCGAGCCACAGGATCCGAAGGCAAGACAAGCCTCGGATTTTGAGGCACTGTTCGTTATGGGCAGAGGAACGCTGAATTTCATCGACCTTTGCGGTGTCCATTTCGCCGCCTATGTGGGGCAAGCCCCCGATGAGCCTCTGTTGCGCGCCATCGGATTCCAAAAAAAGGAAAACGGCGCATGGGAGATCAATTTAGAGGGATTTTTTACCGAGCATTGCCACAATCACGACCACTGACAAAAAATTCTGCAATATATTCTTGATTCTTTATTGACAAACACCGACAACTTGTGGTATAATGTTATGGATATCGGATTCACTTTGTGACCGAATCAATCTACATATCCGCAACACGCACAAAAGAAAGGAACTTACCATGGATCACGAAATCAGTCTTGACTTCTTGTTCAGAGTATTCAAGAAGGCTTGGTGGAAGATCGCTATTTTTGCGGTAGCGATTCTGCTGATCGTCGCAGCATTTACGGAGTTTTGCATTCCGAAAAAATATTCTTCCTCCATCGAATTTTACGTTGTCAACACCAACACCTCATACGACTACACTACCTCCTCCCTGCTCAGTGCTTCGGCATATCTGATCAACGACTATGTGTCGATCATGAAGAGTGACTATATGCTGAACCGTGTGGGAGAAGAGCTTGTCGCCATGGGCTACGGAGAAGCTGACGTGACAGCACCCAAGCTTCGCTCGATGATCTCCAGCTCCACCGAATCCGAATACACCTCTGTATTTGACGTGCGGGTGACGCACACCAACACCGAATTCGCCTATGATGTGGCAAAGGTAATCAAGGATCTGGCTCCCGAGCTTGTCACAGAGGTTGCCAAGCCCGACCGTCTGACCAACGAGAACCTGGCACAGACCATTCACTCGGTCATGAAGTATTATGACAAGGAGATCGACGGCGAGGAGGGTGTGACGGTAGAAGAGATCGAACAGCTCCTCATCAAGGAGGAGGTGGGTCTTACCGCCAGCCTGAACTGTATCGAGGTGCTGACACCTCCCGTTGAAGATACGGTACACGATTCCCCCAATGTCTTTACATACAGTGTATTGGGCGCTATGATCGCTGCGGTGGTTGCTTATCTTTTTTTTCTGGCAAAGAGCATCTTCGAATTAAGCATCGCATCCGAGGATGACATCAAGAAAATGATCAACCGACCCTTGATCGGTACGGTTCCCCACTGGGAGCTGAATGCGGGCAAAAAGTAAGAAAGGAGCCTTTCTCTGATGAAAAAGAATACCACGACCAAGGAGTTTTCCGAAAGTCGATTGATCGACGTCAATGCTCCTTTCGCCATTCGGGAAGCATTCAATATGCTTCGTACCAACCTGATGTATACCATGACCGACAGTGAACAGGGCTGTCCGATCTATGCCGTTACTTCTACCATTGAGAATACGGGTAAGAGTACGGTAATCGCCAATCTTGCCATCTCCTTCTCCACTCTTTCCAAGAAGGTCTTGCTGATCGACGGCGACCTGCGCTGTCCCACACTCTATCGCTTTTTCGGACAGGAAGCCCGTCAGCCAGGTCTGAGTGAGGCCATTTCGGGCATTGAAAAGGATGTCATCGTCAAGGAGGTTCGCCCGAATCTGGATCTGATTACCAGCGGACGCATCCCTCCAAACCCCTCGGAACTGATCACCAGCTCTAACTTCGTTCACCTTTTGGACGCTTGGAAGCAGGAATATGACATTATTTTCATCGACTTCCCACCCATCGGTATCGTTGCCGACTCGATTACGGTCTGCAAGGCGATCACAGGATACATCTTTACCATCCGCTCAGGAGTAAGCGGAGCTAAGTCGGTCAATACCGCCATCGAATCCATGGAACGGATTGGCGCAAAAATTGTGGGCGTTGTCTTGAACGATTATAATCTGAAAGGCAGTGCCGGCGGCTACCGTCGCTATGGCAAATACGGCAAATACGGTAAATACGGAAAATACAGCAAGTACGCCTCTTCCTATGAGACGTCCTACAAAGCAAGCTTTGATCATCATTCTGCGGGTACTAAGAAAGAAAAGAAAGCGGAAAACAAATGAACGGCTCTGTTCCACTCATTGATTTTCATGCGCACATTCTCCCCGGAGCGGACCACGGTTCAAGCGGGCTTGAGGAATCGCTGAACCAGCTTGCTCTGATTCAAGCTGCCGGGGTTGACACGGTTGTGGCAACCCCGCATTTTTATCCCCATCGGCATACTCCCGAGGAATTCTTACAGCTGACAGCTTCCGCCGCAGAGAAGCTTAAAGCACACAAGGACTCCCTTCCTCGGATCTGCTTGGGTGCCGAGATACTGTATTGTGCCCATTTGGACGAAATGGAGGGCTTGGAGCGGCTTTGCGTTCAGGGAACCGATGTGCTTTTGCTGGAGCTTCCCATGGATGTATGGGGACGGGAGCTGTTTGAAACGGTGGAGCTTCTGTCGAAACGGTTTACCGTTGTTTTAGCTCATATCGACCGATATATCCGAGAGCAAAAGGCAGACATCGAACAGCTTTTGGCATTGGGTGCCTTGGCGCAGATCAACGGCTCTGCCCTGTTTTCCTTTGCCAAGCGGCACAAGCTTCGCTCCCTCTTAGAGGGAGATTCTGTCGTGGCACTCGGCAGTGACCTCCACGGCACCAACAAGATCTTTTATCAACAGTTTTTGGGGGCGCAGAAGCGTTTGGGTGAAACCCATTCTGCCATCATGCAACGTGCCGCCAATCTGTTGAAAACCGCAATCCCACTATAATAATAAAACAAGCTGTCTTGTACAGGCATATCCTGTATCAAGACAGCTTTTGCTTTTGATAAACAAATTTTTTTCCGACCTTCTCCCGCCGAAGCAAGCCCATAGAGCAAAACACCTTTAGGGCTGCATTGGCGGCACGGGGCTTCATCCCGCCGACTTTCGCATAAAATGCGGCATCAAAGGAATCGATCTCTTGCGGCAAAAAATGACGGTAATCCTCTGCCGTTCGCAAAAAGACCTCTCCCAAAAGCTCCTTCGGAAACAGCTCCGCCTCATATGCTCCCGCACGCCGATACCGCACCCGCTCGGAATACCGATGCTCCTCGACCCCCAAAAGCAAAACCCGAACCGTCACACGGGGAGAAGGCAACAGCTCTCTGAGCCAATATATCTGCGGCAATACATCCTCGATCCTGCCGTCATGGCGGTAGTGCCGCTTCCGCAGAACCTCTCCCGTATCGGGATCGATCCTCAAAAGCAGGCGGTCGGCGAAGATCGGATACACCACCGTAACCGAACACTCGGTCTGCTCCAGATACTGCCGCAGCTTGGGAAGCAAGGGATAAAAGCTCCCTGTTTGGATCTCGGTGATCCGCTCCCCTTCCCGCACATCGGCAATGTATCTGCCGATCGGCACCTCAAAGTCGGCACCGCCTCCATCGACAAAACGCTTGAGAATGCGGTGAAGCCGCTTTTCTCCGTAGGTACCGATGCTGTCCCCTTCGGGGACGGCATCGGTATTTTCCTGCTCACAAAGGAACCGAAACCGTATCTGCTCCGCCTCTGTCATGTGGCGATCCCCGCAAACTGATTTTTATACAGCTGATAATACTCTCCGCCTGCCGCCAACAGCTCCTCGTGATTCCCCGCCTCGGCAACCACGCCGTTTTTAATCACCACGATCTTGTCCGCATCCCGAATGGTGGACAGACGGTGGGCAATAATAAGAGAAGTACGATTTTCCATCAGAGCGACCATCGCCTGCTGAATGTGCATCTCGGTTCGGGTATCCACACTGGAGGTCGCCTCATCCAAAATCAAAATTTTGGGATCGGCAAGCACGGCACGGGCAATGGACAGAAGCTGTCTCTGCCCTTGCGACAGATTGCTGCCCGACTCGGCAAGCACCGTATCGTAACCGTCGGGAAGCCGTTCGATAAAGGTATCTGCCCGTGCCAGTGCCGCCGCCCGCTTCATTTCGTCATCGGTGGCATCGGCTCTGCCGTACTTGATGTTGTTGCGGATGGTATCCGAGAACAGCACCGTGTCCTGAAGCACGATGGCGATCGACTTTCGCAGAGTCTGTTTGGGAAGCTCGGTAATGTTGATCCCGTCCACGGTGATCTGCCCGCCGTTCAGCTCATAAAACCGAGTCAGCAGATTGACGATGGTGGTCTTTCCCGATCCCGTAGCCCCCACAATAGCGATTTTTTGCCCTGCCTTCACCGAAAGCTCCAGTCCCTTCAGCACAGGCTCGCCCTCCTCATAGGAAAAGTCAATGGCTTGAAATTCGATGTTTCCTTCGATCTCCTCCACCCGTATTGCCTTCTGTCCCTCGTCGATCTCATCGGCGCTGTCCATGATCTCAAAGATCCGCTCCGCACCCGCAAGGGCGGTCAGGATCGTGGCATACTGGTTGGCGATCTCGTTCACGGGACGGGTAAATTTTTTGGAATACTGAAGCATGGATTGAATATTTCCGATGGTCAATGTCCGCATAAAGGACACGGGATTGAGAACAAAATATCCACCGAAGGCGGCGATCAGCACATATTGCAGATTACCGAGAAAATTCATACACGGTCCCATGATCGAGCCCCATACTCTGGCAGAGATGCTGCACTTTTTCAGCTCGGCGCTCGCCTCGGAAAAATCGGCTACCGCCTGCTTTTCCTTTCCGTACGCCACCACGGTCTTATAGGAGGTTACCATTTCCTCCACCTGTCCGTTGATCTGCCCCAGCAAAACCTGTCTGCGGACAAAGTATTTCCGCATGAACTTGGCAAGAGTGGAGGACAGCGTAATGGTAATGGGGATGGTCACACAGGCGATCAGTGCCATGATCCAGCTGTAATAGATCATCATGGAAAAGGCACCCACCAGTGTCAGCACACTGGAGATCAGCGAGGTAATGGATTGAGAAATGGCATTGGATACATTTTCCACATCGTTGGTCATACGGGACATGATATCCCCATGCCGATGGGTATCTGTATATTTAATAGGAAGCTTGGATATCTTACGGAACAGATCGTTTCGCAGCATATACACGGTATTTTGCGACAGCTTTGCCGCAAGAAAGCCCTGCAACAAGGTCATGGAGGCACTGATTACAAACAGAATCCCCATAACCGACAGATATCTGACCATTGCCTCCCTATCCACCGTCAGCCGTCCGTCCACGATCCGAATGGTATCAATGGCGGCACCCTGTAAGGCGGGACCTGCCAGATCGGAGATCGTTACGATCGCCATAATGCCGAGCAGCAAAAGGATCAACACCTTGCTTTTTCCGATGTATTTCAGCAACCGTGCCAAGGTCTTGCCGATATTTTTCGGCTTTTCCTTATTCATACGTGCTCCCATCGGACCGCCGGGGCGTCCGCCGCCGGGTCTGACGGATGGCATATCGTTTCTCGGTCTTTGTGCGTTTGCGTTCATACCGTCTCACCCCCGTTCTTCATTTGGGACTGATAGATATCCCGATACGTCTCGCTGGTCTGCATTAAGATCTCATGAGGCGCGCAATCGGTAATGGTTCCGTTTTCAATCACGGCGATCCGATCCGCATCCCGTACACTGGCGATCCGCTGTGCAATCATCACCACGGTGGTATCCTTTAGGTTCTCCCGAAGTGCCCGACGCAAACGGGTCTCAGTTGCAAGGTCAAGGGCGGAGGTCGCATCGTCCAAGATCAAAATTTCAGGCTTTCGCACCAAGGCGCGAGCGATCGACATTCTCTGCTTTTGCCCGCCCGACAGAGAGGCTCCCTTTTCGGCAATAAAGGTATCATACCCTTCTCCGAAGCCCTCGATAAATCCGTCTGCCTGAGCAATTGCTGCCGCCGTGCGAAGCTCCTCCTCAGAAGAATCCTCCTTGCCTACATGGATATTGTATCGGATCGTCCCCGAGAACAGCTCACTTTTTTGCATGACAAAGGAAATCTTCCTTCTCAGCTCTGCCAGATCATAGTCCTTAACCGAAACGCCGTCCACCAGCACCTCACCCTCGGTAGCGTCATAGAATCGAGGGATCAGATTCACCAAAGAGGTCTTTCCCGAGCCTGTGGCCCCGATGATCGCCAAGGTCTCTCCCCGCTTCACTTCCAGATCAATATCCTGCAAAACGGGTCTGCCCATTGCACCCGGATAGCGGAAGGAAACGCCTCGGAAGGAAATGGCAACCTCCTCGCCCTTGTGCCCCTCTTGCACCTCTCCCGAACGAATGGCAGGCTCCTCGTCCAATACCTCACCCACACGCTTCACCGATGCCATGGCACGGGAGACCGCTTGAAACATGTGACTGATCATCATGATCGACATCAATACCTGCGTAATATAGGTGATCGCCGCCATAATGGTACCGGCGGTCATGCCTGTTCCCGCCACATTGTCGATCTGCCAGCCGCCGATATAGATCACGGCAATGATCGCCGCATTCATGATCACGGTCAGCACAGGATGGGTAATTGCCATCAGACACTGCACCCGATAGTTGGTATCCCGAAGTGACTCATTCGCCGTGCGGAAGCGTTCGTTCTCATGCTCCTCACGCACATACGCCTTGATGACCCGTGCGCCCGTGACATTTTCCTGAACCACCGAATTGACTCGGTCCAGCTTTTTCTGCACCGTTCCGTACAAGGGAACGGCACGTCCCAACACCAGCACCAGCATGATCACAAGGATCGGCAGTGCGCAAAGCAAGATCAATCCAAACCGCAGATCCAAGGTTAGAAGCATGCAAAGTCCGCCGATGAAAAACATGGGCGCTCTTACCAGCATACGCAACAGCATTTCGGCAAACTCTATAATACGGGTCACATCGTTGGTCATACGGGTGACAAGAGAGCCTGTGGTAAAGCGATCGGTCTGCTCGATCGACAGCGACATTACCCGACGGTAGGCATCCCGACGGAGGTCATCTCCCAGCCCTTGGGATGCCTTGGCGGCGGTATACGCACAAAGAACGCCAAAGATCCCTCCGACCAGCACCACAAGCAGCATCAAAACGCCAAAGGTCAAAATGACCTGCATGGAGGAATACACCCCTTCACCGTATAACAGCCGCATTACCGTACTGCCCAGTACCGAGCCGGACACATCGCCGCCTGCGGAAATACCGCAGTCCACGATCACGGTCATCAGCTTCGGCAAGCACAGATCGGCAAAGACCTCGCCGATCATCAGCAGCGGAGAGATCACGGCAAAAAACGCATACGGTCTTAAATAATGAAACACTCGTTTCATTGTAATTTTTCCTCCTCTCCCTGCCTGTCATCCAGCAAATTGTTTCGAATCTTGGGTAAAAGTGCCATCAGCACCGCCTTTTCTTCTTCCGTCAAACCCTTCATGGCACGGGCATCCAGCTCTTGGATCTTGTGGATCGTCTGCGCATCCAGACATCTTCCCTTCTCGGTCAGATATACCCGTACCGCACGGCGGTCCTCCGAGTCACTGCGACGCTCCACAATTCCCTCATCCTCCATTTTTTTCAGGATCACACTGACACTGGGCGGACGCAAATGGGTCTGTCGCACCAGCTCCAATTGATGGATCCCGTCATATACCGCCAACACCGACAGCACCAAGCGTGCGCCCGGCTGGCTCATCACGCCATCCGAGGAGTCGGTCTCCCGCATACGTGTACGGAACAAACGACCGATCTCGTTGCACAGCTTGATCGGATTGTCGCTCAGCTCCTTTCGGGGCGGAGGCGGGGCGGGCATCCCTGTTTTTCGTTTCATAAGTCCCTCTCTGATAAATAATTAGTTTGCTAACTAATTATATCATGTTCCCTTTTTTCTGTCAAGGGCTTTTCAAAAAATACATGAAAAAACTTCCACTCTATCGAAGCTTTTTCCCTACATCGGATATCCTCTGCATTTGACACGGCAAAAGAGGAAAAAACTCTGCCGAACAGCAAAACATTGCCTCTCCACCACAATATTGTAACGCATGATTCGCCGCAATCGGTATACCATAAAGAGTGCGGACATGCGTTGGATCACGACTTCCATCGGCATCGGATCTCCTTGAAGCGATTCCTGCCGAGCAACTGTGCTCCGCTCTCAACAAGATACAAAGGAAACAGAAATATGGTAAAAAATGCACTCAAAGGATGTTCCTTCTTCTTGGCTATTGCGCTTCTTCTCCTTTCTTCTGCTTTTATGGGGCTCTCCTCCCCCTTTCTTCCTGCCTCGGCGGCAACTGCCATTCCCACCGCCAAGGCGAACGGCTATCAAAATCTGAAGCTTTATCCCGGAGGAACGCCCTTCGGAATCAAATTTTTAACCGCAGGAGTCATGATCGTCGGCTTTAACGAATCCGATTCCTGCGGTGTCAATCCTGCCAAGGAGGCAGGCTTGCGATGCAATGATATCATCCTATCTGTCGGCGGCAAGGAGCTGAGCGGCTCCGCCGAGCTGTCCGCACTGGTGGAGGCATCGGGCGGTAAGCCCCTCACCCTGCGCTACCATCGGAACGGTGCCGATTACAGCACCACCTTGACCCCCGTGTTCTCCAAGGAGGAGGGCAAATATGTCACGGGCTTGTATGTTCGGGACAGCGGTGCGGGGATCGGCACCGTCACCTTCATCGTTCCCGAGACAGGAGCCTTCGGCGGACTGGGACACGGCATCTGCGACGGAGAAACGGGTGAGCTGATCCCCATGCAGCGAGGCTCGGTGGTCGGCGTGACCATCAGCGGCGTAGTCAAGGGGCTTGCCGGCTCCCCCGGTGAGGTCAAGGGCTATTTCAGCTCCGGCAAGACGGGCACACTCCTCGGTAACACCGAGTGTGGCGTGTACGGTATCCTTGCCAAGCTCCCCGAAAAGCTCCCCTGCGAGCCCCTACCCATCGGCTTGCGCAATACCGTCAAGGAAGGAAAGGCAACGATCTATTGCACCTTGGACGGTACCGCGCCACAGGAATACGACATTGAAATTTCGGATATCCACAGAGATTCCCACTCCAACAAATGCTTTACCGTTAAGGTAACCGACACGGATTTAATTAACAAAACAGGAGGAATTATCCAAGGAATGTCGGGCAGCCCGATCATCCAGAACGGCAAGCTCGTGGGGGCTGTCACCCACGTCCTCATCAACGACCCCACCTGCGGGTACGGCATCTTCATCGAAAACATGCTCGACCAAATGGGAGACTTGGCAGGATAATCGTGAAAAATGAAAAGGCAAGATCAAACAGCTCTCTGTCTGATCTTGCCTTTCCTTTTATAGCACGGTCAATACCACTTTGCCTACATTCTCTCCCCGATACAACACATCCTGTGCTGCCTCTGCCTCTTGAATGGGAAATACGGCGTGAATGGTCGGCTTCACCAGCCCCGCTTCGATCTTGGGATACACATCCCGCACGATCCCCGCAAGGATCTCGGCTTTCACCTTGGACGGACGGGAGCGCAAGGTGCTTCCAATGATCCGCACGTTGCGAACGTAAATGTTTTTCAGGTCGATCTCGGTCTTGGTTCCCGCCAATGCGGCGATCATGATCCACCGTGCGCCATGGGTCAGATAGTGAATACACCGACCCATGATCTCTCCGCCCAGGCAGTCAATGGCAACGTCAACCGAATGCCCGTCTTTAAGCTCTTCCTTGAGAACAAGGGAAATATCCTCTTTGGTCGTTACAACCACACGGTCTGCACCGAGATGTGTAATATTCTTTGCAATCTCGTCGCTTAAAACGGTCGTTATTACGCGAACGCCAAAGGCTTTCGCCATAGGGATAATCACACTGGCAAGCCCCGACGCCCCTGCATTCATCAACAGCGTGTTGCCCGCCTGTATGTTCCCCTCGATAAACAGATTCAGATATGCGGTGGCAAACGCCTCGGGAATTGCCGCCGCCTCGATCATCGTGCATCCCTTCGGCACAGGCATCAGCATGTCATATCTGACGGTAACGTATTCGGCGTAACCGCCGCCGCCCAGCAATGCACAGACCTTATCTCCCTTCTTCCATGCCGATCTGTCCTTTGCCTCATCTCCGATGGCAACGATCTCCCCCGACACCTCCAAGCCCATCCATTCGGGACAACCGGCAGGAGGCGGATAATCCCCCTCTCTCTGCATCAGATCGGCTCGGTTCAGTGCCGCCGCTTCAATTTTCACGAGAACCTCGTCACTCTTCATTACAGGATCGGGCACATCGTCCCACCGCAAGCTCTTGTCCGCATTCACTAAAATTGCTTTCATTTTATTTTTCTTTCCCTTTACTCTTTATTTTTCAATCGATCCAATTCGATTTTTAATCCTTCCCGAATGCTTTTGAAATCCTCTGAGCGCAAGCCCGTAGCTTTCAAAACCTTGGTGTTGTCAATCGCCCTGTCATATGCCCTGTCATAACGCCATCTCCACAGATCATGTGGATAGTTCGCAGGGACCCACTCAAAGCGAACGCCTAACACTTCGGTGTAGATATCGGCAATCTCACCCCACGTCAGGTTTTGTGCCGAAGATATCGTATACGCCTCACCGATGCATTCCTTCTTAAACAAAAGGTTCGCAATCAGCTTTCCGGAATTTCCTGCCCAATCCAATCCGGCAGTAAGCCCCCTCGCCTCAATGGGAAGCTGTATGGGTGTTCCTTTCATCGCTGCTTCAACGACCTCGGTTTTCGATGTCATGATGATATCGAATCGTTTCATCGAAAAAGAAATGACCGGACGAACGATCGTCCAATTTTTTGGGTACGGATTGTCTGCCAAAAAACGTTCTGCTTTTGATTTGGATAAACCGTACGTATCTTTTTCATGGAAAAGCGGATCATCCGTGATCACGTCGATTAGTTGGGGAGCGGTTTCGGTGATCGGATGCTGCATGTCCGCATAAACGCGATAAGAAGAAAGGAAGATCAAATGATCGGTATTTTTGGATAACAGCTCATGATAAGGAATATAGCTTTTATAATCCCTGTAATGCAGAAAATTTACGATACCGTCATAGTGTTTGCATTCAAACAGCTTTTCCAGATAGTCCGGTGTGGCACTGGCTGTATAGTACGTAAGCTTCTCGTTGTCAGAAGCCTTATCCTCCAAACAAATCACATCTACACAGTGTCCCAATCGCAATAATTCCTCAGCGGTATACGTACCAAGCGTTCCGCCGCCCGCAATCAATAATACTTGTTTCATTTTATAGTCCTCCCACAAGATCGCAACAGTAATTCATAAAGCCCCAATTCATAGTCATAGGAATACGGATTTTTCTTGCCTCTTACCATTTCAGCAAAATTTTGCATCATGCTGTCGTAACGGTCAAAAATGTCAGAGCGTGCCTCTTCCCAAGGCATGGACCAGTTTTTTCGGGTCGCATTGTAGCTTTCACGCAACACCGTATATTTTCCTCCGTTGGCATCAACCTCTAAGGGCTTGATTTCGATCGTCCCTTTTTCTCCGCAGATCACCAACTGTCTCCTCAAAAAGCCGCCGCATTCATTGTCGCACGTTTTGGCAAAGGACAAACCGTTTGGATATTGGTATACGACCATACCGTAATCTTCGGTATGGATCCCCCCTATGCCCGTTGAACAGCTGAGAGGAACGACCTTCATAGGTTCTCCCTGAATTTGATAGATCAAATCGATCAAATGACATCCAAGAAAAAACATCATTCCTCCCGGGAAATTCTCTAACCATTGTCTTTGCTCGGCATCGTGCTTGCAATCCATATGTGCCTCTACCGCATAGATCCTGCCAAGGTCTCCGTTTCGGATTTTTTGTATTGCTTCTTGAATTTTGGGATTGAAACGATACATATATCCGACGGAAAAAACCAAACCTTTTTCTCGTACCAGATCCACCAGCTTTCTAAAATCGGCAAGATCTGTTCCTCCCGGCTTTTCCATGTGAAGGTGCTTGCCTGCCCTAGCAACCATGACGGCATACTTGGTCAGATTTACCTCTTCGGTTTCCACAACGACCGCCTCGATTTCAGGGTCATTCAAAATTTCTTCAACGGTCATTTCTCGATATCCGTCAAATCTCGCCGTCTCCTTGGGAAATTTCTTTCGTTCATTTTCCGGGAAAGCATATCCTACTACCTCGAATATATCTGTTTGTTTGATCAGACTGCGCCAAATTGCGCTTCCGTGACTGAATTTACTGGTACCGATCTGTGCAATTCTCACCTTTTTCATGACAATTCCCTCCAATCAAATTGTACCACAACAGGAAAATCCCGATTCGATATCAATCTCTCGTAAACGCTTTCGCAATCGTACGGCGTGTGTGTCTCTTCGATCATCCCATCCAAATCCAACCGTCCCCCTGCGCAGAGCTTCAATACCGCCTTGATATCGTCTCTGTGCGTAAACCATCCGGGATGGGATTCCGATTCGGGGCGGGCAATCGTATGTGCTCCGATCACCGTGATCCCCGGTGCATGTATTTTTCTGTAATAATCGACGCAAAAATCCGAATTTCGGGTGCATCCCAAAAGTGCCACTCTGCCAAATTTTGCCATACAATCAAGCGCTTCGTTGAAGCCCGCTCCGACGCCCGTCACCTCGATTGCCACGGCAACGCCGCCATCGGTCACTTTTCTTACCTGCTCGGCAAAGTCTTTTTCAAAGGGATCAAAGGCAAAGTCTGCGCCGTTTTTCAATGCCATCTCCCGACGCTTGGAGTTCGGATCGACGGCAATGATCGGAACCGCACCCGCCACTCTCAACAGCTTCACGGCGATCATCCCAAGGATTCCCAAGCCCATAACCATGGCGCTCTCCCCCATCTCCAAGCGGGTCTTTCGAATTGCCGCCATCGGAAAGGAAGCAATAAAGCTCATTGCCGCCGCTTGCAGGCTGACCGTGTCATCCTCGATCTTCACAACATTGCTCTCGCCAAGCACTTGGATGCTCCGATGCTTTCCCCAGAATATCGCTACCCTGTCACCGACTCGAACGCTGTGAACCTCCGAGCCAACTGCCATCACCGTACCGGCTCCGCTATACCCCCTCGAACGGGGAAACGATACCCCCGCCGCTCCGAAGGCATTCACGTTGGGATCCCCCATAATGTTGGCTCGCTCCGTGCCCGTGCTGATGGTGCTGAATGCCAATTGAACCGCCACGTCATGCGGGTTCAGTTCATCCGAAAGCTCTCTGTCCAAAAGCTTTGCCGTATTCGGTTCGGTAAAAACGATCTGTTTTGTCTTCATTTGATTTTCTTTCCTTCCTGCTTTTTATCAATATATCGGTTATATTGATTATATCATATTGACTTCTTTAAAAAAAGATGATATACTATAAAATAACAGGTAAAAAACTACAAAAAAGGACGAATTATCACCAATGAATGACATACTTTTCTGCAACAGTTTCCGATTCAAGCACTTTTTCTTTACCAACTACAAGCATACCGACAACACCCATGGCGTTACCTGCCACTACTTCGGTTTGATGGTTAAGGGACATGGAAAAATCTGCATGCAAGGCGAAACCGTCACGATACAAGAGGGCGACCTTTTCTTTCTTCCGAACGGCTGTCAGTATCAATCGCACTGGTACGGCACGTCAAGCATCGAATTTATCTCCCTCGGCTTTGGCTTTCTTCCCAATTTCGAGAACAGATATTATGTAACTCAGGTTCTCCCCGCCAATTCCGAGGCGACAGCTCTGATGCACGACATCATCTGTTCGCCCCTCAATTGTGTCACCGTCGGAAAATTTTACACCCTTGTCGGCATACTATTGTCGGATATGATATATCAATCCTTAGGCACGCAGTGTGAGCTGATCGACAAAGCTACACGCCGTATTGCAACGCATCCGTACGATACCGTAGAGGAGCTTGCCAAACACCTCGCCGTCAGCGAATCTACCCTGTATACCGCATTCAAAAATCATTCCAAGGCAAGCATCCACGAAATCAAAAGACATACAATTATGGAAAAAGCGAAAGAACTTCTCGTCTCCACCGACACCCCCATCGAAGAGATCAGCCAACGGTTACACTTCAGCTCGAGCTCGTATTTTCGAAAATGCTTCAAGGCATTTTACGGAGTCTCCCCAAGAGAGCTCCGAAAGCAACAGGGCATCTGACTCTCTTGCTTCCTTCGCAAATCCCGTGACGGCTCTCCAAGCACAAGCTTGTCATCGTTGCAAGAAACAAATCCGACATTCTTCGAGACAACGAAGCACCTGCTCCCGCCCGAACACGCCGTCACTGTTCCACGGTTCATACGCATGAGACAACAGAAGATTTTCCACCCTTTCATCGTTTTTGATACGTTCGAGAGTTTCCAAATAAGCGCTTTTATCCTTCACAGAGCAATGGTACCGATCTACGCCCGCCCCCTGCAAACCGTCGCCCGTAATCAACGTATGTGTGCGTTCGTCAAAAACGCCGATTGAATCCTCGGTGTGTCCTGCCAAGGGATACGTAGAAATCCCAACAAACAAAGTGCAAGCATCTGTAACCACTGCGATACTCGGAGCAAGCGCCAACACTCGCCCAAGTCCCCCTGCATGGTCGGTGTGCCTATGAGTTAGGATCAGAGATTTGATATCCGAAATTTCATACCCTTTCTGTTTCAGCGCAGGCACGATATATGTGTCAACATCCTCCGCTGTTGTACCGCAATCCACCAACATATTTTTTTCCTGTGCTTCCATAAGAAATACCGATGTATAGATTCTTTCAAACGGTATCTTTAATTGGTAAATACCATTGATCTTCTTAACGAATGCGTTCATTTTATTCCTGATTCCCCCAGCGCATCCCTCAGCATCTTCATCTGTGCAAGCAACGGCTGACTCTTCGTCGCCAGTTCATCGTGCTCATGCACACACAGATACATACAGCACCCGAGTTCGCCTCCAATACGTCTCATAATACGGCATTCGCCTCCCGAAAGAAACAAAAACGGAATGTTCAAGTTTTCTTTCAACAGGTTAATGATACGAAGATTTTCTATCTGCTCCGCCATAGTCGAAGCACCGGCAACAATCTTACAGATGTCTGCACCGCGCTTTTGGTGTTCAAGTGCGATTTCAAGGACGCGCTCGGCAGGCGTGTATTTGAAAACGTGTGATGACATCAGCACCTCCGCTCCCCTTGCGTGAAGCCCGTCAATGAGCTTCTTTTGTTTTTCGATGGCGTCCGCCTTCATCGTCAGCTCGCCCTCGCAAGCATCAAAATAGTCTCCCATTACATCTACGAGCGTTGCACCGCATTCTGCAAGCTTTAGAAGCTCAGCGGCAAGAGTATCGTCATTTTTTTCCACATTCGAGACGTGATTTCGATAGTTGGTAACGTAAACGGGCAGATCGGTATAAGCAAAAAGTTCCCGATACGTCTTCTCGTTTCGATACTCTGTCTTCAGCTTGCAAAATTGCATGCCGATCGCCTCGGCACCCTCGGGGATGGAAGCATCAATAAGCTCCTTTATTCTGTCGGGATTGTCTGCTTGCACCATACAGGTAAGCAAAGGCCGTTTGCAACCAAGAAAGCTCTTTTTCATCAGATCTTTCTCCTCATAGCGTTTCTACCGCCGTCGATCATAATGTTTTCGCCATTGATAAATTGTCCCTTTTCCGAAGCAATAAACAGACACAAATCGATGATCTCCTGCGGTTCGGCAGCTCTTCCCAGCGGGGTTTTCATATTTGCCATCGCAGCTCTTGTCAGCACAGGCCCCGGCGACACGCAAACACACCGTATCCCGTATTTGGAGCCAAACTGCGCAATCGACTTGGTCAGCCCATACATCAGCCCCGCCTTGGAGGTAGGATAATCCATGCCGTAGCCGTCTCCCTCCGCACCTGTAATTGAGCCAATATTGAGGATCAGCCCGCTTTTCTGCTCCCGCATTTGCGAAAGCACGGCGTGCGCAAAATAGAACGGACCCTTGAGGTTCACGTCAATGCCCCAATCATACACCTCGATCGGAACATCGGGAAATTCTGGATAAGCGCTTTTGTCTACCCGACACATCCGAACCGCCGTTCCTCCCGCAAAGTTTGCCATCACATCTATCCTTCCAAACTCCGCAACTGCCTTATCTCTTGCGGCACACACCTGCGTATAGTCCCGCACGTCGCACACCGCAGCCACGGCTTTACCGCCCTTTCTGGCATTGATCTCGGCAATCTTTTCGAGCAGCACCTCCTCGTTTATGTCACACATCACAACATTCCCGCCGAGTGCCGCAAAATTCTCGGCAAATAACAGCCCCATACCTGAAGCAGCCCCCGTAGAAATGGCAACCTGTCCCTCAAAATTCATTATAAAAAATCCTCCTTTTGGCTTTTCTCTCTTGATTATATCATAAGTATTCCGCCATGGCAATACAAAAACCGATATAAAATTGTGATTTCCGATACAAATTTTCATAATATCTTGACATTTCCTTGCTAAAAATGGTATAATGGTATCAAAACGAAAGGAGACATACCATGGATCTGCAGCAGCTCACCGTCACCGAGCTTCTCGGTGTCATCACCGTCTATTCCCCCAAAGGGAAACAAACAACTATAAAAAATCGCCCCTCCTACGGCTTATCTCTTTGTCGGGAAGGACAGATCATCTACACCCACAACGGACAAGACTATGTTTCGGATAAGGATCATGCGGTTCTCCTTCCCATGGGAGAAAGCTATACACTGCGAAGAACCGAAACAGGCTATTTCCCCGTAATCAACTTTTTGACACAACAGCCCGTTTGCGATCGCATCACCCTCATCGAGCTCCGAAATCGAGAGATCTTGCTGACGCAATACGAAGAACTCAAAAAGCTGTTTATGCACAGAGGAAGCCGTGCCAAGCTCCTCAGTATTTTCTATGAAATGCTGTATGAGATTGCCATACAAGCCGAGGCAGATGAACTGCAAGGAGCACTTCAAGCCATCTACGAAAACTATCATCTCCCTACTCTGACCAATGCCTGTCTGGCGGCAGAATGCGCCATCAGCGAGGTATACTTTCGCAAGCTCTTCAAGCAGCGCATGGGTATCTCTCCCAGACAGTTTATCATCGATCTTCGCATCCAAAAGGCAAAGCAGCTCCTGTCCGAAGGCTCGCTGAAGATATGGGCGATCGCCGAAGCCTGCGGATTTGGCGACAGCTATCACTTTTGCAAAAGCTTCAAACAGCATACGGGCATGACTCCACAGGAGTATAGAAAAAGCAATCCGATCTTGGCACTTTAATGCAATACAAAAGACCGTCGGGAGCGCAAAGGCGCTCCCGACGGTTCTTTTCCGTCCATCGTTTTATTCCTCATATTCCTTGGGAGATACTCCCGTCATCCGTTTAAATTCACGGGAAAAATGGCACGGCTCACCATAACCGCAAAGCTGTGCGATCTTGGATATCTTCAGCTCTCCTTGTATCAAAAGCTGCTTGGCATATTCGATCCTCCGTCGGATGAGATACTCCTTGGGAGAAACACCGAAGCTGTGGATAAATATGCTCCGAAAATAGACCTCACTGATTCCACAGCGCTCCGCCAACGCAGCCACCGTCAGGCTGGGATCGGTAAAATCCCGCTCGATCGCCTCCACAGCAGGCGCAATCAGCTTATGCCGCTCATGGGGCATATAGCTTTGCTCCCTCAGCTTTTCCAGTTGAACGATCACCTCATACAATGCGCACATCGCCGCCGCCCGACGGGTCGCATGGTGCGACTGCCATACATGGCAAGCATCCTTGAAGCTTTTTTTCAAAGCTTCCCTGTTCTTCAGCTTCACACAAAACGGCAAATCCTCTATGTCCGCATCGAAATTGATGGCATAGCACCCACCCGATCGAAGCTCCCGCACAGAATAAGACGACCCCTTGGGCAGATAAAAGAGCTCTCCCTCCTCGGTGCGCATCACCCGCCCATCCGAAAAGCAATATTCCTTGATCCCGTTTTCGTCATTCAAAACAAATCCGTGAAACGGTCGGTCCTTATGAATCGGCTTCCCCGAACCGGGCGCAACATAAACGGCAACACTGACCTGCGTAATGACCGTATCCTTCCATTCCGTTCTCATAGTCCATCACCCCTGTATAGTATAGCATTTTGTTTCGATTTCGTCAAGTGGTTTTGCTTTTATCATTTACAAAAGATTGAATTTATGCTATAATAGCAAAAAATAGCGGGGGGCAATTATATGGAATTCATCAAACAAGAAGACCGAGAATACATCGAAAACAAATATCACGATACAAAAAAGCCCTTTGACCCCTATCATCGAAGGGCATATCACGGCTATGAGTACGATCATAGCACAGGACTTTCCGACGGAGAGATCCAAGCGGAACTGCTGATTTTATCGCAAGACTATGCTACCGCTCCACATCCCGTCGCCAAGGCGCGGGAGATCGAATATGTCCTGCGACACACACGGATCGATGTCAATGAGCACGATTATTTTATCGGACTGGATACCTGGAACCGTGTCATCAAGCCAACCACCCTTGACAAATGGAAAAACGAGATATTCTCCCAAGCCCTGCCCGAGATCGACCAAACCATGAAGAGCTTGAACGCATCGGGTGCCGTGGCGATCTGGCCCGATTTTGACCATGTCGTTCCCGATTGGGAGTCTTTGATGACGTTAGGCTTTCCGGGAATCCGCCAACGTGCCAAAGAGTATCGCTCCATGCATGAAGCAAAACGCCCCCTCTCTGCACAGGAAAAAGCCTTCTTCGACGGAATTGAGATCGAATATACGGCGATCCTCGAATTTGTTGATCGCCTGTACCGATACGCCAAGACCAAAAGCCACGAAAAAGCCAAGCGACAGACAGAGTGCCTGTTGCATCTGCGAGACGGCGCTCCCACCGACAGCTATGAGGCTATGCAGCTCATCTTCCTGTATTTTATGATCTCCGAATCGGTGGATTGCTATCAGGTGCGTTCCCTCGGCAACGGACTGGACAGTACACTGTATCCGTTTTATCAGAGGGATCTGCAAAGCGGAAGATACACAAGAGACGAGATCAAGGAGCTTCTGGCGTATTTTCTGCTGCAATGGTCTGCCATTGGAAACTATTGGGGCCAGCCCTTCTATCTGGGCGGAACTGCGGCAGACGGAAGCTGTCTTGTCAACGATCTTTCTCACGACATCCTGGACGTGTACCGTGAGCTGGGGCTCTACAACCCAAAAATTCAGATCAAATACAACGATAACACGCCTCTGAATTTTCTGAATAAGGTGCTGAACATGATCCGATGCGGACAGAGCAGCTTTGTATTTTGCTGTGAGCCGGGCATGTGGCAAGCCGTCATGAGCTACGGAGCCGACGCAGAGGAAGCCCGCACCATGGATATCCGAGGCTGTTACGAGACCGGCGTCCGTGCCAACGAGGTCTCTACTGCCACCGGGTATGTCAATCCGCTGAAGGCAGTCGTCCTTGCTCTGCACGACGGGATCGACCCCCGAACGGGAATGCCCGTCGGTGTGCGCACGGGAGCTCCTTCGTCCTTCGTTCGCTTTGAGGATTTCTATTCCGCCTTTTTGAAGCAATACGGGCATCTGATCGAAGAAACCATCCGATGCGCCAATGCGTATGACCCGTACATGGGAGAGATCAATCCCTCTTCCCTATACTCGGCGACCATCAAAGCCTCGCTGGAGCGTGCCTATGACGGCTACGGCGGCGGTGTCAAGTTTAACAACAGTGCCCTGCAAAGTTGTGGACTCGGAACGGCGGTGGATGCCCTGATGGCGGTCTATGAGCTGGTCTACGAAAAGCAAGAGCTGTCGCTTGAGGAGCTTGTAAAGATTCTTGACAAGAACTGGGAGGGACACGAAACACTTCGCCGAAGGGCATTGCGTTTGTCTCACAAATACGGTGTAAACGATCCGCTCGCCGACCGATATGCCGTAGCGATCTCCCACTTTTTCTGTGACAAGGTAAACGGCAGAAAGAACGGCAGAGGCGGTGTTTACAAGGCGTTCCTGCACTCGGCAATGCAATTTGTATGGCAGGGTGAAAAGACCGAGGCAACTCCCGATGGGCGAAAGGCGGGGGATGAGATCTCCAAAAATGCCTCTCCTACGTCGGGCATGGATAAAAATGGCGTGACCGCACTGATCCAATCGGCAGTAAAGCTAACGCCAACCTCTTATCCCGAAAGCTTTTGTCTGGATATCATGCTTCATCCCTCAAGCGTTGCGGGAGAGGAGGGCTTGTCGGTCATGAAAGCCCTGCTGGACGTGTATACGAACAACGGCGGCATGAGCATACAGATGAACGTGTTCAGCCCGGAGATGCTGAAGGATGCCCAAGCGCACCCCGAACAATACCGAAATCTGCAGGTTCGGGTCTGCGGATGGAACGTCCTGTGGAACAATTTGAGCCGTGCGGAGCAGGATGCCTATATCGTACGAGCGGAGAATATACAGTAATGACAGGTAGAATTTTCGAAATCAAACGCTTTGCCGTCCACGACGGCGACGGCATCCGCACCACCGTATTCTTCAAGGGCTGTCCCTTGCGGTGCGTGTGGTGCCACAATCCTGAGGGGTTGTCCGCTAAGCCTCAAATTGCTTTTTATGAGCATAAATGTATTGGCTGCGGCGAATGCCAAAAAGAGGGCTTCTCCCCCGAGCATTGCTTGGGTGATGCCCGAGTTTTGTACGGAAGGGAGATCACGGTGGAAGAACTGCTTCCTCTGCTTTTGGAGGACAGAGAATTTTATGAGACCTCCGGCGGCGGCGTCACCCTTTCGGGCGGTGAGTGCCTCTTGCAGGCAGACTTTTGCGCCGAGCTGCTGAAGCGATTGAAGGAGCAAGGCATTCACACCGCCGTGGACACCTGCGGATTCGTATCAAAGGAAGCCTTGGATAAGGTCATTCCGTATACCGATAGCTTCCTTTACGACCTGAAGGCATATGACGAGGATGTCCATATTCGCTGTACGGGCGTATCCAACAAGCAAATTTTGGAAAATCTCTCGTATTTGGATGCGAGGGATCAGAGGATCGAAATACGCATCCCATATGTACCCGAATGGAACGCCGCTCAAATAGAACCAATGGCAAGCTTTCTTGCCAAGCTTTCTTCGGTTACCGCGATTCGCATCCTTCCCTATCATAACCTTGCCGGCTCCAAATACAGGGCATTGGGTCTTTCTCATACCCTGCCATCCAAGCTGCCCACCCCCGAAGAGCTGGAGCAAGCAAGACAGCTCCTGCAAGCCCTCACGGGTCGCCCCGTGTTCCATTGACTCCTGCAAAACACAAGCGGGATGCGCCAAAGCGCATCCCGCTATTCTTATTTTTTGCCTTATCCGACCGGAACAAAGTCCTCCTTGAAGTCTACCTTCAAGCCGTCTCCGTTCTCGCCCGTCTCCAGCTCACGCTCGGTAATGGTACCCTCCAAAGCGGTCTCTGTGACCGTTTCCAGCAGTGTCAGGAATGCTTCTCTCTCGACAGCGTCAAGTGCCTTGTCCTCGCCCATTGCCATCTGACAACTGTAGAAGCCCTCCTGCTGTCCGCCCATCTCGACACGGCAAGCATTCAGAACCGCCGTTCCGAAGTCACCCATCGCAGAGGTGTACACGCAAACGATCTTGCAATCCTCGCCGTTCTTGGCACGGATCGCCGTCAGGAGTGCCTCATACCTTTCGGCAAATGCCTCAGGCGTCACCGTGTCATCCGTAGCACTCAGCGCCGCATCCACAGCACCCAGATCCACAACGACGACATCTGCCTTGCGGGCAAATCCGTACTCTGCCTCCGCATCCCGTACGGGAGAAGCCTTGGCATACAGAGCCGCCACATCCGTCAGTGCCGTAGCTGCGCTCACCGAGGTGATCGCATAATCCGCATCCAGCTTCTCTGCCAGCAGATAGCTGTATGCCTTGGTCACATCCTGCGCCGCATAGCCCTCGCCCTCGGCAAGACCTGTACCCACAGCCTCGGCACCGCCGACGAACTCAATATACAGATCCTCAGCCTCAGGCGTACTCGAGCTCAGAATACCCGAGAAGGTCATCTTTGTCAGCTCTGCCATCGCCAATGCCTGATCGGTGATCTTCACCAAACGAACGGTAATGTTGCCCAAAGGCAGTCCGCTCATCGTGATCACACTCTTACCGTTGATCTCATAATACTCGTCGCCCATGGGGCTCTCGAACAACGCTCCGTTCACATACGCCTTAAAGCGGCAGGGAGCGGACGAATTTGCCTCGATCGCCAAGGACAAGGATGTGTTCCGCAAAACGAACTCGATACCCGAGCCGCTGTGGTCGCAGTTGATCTGCGAATCGGAAAGAACGCTCCGAACACCCAACAGCTTAATGCCCTTGGTATTCTTGTTCAGATCGACCGTCACGGTCTCGATCTCATCGTCATCGCCTTCATCGTCGGGGGGAGCTTGCTCATCATCGTCTTTGCTCTCATCGTCGGGCGTCGGCGTAGGCTTCGCAGTATCCGCAGGAGCGGACGATTCGGTTCCCGCCTCGGTTTCGGCAGGCTCCTCGGGATCCTTTCCGCATGCAACCAAGGAAAGAAGTAATAAAGTCGCTAAAAGAATGGCTAATAATTTTTTCATGATCTTCTCCTCCTTAAATTGCATATTGATCCACGATCTCGCCGTTCTCAATGACAAGAACGACCGTAGAACCGTAAGAGACCGTCGTATCGCCGTTGGTCACATAGGGAGCCGCCAACAGCTTCACATTGCCCACGGCGGGCAGAGTGTCAATGGCGATAGCCGACAGATACGCACATCCCAAGCTCTCGGCGGAAATGGGATCCTCCAAGCCGCCCTCAGCAGAATAGACCGACAGAGAGGTGTACACCGTATCGGTGTTCTGTGCCTCCGCAGTCGTCATCATGCCATCCTCGGTCAGAATGTACAGCTCAAAGCCCGTGTTGGCATAGTACAGATCATTCAGACCCGCCACCAGCCGCAGGCTCAGCGTGTCGGTGTCACCGTCAACGATCTTTTCCTGATAGCCCTTGTAGACCACAGCCGCATTCATGTTGACCGTTCCCTCGACCATTGCCTCAGCAACGGGAACGGGAACGCCCGCAGACGGAGTCCATACGTTGGCAAAATCATAGCCCGCCTTGGTCAGCAGCGAAATGCCCGCCATACCCGAAAGCTCCGCCACGGTTGCCACGCAAGCACCCGTGTAGTTTTCATTGGTCGGATCGTTGAACATGGCGTTGTAGAACTTCTGATGATTCATACCGCCCGTGACAGCCGCATTCGTCACGCCCGCCACAAAGGTAAAGTCCACATCCACAGCGTCATAGATCACACGGATGTTGCCCTGTGCCTTCGGTGCGCCGCCTTCCATGTCGACCCACTGGGTCATTGCCGAATCAAAGTTGTTTGCATTCTTGTTGGTGGAGCAAAGTCCTGCCAGATAATAGCAGTTCTTGATGGTAATGTACTTGCTGGCATCGGTATTAGCAACCTTAAACTGCGCAATAAACGCACCGTTGGAATACTCGTCACCCACAACATGGACCTTGCCGGTCACAATACAGTTTTCAAATGAACCGACAGAGGATACATAATATCCTACCAGTCCTGCGGTCTTATTATAGCCGCTCACGTCGCCGGCACTCAAGCAATCCTTCGCCGTAACGGTATTGGATGCGTGGCCGATCAGACCGCCCGTCCAGACCTCACGGTACTTCGTCGTTCCGTTGCTGTCATACGCACCGCCCACGCCCGTCAGATCACCGAAGTTGGCACACGCCATCAGAGTGATGATGTTCCACGACTGACCGACGATACCGCCGAGCCTCGACTGAACCAGCGGCTCATCGGCACGGCACTCGGCAAAGTTTGCACAGCCTCTGATCGTAATATCCTTATGAGAGCCGTACGCAAGGATTCCGGCAGTTCCCCGACCGGTTCCTGTCACGGTTCCCTCTGCGGTGTTGACACAGCTCTCCAGCGCAACGGGGCCGCCGCCCACGTTTCCGACAATACCGCCCGCATCACCGTTTCCGCCGATGTCAGCCTTCTTGCACGCCAAGGTGATTGCTCCGCTGTTGGTGCAATTGCTGATCGTCGTGTTGCCCAGATACTGCTGTCCCAAAATTCCGGCAGCGAAGGTGTTGCCCGTCTGATACGAGGCTCCGCCCTGAACTGCGCCGGTGTTGTGGCAGCTTTCAATCAAAAAGTTGGTTCCTCTGGCATTACCGATGATCCCGCCGCACACAGCGGAACAGATCAGCGTCGCATGGTTGGCACTGTTTCTGATCGAGCTGTTTGCCGTACTGGCGTCATTCGTCAACATACCGACCAAGCCGCCCACACGCAAATTGCCTGTCGCCGCCGCATTCACGCCCTTCACGATACCGCTCACCGAACAACCGTCGATCAAGATCTTTCCGGCGGAATTTCCGATCAAAGCACCGGCATTGTTGTTATTCGTGTGGTTCAGATAACAATCCTTCAGTGTCACATTGCTCATAGATACCACAGCACTTGCCGAGACCTGAGCGATCACCAAAGCAGAGTTTGTGTTATTTGCCACGGCATAGCAGTTCTCAAAGATCACGTTCTGCACGTTGACCGTGCCGCTTGCCTTCGCAAAGAAGCCTGCGCCATCGATGTACAAGCCCTTGACCGTCTTGCCGTTGCCGTCAAAGGTACCCTTGAACTCGGCAATGGGAGTCCACTTGGTGAGAGCCGACGTATCGGTCTCGGCAGTGATCGCCAAAGCATCCATTTCGGCATTCACCGTAATGTCCGCATTCAGCTTCACCGTCACACCCTCATAGGTGTAAGCCTTGTCAGCCGCCGCAAACACGTTCCAGTCCGCCTGACTGTTGATGTTGATGGTGCCGGTCTTGGCATTCACAGTGTCGGTGATATCTTGCGCCGTCAGCGCATCACCCACGGCAAAGCTCGTGACCCCCAAGGTCACACAGGCAGATAGAATCATACAGAATGCCAAAAGAAACGATAGCAATTTCTTTCTCATAATTCATTCTTCCTTTCGAAATCAAAATATTCCGTCATCCTAAAAAAGTCAGATGAAAACGCACTCGCTTTGTAAGTTTTTTCGGGTCGTCGAGAGCGCCGACCCCTACCCCGGGTTTTGTGCCTTGTTCCGCTGTCCGCACAAATTTCGTTGTAGGGACAGGCGTCCTCGACTGTCCTCATTACGCCGTAGGCGTAACATCATTGCCGTAGGCGTAACATCATTGCCGCAGGCAACATCATTTTGCGAAGCAAAACATCATTTGCCCGCAGGGCAACAAATTCCCCCGCCCTATGGGTTCAATTACTGAAATCCGTTAAACTTGCTGTACCCCATATCAACCTCTTCTTGCTCCAAGGGGCTGATAATATCGGCAAGCTCACCCGAGACATTCAAAACATCCTCACGGGCAAATAACAAGACCTCTGCGGAAGGCTCAAAATACTGTTTCATCATTCTTCCCTCCTTAAATTGCATACTGCGCAACAACTGCGCCGTCCTCAACGACGATCACCACGGTGGTACCCTTCACGACCTCACCCTCAATGGGGGTCAGAGTAGCGGTCAAGGTGATGATGCAGTCAGCGGGCATATTGGAGATCGACAAAGCGGACAGATACGTACAGCCAAGCTCACTTGCCTTCACAGCGCCGTTCACGCCGTCAGCCCACAGGCTCTCGTAAACCGTAGTGGTGGTCAAAGGCTTGGAAGGAACACTGTCCACGCCGTTCTCGGTAATCACCACGTCAAAGCCGGTAGCGGCAAAGCCGTCGATGGCGTTCATACCTGCGATCAACCGAATGCAGCCCTCGCTCTCCGTACCGACGGTACCCATCTGATATCCCTTGTAGGAGATCGCCAAGTCTGCGTCGGGGGTCTTCTTCTCGCCTGCCGCCAAAGCGGTAGGAACGAACGTACCGTCAGCAGCCATCGTCCACGTATTGACAACATCGTATCCCGCCTTGCTCAACAGCTTCAAGCCGGCAACCCCCTTCAGAGCATCAGCGGAAGAAACCATCGCACCGGTGTGGTACTTCGTACCTGCGGGAACATTGGCATTTTCAAAGCCGGTAAACATAGCATTATAAAGCTTTTGATTGAGGATAATATCTTCTTGATTGCTCAACGACGATGAACCGGTTTTCTTATTATGCGTACCGCCTAAGAAGGTAAAATCAACATCGGTTGCCGTATAGATCACACGGATATTGCTTTGCGTAGAGCTCGTGTTATTATACTGTGTCATTGCCGCATTATAGTTGCTGTTCTTATTGCTTGCCGTACTCAACCCTTCCAAATAATAACAGTTCTTAAAGGTAATATACTTTTCGGGATCGGTATTGTTTACTTTAAACTGAGCAATAAACGCACCGTTAGAATATTGGTCGCCTACAACATATACCTTACCGGTTACGATACAATTTTCAAAATATCCGACGGTCGACAGATACATAGCAACCAATCCGCCGGCTTTGTTTTTACCCTTCACATCTCCGGCACTCACACAATCCCGGAACGTGAAAACGACTTCACCATTGGAAGACTTATAATATTGATCTGCGTAACCGGCAATACCGCCCGCATAGACATTCTTGCTACTTGCGCTGGAATCTACAACTCCCTTGTTGACACAGTTCGCAACCGTCATGTTATATGCCGACTTTCCGACGATGCCGCCGATTGCCGAATCTGCGCTGTCGTTGTCCAAAGACAAATTGCCGGTATTCACACAATTCGAGATCGTTGTAACCTTATTGTTATTGCCGACAATGCCGCCAAGATTTACCTGATAAGTCGCACCTGTGCTTGTTACGTCTCCGTTGTTGACATATCCGCTGAATGTTGTTGCAACATTCAAGTTACCAACAATACCGCCGACACATGCCATAGTGTTAGAAGAATTAGTGGAAGACACGTTTCCATTATTCTCACAATCTTTCATCGTAAAAGCAGCATTGATAACTCCGACAATACCGCCTACATTCGATGCTGCTACCGCTCCGCTGCTCGCCACCTCACCGGCATTTGTACAACTCATCAAAGTAATGTTCTTATTGATCTGTCCCGCAATACCGCCAATATTTACCTCATTAGCCGTAGCGGTACTGCTTACCTTGCCATAGTTCGTGCTGTTCTTTACGGTAACAGTGTTGTTCGGTATACCAAACAAGCCGCCTACATTCGCCGCTTTTGCCGAATTTTGCAACTTTACCTCCGCAAAGTTCTGGCAATTATCCATCAAAAAAGTTGCTGTATTCGGCTTTGCCGCAATTCCTCCAACAGTTGTACCATTACTGGTAACCGTACCGGTTGCGTAGTTGATACAGTTTTCAATCTTAACCTCTCTGTCACAGCAAGCCACGATACCTGCCGCAAATCCGGTTCCACAGCTTTCGCTCAGACATTCCACCGTAATAGTACCGCTGTTGCTACAACCCTTCACGGTCGCATTACCGGTGGAGCACAACTGTCCGAGAATACCTGCCGCAAAGGTGTTGCCTTTTTGATAAGTACCGCCCGACAGGTCGCCGGCAAACACAGAACCCGAATTTTGGCAATTCTCAATCCAAGCATTCTCTCTGCGGTTGTTACCCAAGATACCGCCAACGACCGTTCCGATAATTTCAGCACTGTTTGTACAGTTGGTAATGCGGAAAGGAACAACCTGCGTTGTATCGCCGTCATCCCAAACAACACCAACAAAACCGCCGACTCTCATATTGCCATTATCTTCGGTATGAGTACTTTGAACCTTTCCTCCGATAACGTGACAGTTATTGGCAACAAAAGCACCGGTAACAGCTCCAACGAAGCCACCTACTCCGTTTGAGTTTTTCGAAATAACAGTACAGTTTTTCAAGGTCACGCCTTCCAGTGTCAGAGAAACGCCTTTTGAAAGCGTGGCAACGATCAGTCCGGCATGATTGGAAGTCCGAATCACCGAGCATTCTTCAAATACCACGTTCTGAATCTGCACATTTCCGACAAGTGCTGTAAAAAGTCCTGAACCGCTACTCACCAATCCCTTAATGGTATTGCCATTTCCGTTAAGGTTTCCCGCAAAACTTGCGATTGGCGTCCACGCCGTATCGGTCACGGACGTATTCAGCTCAATGGTCACACCCTCATAGGTGTAAGATTTGTCAGCATCTGCAAATACATCCCAGTCAGTCTGACTGTTGATGTTGATCGTGCCGGTCTTGGCAGTCACAGCATCGGTAATCGCCTGCGCCGTCAACGCCTCCCCCGTCGCAAACGTCGTGACACCCAGTGTCACACAAGCCGAGAGGATCATGCAGAGTGCTAAGAGTAGGGATAGCAGTTTCTTTTTCATGATAAGTTTCCTCACTTTCATTTTGTTTTTTATTTTCTCCCGTCCCTGCGGGTAGAATCAAGAGTTACTTGCGGACTTCAAGCGAATATCCGCATAATGGTACGCATGGTCGGACATAATGCCTCGGTTTTCGTCGGTATTCACCCGATGGGCAACCACATCCACAAGCGCCGTCGTCACACAGATGTTGTCGATGGTATCGCTTGCGTTGTTGTCCCTCGTCAAACGATATGTCGAATCCATTTCAATCCCGTCGATCTGCGCCTCATACACGTCTCCGCCCGGCTTGCAGTTGTAGTCACCCGTCACAAACACGGGAACCGTCGGATTGCTCTGAAGCTGACCCTTGATAAAGGCGTTGACCTCTTCCGCAAGCGGTACACGGTACTCTGCCCAGCTTACGCCCCGATCCAAAAAGGAAGCGGGCACATAGTGCAGATTCGCCATGGTGTACTTCTCGCTTGGGTTGCTCTTGCGGACAAAGGTCGCCCACACGTAACCCCAAGGCCGCTGTGTTTGGCTCACGGTGCGGTCGTCTGCGCCGCTCGCTACGACCTCCCATTCCTCGGCATTGTACAAAATCGGGAAATAATCGGTGTTGGTATTGCTCGTTTCGATCGTTACCCATTCATACTGCTCGTCAAGATAGGGATTCATGGCGTTCCGCATGATAGCGGGACACTCCTGTACTCCGATGAAATCGGCATCATACAGATTGAAATAACCCGCTGTCAGCTCCATACGGGACTTGTACAGCTTTTGCTCGGGATCGGCGGCATCATACCCCACATACAGAATGTTGGCGGTAATGATCCGCACATCGCTCTCCTGATCCTTCTCTGTACGAATGCCGGAGGTCATCAGCGTGCCTTCCTCATCCACCGTTTCGTGAATTCCCGTCATCAGCTTGTTGAATTTCTGTATAGCGGAATTCAGACAGTACGTATCGGCATATCCGATGTACAAGTCATCCCCCTTGCTCTTCAACGCATAGGTGAACGGCTCGGGCTCGCTTCCGTAAAAGTCGGCGCTTCCCGCTCTCGTCGTGTTTCCGAGTATGATCTCCCGCTCGGCGGCAGCCGTGGCGTCAGTCACCACGGGAACCTCCAACAAGGTCAAGTCACGGATCCGCTCCATCAGCGTCTGTGCGTAATACTTCTCCGCTTCGGTCGCCTGTGCCGAAATGACAATGCGGTAGTCGCTGACGGGTACGCCCAACAGCAGCCCCTTCACAGAGCTGGGAGTCGGCTCCTTCAGGAAGAGCATCTCGCTGGAGATCGTCAGCTCGGTATTTCCGTCCGCATCCTTCACGATCATGTCCTTGGTAATGGAGGCTAAGAATTCGGCAACACACCGCCCAAGATCCACCGTCGTGTCGGCGCAGACATACAGATCGCCGTCCTTGGCGAACACGCCGTAGGTTCCGTGGAGCTTCGGCGTCTCGGGCTTCATCACATCGTTATAGCGGTAGCCCACATAGATCTTCTTCAGCGTGTCATCGGGCCTGACATACCGACGGAAGGTAAAGGCAGTTCCCGTCTTATCCTTCAAGCCGTCTCTCAGATCCTCGGCAGTGTCCACGGCATCACTCACCTCGCAGATCACGATAAATTGCGCCTTTCCGCCCTTCACCAGCGAGAAATACTCAATGACCTCGACAGGCTCGGTCTCGGGCGCATCGCTCTCGGTCTCTCCGCTCTCGCTGACCGCTTCCGTTTCGGAGGGATCTTCCTCATCCCCCGGAACACCGGCACAGCCCGTCAGCAACAGCAAAAGCCCCAAAAGCAAGCATAACATACGTTTTTTCATAACACTTCTCCTCTTTTCGGAGTATTAGACCTTCCGCAGATCGGCAAAATAATGCCAATGGTCGGAAAGAGTCTTTTTCGGATAATAATCCAACTGCCTCTGTGCCACCACCGCAACATTGTTATGAGAAACCGAAATATGGTCAACTGCCCAATTTCGTTTCTGCTCCTCGGTCATGTTGCTGTCCTCGGTCAGGAGGGCTGCCTCTTCCATGGGAAGCTCCTTCACCATGATCTCATACAGCTCGCTGTCCCGCCGTGTGTTGTAGTCTCCCGTCACTGCGATCGGAATATCGGGATTCTTTTCCAGCATCGAGCGTATAAACCCGTTCAGCTCCTCCGCAAGAGGGTTGCGGTATTCATCCCAGGTCACGCCCCGCCCCACAAAGCTGGCAGGCACATAGTGCAGATTCATCATGGTAAATTTGTCCGCAGGGTCGGACAGGCGGGAAAAGGTCGCCCAAACATAGCCCCAAGGACGGACGGAAGCGGGATATTCTCCCGTTCCACTTTCCTCTACCCGCCACAGATCGGTGCGGTAGAGGATCGGAAAATAGTTGGTATTCGGCTTATCCTGCTCATATTCCACATAGGCGTAGACGGAATTGAGGTGAGGGTTCAGTGGCTTGCGCATCATATCGCAGCACTCCTGCAATCCGACAAAATCCGCCATGTAGGTATTGATACATTCTGCCGTCAGCTTCATGCGGTTCTCGTACCGCTCCATCTTCGGATCGGTCGAGTCCCATCTGACGTATTCCACGTTGGCGCTCATCACACGCACGTCGGTGTCCTTTTCCTTGTCAAGTCGGAAATCCACACCCGACAGTGCGTTGATCTGCTCTACCGCCTTCCGTCCGCCGCCCGCAAGCAGCAGCTCCAGAGCGGCTTTTTGCTCGGTCGTTTGGTATTCCATCAGATAGCACCTCGCTTAGCTGTACAGCTTCTCCATGTTCCGCATCAGGCTGTTGAGAGATGCCGCCTGCTCTGTCAGATCCTCCGCATAGCCTGCATAGTAAGCAAGATAATCTCTGTTGCCCATAACGCAACGTCTCCACACCGACCATGTATTGGTATCAAAGGCGTTGTCCATCACACGGCCGCCGTCGATCACGATACCGGCACGGATGATCTGAAGCATATCATAGTCGTTGGCAGTTTCCTGACGCTCCGACAGCATGGTGTCAAAGTAGGTCGGATTGGTTTTTCTGTATCCCTCGGATGCCAGGCCCTCCATCACGGCGCACATGTCCTCAAAGTCTCCCTTGGTTCCGCGAGCGATCGCCCACATATGGTAACCGAAGCCGGGAATCGTCAGATAGCTCTCCTGCTCCTCATCGTATTTCGGACAAGGAAGGATACCCTGGTCAAAGGTCTGATCGGACAAAGCATTGGTAACGGCACCATGGTAGAACAGCACCTGTCCCGCCTTCCACAGGTTCCAAGGGCTGACGCCCGAGATCGTGTCGAAGGAAGACTCGCAATAGACATTCGGATCCTTCAGGAAATCCAACAGCTTGGTCATGACCTCTCCCGCCTTGGCAGAATTGTGATCCGATGAGATCATCACGGAGCCGTCGGCGCCCGTAGCCAGCTGCTTCATGCCGCATCCCTGATAGAAGGAGTCGGTCATAACAAAGTTACCGGCATAGCCGAAGGTATCGCCGCCATCCTTGGTACCGTCCGTATTGATGCCTGCCGTCTTGGCAATATCCATCATCTTGTCATAAGTCCACATGTCCTCCTTGACCAAGGCGTACACATCCTCAACGCCCCACGTGGTATTGATGTAGTTATCAACGTTTGCGGACGAAGCAACATTCTTGTTATACAGATATGCCATAGACTGACCGATGACCTGATAGTCGATATCTCCCGAGCAGAAATACATTCTGTCGAGGATGGTACAGCCGTCTACCATCTGAGAGTTCCACCAAGGCTTGTTGAAGTCAAGGATCTCGGACTTATGTAAGTCTTGTAACAGACCTTGGATCATCATGGCAGAAGTAGTCAGCGAGTAAACGGCAAACAGATCCACGCCCTCGCCCGTCAACATACCCTGTGCCTTCTGAATGAAGGAGGAACGGTGTTCCCAACCGTCGGTCTCCTGCACATAGGTCAACACACAGTTCAAACGAACCGTCACCGCCATATGTCGGTTGTAGATGGCAGTATTCATCGTCGTACCGATATCCTCGGGGTCGATGCAATACCGTGTGGGAGAACCGGTAAGAATGATAAATTCCTTTCCCTCCAGATTGACACCCTTCAGGTCCAGATCATCCATCAGATAGCCGTCCTCGTCGTACCGAAGCAGCTCTCCGGTAGTGGTTTCATCCGCCACATCAGCCGAAGGAGCCTGTGTGTCTGCCCCACCGACCTCCTCCGTTGTCTCGGCATCCTCGCCGCCGTTTTTCTTACAGGCAACGAGCAGGGGAAGGAGCATCAGCAACGCCAATGCAATACAGAGAATTCGCTTTGCTTTGATCATGTTTTACCTCCAATAATCAAAAAATATAATCTATTTTTGCGGGACCCTCTCCCGTAAAAATCCCAAAAATGGATTCCCTTACCTTCCGTATCCGTCGATGCTTTATAATAATGATAAATAGCTGCGGATTTTCATGCCGATTTGCCAAAATCAGTAACAAAACCGTGACAAAACTGTGTCCATACTGTTCCGAATACATGTCCGAAATATGTCAACATAGCAAGAATCTTGTAAATCTCTTGTTCGGAAGGATCTCCCTCGTAGGGGTACATCTCCATGGTATCATCATTTTATCACCTTCTTCGCCATTTCACAATAAGCAAATCTCTCTATTTACGCACAAAAACCTCTCTTTTTGCATTTTTGTGAAACATTACCAAAGCAATTTTTTTGTTAAAATTTATTAAAATTAGATGTATAATCTTGACATACCTCCCCTTTGTATATTATAATATATCCATAGAACCACCAATAAAGAAAAATTGCCGCACAAAAAACACCTCCATGAACAAAAAGTATAGAAAAGGAAAAAGGTCATCATGACAGGAAGAAACATACGCACATCAATCCGCCTTTATCACGAGGATCCCGACGTCCCCGGCAAATATCTTGCAAAAATCGTTCCTTTTGCACCCGACCGCAACGATCCCCCCGACACCCCCTATTACTGTATCAGTACCACCTATCGGGATTACAACAATCCATCCTTTTATCTTCTCACCTTCGGGATAGACCATACCTATCCCGGATACAAATTGATCAATCGCTCCATCCCTCATTATATTTTTAACTGTATCATCGATGGAAAAGGAACCTTCAACGGAAAGCCCTTTCAAAAAGGAAGCTGCTTTTATACTGAACCCGGCGATATCCACACCATGATCTCGGATATGGAAGAGCCTTGGCACAGTGTATGGTTCGCCATGACCGCCCCTATGGGAAAAAAGATTACCGATGTGCTCGACCGACAAGCTTCCGATCGAATGTTTCAGTTCTCCGACACGGAATCCTTGCTTCGGTTGATAACCTTTTTTATCTATGAGCCCGCCTATGCTCAAAGCTCTGCGAGATTCGCAACCGGTCTGATCGATCTGCTCATGTCCCATCTGCAATTTGATTCCTTGGAGCATGCGAAGGATATGTCCATGATTTCCCCCCGCCAGCAGAGTTTGATAAACGCATCCATTGATTATATTGAAACACATCTTTCCGGTGTAACTGTAACGGAGCTTGCTGAACGTGCGCATTTGGAGACCAAATATTTTTCCAAGCTCTTTGCACTCGTCACAGGAATTTCACCCAAGCAATACATCATCAATGCCAAAATGGATATGGCAGCCCACTATCTCACCTCCACCGAGCATTCTATGGAAGATATCACCACGCTGTTGGGGTATAACCACCGCAACAGCTTAACCACCACCTTTAAGCGCACCTTCCATATCTCTCCCTCCGAATATCGGATAACGCACAAAAAGCTCTCTTGATTCTCCCTTTTACCTAACAAATACGCTATTGCTATTGCGTTTTTCTCGTTTTCGTGCTATAATAAAAGCAAGAATATAATAAAAATCGTATTAAAAGGAGACCCACATGGTACATCGTCTATTATCGGAACGCCTGATCGCCCCTCTTTCCGTACCCTCCGCAGAACCGCAGCGAAGCACCCTGATTGAAGCATGGAAGGAGATTCTTTTGAAGGAGGAATATGGCACCCCTCTACCGCCACCCGATACACTTTTTTTCGATGAAAAGGAGCCTGAAAAGCAAGATAGGAACTTTTGTGCAGGTTTTGCTCTGCGATATCAAGTCATCGCCTGCGGTACCCTGTGCGGAAGATCCTTCTCTTTCCCGTTCACGGTCGTTCTTCCCAAGACGGAGGGAAAGCATCCTTTTTTTGTTTGCAATAATTTTCAAGCCGAGCTTCCAAACAAATATGCACCCGTGGAAGAGCTGATCGAGCGGGGCTTCGGGCTTTTGCATGTCTGTTACAAGGATGTAACCTCTGACGACGGAGATTTTACAAATGGAATTGCCGGCTGTCTGTATCCTGACGGAATCCGTCCTACGAAAGATGCTCCGGGAAAACTCGCCATGTGGGCATGGGCAAACATGCGCTTGATGGATTACGCTTTGACGCTTTCTTGTCTCGACGGTGCCAAGGGAACCGTCATCGGTCATTCCCGTCTCGGTAAAACAGCACTTCTGACCGGACTTTTGGATGATCGCTTTGCGGCGATCGCCTCCAACAATGCCGGTTGCTCGGGAGATGCGTTGACCCGTGGCAAAGAAGGAGAGCACATTTCCAATATTACCACCAACTTTCCCTACTGGTTCTGCGAGAATTATAAAAAGTACACCGACCACAGCCGTTTAACCTTCGATCAGCACCTGCTGCTTGCCGCATTGGCACCGAGACTTGTCATGATCGGAGCGGCAGAGGAGGACATCTGGGCAGACCCCAACGCTCAATTTCTCTCCTGCGTCGCCGCTTCTGCCGCTTGGGAAAGTTATGGTGTGAAGGGCTTTGTCTCCCCCGACCGCCTGCCCACCGCAGGAGACGATTTTCGGGAAGGAGCTCTGTGTTATCATCTTCGCACGGGAGCACACTATCTGAGCCGTCGGGATTGGAACATCTACATGGATATTCTTTCGGAAAAACTGTAAACGCATAGCTTGTACACATACAAAAAGCGGTCTCAAGTTCGAGACCGCTCCTTTTTATATCAACAACTCAATGATACAACTGCGTAAAATACACGCCGCCGTTTTCCCGACAAAAGCATTCCAGCTTGGCGTCACCGCCGAAGCCGATAAAGGGAGTACCCGCCGAGGCGGCAAAGACCAGCGCATGCAGTCGCATGCCGCACACAATGCGGCTATCCCTTGCCAGCCCCACAAGGTCGGAAGCATCCAAGCCGTATGCGATCCGTCCCTCCAGCATCCGACACAGCCGCAAGGTTGCGGACAGATCCTCCTTAGGAAGCATAGGAACGAATAGGAGGATCACCCCTTCTGCCCGAAGCGTTGCCAACCATTCCTCAAAAATACGGACATACCCTTTGGGAGCTTGTCCACGAAGCGCAACAATGGCATATCCGTATTCCGCATCCCGCAAGCCATACAGTTCCTGCAAAAACCGTATCCGCTCTTCCCCGCACGGCGGTGTTCCCAATGCAAGATCCGCTTGCCGCACGGGAGACGGTGAGAGAGGATCGTCCAACAGATCCCTTGCAATCTCCAGAGAACGCTCATCCCGCAGACCGATCCGCTCACATCCCCTCAAGGCTCGGCGCATCATCCATCTGCCAATTGCCGTATGAGGCGCATTCAATCCATTTGCCCACAGCTCGGTATGAATACCTCTGTGCTGTGCCAGCCGCAACAGAGCCGAATAGTACAACAAAGAACGAAGACTGGTGGTATCCTGCAGCAGTGTGCCTCCGCCATAGATCAGATACTCCGCCCCCCTCAGCTCTCTCCAAAGTGCGATCGGAGAGGAACGGCGTACACAACGAACACCAAAGTGAGCCTCATCCTTTCGTCCATGGCATGTCAACGCCGAGATCGGCAGATCGGGAAATCGCTCCCTCGCCAATCTGATCGATTCCCGTAGCAGAGCATCGTCTCCCATATTCCCGTACCCATAATATCCGCACAGAACCACCCTCCCTCTTTGCTTGGGGTCATACCGCTCTACAGAACGGTAAAAGGAAACGGTCTGCTCGATCATCCGCTCCAAGCTGTGATGCTCCGCTATCCATTGACGGCAGCGGTCGCCGATTTGCTCCCGTTCTTCGGCAGGCAGGGAAAGCAGTCGAACGATATGCTCTTGCAAAAGCACTTCGCTCATTCTTTCACCCCCTCGACAGCAAAAATTGCTCTGCTCCGCTTTTTCAAGCAACATCTGCTTGTCCAAAAGCCCCAGAAAGCCCTCGTCGCCGCCCAAGATCACGGGAGAGCCGCATGCCATTGCCTCCAAGGCGGCACGGGATACCGCCAAGACACCCGTCGCCTGTTGCAAAAGCTCCTCCGGCTTCTCCTTATGTCCTGTCAGCCGTACCACCTCTGCCCCGCAGCGGCGGTTGACATTCTTTGCCTTCTGCCGAAGCGTGTCCAGCAATTCTCCGCCGCCGACAAGCACGATCCGCAAGGAGGGAAACCGATCATGCAAATCGGGTGCCAGTCTGCAAAGCAGAGTAGCCCCCAAGGAGCAATCTTTGTCTAAACGGCTGAGGAATACGAGAGTGTGCTTGTCCGACCTCTGCCGTACCTCCCTTCTTGCGGGGGAGAAGCGGCAAAGGTCGATGCCGTTCGGTATCACAGCAATGCGCTCGGAGGGTCGTCCATATACCTCGCACAAATACTGCTTCAAATCCTCGCTGACCGCAATGGTTTTCTGCCCCCAACAGGAAAATCGACGCCGTAAGCCCTTAGCGCAAAAGCGTGCATGCACGGTCGTCACCATCGGCAAATCACACCGCCGTCCCGCCATACTCGCCAAAAAGGCGGGAATCCTGCCGTGGACATGGATCAGCGAATAGTCCCCCGCCGCAAGGATACGCCTCAACGCCCGATACGCCCTCCAAAGCCGTATCGGATGATGCGTATGCCAACCGACCGTGTGGTGTACGATCCCGCCTTGCTTCAATGCCTCACTCATCGCACCGCCGCCCGAAGCTACCTCAACCGTGTGTCCCGCCTCAGCAAGTCCGCGAGCCAAGGCGTATACATGGGTTTCAGCACCGCCCCTATCCAAGAAGGATGCCAGTAATAATACCTTCATCCTCCTATACCTCTTTAGCCCACAACTTCAAAGGAAACAAGCTCCAGCTTTCTCTCGCCGCACACGATCCTCCGCGGCGCTCCGCTATTCGGCTCCAAATACAGCCCATACCGTACATCCCCATTTTCTTCCTCCTTTGTTGGCACGATCTCCCCATAGATCAGCCCCTCCTCGGTTCGGCAGACACTGCGAAAGCTTCCCTGCGGCAACAGCAATTCCATAATCTCCCAAAGTGTGCCTAACTCCGCATTTTCCACGGTCATCTCTCCGCACACGACCCGTACGGGTGCGGCACTGTCGGCACTTCCCATGAGAACCACTCCTGCCAAGGCGGGCGGTGAGGTCAATGTCAAGGTGACTGTTCTCGCACTTCCCGCCACGGGTGCCGATACCTCCGCCAAAGCAACCATCTGCACGCCCTCGTTTTCCCAAGCGACCTCACCCCGAAAGCCTGATTGACGATAGTCCGCCACACGGGGTGCAGCGGAGCAGGCAGACAGCACAAGACCGATCCAAAGCACCGAGATCATCCGATATAGCTTTATTCTTCCCATTTTCTTCCCCCTCATTCTCTCCCTGCTCGGTTTAACCCGCCGCAATTTGGCGGTTCCGCAGTCGTTTATCCCTATCGTATGAGAGAAAGAGGAAAAAAATGCGATTTTCCTCTTGATGTCGGACAAATATTGTGGTATAATGGAGTAAATCGAGTATTCAACAAAGGAGTTCCCCATGCAAGCGATCTACGAAAAGCGAAATGAAGATTTTTATTGCCGAAGCTGTCCCGACCATGCTACCAACAGTATGGGCTACCGCTCTCATCTGCATTATCAGATCGAACTTGCCCTTCTCTTTGACGGACACACCCAAGCCACGGTAGACAGCACGGCATACGACATTTACGGCGGAGATATGATCGTGATCTTTCCCAATCAGATCCACGATTTCCGAACGGTTGCCAAGGAACGCTATATTTTGTTGAAGGTCACTCCCGATCTGATGCCCGAGCTGTTGGGGCAATTCACCGGTAAGCTTCCCGCCTCCAATGTGCTTCGAGGCGTATCCGACGATCCTCTGCTATCGGGACTGATGCACAGCATTGCCGATACCTACTACGGCGACAATCCCTTGAAGGATGCCATTCTTCGAGGCTATCTGCTTGCCTTTTTCGGGCATCTGCTCCAAAAAATGGAGCTACGGGATGTGCAAACGGCGGATGTTCACGTGGTGGGAACCATCATGAATTATTGCTCAGCCAATTTTGATCAGCCTCTTTCCCTCGGTCTGCTGGAAAAGGAGCTTCATTTGAACAAATATTACATTTCTCATATTATGAGCGACAAGCTTCATATCAGCTTCAACGATTACATCAATTCTCTGAGGATCTCAGGCGCCTGCAAGCATTTGATCAACACCTCCCTCACCATAACCGAGATCAGCGAGATCGTAGGCTTCAATACCCTTCGCACCTTCAACCGAGCCTTTATGAAGCAAATGAACTGCACGCCAAGCGAATACCGCAAAAGAAAAAAGCAAGAGGGCGATATCCACCGCAAGCCGTTCTCCGAAAAGAACGTCTCTCCCAAACAATAAAGCATCGGGCATACAAGCTTGCGCTTGTATGCCCGATTTTGATTTTTAATTTTTGTAGAGCGGAGCATAGCGGCAAAGCGCAAGCTCGCCTAAAATTCCCGTAGGCGGGATCTGGAGATAGCGGGAAAGCCCATCTCGCCGACGGTGTGCCAAATTGCCCTTGACCAAAATCTCCAGCCGATTGTCTCCGGCAATTCGTTCCTCCGACAGATCAAAGCGATAAGGAGCGTTAATCCGAGCACCCATATACTTGCCATTCAACCAAACCTCGGCAACCTCACCGACCTCGCCAAGGTCGAGAACAGTATAGTCATCGGGGATCGACAGTGTCGCTTCGTACCGCACCTCGCCGCTGAAACGGGAATATCCGTCAAGGGAGGTAATATCCACAAGCTCCGAATTCCCTGCCAACAAACGGAAGCTGTCCTCGCTCTCGTCCCGCAATGAAATATCAAAACGCAACGGCAACGGGAGCCGCTCCTGTTCCACCTCAAAAATCGGCGTTTGCACAGGAATCTCTCCTCCGAACAGCAGGAAAAGCATATTGCCGCCGTCGATATGCAAATGCACCCGCCCCTCCTCGGTCACACCCCGATAACAGCGGTTATCCCACGGCTCATAGATCAGAAATTCACCCTCTGACGGAAGTGTCAGCCACACATCAACCTCCGAACGAATGGCATCGTTAGAGAATAGATAGATCTCCTCTGTCCCTCTCGTCATATGCAGGCTTCGCAAATATGAAAGATTCTTTCCCTCTCCCCTCATGCGGCATAGACCTTGCTCCCGCAGAAAAGCGGCAAGGCGATCGGTGGATACCGTTTGACAAGTCTGCCGCACCGTCGAAACGACCGCACTGTCCGTCCCCTCTGCAGCACGCAAGGGATACGAGTCGGGAAAGATAACAGGCAGACCGTTTTGCGCAAGCTTGGCAAAGCAAGCAAGACACGCTGTGGGTAAGATAGTGCTTTCGGGAACGATCAATGCACCGTAGCTCTCGTTGTTCACATACAGCCGACTGTCCTTCACCACGGCATTTTGCAAAACGTCGTTCGGAATGATATCAAAGTCAATCAAATTCGTCGTCAAAAGCTTACACAGTGCATCCATGCTTGCATATTTGCCGCCTGTCCATTCACTTTCGGCGTTATAAAAGACGGCGACATCAGCACGGTGGGTCGCACCGCTGAGCAAATGCGAACAACGCTCCATATATCCCATGAGATTCTTAAACAGCGGATACTGGATGTTCTTGCCTCCGTTATAAAAATGCGGCGGACAATCGGGATCCTCCTCTTTCGGGGAAAAGGCATGGGGAACAAAATAATTGATTCCGCTGACCAGCAAGCCGTCTGCCATCGCCTTCATATACGGCAGTCCCTCCGCCCATCCGAAGGCACCAAACAGCTCGCACATGGCTCTGCCCTGCTTCATGGGTTGAATATGAGCATGAGAGGCGGTGAGCTTAGGCAGGGTATAATGAAAGAATGCGGGATCGGCAAGCCAACCGTCAATAGGGGCTCGGTGAATCTCATTCAGCACCCCGGGAATCTCCTGTATCAACACGATATCCATTCCCGCCATATCCTGTCCATCCATTGCTCGGAAGAAATGTCCGCTTCCGTAGCCCATTCGCATATGTGCCCCCGAATCCTCAATCACATGCCCGATATACAGAACTCCATGCGCTCGGCACCAATCACCGATCTGGTAGCTAAAGTTCTCCCGATACAGCTTTGTGATAACCTCCATATAGTGCGTCCGCACAAGAGCGTTCTTCTCACCCAAATCCTCCCATAGCGCAGGCAGGGCGGTGTGAATCTCTTTCTCCGTGACCCCTGCACTCTCGGCAATGAGATCGGGTAGATCAGCACGCCAAGGATACCATTCGAACATCTTTCCCAGTGTATTGTAGGAGCCGCAGCAATTGCGAAAGCCCGGCTCATCCGAGAAAAAGCCGACAAAGGTATTTCCAAAATATTCTTTAAAATGCTCGTAATGAGGTTCATATACCGCATCAATCATGGCGTGACAGGATTCGGGATTAAGCATATCAATAAAGTAAGATGCACGATCACTCTTTCGTGCCTCCCGCACTGTCTCGATCAATACACACACCCGCCAAACGCCATCCGGCACATCCCAACATACCATGCCATCCTTTTGCCTGTCGGTCAGATCCACGGCACTGTCGGCATCGAGCCGCTCCCCTCCGGGCAGATGGCGGTATGCGATAACCTGCAAAATCTTCTCCTCCTGCCGTTTCAGTCCTCCGCCTACCCATACCTTTGCTCGCTTCATCGGTCCGACCACCTCGGTCTGACACTCTCGAATCAGCTTTTTACGCAAATGTGCTCTCGATTCGTCCTCCAGATACCCGTTGGCATAACTGGTAGGAAAATGTCGATCATCCAACAGCCACACACGCATATCCAATTCCCGTGCCGTTTGTAAAATAAAGCCGAAATCGTCCCACCATTCATCGCAACAGAATTTTTCATACGGACGGCTCTCTGCGCAAAATTGTGTCAAACCGCTATTTTTAATTGCCAAAATTTCTTCCCGCACTCGCTCCTTGGGTTCTCCGTGAAGCCACAAAAAAGGGAGAGCAAAGCTTTCCTGCTTTCCCGTTAGACATTCCTGCAATCGTTGATTCATACGACACCTCCGTCACTCTTTTTTTCTATTTTATCACATCAATCTTGCCCTGTCAAGTATCTCTTCAAACTTTGCAAAAAATATCCCCTCTCTCTTGACACTCTGCGCACTTTGTGGTATAATGTGGGAGAAAAGAAGCCTTTGTGCTGAATTTTTAAAATTTACAAAAAGGAGCAGTATCATGAAGATCATCGTTACAAAAAATTATGAAGAAATGTCCCGCATTGCCGCCGAGCAGTTTGCCGAGGTCATTAAGCAAAAGCCCGCTTGCGTGCTGGGACTTGCTACCGGCTCTACCCCCATCGGCATGTATGAGGGACTGATCGAAAAATATCGGGCAGGAGAGCTGGATTTTTCTGCCGTTCATTCGGTCAACTTAGACGAGTACTACCCCATCGCCCCCGATAACGATCAAAGCTATCGGTATTTTATGAACCATCAGCTGTTCGATCATGTCAACATCGACAAGGCGAACACCTTCGTTCCCGACGGAATGGCAACCGATGTAGAGGCTGCCTGCCGTGCCCATGAGGATAAGATCGATGAGTTGGGCGGAATCGATCTTCAGGTTTTGGGAATCGGACAAAACGGACATATCGGCTTCAATGAGCCCGAAGAAAATTTGCAGTGCTTTACGCACCTGACCGGTCTGACCGAAAGCACCATCAAAGCAAACGCACGGTTCTTTGCCTCCGAGGAGGATGTGCCGAAGCATGCATTGACCATGGGCATTCAAAGTGTGTTCAAGGCACGCAAGATCGTCATTTTGGCTTCGGGCAAGAGCAAAGCTGAGGCGATCAAGACGATGGTCTCGGGAACCATCACCACCGCTTGCCCCGCTTCCCTGCTGGCACTTCATCCCGACGTAACGCTGATCTGCGACGAGGATGCGTATTCGTTGGTATAATTAAAGATTTTCCCAAAGCTCCACAGTTTCTGTGGAGCTTTTTTGCGCACTGCGCAGAATATTTCTTCTTTTCTCTTTACAAAAGCCCGAATTTGTGATATACTTATAATTTGTAGAAAGAAAAAGGAAGTCACTGTTATCATGAATCGTCGAAAATGGTTTTTGAGGGGCATGCGTGCCGGAATCCCCATTGCTCTTGGGTATTTTGCGGTCTCCATTGCCTTGGGGATCACCGCCAAAAAAGCGGGAATTTCATCCCTGCAAGCGGCACTGACCAGCCTGCTCATCAATGCCTCTGCCGGAGAATACGCCGGCTTTTCCCTGATCGCCGCAGGGGCGACCTATTTGGAGGTCGCGCTGATGGAGGCAGTCGCCAATGCCCGTTATCTTTTGATGTCCGCTGCCCTGAGCCAAAAGCTGAAATCGGGGGTAGGTACGGTGCAACGATTGCTTTTGGGCTTCACCGTGACCGATGAAATTTTCGGAGTCTCCATGGTACAGCCCGAGCCGCTGGATCCCTTCTTTACCTATGGCACCTTCTGTGTTGCCACTGCGGGATGGACGGGAGGCACCTTTGTCGGTGCTGTGCTCGGCGATATTCTCCCTTTGCGACTGCTCAGCGCACTCAGTGTGGGACTGTACGGTATGTTTATTTCGGTCTTTATTCCCGAAGCCCGAAAAAACCGAGTGGTATTGGTTTTGGTCGGGATCAGCTTTGCGGCAAGCCTTGCCTGCTCCTATTTGCCGTGGGTGCGTGATATTTCGGAGGGTATCCGCATTATCGTGCTCACCGTCGTGATCTCCTTGGTGGCAGCCATCGTGCGCCCCATTCCGAAGGAAGCATCGGAGGAGGTCGCCGAGCAATGAACATATATATCTATATTGCCTGTATGGCAGGTGTGACCTACTTGATCCGTGTCCTGCCCTTGACCCTCATTCGTAAGGAGATCAAAAACCAAACCCTTCGCTCGTTTCTCTATTATGTTCCCTATGTCACGCTTGCTGTGATGACCTTTCCCGCCATCCTGCACGCAACGCAATCTCCCATTGCCGCTGCAGTGGCGTTGGTGACCGCCATTTTGTTGGCATGGTTTGGGCGAAGCCTGTTTCAGGTGGCTGTCATCTCCTGTGTTACCGTTTTTGTTTTGGAATTGCTTTTGTGTCGATAAATAAAATTTTTGGAGGAACTGTTATGTTACCAAACACTTGGAAGCTTGCCATGTCTGTAAAACCCACTGCTATTTGCCCTGATCGCTTATCTGCCATGGCGGAAGCCGGCATTGAAGAGCTGGAGCTTTCCGCAGGTCGTCTGCATCATTTTATGGACGAAATGGACTATCCCCACCGTGCGGGAGAAATTTCTGCCGTCGCCGATTCCTGCGGTCTGCCTATCACATCGGTACATCTGCCGTTCGGTCCTGTCGAGCTTCTGGATCCCGCTTCCTTGGATGCCGACGTGCGCCGCAACACGGTGGAAAAGCAATCTGAACTGTTGCGTGCGGCAGGAGATGCGGGAATCGGAATGGCGGTTCTCCATCCCAGCCGTGAGCCATATCCTGACGAAGAACGGGCAGAACGTATGAAGGTTGCCTGTGAAGTGATATCCTGCCTTACCGATGTCGCAACCGAATACGGCATCACGCTTGCATTGGAAAATCTGCCCCGCACCTGCTTAGGCCGCACCTCTGAGGAAATGCTGTATTTTCTCGACCGTATCCCCAACCTGCGGGCATGCTTTGATACCAACCATTCCCTCCGAGAGGACAATGCTCACTTTATCCGTGCTTTGGGCGAAAAGATCGTTACCCTGCACGTGTCGGATTACGACTTTATAGATGAGCAGCATCTGCTTCCGTTCGAAGGAAAGAATGACTGGAGTGCCATCGTATCCGCACTGAAGGAGGTCGGCTATCGGGGACGGTTCTTATATGAACTAAAAGATGAGACCCTGTATCCTCTTTTGGCGGAAAACCGCCGCAAGATCCTCAGCCTATCATAAAACCTGCCAAACCATTGACTTTTTTGAAAAATTATGCTATAATAAAACGAATATGATTGAAAAACAAGGAGTACTTTATGCATTGGTCAGAAGAACTTGCGCACAAGATCATTGAGCGCAATCCCGACAAGGAAGAATATGTATGCGCCGCAGGTGTCAGCCCCTCCGGCTCAGTCCACATCGGAAATTTCCGTGATTTTGCCACCCCTCTGTTTGTGGTAAAAGCCTTGCAAAAGCAAGGAAAAAAGGCAAGATTGCTCGTCTCGTGGGATGAGTTTGACCGTTGTCGTAAGATCCCTGCCAATGTGCAGGCAGTGGTCGGCAATACCTATGACAAATATATCGGCTGTCCCTATGTGGATATCCCCGACCCTTGGGGCTGTCACGAAAGCTATGCCGCTCACTTTGAGGAGGAATTTCTCAAGGGCATTGAGCCCTTCGGTATGGAGTTGGATCTCCGCTATCAGGCGCAGATGTATCGCTCCGGCAAGTACACCAAGGATATTCTGGAAGCCATCCAAAAGAGAGACGAGATTTTTGAAATCTTGGATTCCTTCAAGACCAAGGATACAACCAAATCCGAGGAGGAGCTGAAGCAGGAGCATGACGCTGAAAAGGCAGCCTATTCTCCCGTGAGCATTTTCTGCCCCGAATGTCATACCGACTTTACCACCATCACCCGCTTCTCCGAGGATGGCACCGAAGCAGACTATACCTGCCGTTGCGGTCATTGCGGACACTTCGACTTCAAGACCGACTTCAACTGCAAGCTGGGCTGGAAGGTCGACTGGGCGATGCGTTGGCGATATGAGCAGGTAGACTTTGAGCCGGGCGGAAAGGATCACGCCGCTCCCACAGGCTCCTACAACAACTCCAAGATCATTTCCAAAAAGATCTTCGGCTATGAGGCACCTCTCTTCCAAGGCTATGAATTTATCGGCATCAAGGGAATGACGGGCAAGATGTCCTCTTCGTCGGGGCTGAATCTGACACCCGATACGCTCTTGAAGCTCTATCAGCCCGAGGTTCTGCTTTGGCTCTATGCCAAGACCGACCCCACCAAGGCGTTCGATATTTGCTTTGATGACGGCATTCTCCGTCAGTATTTTGAATTTGACAAGATGCTCACCGACTGTCGGGAGGGCAAAGCAAATGAGCTGACACAAACGATCCTGTACAATTGCACTGTTAACGGCAGAGAGCCTGTAACGGTTCCCATGTCTCTTTTGGTTCAGCTTGGCTCTGTGGTCAACTTCAATATTCCCATGCTGGAAACGGTATTTGAAAAGATCGGCACCCCCTACAAGGAGACGGAATTTGCCGACCGTCTCAGCCGTGCAAAATTCTGGCTGGAGCAGTGCGCCCCCGATCAGGTCAACCGCCTGCGGACGACCCGAAACTGGGAGCTGTTCCGTGAGCTGGACGACAACGCAAAAAAGACCATTGCGCTGCTGCATGCCTATATTGCCAAGGGCGGCTATACGCTGGACGAGCTGAACGCCGAGCTGTACGCCATTCCCAAGCAGGTGTACGGCACCGATATGACAGATAAGGAGCTGAAGGCTGTACAGGGCACCTTCTTTAAGAATGTGTACAAGCTCCTGATCGACAAGGAGCGGGGCCCCCGTCTGTATCTCTTCCTGTATGCCATCGAGTCTGAAAAATATGTGGGGCTGTTGGACTTCTCCTATCCTCAGACCGAGGAGGAAAAAGCGGCAGATGCGCCCGCCGAGGAATGCTGTGCCGCACCCGAAGAAGTCGAGAAGGATCGCACCCCCGACCCCGTAGAGCCCGTCAAAGAGCAGATCACCATTGACGAGTTCGGCAAGCTGGATCTCCGTGTCTGTCAGATCCTCAAGGCAGAGGGAGTACGGAAGTCTCACTCCTGCTTGAAGCTGACCTTGGATGACGGTCTGGGCGAGCGGGTCATCATGTCCTCTATCAAGGAGGAATACAGCCCCGAGGAGCTGGTGGGCAAGAAGATCATTGTCGTCGCCAATCTAAAGCCCAACCGAATCTGCAATGTCAACTCTCAGGGCATGCTGCTGGCAGGCACCAACAATGCCTGCGGCTGTAAGGTCATTTTTGTGGATGACTCCGTGCCTACGGGAACGCAGATCAAATAAACAAGACAGCGGGAAGCTTTTTACCAGAAGCTTCCCGCTATTTGTCTGCCCTTTCCAAAAGGGCTTTTTGTTGTTTCTTGGCTTATTTGGTCAAACTGACAAAATTACCAAATTTTGTAATATAATCTTGTGAGATTTTACGACTGGAAATTTTTGTAAATCTCTTGATATTTTTGGTAGAATATGGTAAAATATGGATATCAACATAAAAATTGGAGGTTATCATGGAACTTACAACAAAAATACTCATTGCCGACGAAAATCCCGCACAGCGGCAAGCGCTGGCAAACGAGTTACGCCGTGCGGGATATCGCAACATAGAAGAGGCAACCAACGGAGAGGAGGCGCTCATTAAGATCGGGCGGTTTCACCCCGATGTGGCGATCTTGGACGTATGGCTGTCGAAGCTGGACGGTATCGGTGTCCTTCGCAATTGCAAATCCCTGCATTTCGGAGACGATCTGCCTCCTGCGTTTATCATTGTTTCGATGGTTTCGAATCAAAGCATCTTTATCGAAGCCGCACATGCGGGCGCCGATCTCTGTCTGCTGAAGCCCTACAACATGGAAAGCCTGTGCCAGCATATCAATTCTTTAGCAACGAACCGTATGTCCAAGGACATTGGCACGGCGGAGCCGCCCGCCTCCGAGGATCAAACCCCCGATATCGAATCGCAGATCACACGGATCATTCATCAGATCGGCGTACCCGCCCATATTAAAGGCTATCAGTATCTCCGCACGGCGATCCTTTTGACCGTCCGTGACAGCGACATGATTAACAGCGTGACGAAAATTCTCTATCCGAGCGTGGCAAAGAAATACAGCACAACCACCTCCCGTGTGGAGCGGGCGATCCGCCACGCCATTGAGGTGGCATGGGACAGAGGCGACGTGGATACCCTCAATTCGTATTTTGGATACACCATTCAAAACAACCGCGGAAAGCCCACAAACTCAGAGTTTATTGCCATGATCGCCGATAATCTGCGTCTGAAATATAAATTGTATTAAAGGATGCGTTAGGATGCATTAGGATGCGTTAGGATGCGTTAGGGGAAGCTTTCTTAAAAGAAAGCTTCCCCTAAAACCCTTTCAAAGAATGAAAATAATTCATCGACTTTTATCAACAAATGAACTTTCAGAGCCTTCCCCAGCGGGGAAGGGGGACCGTGAAACGGTGGATGAGGAGATCAAATTCTGTACTGCACAAACGGCGATCTCCTCATCCGTCTTGCCTATCGGCAATCCACCTTCCCCGCTGGGGAAGGCTTTTTGTTTCAACCGATGATATAAGACATCAATCATACATTTTTCATCCTTTTCTTCAAAATTTCTTAAAAGGCTTTACAAAATTCGAAAATTGTGGTATAATAAACTTGCGACACAACAGAATAGAAGATTACATTTTAGGCAAGCATTTTACTACGGTAAAAATGCATTGCTCTTTTCGCTTACCTAATTTGTAATCGAAAGTTGTGTCGCAGCAATACGAGGATGCGTTTTTCGTGCGCAGCCTCTGCTGCGCACTTTTTATTTTTTCAATTTTAGGAGGAAAGAAATGTACACCACAATTGTCGGTATCTTAGGGGCACTTATTTTAATGTTTATAGGTATGTTTATTGTCGGATTGGTCATGTGGCATCCCATCGCTATCGTTGGCTTGTTGGGAGCTATCATTTTCTTTTTTATTGGCACTGGTATTTCTCATCAAAAATACAAAAGACAATGGAGAGAAGAACAAAAATGGGAGCAATATAGAAAAAACTTGCAAACAGCCTTCGATAACTATATGAAAAACAATCCCATTGAAGAAGACCACTTTAATAGTGAATATACGGAAGAGGATGATGAGGAGGATATTGAAGATAGCAAAAATACCGATTCTTGTTTTATAAAATTTGATAAACAACATCCGATCATACCTTTGGAGCAATCGGAGATTTTTCACCATGTAATTGATCTAAACAAAGCAGAGCAAAATCTGCCGATGGAAGAATATGCCGATATATTACGAATTCTTCTTTTTTACACCAGCATGAAAACGAAAATGTACTGCGATTATTCAACATATGAACGAATACGAAATCAAATTTTTGCACATGCGGATTTAATTGCTCCCTTGTACAAATTTATAAAACCAGATGGAATGGATGATTCCTTTACTCCCGAAGCAATACAAGCCTTGGAAGATGAAAAATACGAATACAGGCTCAAAGCGAAGCAACTGGCTGATGAAGGAAAAATGTTTGAAAACGAATGGTTTGATTTGCATAAAGAGTTTTTATTAAAGTTTTATGATTTTGAATTGAGTAGCCAAATTTATAACTCTTCGTTTTAAAATAGAACACAAACCCGCCCCGAACATCGTTCGGGGCGGGTCGCCTTATTCCATTGTCACTGTGTGCTTCCTTCGGCGTAGGTCTTGTAAATATACTTGGCGTCCGCCGTGGAAGCGGAATCCGATACCCTTGTCTGCGTGTCGTCAATACGACCGACCGTCACACAAATGTATTGCTTGCCGTTTTCGGTGTTTTCTGCGGCGGTGACAAAGCAAGAGCTGGGGATCGTCTCATTGCCTGTTTTTCCGGCAATAAACGCCATATCCGAGCCACCGCCCGCCCATTTGTTATCCTTCAGGCGTACACTGAACCAAGAGCAGTACATCTCCTGCGTGCGGTTGATCTTCCCATCTCGGTAGATCGAAACGGTGTATCCCTTAAATGCCGTCAAAACCGTCTTGGCGGCAGTGTTGCTCATCGCCGCCTGCATGATCGTTGCCATGTCACGGCAGGTGGTATAGTGATCGTCACTGTGCAGACCTGTGCTGTTGACAAAATTGGTCTGATTACACCCCAACGCCTTCGCACGGGCGGTCATTTCTGCGGCAAAAGCCGATTCACTGCCCGATATGTAATTGGCTAACAGCCAACAAGCAATGGTATCCGACTTATAGTTCACCAAAAAAAGCGCATCCTCTACCGTAATAGTGTCCCCTGCCATCCAACCGCCCAGTGTGGAAGCGCCTCCCGTGGCGGTCAGATCGGTCAGCATCTGATCGGTGACCGTCAGCATATCCGTTGCGCTGTCTGCCTTTTCGCAAGCCAACAGCAGTGTCATGACCTTGGTCATGGAAGCGGGATAGACCCGTGTATCCGCATTCTTCTCCCCAATAGACGTTTTGCCCGACATATCCACCAAAATAGCGGCGGCAGACTGAATGGTAGTATCGGTCGCCATGGTCTGTGCCCCTGCGGCGGAGGAGCTGGCATAATTTCCTGCCGCAGTTGCAGAGGGAAGCGTCAAAAATTTTGCGGTCGGAGCTTTTGGCTCGTTTGTATTGGGCTGTGTCTGCTGTTGTTGCTGTACGACCTGCTGAGCACCGCCGTCATTCTGACTCGGCTCGGAGGCAGGCTTTTTTTCAAATCCGCCCACTGCCAACACCACACAAAGCACCACGATGCTGATGACCAACAAAGCCACGGTTCCGATCAGAACCGAAAAAAAGGCGGTGCTGTATTTTGCGTTCTTTTTTGGCGGCTGCTGTTGGGGCGGTCTTTGCTGCTGCCCTTGAGTGTTGCCCGCAGAGCGTTGCGGCGGACGATTGGGTGTCATATTCTGATTCATGTGGTTCCATCCTTTATGTATCGGCGGCAAGCTGCCGCTCTTTTCTTATATTGTATCATATTTCGTCCGATTTTTCAACCGTCAGGCAGGATTTTATAAAAAGATTTTTTACGGAACAAAACGGGACGGGCGACAGCCAATTGGCTGTCGCCCGTCCTCGCATCTATCTCCTGCGGCAAGCCGCATATATCCGAATCGGTTCTATATAAAATTTATATACACCCTTTTTGGGAAATGGATGGTCGGTCTGTTGTGCGCTTACTTTGCGTATTCGATCGCACGGCTCTCTCGGATCAGATTGATCTTGATCTGTCCGGGATACTTGACCTCGTCTTGGATCTTTGCCGCCATTTCGCGGGCAATGACCTTCATTCCGTCATCGTTGACCTCCTCGGGCTTCACCATAACACGGATCTCACGACCTGCCTGTACGGCATATGCCTTATCCACTCCGCCAAAGCCCTTGGCGATCTCCTCGATCTTTTCCAGTCTCTTAATATAATTTTCCAGATCCTCACGACGTGCGCCGGGTCGTGCGGCAGAGATCGCATCTGCTGCCTGAATAATGACCGCCGTGATGGTTTGCGCCTCCACGTCTCCGTGATGCGCTTCAATGGCATGGATCACATCCTTGCTTTCCTTATACTTCTTCGCAAGGTTCACGCCAAGCTCCACATGAGAGCCTTCCATTTCATGGGTCTGTGCCTTACCGATATCGTGCAGAAGTCCCGCACGCTTGGCAACCGTACTGTCAACACCCAATTCATCGGCAATCATCCCCGCAATCAGCGAGACCTCCACCGAATGCTTCAGTACGTTCTGACCGTAGCTGGTTCTGTACTTCAAGCGTCCCAGCATGCGCACAAGCTCGGGATTGATCCCGTGAATGCCCACGTCAAAGGTCGCCTGCTCTCCTGCCTTTTTGATGGTCGCCTCGACCTCACGAGCCGCCTTTTCCACCGTTTCCTCGATTCTTGAAGGATGGATCCGTCCGTCGGAGATCAGCTTCTCCAAGGTGATCCGTGCCGTTTCTCTCCGCACAGGATCGAAGCCGGACAGCGTGATCGCCTCAGGCGTATCGTCGATAATCAGCTCCACACCCGTCAGCTTTTCCAGCATTTGAATATTTCTGCCCTCTCGACCAATAATGCGTCCCTTCATATCCTCACTCGGCAAGGACACCACCGAAACCGTGGTCTCTGCCACATGGTCTGCGGCACAGCGCTGAATTGCCAGCGAGATAATGTTCTTTGCTTTGGTATCCGCATCCTCCTTGAACTGAGTTTCCAAATCGGCAAGCCGTTGCGCCAGCTCGTGCTTGACCTCCGATTCCACTCGGGTTATCAGCTCTTCCTTCGCCTCCTCGGCGGAAATTCCGGAGATCTGCTCCAAAATAACCATTTCCTTTGCCCGCAGCTCATTGATCTGCTCACGAAGGGCATCATTTTCCTTCAGCTTTTTATCCAGCTGCTCGTTCTTTCGCTCCAGAGCCTCGGTCTTCTTATCCAGATTTTCTTCCTTCTGGGTAAGCCTGCGCTCCATTCTGGAGACCTCTGAACGCCGTTCCTTCAATTCTTTTTCAGCTTCATTCCGCTGCTTCAGAATTTCTTCCTTTGCGCTGAGCAACGCTTCTTTTTTCTGGGTCTCGGCTTCCTTCAAGCCTTCTTCCCGAATGCGCTTTGCTTCTTCCTCTGCCGATCCGATCTCGGACTCTGCCTTTTCCTGACGGCGCTTATAGCCGACACGGTAGAAGATCAAACCGAAAACCGTTCCTGCGGGAACAGCACCGATCACGCCGCCCAAGAGCGCCCACATCCATTCTGCCATGAAAACACCTCCTTATTTTTTATTTCATTGAATTCTTCAGTATCATGTATTACGTAGCACCTCGTTCGTTCTTTGGGTCACTGCGCACGTATTCCCCACCGGGACAATTGTGATGCAAGATCGCATATTCTGACACATACTAATATTGTACACGATTTTTGCCCGATTGTCAAGGGCTTTGCGTGAATACTCCCTCATCCACCGCAAAAAAATTCAAAAATCTGCGCAGTCAAGACCACCGAGAAATCGGTGGCTTGCACAGCTTCGTTAAGATGTCAACAGAAACGCCATCGGAACGGTCGTTCCGATGGCGAAACCTATTTTTGCATTTTATCCAATGTTGGGCAGGCTGGCGGCAGCAATAGACTGACCGACACGGCGGCTGCTTTCATCGGGAAGATGAATGGTGATCTTTGCGGCAAGCTCGGGGAATTCCTCGGCAAGAACCTTCTGTGCGGTCTTGTGAAGAATGCTTCCGCCCTCACCCGACGATACACGTCCCATCAGCAAAACATGCTTGATATCGTAGAACAGCGCATAGTAGGCAACAGCGTAGCCGAAGTACGAACCGATCGTCTCGTAGATCTTGGCAGCACCCTCGTCACCCTCTGCCATCAGCTTCTGAACGACCTTCAGCTTCTCTGCGGGAGAGGCATTCTCGTCGAGCTTGATGCCTGCGGCAGGAGCCAGCTTGATTACGGAATCCTGCGAGAAATACTTCACGCCGCAGCCGTAGTCACCCGACCACTCGTCCACCATAGCATCCTTGTTGTAGTCAGCGGGCACGAATGCCAGCTCATTGAGCCATCCGGTGATATTGCCGTTGCCGTCCACATAACCGCCTGCCTCACTGGTACCCATAGCAACCCCCAACACGTTGGTGTCGCCCAGATCCATCGCACCTGCCAATGCGGTAACGTCTCCATCATTTGCCACCTCGATCGGCACATTGCCGAGCTCCTTGGCAATATCGGTGTAAATATTCTTCACAACCTTTTCAAAGGCCTCGGGATTTTCATTCTTCACCTTGAGGAAGAGAGAGGAGGTCATAATGCGATTGCCGATCACAACGCCTGCGGTCGAAACGCCGATGGCATCGACTCTGGGCATTTTGGAGGCGGCAGTCTTCATAGCATCCATAATTCCCTCATAATGATACTGAGGATCGTTTTGCAGCTTGGGGAACCAAACGACCTCCTCGGAGTAGGTCGCCTCGCCCTCAACCACTGAGCTTACCTTTCGGTCGCTTCCGCCTGCGTCAAAGCCGATACGGCAACCGTCCAGGTGACGGCCGACGGGAGAAGCGGACTCCTTCGTAACAGGAGCCTGTGCAAAAGGAACGGCTACGACCTCGAAGGGTGCCTCGTAAACCTCGGACATGAACACACGGTCAAAGTCACGGCTTCCTCCCTCGGAGTAAGCGGCTTTGATGTAGTCGGCGACCACGGGAGAGCCCGCAATGATCAGCTTGTAGCCGCCACGGGTCCACAGCAGAGTCTTTACGATCCTTTCCACAAATTCGCAGTTTTCTTTATCATGACCGGTACCGTCCTTGAATACCTCCAAGGTATATACAGAGGTCAATCCGTCATTTCTTTCCAGACCAATGGTCAACTTTTCTCCGCCCGCAGCCTTGACAGCGGCTTCAAAATCACGGTAGACGACCGCCATCGGCATAAAGCCGGGATCCAAAGGTGCATTTACTTTAAGCTTCATAAATTGTTCTTCCTTTCTTGATGGTTTTCATAATATTGATATTTTGATCGGCAATAATAATGTCGGCATCCTTCCCTGCTTCCAGCGAGCCGATGCGATCGGCACAGTGAATAGCAGCAGCGGGATTGAGAGAAGCCATGTTAAAGACCTCGTAAATCGGCAACGAGGTGTGATCCAGCACGTTCTTCACAGCGGAATTGAGCTTCAGAACGCTTCCCGCAATGGTTCCGTCTGCCAAACGGCATTCAATTCCCTTGAGGAAGATCGGCTGTCCGCCCAGATCGTACTCGCCATCAGGCATACCGCCCGCACGGGTACAGTCGGTGATCAGAACCATCTTACTGCCCTTTACCTTGGCAACGATGGAATACAGACCGGGATTGATATGGAAGGTATCGGCGATCACCTCCACGGAAACGTTTTCGGATGCCAATGCGGCTCCGACCACTCCGGGATTCCGATGCGCAAGTGCCGACATTGCATTGAACAGGTGGGTGGCATGGTTAACGCCGTCCTTTGCCGCACTCATCGCTTCCTCAAAGGTCGCATCGGTGTGACCCATAGAAACGAGCACATTGGACTTTTGTGCCAGGGTCTTGATGCACTTGTGATCCTTGTCCATTTCGGGAGCCAAGGTCACCGAGGTAATAATGTCGGCATTCTCCAAAATGAAATCGGCATCGGGGATAAGGATATTTTCCTCTGCCTGTGCGCCCTTCTTGGAGGGATTGATAAAGGGGCCTTCGGCATGAACACCGATGATCTCCGCACCGTCCCAAGTTTTGCTTTCCTCCTTGACACTGCGTGCCGCATCAAGTGCTGCCATGATCTCTGCCTTGGATACCGTCATCGTTGTGGGAAGGAAGGAGGTCACTCCGTTTTTCGCCACGCCGTACGCCATCTTTCTGATGCCCTCGACCTTGGCGTCACAGGTGTCCTCGCCCAGATATCCGTGAATATGGATATCCACCAGACCAGGAGCGACGTAATTTCCGCCGGCATCGATGATCTCGGCATCGGCAGGAACCGTATCTACGATTCCGACGATCTTGCCGCTTGCCTTATCAAAAGCAAGTGCTTTATCGCAAACAACAGAATCGGGAAGTACGATCTTGCCGTTAATAATACATGTGATTGCCATACTATGTAACTCCTTTTACATAAAATTTTTCGTCATTATATAGTATAGCAGAAGTTTTTGAACTTTTTATGAACTTTTGCAATATATTCCTTGTTTTGGGATAAAATTTATTGTTGCCGCACACTTCTTTTCCAACCATCTCGTCAAGCGGGATAGTATTGATAAAAGCAATCCGTGCAAATCCGTCAAAACGCCTTGATTTATTCATATTTTTGTGGTATAATAACCACATGTAAATTTTGCCGAGCAAATTATGAGGAGGATATGAAAAGCAATGGTACTTGAACTCAGAAGCATTGACAAATCCTTTGGCGAGAAAGAAGTCCTTAAGGGTGTATCTTTTGTGGCAGAGGGTGGAAAAGCGTTCGGTCTGCTTGGCAGAAACGGCGCAGGTAAAACAACGTCGATTCGTATTTTGATGAACGTATTTTCGGCGAACGGCGGAGAGGTCTTGATTGACGGAAAGCCCATTGATTACGATAAGATCGGCATCGGCTATCTCCCGGAAGAAAGAGGACTCTATCCGAAGAAGCTCATCATAGATCAGCTTGTGTATTTTGCGGAGCTGAAAGGTATGAGTACAAAGGATGCTATACGTGCCGTTGATTATTGGCTCGGCAGACTCGGCATGAGCGAATACCGTAACAAGAAGCTTGATACGCTCTCCAAAGGCAATCAGCAAAAGATTCAGCTTATTACGGCACTTGCGCACGATCCCGACATCGTTATCCTTGACGAACCCTTCTCGGGGCTTGATCCCGTGAACGCAATGCTTCTCAAGGACGTGGTAAAGGAACAGATATCAAAAGGAAAGATCGTTCTGTTTTCAAGCCATCAGATGAGCTATATAGAGGAATTTTGCGACAGCATCGCCATTATCAACGCAGGCAAGGTTGCCATCAGCGGAGACCTCCGCGAAATCAAGAGAACCTATCCGCGCGATAAGATCGTGGTAAACACCCAAGCCCCCGAAAAAATAAAGGCAGACCTCAGAGATACTTGCACCGAGCGTGAGGACGGAACCTTACTCATTCAGCTGGCAAGTCCCGACCAAAAGCAGGAGATGATGAAACAACTTGTAGAAAACTATGATATTGACGAGATAAAGGTATTCGAGCCTTCTCTGAACGATATTTTCGTAGAGTATGCGGGTGCGCAGGTGTAAGGAGGCAGAGCAATGAATCAGTTTGGAAAAATACTTAAATTTGAACTTAAAGGCTATCTTCGAAACAAAGCATTCGTGGGGATCACGATATTTCTCGTTGTTGCGATAGCCATTGTCATGTTCATTCCCAATATTATTTCGGCTTTCCAATCGGACGAGGAGGGGGATTTATCCCCAACCGACCTTCCCACCATGCTTGTTTATGCCGAGGATGAAACCCTCTCCGCTATCGTAAAAGAATATTTCACAAATGCTTTCGTCGATTATAACGTAAAGGTTGCAGAAGGCAGCATTGACAAGCTGAAGAATGATATTATAGCAGGCAATGCGGAATGTGCCTTTGTAATGAACAGCGCATCCTCCTATACTTATTATGTAAAGAACCTTTCGATGTACGATAGCAATACTGCCATGGCAGACACCGTCCTGCAAGAGGTATATCGTATCAACGCTATGGTACAGAACGGACTTACGCCCGAACAGGCAGGAGAGATCATGTCTGTTCAGATTGAAAGCGACACACAGACTCTCGGTAAAGATCAGATACAGAACTTCTTTTACACCTACATCATGATTTTTGCTCTGTATATGGTCATTCTTCTTTACGGACAGATGGTTGCCACCAACGTTGCCACCGAAAAGAGTTCTCGTGCTATGGAGGTTTTGGTTACAAGCGCAAAGCCCACAAGCATGATGTTCGGCAAGGTGCTTGCTTCTTGTATTGCAGGCTTCTCTCAGCTCGTTCTCATATTTGGTACGGCAATACTCCTTTACAACGTGAACAAAGAAGCACTTTCCAATCCTTTGATTGCTTCCATATTCGATATTCCGATTGAATTGTTTATCTATCTGATCGTGTTCTTCGTGCTTGGCTTCTTGATCTATGCGTTTATGTTTGGCGCAATTGGCTCGACAGCATCCAAGCTGGAAGATATCAATACATCGGTTATGCCGATCACGTTCCTCTTTATTATCGCCTTTATGGTAGTTATGTTCTCAATGAGCAGCGGCTCCGTGGATAACACCGCAATGCTTGTATGCTCTTATATCCCGTTCACCTCGCCTATGGCTATGTTTACGAGAATTTGTATGAGTACGGTGGCGTGGTATGAGATTGCTATTTCTATTGCCATTCTCATTGGATCGACCGTCGGCATCGGAGTTCTTTCCGCAAAGATCTACCGTGTAGGCGTTCTTCTTTACGGTATGCCCCCGAAGTTCTCAAATATTATGAAAACTGTGTTTAAGAAGCAGTAAAGATGCCCTCGTTCCGAAATGGAGCGAGGGTTATTTCTTAATGATTGAAATGTTCATAAAAACGTGGTATAATTATCACAGTTTATAATTCATTAGATTAGGAAAAAGAAAAAAATGAAAACCTTGACTTTTATATGGCTCATAACGCTTTTTATGGACAATATACTTCCGTTAGTACTTGCGCGCTTCTATCCAAATTATAGTCATAAAGAAATGGCACTTTCCGTCCTTGGCTC
>SVTY01000019.1 GCA_015063535.1 Oscillospiraceae bacterium
CCGAGGAGCAAGCCACGACCGATCTTCTCACCTATCTCGTGATGTCTTCGGATATCAAGACGATCGGCGGATTTACCTGTTCGGATGAGCGTGTAAATACACTCTGTGATATGGTGATCAATGCCGACCGCTCCAATATTTTTTATTTCCCGACCGACTGTCCACACAGAGAAAAAAACGGATGGACGGGGGATGCCTCTCTGTCTGCCGATCACATGGTACTGTTATACGATCTTGAGCGCTCATGGCGTGTATGGCTGGATAATATCCGCAAGACGCAGGACGAGGCAGGGGCTATTGCCGAAATCGTTCCTACTGCAGGCTGGGGTATGGGAAAGAACGGACCTGCTTGGCATAGTGTGCTGTTTAATCTGCCGTATATGCTTTATAAGTTTAGAGATAACACAGAGGTGATCCGGGAAAACGCCCATGCTATGCTGGGGTATCTTTCTTATGTTTTTTCACAAAGAGCCACGGACGGTACGGTTGCTATCGGACTCGGAGATTGGTGTCCTGTCGGTAAATCCAGGCCCGATGCACCGAGGGTACTGACAGACAGTGTTATGGTCATGGATATAGCCCAAAAAGCAGCCGAAATGTTCCATGCCATAGGATATACCCATGAGGCGGCTTATGCCGAGGGGATCTACCGGGAGATGCGGGAAACGGTACGGCGTGAGCTGATCGATTTCGAGACCATGACGGTAAAGGGCAATTGCCAAACCAGTCAGTGTTTTCCTCTTTACTACGGTGTGTTTGAGGCGGATGAGGAACAAAAAGCCTTTGACCGCCTCATAGAGCTCATTGAGGAAAAAAATAATACCTTTGATTGCGGATTTCTTGGGCTTCATGTGTTGTTCCATGTCCTGTCGAGGTTTGGACGGGCAGATCTTGCCTACAAGCTGATCATGAACAGGGATTTCCCCGGGTATGGATATCTGATTGAAGTAGGAGAGACGGCTCTTATCGAGCATTTTATGCCCGATCCGTCGGAATGCGGCTCCCATAACCACCATTTTCTTGGCGATATCATCCGTTGGTTTACCTTCAACATAGCGGGAATGGAGATCCTTGACAGTAAGACTGTAAGAGTGGCTCCTGCAGATATAGAGGGGATCGATTGGGCAGAGGCATGGTATGAGCTTCCAAGCGGCAGAGTGACCGTGTGCTGGACAAAAGACGAAAAGGGAGCAAAGAAGATAGAAGTGACTGCCCCCGAAGGAGTAACGGTAATAAAATAATATAAACATATGGATTGGCAAAACTAATTGCTCTGCATGGAGGACAGCTATGTGTTCCCGCACATTAACCGGGTACCAAATGCGGGTTCAGGGAGCGATGTCTTATATAAGCAGAACAGGGATGTTGCAAAAGCAACATCCCTGTTCTGTATGTTTGGGTTATCTTACTTAACCTCAACCTCAGCGCCAGCCTCTTCGAGCGCCTTCTTAACAGTCTCAGCCTCGTCCTTGGAAACGCCTTCCTTAACGGTCTTGGGAGCACCCTCAACCATTTCCTTAGCTTCCTTCAGACCCAGACCTGTGATCTCACGGACTGCCTTAATAACGTCCAGCTTCTTTGCGCCGAAGGACTTCAGCACAACGTCGAACTCGGTCTTTTCCTCAGCTGCGGGAGCTGCTGCGCCTGCGGCTGCAACGGCAACACCTACGGGAGCTGCTGCGGATACGCCAAATTCCTCTTCTACTGCCTTTACCAGGTCAGCCAGTTCAATGATGGTCAGAGACTTGATCTCTTCAAGAATGTTCGTGATCTTTTCAGATGCCATTTTCGTGTTCCTCCTTAAATGGAATAAATTAAAAATTTAGTATTGTGCGATGCACATAAATGGGTGAGACAAGGCTTATGCCTGAGTCTCTTCTGCTGCGGGAGCAGCTTCTTGAGCCGCAGGAGCGGCTTCCTCTGCCGGTGCAGCTTCCTCTGCTGCGGGGGCAGCTTCGTCGCCCTTGTCGACGACAGCCTGGAGAGCATAAGCAAGACCGTACAACGGAGACTTGATGCTTCCCAAGAATTTGGCGATGAGGACTTCCTTGGAGGGAATATCCGCCAGTTGAAGAACGGTGTTCTTGTCTACAACTGCGCCATCAAGGTAGCCTGCCAGAATCTCGAAGGACTCGATCTTCTCTGCATACTCCTTGAGAACCTTTGCAGGAGCAACGGCGTCATCGGAGCCGATAGCGATTGCTGTCATACCGACAAGGTATTGCTTCATATCGCTAAGACCCACTTCGTCGCATGCTCTGCCGGTCATAGAATTCTTCATAACGGTGTAGGTAACGCCTGCCTCACGGAGAGCCTTACGCATTTTGGTGTCATCATCCACGGTAATACCCTGATAATTCACCACAACACCGGCAGGAGAGTTCTTCAGCTTCTCAGCCAGATCGGCAACGATTGCCTGCTTTTGTTCGAGGATAGATTTGCTGGGCACTTTCTTTCACCTCCCATGTGAAATTTTGTACAGGAAACAAAAAAACTTTCTTCCGACAGGCATAGACCTACTGCGAAGAAAGATAAAAAACTTGATTCATTTATCTGTCCTCGGCAGGGAAGCATAAGCCTTTACTGAAACCTGCTGTCTTTGGATAACAGACATATTATATCATATTTTTTTGATTTGTCAATAGCTTTTTTGAAAAAAATCAAAAAAATTATTGAATTTCTTCCGCATTCCGCTCCAAAAGGCGGCGGGCAAATTCTACCAGCTTGTGTCGGAGCCAGTCAGGAGAAAGGATCCGAATGTCCGCATCGGCAGATACGATGATCCCTAAAAACAGCTCCACACTGGGGAATTCGCAACGGTAGCGGTGTCTTGGCTCCTCTGCTACGATAAAGGCACGGAGATTCATGACGGTCATTTTATCCTTGATCTCCAGTGTGGCGGAATAGGGCAACTGAAGCTGAACAACCGAACGGGCGGCAGTCTGATCGTTGAAGGCGCGAAGCCCCGACAGCACTGCCTGATAGTCGGCATCTCCCTCTGTTTCCAGCGAAACGGGCAGAATATAGTCGCTTTCATAATAATATCCTTTTTTGTGGGAGCAATAGCAGAGAGGGGCTCCCAGCTCCCGTCTCAAATAGTCCACATCCCGCTGTGCCTGACGGTGGGAGATATCGAATTGCTCGGACAGGTGAGAGGCGTTGGGATAACAGCCGGCGGATATTTTTTTGTGGAGCCACTGAATGCGGTCATTAGCGTTCATGACGGATCCTCATTTCGTGTTTCTTCAAGGGTCGGTTCTTCTTCGGGAGAAATTTCCTCTGTGTCGGGGGATTCGGGCATCGTCTCTTGCACTTGCTCGGAATCGGCTTCCGTTTCTGCAAGCTCCTCTATGGATTCTTCATTTTCTTCTTCACAAGCCGCTTCGGTCGCTACCTCCTCCGAACGTGTGGCGGGCATGGGATTCACCGCCACCGAAAGCAGGCGGATCACAGTATAAAGAAACAGACCGAGCAGCATATAATAACCGCCCAATACCGAATCATCGGTCAGACGTCCGCTGTGGTAGGCAAGGATTGAGGGCAGGGAAGCGACACCCAAAAACAGAGAAGCGGAACCTGCCGAGAAGAAATAGAGCGCAGGTCTTGTGGAAGCGATGAGCGACCGCATCTCACTGACCAAGAACAGCATGCCGCCAAGACAGCCTAAATGAAAAAACAGCTTGTCGGGGGCATTCATTTGTACCATAACATTAAAATAAGAGCCGCCAAGAGCGAGAAGCAGACGAAGGATCACGCAAAAGCCGCAGAGGATCCGCAAGCCGTCCCGACCCAGATTCAGAGCGAGCATGACAAAGTAGGCAACCGACAAAAGCCCGAACAGCAGATTGACAATGGAAAGCGTTCCGCCCAAAGCCACGTCGATGATTTCTGTGACGATCAGTGCCGCAAAGCCGATGGCGGCGAGAGATGCGCCGATCCGAACTGTGACAGATGGAGGGGTATCGTAGCCAATGGCAGCCTTCCGAAACCAGAGGACCGCACAGATCGCAAAAAAAGCGACAGCGGCGATCAGCAGGATCGCCGAAACAATGGGAAGGATCGCACCCTTTTGATAATAGCCGATCTCCGTATCAAAAAAGAAAAACAGATTGAAGCACCGCAGAATGACCGACACGACCGTCAAGGAGAGCCCGATCAGGACATAAAGTAAAGCATTGCGGCGCAGAGAAGGGGTAGTGGTTTCCATAGTGAAGCAGTTGCTCCTTTCACATGTATAAGATCCGTGGGGAGATTCAATCGTATTATCATTATATACCTAAATTTTGAACACCATGTAAACAAATAAAAAATCGAAGAAAAACGGGGAAAATATCTTGACAGAGATCAATTGATATGCTATAATATTCATATGAATTGTAATTCATATGAATAAAAAGGGGGAGTTGCTGTGAGTCAAGGAATGATAAAGTCACATTTGTCCGACAACGATCTGCAAACCATGTGCGGATTTTTCAAGGTCATGGGAGACGGAACCCGATTGCGGATCCTGACCGAGCTGTTGGAGGGAAGCCTGTGCGTCATGCATATCAGTGAACGGGTGGGCATGAGCCAATCGGCAACCTCTCATCAGCTTGCCATTTTGCGGAAGGCGAAGCTGGTGCGTGTTACCCGAAAGGGAAAAAGTCTGGTGTATTCCATTTCCGACGAGCATGTGCGCTTGATGCTGGATATGGCATTGCTGCACGTCAGTGAAAAGGAGGCTTGATGATGTCAGATAAGATCAAAAAAGAAAAAAACGCAAAAGCCGCAAAAAATCAATTGGAACAGAAGTGTCGAGAAGAAAAAGGATGCGGCTGTGGGCATGACCATGAGCATGGGGATGTCCACGGCCATGATTGCTGTTGTGAGCACGAGCACATCCACGAGCACACCCGCAGGCAGGAAGAAAGCCATTGCTGTGATGAGCATCATGCCGAGGAGCAGGAGGGTTGCGGATGCGGTTGCGGTCATGACCGTGCGCAAGAGGACGCATGTCGTTCTCCCCAAAAACAGCTTTTGCGATATGGGCTGGGAGCCATCCCCGTTGTCATCGGCTTTCTTGGCTTTCTGCCTCTGCCGATCCGCCTTGTTGCTTCGGTGGCGGCGTATCTGCTGTTTGGCGCAGAGGTTTGGCTGGATATGTTTCGGGGGGTTCGGAGAAAGCAGATCTTTACCGAATTTACCCTGATGTGCGTGGCATCGGTCGGTGCCTTTGCCATTGGAGAATTTGCGGACGGTGCGGCGGTGATGTATCTGTACTCCTTGGGGGAGACCCTGTCCGACGGTGCCTATGTCCGCTCCAAACGAAGCATTTCCGAGCTGTTGGCGATCACGCCGGAGTATGCCACCGTGATCCGCCAAGGAGAGCCGCAACGGGTGTCTCCCGAATCGGTGGCGGTGGGGGAGACAATCCTGATCGTATCAGGCGAACGGATCCCCTTGGACGGAACCGTTTGCTCGGGCGGCGGTCTGGCGGATACCTCATCGGTGACAGGAGAGGCAAAGCCTTGGGAGCTGTATGAGGGGATCTCTTGTCCGTCTGGCTCCATTCTTACCGATGGCTCGGTCAAGCTGACCGTGACGGCGACCTATGAAAATTCCGTGGTAGCCAAACTGACAAGGGCGGTGAAGGAAGCCACGGCAAGAAAATCGGTATCCGAAAAGAAGATCCGTCGGTTTGCAAAATATTTTACACCGTGCGCCTTCGCCGTGGCGGCACTGATCGCCCTTGCGGGAACTCTCCTGACAGGGGAGCCTTTGCCATGGCTTCGGGCGGCTCTTACGGTGTTGGTCATATCCTGCCCCTGTTCCTTGGTGCTGTCGGTGCCGCTGACCTATTTTGCGGGTATCGGTGCGGGGGCATCCCGCGGGATCATTCTTCGCGGCGGCGAGGTCATAGACAGCATGTGCCGCTTGCGTGCCGTTGCCTTTGATAAAACAGGAACGCTCACCGATTCCGGTCTGCACTTTGACGGTGCCGAGGTGTACGGAGAAATGTCGGAGAAAGCATTTTTGTCGCTCTCCTATGCGGTCTTAGTGCATAGCCCTCATGCGGCGGCAGCCTCTTTTTGCCGTTCCTACGGAGGAACGGTATCGCATACCGTGTCCGAGGTGGAAAATCGAAGCGGGCGGGGTATTCTTTGCATGGTGGACGGAAAAAAGGCGATCTTTGGCAACGCCGCTTTGATGCGGGAGCAAGGAATCGCCTTGGAGGATAGCCCCACGACAGCGATCTTCGGTGCTTATGACGGAAGATTGCTGGGCAGTCTGCATTTTTCCTCCCCCTTGAAGGAAGGAACAGCCGAGGGGATCCAAGCCTTGAGGAAGCTGGGAATCAAGCGGATCGCCGTTCTCAGCGGCGACGGTAAGGAATCGGTAGCCGAAGTGTGTCGAAGCATAGGGATAGAGGAATATTACGCCTCTCTGACCCCTGCCGAAAAGGCAGATCGGTTTGACGTAATCTGTCAGGAAGAGAAAACACGAAAAAAGGACGCCACGGTCGCCTTTTGCGGAGATGGCTTGAATGATTCGGCGGTCATTGCTGCGGCGGACGTGGGGATCGCCATGGGTTGTTGCGGCTCGGCATTGACCGTCAGCTCGGCGGATGTGGTGCTGATGGAGGATGATCCGAGACGTGTTGCTGAAGCCATCACCCTGTCTCGCCGCACCTCTCGCATTGCGGGACAGAATATTGTCCTCTCCCTTGGGATCAAGCTGGGCGTTTTGCTGATCGGCGTGTGGCTGTCGGCACAGACAGGGGAGGGGATCCCCATGGGCTTAGCAGTGGTCGCAGACGTGGGGGCGGCACTGTTGGCGGTGCTGAATGCCCTGCGTGCGGCAAAAGGAAAGAACGGTATTAAATAAGGGAAATATGGTACACATTGCTTGACAACTTCTTTTCAAAAAAATTTACAATCCTCAGCATAGCAAAAAATAGAGCACAGGCTTCTGTGTTCTATTTTTTTATTATTAGAAGGATGAAATGCATTTGGATGAATGCGAACATGAAACGTGATTGTACATTTTAACCAATAACGGGCTTGAAAAAATTTGTTTGTTCTACAATCGGTGGTGAATATTACATATTATTTGGTGAAACTCTTATAGAAATTTTGAAATTGATATGTTATAATTGTATTGCATGAACAGGAGTTTTCTTTGTATCCCAAATAGATTCTCCTCTTCGGGAAATGAGGATATGGTATTAAGGAGGAAAAACCATGAAGAACATGTTAAAACCAATGGGAGCGGTTCTGCTTTTGATAGCGTTGCTTTTGACGGGCTGTAACAACGGCGGAGAAGACGCGGAGTCGGATTTTGCCGATAGCTCAGCAGGAAGCACGGTGGAACAGTTACAGAACGGTACGGAAACAGAAACGCCTTCCGATTTTAACGATCCGAATGCCAACAAGGACTCGAACACAGTTCAGACACCCGATTCGGATCCGAGCGATTCCGAGAAAAAGTTGACTATCGTTTCCAATAAGGCGAGCGAATATGTTCTGATCCGTCCTCGGTCAATCTCTTCGACAATGCAACAGACGATTTTGGATTTTACCGATGACCTGAAAAAGAAGACAGGGGTGGATCTGTCCAATTCCATGTACGCCGATTCGGTAAACGGAAAGAAAAAAGAAATTCTCATCGGTGCCGTGCAGGGAAGGAGTGAATCTGCGGAGGTATTGCAGAGTCTGTCTTACTCCGGCTATGCGGTGCGTGTGGTCGGAGAAAAGATCATCGTCAGTGCCTATTCCGATAATCTGCTGGAGGAGGCATTGAATAAGCTGTTGGTTGCCATTCAAAAGGAGGAAAACGGCGATTTTACAATCTCCGCATCCTATGCCTTGACCGCAGAGGCGAGCGGAGCATCGGTTCCGTTGCCGCTTTATAATACGGTCAGCGGAATTTTGGAGGGAGTATATTATTGCGGAAACGAAAATTATGAGGTAAGCTTTAAGGAAACCAACCAAAGCGAATACGAGCGTTATTTGAATGCGTTGGAGAGCAAGGGCTTTACGGAGTATACAACAAATGCCATCGGAAGCAATCTGTTTGCTACATATGTGTCGGATGAAGGAGACGGTACGGCGGTTTATACCATGTTTTATCCCAATTCCGCAACCTGTAAGATCGTTTACGGCGCACGGAATTATTTGCCGGGAACGGAAGAGATGCCAGCTCCTACGGGTTCTGCCATCAAAACAACACCGAGTATTACTCAATTCGGTGTAGAGGTCATGTATAAGATCAACAGCGCACCCGGTATGAATTATGTAATTCAGTTGGCAGACGGCAGATTTATTTTGATCGACGGCGGTCCCGCCGACGGCTCGGTACAGCTGATGAAGAAGGAGCCAAACGGTACGTGGGTTGAGGATGGCGAACCGAAGGAGAGTCAGGATGCCAAAAATCTGTATGACTTTTTGTGCGACCGAAATCCTAACGGCGGTAAGCCCGTGATCGCCGCATGGATCATTACTCATGCCCACGGAGACCATATCGGTCTTGCAACCTCTTTTCTTTCTACCTACAAGAATGATGTGACCTTGGAAATGGTGGCGTACAATTTCCCTGATTTTGATTCGATCTCTATTGCCAATGAGTCGGCTACTACGATGGGAAGCTTGGCGAGACGCTTTGAGGCGGTGGTTAAAAATTATCATCGAACCGCCAAGACCTTTATTTTCCATACGGGACAAAAGCTGTATTTCCCCGGCTGTAACATTGAATTTTTCTATACCCACGAGGATTTCTTCCCCAATACCATTCCGTGGGGCAATCATACCAGTGCCGCCTTCCGTATTACCCTGAACGATACCACCTTTATGGTTCTGGGAGATTGCGAGGTCTCTTTGAATCAGCAAATGGCGGAGACCTATGGATCGGTGCTGAAAAGCGATATCATGCAGATCGTACACCACGGAGCCAACGGCGCATATTTGGAATTGTATCAGCTCATTGACCCCGAGATCTGCCTGTGGCCATGCTCCACGTGGGCATTTGAGACCAATCCGCAACAGTTGGGAACCCAATCGGGCTATGGCTTCAACGCATGGATCCGGGATAATACGGTGAAGCAACGCACGCATTATTTGGGCGATGTAACGACTACGATCCCGTGTTAGGAGAAGCTTATGAATCATATCATTATGGGAGCATTACCCGATCACTTGCGTGAAGGAGCAAGCATCCTGCAAGAGCTTCCGCCTTATGCCACACAGCAGGGAAGCGAGCGAAGGATCTATTACAGCGGAGACGGCAACTATGAGAGGGCGGTGGTACAGACCACTGCCGAGGAATACAGTGCGTATCTGACCGTGCTGGAGGCAAACGGATTTTGTAAGCAAGCGGAGAACGCCATCGGCGACAGCCGTTTTGCTACTTATCTCAGTGCAGACGGAACGCATATGCTCTTTATCTCCTATTATCCTGCCGAGAGATGTGTACGCACGGTTTATGGACCCAAAGGCTTTTTGCCCTCCGAACAGGCTCCCAAGAAACCGTCAGTCTGTATCAAGCCCTCGGTCTCACAGCTTGGGCGTTTGGGAAATTATCAAAAGGGAAACGGCGCTCCCGGGCTTTGCGATGTTATTCAGCTTGCCGACGGCAGTTATATTCTTATTGACGGCGGTCCTGCCGATCATACTGTTTACCCGAAACGAAAGGTGAACGGTGCTTGGGTGGAGGAAGATCCGACCGAGTCTTGCGACAAAGAGCTTTTATACCGCTTTTTGTGCGACCGCAATCCAATTTCGGGAAAGCCCGTGATCACCGCATGGTTTATGACCCATGCCCACAGCGACCACGGCGATATGGCGGCGGAATTTATGCGGGAATACCGTGATCGGATCGATCTGCGTATGATCGCCTTCAATTTCCCCGATTTCGATACCATCGAAATCAAGGGCGAGCATCCCAAATGGATGGCAACCGTTGCCGAAAATTTCCGCAGGGAAGCGGCGGCGTGCGGTGCGAAAGCATGGGTCTATCACACAGGTCAGAAAATGGCATTCCCCGGCTGTGAGGTCGAGATCGTCTATACCCAAGAGGATTTTTACCCCTACCGTCATGAAGATGTCTTTTACTTCCCGTGGGGTAATCACACTTCTGCCGCCTATCGCTTTACCTTCGCCGATAAGACCTTTCTCACCTTGGGAGATTGCGAGCAGTGGCTTTGCCGACACATGGCGGAGAATTACGGAACGGCACTGAAAAGCGATATCCTGCAAGTGACGCACCACGGTGCCAATGGCGGATACTTGCCGCTGTACCGTGTCATTGACCCGGATATTTGCTTCTGGCCCACACAGCAGTACGCCTTTGAGGTCGCTCCCGACAATTTGGGAACGATAGAGGGCTATGAATTCAATCAATGGCTGCGTGACGACCGAACCGACCCTGACAGCGGAACACGTCCCCGTCTGCATTATGCAGCAGACAGCACCGTGACGATTCCCTGTGAGCTTTCCCCCTCTGTATTTTGTACCCTTCCATCGGGGGAAGGGGATCAAGATAAATAAAAATTTTTTCAGAAAGGAAAAGAAAAAGATGAAACGAATTTTATCCCTGTTTCTTTGCGTGCTGATGCTTGGCGGCATGTTGGTTTCCTGCAAAAAGGATCAACCCACGGACGAGCAAACAACCGCTCCCGCAGGGGATACGGTGCCGATTGTTACCGACACAGTGGAAGCAACCGAGACCGAGACCCAATGGGAAACCGATGAAAACGGCTTTGTCAAGGATAAGATCACTGAGGATATGACCTACGACGGAAAAGAGATCAAGATCCTCGGCTGGAAGGAAGCCAAGAATACGACGATGCCCGACGCAGCAAATGACGCAAACAACGCACTGCTCCAAAAGCTCTATTATCACAGATTGATGGTAGAAGCCCGCTTGGATGTGGTGTTCAACATTGAGTATGTCAATGCGGCATGGACAGCCGCCGACGAGTTCTTTACTACGGTGCGTTCCCCCGAGGCATCCTATGACTTGATTCAGACATACTCCCTGTGGCCTATGGTCATGGCACAGGAGGGCTTACTCAAAAACCTCAACAAACTGGCATACCCGACCTTGGAAATGCCTTGGTGGCCCGATTCCACCACGGAATGGTCGCAATATGACAGCTTGTATTTTGTGGCAGGAAACTCATCCGTGGAAATGATCCAATCCATGGAGGTGGTGTTCTGCAACACCGAAATGCTGACGGCAGAGGGACTCACCGACCCTGTGGAGCTCTTCCTCGACGGAAAATGGACGATCGACACCATGTTGCAATACGCAAAGCAATTCCGCGGCTTGGCAGAGGCAGATCCCGGCTCTGTTTACGGTCTGACCGTTTCCAGTGAGGTGTGGATGGATTGCCTGTACTACGGTTCGGGCTTCAACAGCACGGAAAACAATGCGGAGGGCGTTGCCGAGCTTGCCTTTGATGACACGACCACGCTCGAGCGGATCGACGGTCTGCTGGATAAGCTGGTTGAGGGCTTCAAGGGTGCCGAGGTGGAGCTTCCCACAGGTGCCGCTCCACTGAATCGGGAAAAGACAGCCATGCACATTGGCCCCCTCTCTGAGATCTTCTCGGTGAGTAATACCGATACGTATGCGGTGATCAGCGCCCCCAAGCTGGATGAGGATCAGGAGAACTACCGTGTAATCAACAACAACGGCTATGATGTGTGGAGTGTGCCGTTGGCATCCACCGATCCTGAGCTGGCAGGTGTTGTCATTGAGGCGGTGGTATCCTCCGAATATCGGAACATCGCTCCCTATTTCTATGAGAACAATCTCAAAAAGCGGTATTCCTCCGATGCTATGGGTATGCAGGCATTTGACCTGATCCGCTCCTCCGTGATCTATGATTTCGGCAGAGCGGGGCAACGCTCGATGGGTGTCATCCTTGAAACCACTTGGAGAAACAATTTCTATGAGCTTGTGGACAACCAAGCTATCAAATCTCCGAAGAATATTTTCACCGGCGAGATCGAAACAAAGCTGGATATGGCAAAGATCAAGCTGGAGCAGGTCTTGCAGGATTACCGAGCCTATCGTGACAATTGATAGGAAAACCTCTTTGTCAGAAATGCAGCCGAAAGGCTGACAATAAAAAATCGGGAAATTCCCGTACAAAATGAAAGGAGCAACTACCATGAAAAAGTTCAAGCTACTCTCTTTGACCCTTGCGACCCTGATGGTGCTGTGTTGCATTCCCTTTGGCATGTTTACGGCATCGGCAGCAGTTACCCCCTCCGCACAGCCGACGGTTCTGCCCGACGGTGCGACCATTGGTGCCACTGCCAGGATGACGAATTGGGCAAACGGCACTACCGCTGGTGACAGCAGGAACTATTCAATAACTGCTGATGGCATGCATAAGACAACAAGCAGAAACTGGAGCGGTGCCTATGCGCAGCAAGCGCCGATCATCGGCGGTAAGGCTTGGCGCGGCGCCTCCGGTCTTATGATGTACATTGACATGAGTGAGGCTACCGGAACCGACAGCGCCGGCTTTGATCTGGATATTCAGTTTGGCTTAAAGCGTTACCAATCGTGGGGTACCAGCCCCGGAGGTTCCCTGCGTTTCGGTACCACAGGTGCATCTAAGTGGAACAATGCCAACGCTGCGACGATTTATGCCAATGCTACTTCAACGGCATATATCTTTGACGAGACCACGCAAACGTGGAAAGCGTTCAGCTCTACATTCAAAGACAATTTGTTTAATAACACCACGACGAACGACAGCGGTTGGTATTATATCCCCTTTACCTCTCTGTTCAGCCGCGGCGCCTCCGGCACGGACGGCGCAGATCATTCCGATGCTGCTACGTACGGAAGCAATAACGACAATACAACCGGTAAGACCTTTGCCGAAGTCATGCCTTTGCTTGTGAGTAAGTGGGCGGATACGACCCAAATCTACTACACGGGTATGGCTGCGGGACAGAAGACGAGTGACATTTATTATGTCTATCCCACCGAGGAGGTTTCCCTCAATGCCGCCTCCGTTCCGATCTTCGGAAACTCGGAAGGCTCCTTCGGTGACGGTGTCACCTATGATTGGGAGGATACCGATGGCTTGGGTGTGACCCTGAGCGGTACCAATACCAACTCCAAGACTGTGATGCAGCAAAATATTTTCGCACAAAGCGGAACCTCCCTGGCAGGTGCCTCGGCTTTGAAGGTCTATGTGGATACCTCCGAATTGGATGAGGGTGCACGGCTTCGTATGCGTTTCCGCTTCCAGTATCGGAGCAAGCCATCCAATAAATGTCCGCAGAATTGGCTCTACGGTCAAACGGCTGGCTATGCGAACCCGACCAGTGAATCTTGGATGATGTGGGTGATCTCCTCTCCTGGCGCTCTTGCTTACTATTACGGTGACAATGGCGTGAACGGCACGGTTCAGATGGACAGTGATGTCGCCTTGAAGGGAGATAATGCAGCTCAAGCACAGACGGCAGACCTCTTTGAGCCGTTGCCCGCAGGCTTTAAGGGGTATGTTGTCATCCCCATGTCTAACTTCTGGCTCAATCTCTACACGGGTAGCTACAACATCGAGGGAAGAGTACCCTACGATATGATCGAAGCGAAGGATCCTGCGCTTTGCAATGCGGATGCGTTCTTCATTTCCTCCGCTATTGAGGGCGAGACCGAGTCCAATACCGTTACTTACAAGGATCTGTCTTTGGTCTATGAGGATTTGGAAGCAACCAAGGCAAGCGTGACCTTGGAGAACGATCTGTCCCTGAACGTTGTTGCCGAAGCCTCCGAAAAGGTAACGGGCGTTTCCGCAACCTTTAAGATGAACGGCAAGACCCTTGGCAGTGAAGTCAACGAAGTGACCGGCGGCTACGAGCTGACCGCAAAGGACATTCTTCCTCAGAATGTTGCCGACAAGATCGACGTGACCGTTTCCGGTAAGATCGGCGGCAGAACCGCTAAGACCGAGTTGTCTCTCAGCATCAAGGACTACTGCCTGAAGCTGTTGGAGAAGGGCGATGCCACTGCGGCAGAGAAGAACATCGCCGCCGACCTGCTGCGCTACGCCGCTGCGGCACAGACCTATGCGGACTATAAGACCGATGCCCTTGCTACCGCAGATGTGACCCTCACGGGACTTGGCTCTGCCGTGGATAAGGATGCGATCGTTCCTCAGTATGCGCTCAGCGGAACTGCCGATGCAAGCTATGCGTTTACCGAAATGGCACTCCGTCTGGAGGGACGCTTGGCTGTGAAGCTGACCCTGAAGGCAGCAAGCACCGAGAACCTCACCGTGACCGTAACCGTGAACGGCAGAGCGCACACTTATACAGCAGAGGATTTGACCGCTGTTGCAGGGGAAGAGAATACCTACACCGTGATTTGCAATGATGTGGGCGCCGATGAGATGAATGCTACCATTACCGCTGCTATGACTGTGGATGAAACGGCAAGCGGACAGACTTTGACTGTCAGCGTGGCAGACTATGTCAAGACCGCTTTGAATAATACCGCTCTGTCCGAGAAGGAGGCGGCATTGATCGAGGCTCTGTATGCCTATGGCTTGTCTGCGGCTGCCATCGCACAATAAACAAGGAGGGACGGTCATGAAAAAACTGAATTACAAGTCCCCCGACTTGACCCTGCTTGCGGCAGAGCCTGCCGATGTGCTGACCGTCAGCGGAATGGGAGAAGAGATCATTGAACTGACTTCCTTTAAATTTGACGAATTTGAAATCGATGCGGGATTTGGAGGATAACATCATGAAAAAAATCGTAGCGATCCTTTTGGTATTGCTCCTGACCCTCTCGGTCTTGGTCGCCTGTAAGGATGACAAGGCTTCGGAATCGGACGAAACCACGGCTGCCGCCGATACGGTCGGCACGCCTGTTGGGACGGATTCAGAATCCGAGTCGGAGACCGATACACAGGCTCCCGACAACGGAAGCAATAACGGAGACAACAGTGGAAACAATAATGAGGGTAACGAAGATAATGGCGGAAACAGCGATGATACGCCTACTCCCCCCGAGCGGGACGAATATTCCGGCGGCGGTGTAAAGCTGCCCGAGGTCGACCTGTAAGCAAGTGCTTTATCAGCACAAAATAAACCAAAGGGCGTTCGGCATTTTTGCCGAACGCCCAAAGGTGCATTTTTCTTGAAAATCAATAATATAGAAGTCCGAACGAACAGGCTTACCCGTCTGTCCGTAACAAAAGGAGAATAGCATGGAATTTCTGTACGGTGACGGTATTCACGACGATACAAAAGCCATTCAAGAAAGAATTGACAACGCAGGCTGTGAGCTGATCCTGCCTGCGCCGCAAGCATTTTATCTGATATCGAAGCCCTTGGAGCTTCCCTCAAATTTCCGTTTGGTGCTGCCTCGCTTTGCTGAGGTGCGCTTGGCGGATCAATCCAATTGTGTGATGGTGCGGAATCGTTTGCCCTACGATCCCGATCCGTCTCGCCTGCCGGAGTTTAGCTTCGACAAAAACTATCTTCACAATTTGTCTTATGTCGTTGACTATTCCGATGCCGAGCCGTCGGTCAATATCGAGCTGTGCGGCGGTATTTGGAATTGTAATAATCAAGGTCAGATTCCCAACCCCATTTACACGGGGGAGCCGATCCCTGTCAAGGAGTTTTGGGGCTACGGAATGCTCTTTTATAACGTGCGGAATCTGAAGCTGTCCGATCTGACACTGAAGGATCCCACCAATTTTGCCGTGACCCTTGACACGGTCTCCTATTTTACCGTGGAGAATATTACCTTTGACTTCAATTACGGAAATCCCAAGCCCATCAATATGGACGGCATTCACTGCAATGGAAATTGCCATTACGGCGTGATCCGAAATTTGAAGGGCGCCTGTTATGATGATCTCGTTGCGCTGAATGCCGACGAGGGTAGGGGAGGCCCCATTACCCATATCGAGATCGACGGTCTTTTTGCCGAGGAATGCCACAGTGCCGTGCGTCTGCTGGCGGTACGGCAAAAGGTCGAGCATATCCATATTTCCAATGTGTACGGAACCTATTATCAGTATTGCATCGGTGTGACCAAATTTTATCCCGGCCCGACCACGGGAGGCTTTGATGCGCTGTCCTTCGATCATATTTTTGCCGCCAAATCTCCAAGGCATGACTATATTTATCCCAATCCCGATTGTGCGGTCTATCCGCTGATCTATATTTCGGGTGAATCGGTGGTGAAGCGACTCAGCATGGATCACATACATCGCAGAGAGCATTGTGTTCCCATTGAGACGATTCGTGTGGGAACCGATACGAAGGTAGAGCAGCTTATCCTTTCCGATATCGTTACCGAAAATCATACGGATGAGCCGATGCCGCTGTTGGTAAATAAGGGAAAGATACGGAAGCTGGTGCTTACCGATGTGGATGCGGGAGCGGACGAGAAATTGCTCAATATCGGGAGCATTGAGATGCTGATCGAACGGTAAGCCTCTTATCCGTCGCTTTCTGTTGGATATAACCATTGTATAAAGCGAGAATTACTATGATAAATTATTTACTGTTGGTCTTTGCCGCAATTCTGTTGGCAGTCAACTTTTGTATCAATAAACTATATCAAAAGCAAGCAGGTACCTCCCTGAAGGCAGGATTTTTCTTCAGTGCGCTGTCCGGCTTTTGCTCTGCTATTATTTTCTTTGCCCTCAACGGCTTTCGGGCATCGTTTTCTGTCTATTCCATTGTTATGGTGATATGTCAATCGGTGCTTAGCATGAGCTATACTTTACTGGGCTTCCGTATTTTAAAGGATAGCAGCATGGCATTGTATACGCTGTTTTTGATGACAGGCGGTATGACTATCCCGTATCTGTGGGGTCTTCTGTTTCTGGACGAACCCTTTTCATGGCTTCGGACGGCAGGACTTGTAGTATTGATCTGTGCAGTGGCATTGTCCAATGTCAGCAAGCAACGTCCCGGGATGAAACAGCTTTTGATGTGTGTAGGCGTATTCGTTCTGAACGGATTTGTCAGTGTTGTTTCCAAGCTTCATCAAATTCAAACGGGATATCCTACCATCAGCACGACCGAGTTTGTCATGTACAACGGAGTCGTCAGCTTTTTGATCGCAGGAACAGCATTTTTGATTTGCAAAAGAAAAGAGCGAAAGCAGACGCAGGAGGAAACGTCTTGCGTCAAAAAGCATGTGATCCTTCCGCTGATCGTTGTGTCTGCTGTTATTGGAGGCGTATCCTACATGATCCAGCTTTTCGGTGCCACAAACCTTCCTGCTACTGTGCTGTATCCTTTCCTTACGGGAGGCAGTATGATCTGTTCGACCTTGGCGGGAATTGTGATCTTTCGGGAAAAACCGCCGAAATCGGTTGTTATCAGTGTATGCCTTTGCTTTGTCGGTACCTTGATGTTTTTATAACAGAAAGAGAGCTTTTCGGCAATTGGCAGAATACTATCATATCATAAGCAGAAAAGGAGTATGAAATGGCTTCCACCAAAAAAGTGCCTGATGGCTTAGGCAATCAAATCCGAAAATCTTCATTTTCTTGCACCGACCTGGCATCGTTTCGGGTAGATGCCAGCTATGCGGAGAGTATTGATGTTCCTCCCAACGATCGGGATGAAAATCATGTGCACAGGGAATGTGAGATCTATGTAAATATGAGCGGAAATGTTTCCTTTATGGTAGAAGGGCGGATGTATCCTGTTTTCCCGGGGAGCATTATCATCACAAGACCTTACGAATACCATTATTGTGTCTATCATAGTCACGATATCCATAAGCACTGCTGTGTATGGTTTTCTACCGAAGGAAACGAAGATTTGTTTCCCAAGTTTTTTGAGCGGGAGGCGGGAGAAAAGAATTTGTTGATCCTGTCGATCAATGCGCAGGAAAAGCTGTTTAAGCTTTGCAGGGAACTGGTGGAGCCGCAACAGACCGAGGTGGAAAAAATCTACCGCTTTTTCAGCTTGCTTCATCTTTTGGATACGGCAGAGCAGTCGGATTCTTCAGGGGAGCTTTGCCCAACGGATGTGACGGAGGTGCTGGAGTATATCAACCACCATTTTTCCGAGCCGTTGGTGATCGGAGAATTGGCGAGAATGGTTCATGTGAGCATCAATACGCTGGAGCGGCATTTCGAAGAAACGTTGCATATGTCGCCGTCTGCATATTTGAAAAAACGGCGTTTGGCACGTGCCGCAGAGCTTTTGCATGAGAATTTTTCGGTGATGGAAGCCTGCGAAAATAGCGGATTCAGTGATTATTCGGGATTTATTGCCTTGTTCAAAAAGGCGTATGGAGTGACTCCGTTGACCTATAAAAAACAAATGCGAAGCCGATAAAGATTCTTATGAAGCGATCTCGGTAAAGTAAAAACGGCATGCTTATCGGCGTGCTGTTTTTCTTCGTTCGGTACCAATTTATCGAAATATCTATACTTTTTAACAATTGTATGATATAATTATAGGAGCAGTATTGTTCACATATTTTGCGTAGCTCAAAGGTAAGCAAGGAGGTATCGGAGTGACAAAAAAACAATTTCTTGAATATTGTACGGATACATATGGCACATCGCCGGACTATCCTTTTGACGAAGATTTTGAGACGGCGGTGCTGAGACACGCAGACAATCGCAAGTGGTATGCGATCGTGATGCGGGTGTCACGCCGAAAGTTTGGATTTGAGAGCGATGAGGTCATCGATGTTGTAAATCTCAAGCTGCCGACCGAGATGTTCGGCTCATTCGGTGCGGCGGAGGGTGTATATCCCGCATACCACATGAACAAGCTCCATTGGATCTCGGTGCTTCTGCCCGACGCTCCCGGGGACGTGGTGGTGTTTCTTACGAACGCAAGCTTTGAGGCGACAAAAGCTTCCAAGAAAAAAGTAAAATAAGCTTGGATTTATGCCGGCTCTTGTGTTGTTTTTTATGCTACAGGAGGTGGCAGCTTTATGCTGTGTTGACAGATTGAAAAAAAAAACAAGGGCTACTAAACGATACAAATCACTTCAAGGTAATACTTAGAAAGAATAAATTGCGAGACATACGCTTCCACGAGTTGCGACACTCCTGCGCGTCCTTGCTACTCGCAAAGGGAATACCGATGAAGATGATTTAGGACTGGCTCGGACACTCCGATATGGCAACCACGGCGAATATTTATAGCCATATCGATAGTACGAGTAAAAGGGAAACGGCTCAGGCGATTGGGGAGTTGCTTGGGTAAAGAAAGGATAGAGAAAAGGCTACCACGGTGGTAGCCCTTGGGGATAAGGTGTTCGACAAATTGGAATTTGTTATCTTATACTTTGTTTGATTGCTTTAGTAGGATTGCTAATAGAATGGTATAATATCATGTCGAAAGCATAACTATATGTCATTTATGTCACGCTCCTTGACATTGTTTCAAAAATATGCTAAAATAATATCAATACACCTTGCAAATGTTCTCCTTCTGTTTTTTGTAGGGCGGCTCGGTTTCGAGAAATTTATGCCCGAAGGAGAAACGATATGCTTCAAAAGCGAATCGACAATCAAGTGAGAAAAGAAGTTCTCAAAGCGAAAGAAAAGTACGGAACTTGGGAGAATACTGCCGACGCAATCGGCGTTTCTGTCAAAAGTCTCCACAGATACGTGAACGGTGAGGTTAATCCCACTCTATACACGTATGCGCTCATTTGCGAGAGTGTAGGAAGTCGCTGGTGCTCCGATGAGGAGCCCAGCGACCATTTTATTTATGTGACACATCTGTCCATTGTGATTTGTCTTGTTATGTGATATTATAAAATAAAAAACGGTAGGTAAAACCAAACCATGAAAAAAACAAAGCTTGATAAATTAGGGCGGATAGTGATACCCAAACCATATTGTAAAGAATTAAATTTAATAACAGGTTCTCCGATTATTATTACATTAGAAGATGGTGCAGTGGTTGTAAGACCTGACAAAATGACTTGTAGATTATGTAGTGTATTTATTTCTGACGGAAGCAAAGTTCCATTATGCGATGATTGTATAAATAAAGTTTGTGAAATTGCGATGAAGAATAGATAAAATCGCTTTGAGCACTAAATTGTGGATAGGGATTCGTTCTTGATTTTTGCCCGACGTTTCGGATTTTGTCTTTTGTTATGTCGGGCAAAAATCTTCGGTCACCGTTCACAAAACAACTCACTGGGTTGTTTTGTTCACTGCGTTCGAACCCCTCTCTCTCCGCCGTTTAGAAAAAGAAAGAACCACCCGATTGGGTGGTTCTTCTTTTTGGCGGAGAGAGAGGGATTCGAACCCTCGTGTGCTTGCGCACAAACTGATTTCGAGTCAGCCCCGTTATGACCACTTCGATATCTCTCCGTAT